>NZ_JABURL010000046.1 GCF_014762705.1 Cyclobacterium sp. | reverse complement strand
AAACCATTTTCAGAAAGGAAAATAGTAATTCGAAAACCATAACTTAATAGCATTGAAAAGGGGGTAGGGGGATTTTTTTGCAAACGCCCCATTCCAGGGAGCGTTATGATTAATAGGTTTGGGTCATTATGTAATTAATATTTTTATGAAAGAATAGGTGCCATAATTCATAAAGTTTTAAAATCGAACTCAGGTTAATAACTTGGGTTCGAATCAAGATCGCCGGTAAGAACCAATTGAATCGTCAATGGAAGAGATCGGGATGACGATAAGTTTTTTGAAATATATCTACTCGTATTATCAGGATTATGGCTTGAAATTAGCTGTTTTTCTTTTAATTCTCTGTACTTTTTCCTTGATGAAAAAGTACCAACCCCCCTCCCGGAGGGCAGGACATCAAGACAAAAAAATCCTTCGCCGCACAAACCTACTGCGCACCCCCCTGAGACAATTCAGGACAGGCCGGTTTTTTGTCCGGCCTGCGTTCTTTCCGTTTTTAATTTATTGGTATTCTTTTCAATAAAATTTCTTCAGGAGATACTTTAGAAGAAATATTTATTGCGTCATTGGTAGACTTAATATTTTAAAAAACGCAGAAATCTGGATGGGGATGTGTATTTCACAATACATTGATCTACAGGTATTTAATGGAAAAGTCATTGGTAGGCTTAAAAGAAGGTGAGCGATGGAAGCTGTGGTAATCTACACTTTGAAGACCCGAAGAAGCCCGCGTACCTTTATTGTTTTGTATTAAGTAGAAATGGAATGCCTCCCAGCGAATGGGGTGTAAAATATGGGATTCAGCATTATATCATATTTGACTTTGAACTCATTAGATGAAATTTCTCCGGAAATAAACAATAAATAATTGGGCTTAGCCACAACCTATTTATCCACAAAAGCGAGATACAGAGGATATCTGGAAGTAACTGAGCCCTGTGTGATTGGTTTTGACCCAATCCAATAGATTTTAGGAAGGGTTGGGGGTTTGAGAATACGCTTTGGCATTTCAACCCACCTATTGGTACTCGAGCGGTTTTATAGCTGAACTCAGGTTTCAGCACCAGATTTTGTGAAGCCGATGGCTATTAGAAATTAAAGCTACCGTTGGTATAGTTAAATTTTTTCCATTAAATTCAATCAATAGATCCCTAGATTCGAAGATTCTTTTTTGTATTAGGCAAAAGCCAAACCAAAGGAGAAAATCCAACAATTTGATTTTTCCAAAAAAATATACCCCATGAACACCAGTCCCGAACACGACGAACGCATGGCCAAAATGACCTTTGCAACGGTTTATCCCCATTATGTCAGCAAAGTGGAGAAAAAAGGCAGGACCAAAGCCGAACTGCATCAGGTGATCTATTGGCTGACAGGATTTGATGAGAAAAAGGTTGAGGAATTGATACAGCGAAAGGTGACTTTTGAGACATTCTTTGAGGAAGCAAGATTAAATCCCAATGCCGAGTTGATTAAAGGCCTGATATGTGGTTACCGGGTAGAGGAAATCACCAACCCCCTAACCCGGCAAGTAAGGTACCTGGACAAGCTGGTGGACGAATTGGCCAAAGGAAAGAAGATGGAGAAGATTTTGAGGGAAGGGTAAATGGCGCATCGGTCCACCTTTCGACCGGGAGCTTGTATCCCTGCAATGATGGATGCATTTTTCTATTCAGGGCTTATATTTTTGAGTCCCTGTAGAACGCCTGCCCGGGAGCTTGCGTTTTAGGATAGGTTATGACAAGTAAAGGAACCTGTTTTCAATTAAATAAAAGTGATATGTCAATAACAAAAGAATCGGAATTGACCGGCATGAAAAGGATTAGTGAAGTGGTAGGAACCACACTGAAACTGATGCGGGCACATGCAAAGCCCGGAATGTCTACAAAGGAACTCGATGATTATGGGGCAGAAATATTGAAAAGTTATGGCGCCAAATCCGCTCCATACGAAACCTATGGGTTTCCAGGCTATACCTGTATCAGTATCAATAAGGAAATCGCCCATGGTATTCCATCCCGGGATAAAATATTAAAAGAAGGGGATCTGATCAACATTGATGTTTCTGCTGAACTGAATGGCTTTTGGTCGGATAACGGCGGTTCTTTTGTCCTGGGCAGGGACATCCATAACCATCAACCGCTGGTAGATGCTTCCAATGACATACTCCACCAGGCAGTCCATACAATCAGAGGCGGGATGAAGATTGCCGATCTGGGTCATTTTATAGAAACAGCCGCCAAAAAATCAGGCTTTAAGGTGATCAAAAACCTCTCGGGACACGGTGTGGGAAGAAACTTGCATGAAGCTCCGGATAATATTTTAAACTACAGGGTCAAAACCAACAAGGAGCGATTTAAGAAAAACACCACCGTGGCCGTAGAAACCTTTATCGCGACCACTTCTACCTTTGCTGTGGAGCAAGGGGATGGATGGACTCTGGTAGGCAACAAGGGCGGATTCGTTGCCCAACACGAACATACCATTTTGATCACAGATGCACTTCCCGTTATTCTGACCAGTTTTAATGAAATTGGTCAGTGGTCACAGGCCAATTAGGGATGCGGCATTTTGATTTCAAAAACAGGAGACTGTCATCCGGTCCGTACCTTCTAGTGGTCTTGCTTATTATGGCCGGTTTGATTGCTTCAATAAGATTGGCACAGATCCGGATTCAGCCTTGAGACGGCAGGGTTTTCCGAAGATGTACCCTTCCTTCCCTGACTGGATATTATGAAAAAGTGCCAACTAAAAAATTTACCGAGCCCACAATGGAATCAGGCTGAGGTTAGGCTTTGGCATTCTTATTTTTATTCTCCGGCTTGTTCCAAAACTTTTTCAAAAAGCTTTTCATCAAATCTGAAGTTTGTGGATTTTATTTTTTCAAGTATAGGTTTTACGCTACTTATTAAACCAATTTGTTTGGCTCTTAGGATTAATCCAAAAGTTCCGGAATACCTTAAATTAAGTTTTTCTGCTACTTTTCTACCTTTTAGTTCATCGAGCATTAGGATTGGATTTTTCATTTCCAGGGATAATGCAATTGCACTTGCTTCACCCTCATCCAGATCCATTTCCAGAATTTGTTGATAATGAGAATTTTCCGGTGCCAATACCGAAATCTAATAAGGCAGGCTTTTTCCAAATTCCTTTAAAATGATCGGTGTCACAAATACCTTGCTCCCGGTCTTCATTAATAATTCAAGCTCATTAATCTTATCCAAAATTATTAAACAGCTGGTATCTGAGATGATTATATCAGAATTTTGCTGCATCTTTTGAAATATCCGAAGGTGGATAGTTAATTAAAGAAACACCATAATCAGCCAAAATCTCCGAAAATGCCACTTTTGATAAACCAGCCAATTCTGCTGCCTGTCCGAGTGACAGTTTTCCAGATTCAAACATTTTTGCTGCGAGAAATCTTTTAGTTTCTCGCTCATCTAGGTCAAAATGATCCGGAATAGTTAAGGTCAGACGCTTCATAGTATAAATTTACTAAAATTTTGGATATCGACTTCATTTTATTATGTCCTTTTGCTGGAGCTTAACAGGAAAAACCAACTGGTTTTTGATACCTACCGCTGTGTTAAATTTTCAGTTGGTTACCATGCAACCCTGGACGGAAGATTTCTTACGGAGATTTATGTATGAATTGTTGGCCTAATAGAATGCATTTAGAATCAGAAGCATTAGATTTACTTATTCCAGCTCAATTTTTTGATTTCCAGGCGAAAATCCTCTTCCTTTTTATTGCCAATCAAAAACCGCAATTCCTGTATGGAATCCGCAGAAAAGTTGGGTAGATCCAGTTTTCTACCGCGGAATACCGGCTCCATTTCCTTTAGTGGGATCTCCAGGATTTGCCAGTCTCCGCTGGTAGTAAAGGTATAGATATAAGAAGCCCGGTCGCTTAGATTTTCTTTTATTCTGAACTGGTAGCGTTTGCCATCGCCCTTTAGCCTCAGGACGGCTGTTTGATATCCTTCGATATTTTTGGGAGGGAAGTGGTATTGCAGGGAGGCAAAGCCCCCGTTGTTTTCCAGGGAGACGCTTCCGGCAAAAAGCGCATTACCCCCGGCCGTCTTTTGGAGGCTGCTACTGGAAATGCCGCCCATTACCCCATCATTTTGGATTTCCCAGCCTGACCAATCTTCCGAAGCACTAAAATCAAACAAAAGCAATTTACCCATCAGCAAAACCATTAAAAACATTTGCAAAGCCCACATTTTTCTTTTAAAGGTAGGGGATTTTTAGTGAAATCCAGCCAAATTTAAGCACATATCCTAAACCAATCGTTTGTAAAATGGTATTTTTCCGGTATATTGAAAGTAGGTTTTTTTGGGTAGATCCCAATTTTTAAAATTAACCTAAAAAGCTTACAAGCGGATGATTGTGGTATTGAATGAGCCTAATTCCCTTCGCTGTTTAGCATAATTTAACTTGAAAAAGTATTAATGAATAGGGAAGGCCTTAAGGAATTGTCTCAGTTGCGAATAAGGGAAGCTAAAACCTTATTGGCAAATCAATTTTATGATGGTGCTTATTATTTGTGTGGATATAGCGTGGAATGCGCCTTAAAAGCATGCATAGCAAAAAACACCAAACAGTATGACTTTCCTGATAAAAAAGTAGTTATTGAAAGCCATACCCATGAAATAATTAAGCTTGTTAAAATTGCGGGATTGGAAATTGATTTGAAGAATAATTTAACTGACCCCAAATTTCAATTAAATTGGAATCTTGTAAAGGATTGGTCTGAAATTAGCAGGTATAAAAGGAATTCAGAATTAGAAGCTTTAGATTTATATTCTGCTATTACAGCGAGAAAACATGGTATAATGACATGGATAAAAAGACATTGGTAAATATTGATATTGAAGAGGGAAAGAAGGTACTTGAGTCTTTGGATGATTCAAACTTAAAAATTTCTAGTGCTTTTTGGTTTTTTATAGAAGATTTAGAGGAATGGAGATTATTTTTCGCCAGTCCTGAGTTTGACGTAGTGGGGCCAAAAAAATTATATGCCAAAGTCCAAAAAATTCTACAAAGCCACAGGAATGAAATTAACCTGCCCTTAGAGGCCATTTCGCTTATTAGTCCAAAAGATCAATTAATCGGGATGTTGAGAATGGCAATTACCACAGGTCCGGGTATTTCAGGAATTAGGTTTAGTGGAAATGTGATCAACGGGGTATTGATTAAAGACGCCTACCTTTACCGGGTCAATTAAAAAGGCAGTGTTTAGTTAACAAGCCTCCATCGGGCGTAATTTGCAATCACGCCATTTGTTGAAAAAAGAGGCATTTGCAATGCCGGAATCCGATGACAAATTATTGGAAATTGATATTCCGACCATTAATTTTTTTCTAAAAAATCAGGTGGCTCCGGCTAAACTCCATAGGGAATTTTTAATAGCACCCAGCTCAATTAAATCACATATCCTAAATCAACCGTTGGTGAAATGGTATTTTTCCGGTATATTGGAATTGCGTTTTTTAGGTAATGGAGTTTTTTCAAAAGAATGAAAGAAGGATTCCGGAAGAGCATACGTTGGGGGCGGGTATAGGACTGATTTTTCCAATTGTGAATAAAGGAGAACAGCACTATCCATGCCTATGACCGGAAGGACAAGTTTCTATGTACGGTATCCCGGAAGTAATTTACACCTGATAGGCTGGTTTAAAATAAAGATGATAAACTGGTTTTTATGCAACAATATTTTTAAATAAGGCATGGAAAATAGTGGCAATAAACAAGTTGGAAGCAAGCCTTTTATAAAGTTAATAAAATGAATGTAAAACAACATCTGAACAATGTTTTCTTTTCGGTTTTTATCGGAGCTCTTTTGTTTGGAGCAAAGGATATAAACAATATAGAGCATTTATCACCCAAAATTGTCTTATTTCTGATATTTGTTTTTTCACTTCGATTGAAAATATATTTAGATGATACCGAATTTTTAGGATCAAGTGAAAGTACATCAAGAAAGGATTTTAAAATTGGTTATATTACTTCAATTATAAGCTGGATTTTATTTTGTGTTGTGGGTTATTGCATTTGGAATCCCTCGCTATTATGGGCAATTACTTTTCTTATAATAAGTATAGTCTTCATAACTATTTGGACTGTCTTTGCCGCTTTCATAGTAAATCCAAAAAATGAAAATGCAAAAAAATGGTTTTGGTTTAATCTTACTTATATGATTTTTCTGATTCTGCTTTACCTAACAATCACTTTTGAAAGTAATTTCGAAATTTTAAATATTCTTCAGTACGTAATATTATTTTCATTAATATTTACTGCAGGATTTGATTTCAAAAAAAGCAAGAGCATTCATAAAATTACATGAAAAGTCCACCTTCCAACAATTTATAAGTGGAATCCGGGCTAAATAGGTAAATTTAAAAGAATTGAATATTAAAAAATGCGGTGTTAAATAAAAAAGAAAAGTGCTTCAAATCTTACACTACGCTTATACTTGATCGCTCCCCTAAACCAACAATTCCCCTCTCCATTCACTCTTTACTTCATCAAACTGAATTTATAATCAAATTTCACATCCATAAAAATGCATTTTACATCAAAAAAATATATTTTCATTCTGTTAATTATGTTAAACCTAAAATTAATAGACCATGAGTACCAAAAACTCAATTTCCATTCAGATCCCTGAGGAGGAGCTGACCTCCATTAGGAATGCTTTAAACACACTTAAAACTACCCTCGGCCCCTATTTGGTTGCGCTAAGCCCTTCCGAGCGGCAGACTATCCCTAAAATGGGAGATGGCACTGCAATGGGAGATGGCACTGCCCCCTTTGTGGAAAAGGTGATGGAATATGCGCAGGATGACGGGCAGTTTTTACCTCCTTTTCTAGATTTGCAGGAAATGGATAAGGACTGGACTACCGTAAAAAGCTTGATGCCTGTCCTTAGGGATATTCAGCAGTTAACCAGTAACCTGAATGACACCGTGACTCTTGCTGGTTCAGAAGCTTATGTAAGTGCTCTTGGTTACTACAATTCCGTCAAGTATGGTGCTAGAATTAATGCTGCGGATGCCAAAGTAATTTATGAAGACCTGAGGCAAAGATTTGAAAGGTCCGGTAGCCCTTCAACCAACGGAATGGATGTTTAAAAAAAGAAAAGTTGCTTATGTCACCTGAAAATAACTAAAGGGTGCAGATGGATTTCTTCAGGCTGCACCCTTTTTCAATTTTATACCAGTCCTCAACTAAAACCCGAACCTTTCGGTTTCAGGTATCAAAGATAAGCCTCTGAACTTCAATGCTGCGGGTTCGAATTGAAACGCTCCGCTTTTTAACTGCAAGCGTTCACTTTTTTACTCCAATTTTCCGCCAAAAAGGCACAATTTTCCACCTTTTTACTGCCATGACCCACTTCCGAACTGCAAGCTTCCGCTTCAAAACCTGACACGTCGAGTTCCGAAGTACTCCCCCCCACTTCGGAAGTACCCCTTTCAAATCAAAACCCGAAAAATTTCCGGTCAAAATGTCAGCAATTTTATAGATTATCCGGAAAACTGTGATTTTTTGGTCAAAATCTGCGGTTCCGAACCTCAAGAGGGGACTTCCGAACCGCAACGTTCGAATTCCGAACCCCAATCTTGTCAGTTTGAGCTCCCTCCTAGCAGTTCAGAAGTGGGGGGAGGGGCTTCCTAAGTGCAGGGGGGTACTTGTGAAGTACCCCTAGTGATTTCGGAAGTATGACTTTTTCAATTTTTCCTGTCGGGTATTACTTGTCCATCAGCTTTTTTTGATAGCCGAATTGGATTTTTCGAAACCTACGGCTACCCATTCAAGAAAAATCCACTATATTGTTCGTGTATCCAGGTAAGGCTTGGAACCTGATTGCAAGTTGGGGACTTATCTAATTTCCTTGTGGCGGAAAACCACCCTACAGCCGGTACCATACAGTTTTCTTTGCGGCAGGGTACCGGAATATTCCTAGCGCAAAAACTGATAAATGGGGATTATTTACTTATTTTCGGTGGGTAACCCTGGTTTTTGTCAGTGATATAATACCTTTTGCGTAACCATATGAAACGGCGACATCAACGAATTAACGACCATAGAAAATGGCAATAATTAACGACTCAGATGCATACTTAAATAAAGACAGACTGCTTGCTCAACATCAAGCAGCACTTTCTTTGTTGCAGGGCAAACTTGACCGACCCGGTTTGACTGACTTAATTTGGTTGGACTTGGGTTGTGGGAAAGGACAAATTATTGTTAATCTTGAACACAATATTGGAGATGAAGCTAGGACAAAAATTAGCTATTCGGCATTTGACATAATTGAAGAACATCTTTCAATCACATTAAAGAAAGCTGAATCACTTAAATTCAAAAGCAGTAATGGGAAAATTGGTGATATTTCAGATTTTCCAAATCTATTTCCAGTTGAAAATAAATATGACTTTATTACGCTTACAAATAGTATTCACGAATTTTCTCCATTGTTAATTCCTGATATTTTATTTGAATCCATCATCAGACTAAGTTCAACAGGACTTCTCTTTATTTATGATATGGAATCATTGCCATCATTAGAATTAGGTGCTATAACCTGGACACGAGAAGAAATCCACGAGTTACTAAAATCGTTTTTCAAAAATTTCAATATTCAAGATTACAACCCTACACCAGGAAGATGGAATCACAGCAGTTGTTTTGGATGGAATATTCAACTAAGCAGAGAATATATAAATATTTCTGATGAAGAACTAGCAAACAGAAAAGCAAAAGCTATTGAACTAACAAAAAAAGACATTGTAACAATTCTCAAGAGAAAACTTGACGAATGCGAAAAAAGTTTAGAAAGTATTACTAAACACGGAGCAGAGACTGACGAAGAAGAAAAATCAAAACAAAAGTTACTTTATGATTTTTGGTCGCTAAACAGAATTAAAGAAATATAGCAATGAAAAAAATATACATATCAAGTTCATTCAAACACATTGACGATTTTTTAACGTTTACATTGAAACGTGACCTAATCGAAATGGGTTATGAAGTGGTAAACAAAGAGAGTGATGAATCCTTTTATGATGAGAGTAAAGCAACACCTGAATATTGGATTTCCCAATCAGATGTTTTTATTGCTATAATTAAGGATAAAAGTCCTTTTGTTTTCTACGAATTAGGCTATGCCACTGCTTTAGGAAAAAAGATTTTAATTATTTCCGAATCAGACTTTGACCTTCCTTTATCATTGAAAAAATACAACTATATACGTTTTGATTCAGGAATTTCTAACTCAATTTACGATGTAATTAACTTTCTTCAAAAAACAAACATTGAAGAAAAATCTGTTAAAGAAAATATCTCTAATTTCAAAGAATTGATTAGTAGTTTCAAAGAAAATTCTCAAATTATTGATAGAGTTTCGGGTTCTGAATTTGAAGATTTTATATTTGATTATTTCGGAAATAATGGGGCTAATGTAGAAAGACCAAGTAGTTCGACAGATTATGGATATGACTTTATTTTAAGAGACTGGAAAGGTTTTGAAAAGACAATTGTGGAAGTTAAAAAATATAATAGAAACAGTAAAGTGTCTGTAAATACAATTCAACAAGTCATAGGTGCTATGAATATTTATGAAGCCGACCACGCTGTTATAATTACTACTTCAGAATTCACGTCCTCTGCAAAGGAGTTTGCTAGCTCTATGACAAAGAAAATAGAACTTTGGGACATAAATTACTTGACAGAAAACCTGTAAGAATGGCAACGCATAACAGCACCTACTCAAAATTAGCGATTCATAGGTTAAATCAAGCTTTGTTCTACGATTATAATTTGTGCTGGGTTGACAGTGAAGAGCTTCGAAATTGCCAACTTGGGGTAGCTGCAAAACATTTGTAGTTACCCTAAAAAACGATACCAAAATGCATAATACAGATTTAAATAAAGTAGTTTTTTACTCTAAAGAAGATATGACATGGTCATATAACCTTAAGAAATGGGAATATATTTTAAAGGCTGACTCAAAGACAAATTATACAGATATTAACGAAGTTCTGGAACTGTACAACGTGAAAAAGTATATTGACAACGACCTCTATTTAAAAAGTTGGTCACAGGACGATATCGACAACTTCAAAATTAAAGTAATAGAATATGGCAAGGTGGTTGGACAGTATATGGCAACTATTAACGACACTAATATTTTGACCATATATGAAAATATTCTAAGAAATTATGTTCATTCATTTTGGGAATTAGTAAATAATCAAGGAATATTTAAAAACATTTCAAAAGGTAATTTCAGTAGACTCTTAACGAATGAACCTCACTTAATTCATGAAGTTTTAACTCATAAAAAAATAGTTGAACACTACAATTTAGAAATTAAAAACTTCCTTTTAACATATTCGCAATCTGCTGAAATATTTCTTTCATTTTATGAGGTAAAGGAAGACTTCGTTAAAAATCAAAAATATCTCCCTAAAAGCCTTACCGTTGAGGAAAAGGAAACAATACTTTTAAACTACTTAGATTCTGAAGGTGTAAATTATAATTACATTGGTCTCATTCAAAATGCGAGAAACAGGAATGATTTTAAAGTATCTGACAAAACACGCTTAAAAGCTAAACGTTTACATAAAAGCGAAACCGAAAAATTTTTCACTGGAAATAACGGAATGAGATATGGTGTTTCAGTTAGTTTTACCGAGAATGCCAGTAAAATTAAAGACGGAATTATTGATGATGATTTTGAAATAAACTACTCTTACAGTCTGGATTTTATTAAGCAAAACAATGACCCGTTTTTACTATTTCAAAATTTTATAGTTCTGTTTGAATATCTCGACGTTCAACGCAGAATTAATCTTGTAAGTAAGAAAAATAAAATGGGCGTATTTGAGCGAGTCATGGGCGTTCATTCCAAAAATGACTATAGACGTGGAACAGAATTCAATTTAATGGAGATGACCTCTCAACTCCAGTTAGTTGGTTATAATAACGTGCTAAGCGACTTAGGGTTTTCTCTAGAATATATTTTACACCAGGTTTTTACCTCGTCTTTCCAAGACAGATACGAGTTTGCAAACAATGCTCGTTTTTCAATTCCATCAGCGACATCTTACTTTGAGAAAGTTAGGTTGTTAGCCCCAGAATTTGAATCAGTATTAAAACAGTTTAAACTCTTTGTTGAAGAGGGTAGTATTGACTTTGAGCTTTTCCAAATCTCATCTAATCCAACAGCAATAAAAGACATTCCTAGCTTAAACAAAAGGAAGTATATATATTTAAACGAGGACAATAATGAACTTAAGAGTCTCATTAATCTTTTTTTCTCTGACCAGACTTTACTTGCTTTTGTTGAACCATTCAAAGAAAAGCATTATCATACATTTTTTGATTTGCTTTCAAACGAACAAGTGAAATTTAGCAGTTATGAGGAACATCAGAAGCATCCGTTAAATTACCTAATTGAAAAGGGGGTTATTTTTGTAGATAATAATAATTATGTTCAAATCACAAACCCAGCAAGAATAATAATTCTTAGAGATTTGTTTATAAATGAAGTAGCTTCATATTATCGGTACTCTTTTGAATTTCGTCAAGAGGCCGAAAGAATGGAAACTGAGAAAATGGTTTTCTTTGACAGCTCTTTGTTTTCAAAACCCGAGCAAGCTTATTTCAATTATTTCTTGAACAAAAGTGAGTTTACAAATGGGCTAGACTTAAGAAATAGTTACCTACACGGAACACAAGCTACTCCTGATGAAATACAAAAGCACGAGTATGCATATTCCACATACTTAAAACTACTAATCTTAACATTTTTAAAAATTGAAGATGATTTAATTATTTATAAAGCTATAAAGGACTGAAAATGTAAGGGTGAATTGCTAACATTGGCTTTGTGTCATGCGGCGTGACGTGAAAACCTGGAGCTTTGTGGTTCTATTAAAGTTTCAATGCTGGTTGATGGTTTTATCCTCCAAAATCCCGCACGAACGCTAAGAACAGAACCGTTACAACATACTTAAAAAAGCCATCCCAACAAACAGCACTCTTGGTATTTGCCAGTGCGCAGTCAGAAAAGAATGAAAACTAAAAATCTGAAATAAAAGAAAACGAATGTTCGAACAAACTTTTAAGAATATAGACGATATACTCCACAAGGATGCGGGCTGCGGTAGTGAGTTGGATTATGTGGAGCAGACTTCCTGGGTATTGTTTTTGAAATACCTGGACGACCTGGAGCGGGATCGGGCTACTGCTGCGGAACTGACCGGAAAAACCTACACGCCCATAATCGAACCGGAATACCAGTGGAGCGTTTGGGCCGCACCTAAATTATCGGATGGCAAAATTAATCACAATGCCCTGACTGGGGATGATTTAATCGATTTTGTAAATGGGAAATTATTTCCCTATCTCAGCAAATTTAAACTGTCTGCCGAAAATGCCGATACCATCGAATACAAGATTGGGGAGATTTTTAGCGAGCTGAAAAACCGTGTCCAAAGCGGCTACAACCTGCGGGAAGTCATTAACCGGATTGATGAGTTGCGGTTCCGTACCCATGAGGAAAAGCACGAAATGAGCCACCTGTACGAAGACAAGATCAAAAACATGGGCAATGCAGGGCGCAACGGAGGAGAATACTACACACCCCGTCCGCTCATTACTACCATTGTAAAAGTGGTTGATCCAAAAATTGGCGAGAAAAATTATGATGCCGCTTGCGGAAATGTGGGCTTCTTGTTCGAAGCTTACGAGTACCTATAAAACCGCATGGAGAAAACCACTGCCAACCTGAAAATTTTACCAGCCCCTCCCCTTTACTGGAACGCAACAAAGCAGGCGGCCGGATTTTGACCCGGATTTTATATTTTGTCGAGACATTTATTAACGGAATAACAGGGAATTAAAAAATACGATTATGGAAATATTCTTCTACAAAGGCAACGAAAACGTACTCGAATCCAAAAAAGAGCAAACTAGTGAGAAATCAAACGAAACAGATTTGAAAAAGATTCAGGATTCGTTTTTAAAAGCCCTTGACAATAAGAATCTTTCCTTTCTACTAGGAAGTGGCTGCTCTTCTTTCAAATTAGAAACGGCTGAAGGGAAATTTAAGGAAATAGGGATTCCTGTCATGGCTCCTAT
This sequence comes from Cyclobacterium sp., assembly GCF_014762705.1. Classification (GTDB taxonomy): domain Bacteria; phylum Bacteroidota; class Bacteroidia; order Cytophagales; family Cyclobacteriaceae; genus Cyclobacterium. The sequence goes on along the minus strand of NZ_JABURL010000046.1, from coordinate 184,719 downwards.
GGCCTCAGAATTTTACGGATCAAAGGAGTTCAAAGAAGAGAAAGAATGGTTAAAATCGACCTTGAGTATTGAAGTCGATGGAGATATCTTCTTCAAAAACCTTGAAGTATTCCTTTCCACTTTACATAGCCTTTCCTTTTATCTACAAAAAACACTATCAGAGGAAGAAATAGATCAGATACCTCTCAGCATTCAAGAAAAATCATTTGCGGATTTAACTAAGTGTGAAAAAGTTGAATCCATTATCCTTAAAGCAAGAAATTACTTGCTTCAAAAATGCCTTAACGAAGACAATGCCAAACCTGAAAAAGATAAGCCACCTGTTGACCAGCCCTTAATTGAGCTATACAAACAATTTTATAGGAAACTCCTTACCAGAAACCCAACGCTACCAAGACTAAATATTTTCACGACCAATTATGACCTTTTTTCGGAAAGGGCTATGGATTTATTGGGGATTCATTACGTAAACGGCTTTACCGGAGGTATAAGCAAATTTTTTAATCCTGCCATATTCAATTACGCCCTTGCAGAAAAAATGGATTTATCACAATCCAAATGGAGCGTGATTGACAACTTCTTTTATTTGTACAAAATCCACGGTTCCGTCAATTGGATTCAAGCTGAGGGTGAGAATAAGCTATTCAACGTAAAGGAAATTCAGGAACCGACTTTTGAGGATTTAGAGGATGAATCTACTATAATGATTCATCCAACACCATTGAAATACAATGCCAGTCTTGGAAGTCCATATTCTGACTTGTTCCGTGAGTTTCAAAAGAAACTGATGCAAAACAATAATATTTTGGTCACTATCGGGTATAGTTTTAGCGATGAACATATTAACAACCTGATTTTCCAGGCATTTACCATTCCTTCATTCCGTTTAATCGTTATTGGTGAACCAACTGAAAAAAATGCTATTGGTAAGTTGATGGCTTTGAATGATTCTAGGATATGGATTATTGGAGAGAAATGGCCTGAGGGAAAAAGTGATTATGTGCCTCTACATTTCTTTAAAAGGTTTGTGGAGCAAGTCTTACCGGATTTAACAGCAGAAGACTTGGACAAGAAAATGGAAAAGACAATCCAGAACCTTAAAGATTTATTGAAATGACCAAAGAAGACAAACAAAGGGGGATTGGAAAAGTCGTAGCTATAAACTCCGACCGATTTTCTGTAGAACTATTAAGCGGATTGGAAAACTTTAACGTAAGTGGATTTGACGACATACATTATTTTGCTCAACTCAACAGCTACGTCATTGTCCCCTACCAAAATTATTACATCGTTGCAGAAGTGTCGGGGGTTCGGGAAAAAGACCTTAATGTGCCGTTTTCCAATCCAACAGATCAAATATTGAGCAAGGTACAGGCCGGAAAGTTTTTGGAAGTCCTCCCGATTGGAACCATTAAAACAACAAAAGAAGGATCTTTAAATTTTGAATTTGGTGTAAGTGTCTATCCCAATCTTTATTCAGATGTTCTTTACATTAAAGAGGAAGAGTTGGACACTATTTTCAAAACGAATGCGGTAAAGGTCAAAGTTTGCTTTGAGGATAATTCTGAATGTTCTAAATCTGATTGTGATTGCAAATACCGCTACACATCATTACCGATTGGAAAATCAACCATTTTCCCGGATTATGAAGTGAAAATTGATATTGACAAATTTTTCGGAAGTCATTCTGCGATTCTCGGCAATACAGGAAGCGGAAAATCTTGCACCATTGCCTCCATGCTGCAAACCCTTTACAGACTTGAAGAAAACAGTGCAACAGGTAGTACGTTCATCTTCTTTGATGTGAATGGTGAGTATTATGAAGCATTTAAAAACTTAAATTCAATAAACGCGAAGAATGAAATTGAGGTTAACTACTTTTCTCTTGATCCTTTACCCACCGAACAAATTGAAGGGATTGAACATAAAAAATTTGAGTTACCTCACTGGTTTCTAAATATCGATGAATGGGCATTACTTTTAAAGGCAAGTGAACGTTCGCAATTGCCCGTTCTTCGCAATGGCTTAGGCTTTACGGCAATAAACGAAGACTCAAACTTTAACCACATCGTATCTAAGGCAGTTGTACAAACGCTATCCGTCAACGAAAACTCCGCTGCTAAAGGTCAAAGGCTATATACCATTATTGACAAATTTGGCAAAGGTGATTTGAATACTGGCTTACTTGACAAACACCATTTCAGTGCTCAGTATGGAAACTTTCAAGAGTCTGCCAGATACGCCAATGATGCGAATCAGAATCAAGAAAACTTTATCAATGAAATTAAATCATTTGAAGTAACGGATTTTACCATACCTGATTTCAGTAATGAAAAATTTGATTTTGAAGATCTAGAAGACTTAATCCAATTGGCTATTCTATATGAAGAAGCTTACGGAAACAAGCAAATCAGGGATTATTGTTCCTCTATGATAACTCGCCTGAAAACAATAAAAAGAGAAGATTTTGGCTTTCTGACCAAGATAAGAACAGACTTAAATGAGGAAAATTATTTAAAACAGTTTTTAGGCATCGAATCGGTTTCGAAAAAATCACAGGTGATAATAATTGACCTCAATTCTGCCAATGATGAAACGGTAGAAGTCATTTCCTGTGTGCTTTCAAGGTTAGTGTTTGAAAAACTACGAGAAGCAAAAGACAGAAATAAGTTTCCGGTAAACCTTGTTCTGGAAGAAGCTCACAGGTATATATCTAAAGATGCTGGAAAGGTATTCGGTGATGCAAACAGAATTTTTGAACGTATTGCTAAGGAAGGCCGGAAATACGGTATGTTCTTACTTGTATCGTCTCAAAGACCAAGTGAGCTTTCAAAGACCGTATTATCCCAATGCAGTAATTTCATTGTTCACCGAATTCAAAACCCGGAAGACTTATCCCATATCAGGCAAATCACACCGCACATTTCTGAAACAATACTGAGAAGAATGCCTACCATTCCTACACAACACGCATTGATTTTTGGTCATGCAGTTAACTTGCCAACCACTTTTAAAGTGAATGAAGCCGAACCGAAACCGAAAAGCGACAACAATGAGATAAGTAAGAACTGGTTTAGGGAAAATGATTTTGAAATAGACCTATGACAGAGAATAACAATAGGATAAACAATTTACACGGACTAGCTCAATTTGCTTTCTTTGTGTCATCTTGTTTATCATTGTTCATTTTGATTATTGTTAGGTAAGTTTCTGAGAACGCAGAGTTTCTCAATTGATTCGCTTAAATTAACGTCTGGAAGAAAACAACGATTACTATGAAAACAGTTGGATTGATTCTTGGCGTACTGGCCGCCTTGGGTATGTTGCTGGGATTTATCCCGCTTTTGGGCTGGTTTAATTGGATCAATATCCCTTTTGCCATTCTCGGACTGATCATCAGTGCTATCGGGAAATCCAATGAAGGTATGGTGCTATGTGGCATCGCCGTGGTAGTTGGACTTATTCGATTGGTTTTGGGAGGAGGAATCCTGTAATCAAAGGCCCTCAAAACTTTTGCCGGGCAGGTGCCCGTTCTTTCGAAAAATACCGTAACTTAATCCTGCGGTCCTAGTGCCATCCGGCTACCGCTGCGGAGACAAGTGCTCACCGCATTACAACCAAACTGCCTACAAATGAAACCAATCAACAAAAAAGACCTGGACCAGGAAGTATTTGACCTGTATGACGATTATGCCCATAGCCGTATCGAGCGCAGAGACTTTGTACAGCGCCTGTCCAAATTTGCCGTAGGCGGCCTTACCGTATCGGCCATTATGGGCTACCTGATGCCCAACTATGCTGCGGCCCGCCGCTATACCCAGGACGACCCCCGGCTGATCTCGGAATACATTAGCTACGACTCCCCCAAAGGGGCAGGTACCATGAAGGGCTTGCTGACCCGTCCCAAGGACCAAAGCGGTCCGCTGCCGGGCATACTGGTGGTGCATGAAAACCGCGGACTGAATCCCTATATTGAAGATACGGCCCATCAGGCGGCCCTGGATGGCTTTATCGCCTTTGCTCCGGATGCGCTGACACCCTTTGGCGGCTACCCGGGCACGGATGATGAGGGCCGTACCATGCAGTCCAAACGGGATCGGGAAGACATGCTGCAGGATTTTATTGCCGGCTATGAAACCCTGAAAAACCACGAACATTGTACCGGCAAAGCCGGTGCGGTAGGCTTCTGTTTTGGCGGCTGGATATCCAATATGATGGCCGTAAGGGTGCCTGACCTGGGTGCTGCTGTGCCCTTTTATGGCGGTCAGCCCACGGCAGAAGAAGTGCCCCAAATTCAGGCACCCCTGATGTTGCACTTTGCGGGACTGGACACCCGGGTAAATGCCGGCTGGCCGGATTACGAGAAGGAGTTGAAGGCACATGACAAAGAATACCAGGCATTCATGTATCCGGAGGTAAACCACGGTTTCCACAACCATTCCACGCCCCGATACGACGAAGCTGCTGCCAAGCTGGCATGGGGACGGACCATAGCCTTCTTTAAGGAGAAGTTGGGTTGATCAGGGAACTGATCATTCCTCCCAGTTAAAGGAAGCGACGACCGGGTAGTGATCGGATAGCTGATCCGGCCTGCCGGTGTTGATCACCGCTGCCTGGGTGCAGCGAAATTCAAACCAGGGGCTTACCAGGATATAATCGATGCGTTGCTTGTAGGCGGCGCGTTGGTCGGGGGATAGGTCCTGCGTGATCAGGGGAGTAGGGAAGGAGGATTTCAGGTTTTCCGCTGTATGGGCCTGTACCACATCGATCAGGGGAAGGGATAAAAACCGGGACATCACGCTGTAATCAAAATTACCCTTACGGAGGGTCTGGTAGGCGCTGGGGCCTTGTTCGGTGGACCTCAGACTATCGCTTTCCTGGTTTCGTTTTAGTGTTTCCGGATGGGCCTGGTCAAATCCAGCATCAAAAGGGGAGTGGGAATTAAAATCCCCCAACACCATGAACCTTTCCTGCCGGTTTTTGATCAGCACGTTTTCGATATACGTGGAAATAATTTCCGCTTCCGATCGCCTGAACTGCCAATCATGGGGACTGAGGTGGACAACCAGAAAGTCGGTATCACGTGTTCTGGCATGCAGCATGCCGTGCCAAAATCCTCCCAGCATGCGGCTTTTGAGTTCCAACGGTGTTTTCGAACTGATGCCTATGGGATAGCCATCTTCTTTCAAAAGCAGGGTATAGGGGTGTCCCCATTGACGGGCGAGGTTGGCAAATTTCTCCGGGCTAAAGGCATTGAGCTCCTGAAAGCCGATGACATCCGCCTCCTGTTCCTTCAGCCACCGGACCATGGCCTCTTGCCTAAGGGTATCCTTGCCCCAGTCAAATCCATTCCAGATGTTGTAGCTGATGACTTTGAGGGATTGGTTTTGGGCGGATACGGCTTGCTGAAGCAAAGCAAACAGCGAAAGGAGTAGAAACAGTCGATTCATGGTAATGGTATCAATGATTTTTTTGAAATAAATGTTTTAGTACTTAGTAAAACTAAATCATGACCGGCACGATCAGGTGCTTTATGCAGCGCCTGCGGTGCCAGCAGCTTTACCGGTAATTATTTTTTGGGTACGGTTACCGATACAGTACCTTACTTTTCCTTGTCCGATGCTGTAAGCCAGTCGGTCAGAAACTGTACGCCTTCCGCGACAATTGCTTCATGTCCTCCCTCGTGTAAGACCAATGCTATTTTTTCGGGGATTTTTAGGAGCTGGTAGTGAATCGCTGCTTCCTCATACTCCTCGACCACCTGAGGCCAATGGGCGATATTATCGTTTTTTCCGTGTTGAATCATCAGTGGCCGGGGTGCTATCAGGGAAACAAGATCGTCATCAGAAAACTCCGTCAACCAGCCGTTAAAAAACGCATGTTCTTCGCTGGGTGAAAAACTCGAATAGCGCTCATCCGGCACCGCCATCTTATTTCTTCGTTGATTGAACCAGGCCGAAACCACACCTGCTTTTATCCGGAGTTCAAGGGGCATCCAGAACATGGTAGCCATACCTCCTAAGGAAACGCCCCACATCCCGACCCGGTCTGCATCCAGCCGCGGATTCGCAAGTACAGCATCCAACAGGTGCTGGACCCGGACCAATTCTATTCCGGGCAAACTGGTACCTGCGAGGCGGGCGAAACGCTCCACGGTATTGCGTCGTTCCACGGAGCGTAGGTTCATTGGCAGCAGTACGGCAAATCCTGCATCAAGCAATCCCTTAGCGTACTCATGGTAGGCCCCGGTGGAAAAAGGTGTTTCCGGTGTGCTGCCGATGCCGTGCTGCACAATTATTAGCGGAACCGGCTGGTTTTTGCCTGCCCCTTCGGGGAAGGCAAGTACTGCTTCTGCTGTTAGCATGCCCAGTGGAAGGGTAAGCCATTCGGCCTGTATTTCTCCCAGAGGATGCGGTTTGCTTTCGAGCGGTCCGGTCTTGGAGAGTATGGGAGGGCTCAACACTTCTTCCCATCGCCTGCGGTTAGGGCTGACGCTTCGTTCCAGGGCAGCAGGACTGCTGTAATCCCGGTTCCAGAGCTTGGCTGCGCGGGCTTCATACTCCTCCACCAGAAAATGTTGCAGGTAATTTTTCAGTTGGCTTTCGTAGGCATCGGTGCGGGCTGTTTCTACCTCCGGATCAATCAGATTAGCATTTTGGGCAACAGATTTCCCCCTACACGCAAATAACCCGAATGCGAGTAAGCATACCACCGGAATAATCCTTTTTATTTTCATTTGCTTGTCGTTGTATTTTGGCGGACTTACGCCCAGCCCGGTTCATTTTGGGAAGCATCCCGCAGGTTTTACATCATGCCTCCTAAGGTCACTTGTGCCATACGGGATTTCATTTGTTTAATGTAGTCAATTACTTGCTTTAATCGAATGAATCGGTAAAAAAAAGGCTGTGCCAATGCCAGTAATCCGGGCGACGGTGTCCGGATAGCGCAGGTAGGAAGGATAGGCAACAATGTTCAGGAAATGATCAGCATATACGCTTGAACCCAATCAACAAATGAGCAAGGAGTATATGCCCCGTGGGATGATACAGGAAAAGTTTGCCCCTGTTTTTCTTCGAAGTAGACTTTGGAACCGGAGCAGCCGTTCCCTTTCAGGAGGTGAGCGGTTTGGATACAGAACCACAACGAATGGAATACAGACATGGCAATAATCCGGTATTTTCCCCTATCAAAATGCCAGGAATGATCAAGTATGGCTGTGTGACTTTAAAGAAGGGCATTTTTAAGAGTGACCACCTATTTTGGGATTGGTTCAAAAAGATCGAGATGAATACCATTGAACGCAGAACCCTAATCATCAAACTTTGTGATGGGAATGGTATTCCAACGATGACATGGACCCTTGACAAGGCTTTCCCTGTCAAAATGACTACTTCTGATTTGAAATCAGATGCCGATGAAATAGCGGTGGAGGCAATTGAATTTTACCATGAGGGATTTACCGTAAGCAATAATTAAGAAAAATACCGGAGGTTCTTAAGGTTTTGTTCCAATTTTAACCTTTCATTTTGCTTTGGGTTAGCAGTGGGAGGATTATCATTTGTACATTCCAAGAAAGAATTACTAGGCTATCCCTACTTGCGGCGAGGAGATTTATGGACTTTGAAAACCAAAATATAAAGAGATAAGATATATACCTACCGTAGCGGATAAACTTACATAGGCAAGGGAGAGCGTACCCAAAGTTATGTGCCCCAGCTTTCTCCTTTTTTAAATTCCCCTCAATTGCCAAAATAACCCAAGCCTGGATCGATTAGTAGCATGGTTTTTGAGATAATTTCGTTTTATTAAAAAATGACCCACATTGCCCCTACGCAGAGCTATTGCCTTCTTTAGTTTGTTTTTCATTTTGGTTACGGCTGTTGGTATCCTAACCATAGGAAATGTAAAAAACATGAAGGCCACACAGGATGCTATCAGTAGTACCAACAGGATAATTTATGAATTGGAACAGATCAATTCGGATTATAAGGATTTATCTATCTCGGTAAGGTCCTATGTCATCACCGGGGATTCCATGGAATTGAGGCACAGGGAGTCCACCAAATCCCGGATTGATTCCAGCATTGATTTTCTTGAAAATACTTTAGTAGATAGTCTTTCTTCCGCCTATCTTGATGCATTGACCAGGGCATTGAGTACCAGGAATGAGACCTTTGGCGAGGTAATAATTAAATTGAGAAAAGAAAAGGGTTTCCAGGATGCCCAGGCTTTTTATTCTGAAAATGATGATCAGGAGTTGATAGTCCGGGACATCCCCAACCTCACTCAAAACATTAAAGACAGGTTGGCAGTTTTGCTTGATGAAAGGATCAAGTTGTCTGAAACAAATGCCCAAAAAACGGTTTACATTATTGTCCTGGGAACGCTCATTTATCTGGGGCTTGTATTTTTTGTGATTTTTATTTTTATACAGGACCGAAAAAAGATCAGGTTGCACCTGAATGAGATTGAGCAAAAAAAAGCCGAACTGCAGGCGTTGACCAACCAATTGCAAAGCCACAATGCAAGACTTTTGAATTTCTCACACCTTACTTCCCATAATTTGAGATCTCCGGTGAATAACCTCAATTCCTTGCTTCAGCTGTATCAGGAAGCTGAAGAACCTTCAGAAAAGGACATGTTTTTTGGCCATATAGAAAGGGTAACACGACACTTGACGGAGACTTTGAATGAACTTATGGAGGCATTAAAGATCCAGGAGGAAAATGCTATTGAGCGTGAATGGCTGAATTTTGAAGAAATTTTTCAAAAAACAATAGAAACATTTTCTGCTGATATATTAATGAGTGGTGCCCTGGTTACCCGTGATTTTACGGAAGTAAAAAAGGTGGAATACAACCGGTCCTATTTGGAAAGCATCATGCTTAACTTACTCTCCAATGCCATTAAATATAAAGCCAGTGACAGGGTTCCCCGAATCCATTTTGAAACTTTTATTTCAGGGGGAAGTATTGGTTTAAAGGTCAGAGATAATGGCCAGGGAATTGATTTGGAGAAATACGGTGAGAAATTATTTGGTTTAAACAATACTTTTCATGGACATGCTGAGGGCAGGGGAGTAGGTCTTTACCTTGTAAAAACCCAATTGGCATCTCAGGGAGGTAGTATCAGCGTAAAAAGTAAGGTAGGGGCTTGGACTGAATTCAGGGTTCTTCTTTTTTAATTGACTTTTCGGATGAGCCAGAAGGGTTTTCTGTAAAAATAAACTGGACAAAATCGAAAAATTGCGGTCCATTGATGTGATTTATAGCGCCGGGGAACTGGAATGAATGGATCAACAAACTTTTTAAAGGACCTTGACAATGCCTTTACTGTCAAAATGACTACTGCTGATTTGAAATCAGATGCCGATGAAATAGCGGTGGAGGCAATTGAAATTTCATTTGAGGAGCTTACCATAAGTAATGGTTGAAAAATCACCATCCTCCGACTAAATAGGAATATAATTAAAAGGTCCCTAAGCTTTTCAAGATCCGGAAATCGGAAACAACCACAGAAAACAGGAATCCTTAAGTCAGCCAAAACCTGGAATAGTAGCATTTATTGAATTCATGCAAGATAAGACCAGCGGACACCTTGCCCTGGTTTACCTTTCAGGGGACTAATTGGGAAAATTAAGGGGAGCATTCATTTTCCTTCATTTGTAAAACGGTTGGATTATACCCGTTTAACTTAATATTCTGCTTATAAAGGATGCCGTTTTGGAAAAGATAAGATAGTGGACAAAAATTGGTGAGGGATTCATTGTTTACAATGGTTAATATATAATCACTTTCTGAACCATATAAATTACCTACAGAAAACAGGTTTTCCAGACCGGTTAAGTTGGAAAGCTTTTCGTTGTTTGAAATGATTAAATCTCTTCCTATCGTATTGATATCGCTCATAGCAGAAATATCGGTTAAGCTGGAATTGTCTGTTAATTCGAAGTTAAAAGTAATGTCATGATGGAATCTTAAGCCTGCCAGGCTTTCCAATGAGGGGTTATTGTCAATTCTAACCGTATTATTTATTGTACCGTCCTCGGATAGCATACCTTTTAAGTCACTTAGCGAAGAATTACCTAGTAAATAAAGGTGATTTAATGAAGAAATGGAGTTTTCGAAGCCGGATAGCGAAACTAATGAATTATTGTTCATAAGATTTAATCCTCCTAATTCCTCCAGATTTGCCAGACCTTCAAATGAAATAAGGTTTTTATTTTTTGTTATGTTTAAGGAGGATTCTACAATTTTTAAGTTTTCCAACCCTTTAAAATTCATTAAATTTTGATTGCCACGAACCTCAGCGGAATACAAAGAACGTAATCCTTGCAACCCATCAAAATTTGTCAGGGCGTTATTATTATTAATTGCCAGTAATTTTGCCTTGGTGATTTTTAACTCAGATAACGATTCAAGGATTTCATTTCCAGAAATTGTTAAAATTCCTCCAACTGAACTTAAATTGTTAAGTCCTTTTAATGACTTTAATGATTTGTTAAATTCAATTTTGAGGCTTCCTGTTACTTCTACCAATGAATCCAGAGACTCCAAATTTGTGATAGATGTAAGGTTCTCTATGAGATATGCACCTATTTTCAAGTGCCCTTCGATTTTTTTATAACATTTGCTACCAAAATTATCCACTTCTTCCTGAGTATTCAGGACTACATCGCCCACATAAGTTCCCCCCACACATGGGTCCAGCAATTCCAGTTCTATTATTAGAGGGGTAGAAACATAGGACGATAGGCTGTCGTAAGAAAATGTATCTTCAAATGGATGGTAGTTATCGCTTTCGATTTTAACGGTATACTGGTCATGTCCTGGTTCTAAATTGACTTTTTGGTTGAGGGAATCAATTTCCTGCTGATGGGAATATTTTCCATTAACTACTTCAATTTGCCCGGGTAAATAGGTCTCACCATTATTTTCACCTAAAATTGCCACATAAAAATAAAATACTTCTTTAAATTTCCCTTTAAAGGAATCCATACCAAAATCATCTGGACCATGGCCGTCGGTAGAAATAACCTCTCCATTTATTATTTCGGTCGAATCGCTGACGGATATATCAGTGATGGGCAGGGAAGTTTCCACATTCTGGGCCAGTGGTGCATCATTATGAGGACTAGCAAACAAAATATTGTCCTCACTATCCACTAAGTATAACGTGGTGATTTGATAGGTCCCAAGAGGTAAAAGAATTTCCTCACTCAGGAAAGCTCCCTCAACCAGATTAACCGCTATCTTAGTTAATGAATATTCCGTGTCCCGCCCATCCATATGTTTTATCGTAATGACAAGGTGCGTGACCTTATTGAGGGTATTCCCCTTAACCCGTGCATTTTCTAAAGTTGCAGGTGGCTCAAAACTTATTGAAAAGGCACCTAGTTGATTATCAGGTAAATCCGAATCGATACTACAGGAAATAAAAACTGAAACTATTAAAAATAGAAAAAGAGTTTTAAAATTGACCATCACTGTTTTTTTATTTAAAAGTTTATAAAAAATTAAGCCGTATTGAAAAAAGACCTTTTAATTAGTACAAGATCCCAAAGATGAATATTTTCCAAAATTGCACAAATAATACGTAACAATTATTAGACTGTAAAGATAGGTAAAAATATTTTAAAACTATAAAAATGCTTAATAAATACATGAAAACGATTTTCATATTTTTCTATTTCTAGAAATTTAATCCTGCAAAGGCAACAGTGACCGGTTTTTCCCCACTGTCTTTAATTTTAATAAAATAAATCGCGAAGTTTTTCCAGGTATTTTCCCGTATATTTTTGTTGTTTTTCAAGGGAATATCTATCACTTGTACGGTGATGAGCGCCGTTTGCTCTCCCAATCCTGACTTCATTTCAGATGAGGAGCGGAGTTTCTTCTGATTTTTTTAATTTTGCATGCCAATAAATCCTACATATGTCTTCAAAGAAAATTAAAAAAAGATTACGAAAAGCACGTTATATTATTTACAAAGAGACCAGCCATAACCCAATAGATAATCTATGGGCCTTTTTTGGATCATTGCTTGCGCTAAGTGTTATTGGTCTATTACAAATCTTGTTCAAAAATGGTGATAGTCAGGATTTGTTATTTCTAATCGGTGCCTTTGGTGCAACTTCTGTACTGCTGTTTGGAGCGACCAATAGTCCCCTTGCCCAGCCCAGAAACATGATTTTTGGAAGCCTTATCTCTGCAAATATAGGGGTATCCATTTACAAGTTATTTAATCCAAGTGATTTCCTTTGGTTGTCCCCTGCCTTAGCAGTTTCTCTATCCATTTTGGCCATGCAATACACCAAAACATTACATCCCCCGGGAGGAGCAATAGCCTTGATAGCAAATATAGGGTCAACGGAAATTAAAGAAATGAGCTTTTTCTATGTGATTTATCCAGTATTGTCCGGAGTGGTCATACTTTTTATTGTGGCATTAATTTTCAACAATATTTCCAGGAACAGAATTTATCCCTATAGGAATGTTAATATTCGAAAACTGGGTTATTTCCAAAAAATTCTTTTTTGGAGAGCAGAAAGCTTACCCATAAAAAAGATTAAGTGAATTTCATGTATTTATAATTGATTTTAATGGCCACATAGCCTGTCCCGATCTTAAATCGGGAGAATCTCGCAATGATAATCATTCCTCTGTGTGTCGCCTCCGACATGCTCGATTTCTTGTCATCAGTGTTAATTCAATATGGAGAACAAACCCCGGTTTTGAACTATGATTCAGGCAAAGCGAGGAGCAGTCATTTACCCGCCAAGGATCTGCTAAGCCCGTTCAAAAAAAATGGGCGCTCTACAAGAAGCCTTCCATAATTTTGTTGCCCTGCCCTCGGCTTTTGTGTCCTGCAGCTCCCAAATGCTTAGGCATAATTAAATTCCACACCTTAAAGCAATAAATATCATGTCACATTTTGAAAATGGCAAAGGAACCCAGGTAAAGGAGCCAGGCATCCTCGCATCTCCGAAGTTTTACAGCTATTGCAAGAAAATCGTCTGCGGCCGCTCGGGGGATTTATCCATCACTTTTTCACCGTTTGCTGCGGTTCCGACTGAGATGGTCTGTAACTTCAGACCATTGGCAAAAGAAAGATCAACTTGCCCGGTATCACTAAACCTCACCAATGCTTCCCGAGAAAGGTTGATCTCTATTTCCTGAAAAACCGGAGTGCCGGTGCATTCTTTCTCCGAAGAAACGAACATTTCACTGGTGAATAGCCCTGTTCTTACCCATTCCCGTGGATGGGAATGCGGCTGGAACCCGCTTCCCTCAGCTTTGTACAGGGAGGTGTTGCTGCGCTTGCCGCTATCGCCTACCTCTACCTGCAGGGCCAGGTCCACGCCTTGCTGGTCGCTGCCGGGGATGATCCGCCCACCGTGCAGTCCGGTTTGCACGTTATTGTCCAGGTCCAGCAGCACCCAATAGTCGTTTTTGCGCTCGGTAAACAGCCCATTCGTTCCGATAAGAACGGTCAACGCGCCCGCTTCAGACAGCCTGTTGAACACCATTGTTTTGTACAGGTCAACGGATTTATCGGCTGCGGCAAAGCGTTCTCCCCCTTCGTCTAACAGGGATACGATGCGGTTTTGCATATCGGCTAGCGGAAAGAAAAGGTTGGCATATCGGGTGCGCGCAATATCGCATTGCTCACCTTCCAGTGTCCGACTCGAGGCCGAACTACCGGCACCGGACATCAGGTTGCCAAAATCGTTAAAATCGAGAAAGCCGCTGTTGCAAGCTACCCCATCATCTCCATTTGCATGGCAGAGGCCGAGAACGTGTCCCAGTTCGTGGGCCAGTACCCGCTCCGTATTTCTGTGAACGTCTCCAAGTGCGTTAGGAAAAAATTCAAGATCTCCGATTGCGAAAAAAGGCCGGGTGCCGGAATTGGCAAAAGCAATACCGTTGATCGGACTGTCTGTGCCATCAGCATTGACAAAGGACCGCACAGCGAGACCTGTTGCTCCTGTAGGCTGCGCATTCCAGTGGTTGTCGCATAGGATGGCCAGTTCTTCGAGTTCCGGCGTGAGTGCGGTATTGTTTACCACGACGTCCCCTGCTTCGCCAACAGAGAGGTCCGGATCGTCGAACAACCCGAAATTAGTGGTCGAACCGATAACGGGTCCCAGCAGGATCTTACACTGTGTCCAGTTGCATAGGCCTGCCCTCAGGTGCCGGTTTAACAGCACCTCGCCAAAGGACTCCTCGCAAAGCAGCGAAGGATCGTCAATGGAAGGGGCTCCGTTCAGGGCATTCCATTTCACCTGTAGCACGCGGAAAGGGACTTCTTCCGGCAAGATGGACGGGAGCTGTAAATCATCAGAACAGTGCGGACAACCGGGCGGAGGGGTGTCGCAGTTGCTGCTGAGCAGGAAGGCCATGGCACAAATCCAAAACCTGATAAACGGATAGGTATTTCGTGTCATCATTTGCGTAATTTCAAATTGAAATTTATTGCATTTGCAATCATCTTTTAGTTGCCAAGGCCAACTACCTTCCTGCAGGTGAAATCTTACGTGTTAAATAACCTTCGTTTTTTGTATAAGTTTTGGCAGTGTTCGATTTCACGGTTTCAACCAAAAAAAGAATATCTCAATTTAATGATATTTCTAATAGAAAAGAAGATTTTTATTTGAAAATACAGCAGCAAATTGCTTTTAATCAGATAGTTGGATATTTGCTTATCCGATTCAATTAGATTTTATTTATTTTAGCTTTCATTGCTGCCAATAAATTGCGTGATCAAAATAGACTGCTCAAGCAATTTTCTTATCTGTCAACCTTGCTGATTATTGGCGATTTACAAATTCACTGCGAATCCAATTGCATAAATCCGATTAAACCTTTTGACTGAGACTTCCAAGTATCAAAGGATCAGAAACTAAAACTTAGATTTTGGTGGCCAATTGGGGTTTTCTGTTTCGTCTTCTCCTATTGCGCCTTTCAGAAGTGGCCACAAGACTTCAGGAGTATCTTTGGATGGAATGCAGACCTCAACTACAAAATTCTCATTGGGCTTTTGGCTGATCTCCTCCAGTACAGTCCTAAGCTCATCGATAGTACTTGCTTTTCTGCCAATACCACCCATCGCATCGGGTATTTTACTATAGTTCCATCTTGGAATTTCGTTATACTGATAATTAGTATCCAACAACTTGTCGGAGTAATCGACTGGAGGCTTTCTAAATGGGTTAGGGTTAACTAAGTATTGTTCGATACCGTAAATCCCATTAACCAATACGAATACTACCGTATTTTGACCGTTAGCATGGTGTTCTGCTACAGCCTGGCAAGTCTCATGAAAGGCACCATCTCCCACGGCTACCATCACGCGCTTGTTGGGTACGGCAAACTTTACCCCTGTAGCCGCCGCTACGGAGTAGCCTATCGCTAACCAGGCAGCCTGGGCAACAAAGCCGTTTCTCTCAGGAATGGTTACAGCTTGTGCCCCGATCAAAGGAAATCCGGCATCTACTACAAGGACTGTGTCTTTCTCCTTTTTGACGTAGCGCTCCAATTCTTTGAAAAACGGTGTATAGCCCATGCCCTTATCGCTCGTCTCAACTTGGGCCAGCCGCGTTAGTGCCGGATGGATGCCCTTCAAATTCAATTTATGCGCAGTTTTAAATGCCTCAGTAAGCCCTAAGATAAACGTTTTTAAATCCACCAAAGGGAAAAACTCTGAACCTACAAACACCCCATCGTGTGCTGCCATAATGGTTCTGTCACTTCTGATATTTTGGTTTTCCGTGTCCTTGCCAATGGTCCAGGCACCGATACCGATGATCACGCCGTCATCGCCGACTAATTCATTGATTTGATTTTTTGTTAGCGTAACACAGCCGTCAAAAAACGGATTATCTTCAGCGATACATGATTTACCCAGGGCTGAGGTGACAAAGTGAATCCGCTCATTAGGCTGAGCATGTTGATCGTTGGTTATTGCGAGAAGCTCAAGGAATTCTTCTTGCAAGCCCAGGCGTTGCAACTCAATTCCAGCCCAGAATATTGATTTTGGCCTGCTCCTGATCAACTTCATGGCAGCTTCTATGGCTTTGCTTGCTTCACTTACAGTCACGATACGTCCTTTTCCAGAGCTCAATGATCCTTCGGGTACTTTACACGTCGCACGCCATACGTCTTCCGTCACTTCGATGTAAACTGGTCGGCCATGAGTAAGCAGTGCAGTTAGTACCGAGTCTATTTGATAGGGTGCCTG
This sequence comes from Cyclobacterium sp., assembly GCF_014762705.1. Classification (GTDB taxonomy): domain Bacteria; phylum Bacteroidota; class Bacteroidia; order Cytophagales; family Cyclobacteriaceae; genus Cyclobacterium. The sequence goes on along the minus strand of NZ_JABURL010000046.1, from coordinate 168,480 downwards.
GGCTGCATTGGTGATGCGCTCAGCAGCCACAGTAACAGGTCTAAACATGTGAATGTCAATAAATTCGTAGCCGGTAGTATGCGAATACAGTAGTCCTACATTTTTTTCATTACTGTCTTCTTTATTTGTGGGCGCTCCATTGATCATCAAGATCGGTACTCTTTCTACGAAGCTTCCTGCCAAAGTATTGAGCGCGGTGAAAGGACCTACGCTATAGGTCACATATACGGCACTCGGCTTTCCTTTGACACGCGCGTAGCCATCGGCAGCAAACCCTGCCGTAATCTCATTTGAGTTATTGATTATTTTGATTGGAGAATCTTTATCGGCAATAATGGTGTCGAGCAATGGTGCGGTATAATTTCCTGCCACACCAAACATATAGGCTATTCCAAGCTCTTCCATACGGGATTTTAGGTAACCCGCCACTGTCATTTCAGTTTTCATGTGTATGATTTGGTTATAAGGTGATAAAAAAAGATACTGTCCCAAAAACCAGCCTTTGCTCCTGGCCTGACATCTGGCCGGCCTCCTCGAGCGATATAAATGACCAGATCCTGAGACAGTTTCATAGTGCTTACCCTAAGTCGTAATTCGTCAATGTAATTCCATGTGTAACTCCATCTGCTTTGAGGCTTTGGCGTACATTCTCGCGAGCTTTTGACTTTGAGATTTCTTTGAACTCCTTAAAATTAGGATCGATAAACGCTTTTATTTGTTCAAGGATGTTCTTTTTGTAGAAACTACTAACTGCTTCTTCCGGTGTTTTTCCGGTTTTATCCTGGAAAACATTGCTGTAGGCTTTCAATCCCCATTTATTCAGCATGAGGTTGGCCGAACGCAGCGAACCTTCTACCCAGCCCTGATAATCCGAATAGGCTTCATTGCAGGTATATAAGTTCGGTAATGGTTCAATAAGTATTTCCTGAGTTTTGTCGTCTTCTGCGTGCAAAGCCCATTGGTGAACGCCATATCCAAATCTTTCGCTGGCTTCTTTATCTATAACTGTACTTCCGGCCCAAATACGGGCACTAGTCAAGATAGGCTGAGGAATGTAGGTTACATTGAACACTTTCCTGAAATACTCAGTCGCCTTTTCCACCACCTTCTGCGAAGCGGCAAAGACTACCTGATTCTCTTTATCGTTTTCTTTTTCCTGCAGATCCGAAGTGAAAAGTGGCCCATTTTTTTGCAATGCCAACCAGTAGTTGATATTCAGATAATCGCAGTAAATGGTCAGCGCCGCCGGTTTCTCAGATTTACTCTTATTGATTTCATCAACTTTTTTCTGGATATCTTCAGGAATTGGTTGATTGTGCTCGCTCATGTATTGCTGATATTCCAAGGCAGCAGCCAGCGCCTCATTCACAGCGTAGAATGGATAAATAGAACCAACAGGTAAATCGGCAAAATTAGGACCGAAGTCGATAGCTCCTTTTCCTACCAGCGTCTCATTACACCACCAGGCCTTTGGGTAATACAAATTGATCTTGAGTAAAGGTTGGTTAGTGGCTGTTTGAAGCGTATTCCACAATTTATCTGACTTGCTTTTATCCAGCACATTGAAAGCATCAGACCTGATGAATAGCGTCTCCAATGCCAGCCTGGGTAGCGCCAGGATCACCTTTGCTCCATGTATTTGACCCCTTTGTTCCTCCTCACAATGTTTATTGGTGATCGTGTAATTAAGCTCGTAGCCCTCCTTTCCAGATTGGTTCAGACTTGTAACGGTGGTATTCAGGAATATGGATTTTTTGCCTATTTGCGCTGCCAGGGCATTAGGTAATGTGCTGAAGCCTTCACTCAAGGTGCGAAATTGTGGATCGGCCGGGAATTCTTTCAGCAATTGGTAGGCAACTCCGCCATTCATTTGCGAGAGGAATGTGCCATTGAATCCGGATGATTGATACACCATGTTAATGGCTTCATTGCTATATCCCATTTCAGCGAAAAGATTCCATAGTGACCAGTCTTTCATGATCACTCCCTCCCATTGGCAGCCGATGCGGAAATCTTGCCAATAGTCTGGCCCCTTGCGGTCTTCGGCTTTTGGGTATTTGGCTGTAAAATCGGGATTTGCAGCCAATATCTGATTATAAACAATATTGATAATCTCTGAGGGGCTCAGGGCAATTTCCTGCTCGCTAAGATTGTATAGTTGTGGCCAGAGACTGTTCGCTTCGTTTTGTTTAAAAGGAACCCCTCTGAAGTACAGTTTATTGTTTCCCCCACTTTTCATGGGAAAAGGAACGATCTGTTTGGCGATAAGCTCCTCTCCCGGATTGGGTTCACCGCTCTCATCAGCAGTTGGCAATGTCATAAACAGTGCCATCAGGTTATCCATACTGTCAAAAGTAAAGCGCATGCCGCCTTCCTCCTCTTTGACAGTGGCACCCTCAAACTTGATCAGGTCAGAGTCTAGTCTACCTCCGGTACGATTGAGTTTTTCAAGAATTACGATTTCGTCAGGTGAATACCCTTTCTCATTGATTAAGCGCCAAGCTGTGTATAGACCCGCCATACCGGCTCCTACAATTACCACGGGGGCTTTTTTCGGTACCTGGTGACCTTCAGGATGTTTTAAATTCTTAATTTTAAAGTGTGCCATTTTTTTATGATTTGGGTTTATAAAAATACTGTTGATTATACTACCTTTTGTAAGGTATTGATGCTGACATGAGGCCATTCAATACCAAAGAAGTTGAGAATGACCCTCTGGGTATATTGAAGCCTTAAAATCGGATCGCCATTCGAATCCTTGTCAGCTAGTTCCTGTATCCAAAACGTAGCATTCATCTTGGTGGCGTCTGCCTGCTTTTTAATAAAAGGAATACTGGAAATACCCCCTGACTCAATAGTGGAATCAAACATCAGCTCGGTGGTTTTTACAATAGTGACGCCCTGGTTGGCTTTGTTAAGCAAGTCGTTCGGAATGGTAGGGTCGAAAACACCCTTAAAAAGATTTTTATGAAAATGCTTATACGGAGCCAGGTAAGGATTATCGAGCTTTTTGAAACCTACCGGTAATCCGCTTTCCTGAGGAATTGTCGGGGCACCATCAATCGTTCGTGCCTTTCCTAAAGCCAACACTGAATTGCCATGTGGGATAGCACCAAGTCTTGCGATGTCGAAACCAGTGGTAGCCAGGTTTGTCATGTGTAAAAATAAGCCGGGCTCATGGTGTATGGGTAGGTTTGGTGGGCCTGCTTCCCCACTTTCCGGAAAGTCCATAGCCGCAATTTGGGTGATAGACTGATCGTAATCCAGCGTAGCTACGAACTGATCTTTGTTTCCCGGTTCATTCAGGTCTACGCCTCTGTTTGGAACTCCCTTATCAACCAGACCAAACTGGTGTTTTTCATTGTATTGATTAAGCAGCAGCCTGTAGTTAAGCGAAGATCCATCCTTGATGAACGGGAGAGCGATCATATTCCAACCACTACCGGGTAGATGGGGAATGTTTGTCCAAACGCCAGTTAATTGTTTAAGCGGGCCGAGAGCGTCTTCGTCATCCGGAGCATGCTGTAACGTTCTACCCTGGGCAAGCATTTTCTTGAAATTTTCTGTGGTAAGCATAAAAGTGTATGTTTAAGTAAATGATTCATTAGGATTACATACTTAGTTTTCCTAAGTTTTGGTTAAAATTTTATTTTTCTACTCTGGTTTAATATTGGCTTTCCGGATACCCGATTTTACTAGTGGTATCTGGTTTCCTATTTTTGAAAATGTCTTTTGCCACAATGGGTGGTCAAGCCGATAGCTTTCGCAGAATGTATGTATATGTGCTATTTTCGAAACAGGTTATAACGTCCCGGCTTGGGTGCGGCAGATGCTTGGGGAGCTATTTTCTACCGGTTTTTGCCAAACCTTCTTTAAATGTACTCAATAATATTTAATTTATCTGCAAACTATCCCAATTAAGCATAGATTATAGGGAGTAGAATCCTATTTTCAGTTGTTTATTTGCTCCGTTAAAAAAACCACTTTGTAGGTAAATGCCCTGGACACGATCGCTTACACCAGGCCCTAATGGATTGCTAATTTTCTCTATTCGTTAGTGTTTCTTTCGGCAAACCGGGTTAACCAATTTTCCGCTTAAACGTCATTACCTTACAACACAACTACCAGCAGGTATTCCTCCCAGGAATCACTGGTATACTTTACGCTGGAATCAGGAGAAAGGAGAGGTTAACTAATTTTGCCCAACGTGATACAATAAATCAGATTTGAGACTTCTTATGATAAACACAATGATTGAAAACCTGCTGAGGCAGCAATCAACCTTATGAGTGTAAAATGTACGACCTTAGGATTTTTAAGATTCAAAAAATAAGCAAAACAGCCCCCTTTTTAAAAATAAAAACCCTAAATCACTATATTTTAAATAGGTAGGTATTTTATCAGGAGAGGAGGAGAGGACCGAGCGTTTAGAAACAGTCCGGTGGACTGTTTTAGCGAGGAGCTGGGCTGCGGGGGGGCCTTCCTTTAGCCAGCTTTCCGAATCACAGCAATCAGGTGCAGAACACAATGTAACGAAAGGCGGGAATCAGGTGGCCTGGCTGAATGCGGATCGAGGCCGCATAGCCGGACCTGGCAGAACGCAACCCATCTATGCGGGCGACAGCGTAAAACTTAGGGTTCACGGAAAATACGCCGAGCCAACGCTCACCAAACTCAACGCAGAAACCTATCTGACCCAATCCGCAAAGGACCAGATGGTGGACGGCATCAGTGAGCTGGCCGGAAGCCTACAACGCTCCGGTTCCGGCAATCCCATCGCTCTTCTGAACCTGGCCAATATCCTTGCAGGAGATTTACTCCAGAAAGAAGCCCCCGAAGCTTACCTGATTTATGCCCTATATGACAATGATAGCAATCGGTATGAAGTAGGAAAGCAAGTACTGTCCAAAAATGCAGCCAACCAGCACGAGGTATTAGAGGAAAACTTGTATATTTCGGAGGACGGATATTTAGAAACCTTCGTGATCAACGAAACCTCGGAGGACGTATGGTTCGATGACTTTACGGTGATGAGCACTACTTCTCCCATTATGCAAGAAACACACTATGACCCTTGGGGATTGGAGTTGACGGGGATTGGGTTTCAGTATGAGGGGATTAAGGCGAATAAGTACCTCTACAACGGGAAGGAGCTAATCGAGGACAACGGCCTTCAGTATTATGATTATGGGGCGAGGATGTATGATCCGGTTATTGGGAGATGGGGGGGTGTGGATCCCTTGGCGGACCAGATGAGACGGCATTCGCCTTATAATTATGCTTTTGATAATCCGATAAGGTTTATTGATCCAGATGGGATGAAGCCAGTTGATGATTATTTTAATAGACAAGGTCAATACTTGGGTTCCGACGAAGCTGATACAGATTTTGTTCAGATTGTTGATCAAAAAGATTGGGATGCAAATAAGACAACCAATACTAATGGAACCGAAAGAATAAGTCATAAGAATGGACAAAAAATATCTTCAAACATCACAGAAACTAAACTTAGTGACGAAGCAGTTGTGAATGTAATGGATCATTATAATAATCAACTCGATGATAAAAGTAAAGTTGACGATATAGATATTGAAACGACACAAGCACCCCGTGGAATTATCATGCGTTCATCTTTTGGAGGTGGCTATGGATTTTTTGGCTATAGGTTTGGTCAGGCAAATGATATTTTGATCAATATTAATGATAATAAGGTTGATAGAGATCTAAACACAGCATCAAATATTACTAGTTCACTTGTCCATGAGCATCAACATCACAAAGATCAGAGTAAATATAAGAGTTCAACATTAGAACAAAGGGCTATTAGAGCTCAAAGAGGACATCCTAGTTGGCAGAAGATTACAATTGAATTTGAAAAACGAATTGCAGATTATGGGGAAATGCATAAATAATATTTTTATCGCCATAGGGATGACACTCTTTATAGTAAGATGCAACTCTCCCTCTGAATTTCAAATCAACATTGAGCAAATAGAATGCTTAAATGCTGAAGTAGATATCTTTCTTGAATCTCTCGAGGTTTACACTGATAAAGGTGTGGGAATGTCCCACGCTGATATAGCTATAGAGTTAAATATGCGTGCAATAAACAACAGTTCTGATACAGTAAAATTTACTGTAGACCATGATGGTTACGATTATTTCAATTTCAAAGGAATTATTAATTTTGAAGGACTTAGAGATACAATTAATTTCAACAGTTTTCAGAACCCAAAAGTATACAAAATGTCCCCTTCAAGTACACTTGATTTTACCTTGGGTAGTTATGCTTATCCATTTGATCAATTACCATGCGATGAAAAAGATATTGTTGATTTCTTTAGCAATTGCTTCGGGAATTTCAAGATTTTCTATAAAACATTTGATGGCAAAGAAATGTGTGTCAATCAGAGAAGAGAATTAACAGTTTACTTAAGGAATTGAGGTTCCACCTAGGTTTTTGTTCGTAACTACACCTTTTTATCCTTGGAATTTGTAATTCCAGTTTACAACAATTATGGGCGAAGCTTAACAGATTAGAGATCAGGAAATCGAGCCTGCCCGAGACAGACAGACATGACGAAATCGACACACAGTGGAGATCAGGTGGCCTGGCTGAACGCGGATCGCGGTAGAGTAGCCGGACCTGGCAGAACGCAACCCATCTATGCGGGCGACAGCGTAAAACTTAGGGTTCACGGAAAATACGTCGAGCCAATGCTCACCAAACTCAACGCAGGCACCTACCTGACCCAAACCGCAAAGGACCAGATGGTGATAGCGAGCTGGCCGGAAGTCTGCAACGCTCCGGTTCCGGCAATCCCATCGCTCTAATGAACCTGGCCAACATACTAGCCGGTGACCTACAGCGAAAAGAAGCTCCAGAGGCCTACCTGATCTATGCACTATACGATCAGGGCAGCAATAGGTATGAAGTTGAGGACCGAGCGTTAAGAAACAGTCCTGTGGACTGTTTTAGCGAGGGGCTAGGCCGTGGGCTGCGTATTGTCCAAAAACGCAGCCAACCAGCACGAGGTATTAGAGGAAAACTTGTATATTTCGGAGGACGGATACCTGGAAACCTTCGTCGTCAACGAAACCTCGGAGGACGTATGGTTCGATGACTTTATGGTGATGAGCACCACTTCTCCCATTATGCAGGAGACGCATTACGATCCCTGGGGGTTGGAGTTGACGGGGATTGGGTTTCAGTATGCAGGGATAAAGGCGAATAGTTATCTCTATAACGGGAAGGAACTAATCGAGGACAACGGCCTTCAATATTATGACTACGGGGCGAGGATGTATGATCCGGTTATTGGGAGATGGGGGGTCATAGATCCGTTGGCAGACAAGTATTGGGATGTAACACCGTTTCAATATGCGTTAAATAATCCCGTGAGATATGTTGATCCTGATGGAAGGGATGTAATTGACTTGATCACAGGAAAAGATACTCCCCAGGAAGCAGCTCTTGCTAGGTTTGTTCAAACTAAAGCAGGAAGGGATTTTTTAAGTCAATTTGCTAGAGCTGGAGATATGGTTGGTGGGTATACATTCAAAGAGACCGGTGCTCAGGCAGATCATGTAGACATAACCTATAAATCATTAGGTAATCTAGGTAGATATGAAGGAGCAACCGACACACGTTGGAAATTTAAAAATGGAAGAAAAATAAAATTGAAAAACCTGACTCGTGATGCTGTATTATCTATGGCTAATACGGAGGGGTTTAAAGTACAATTTGATATTTCGGTTTCGGAGTATTTTGATGAAGATAGGTCGTTGGTCACGATAGCTCATGAAACATTTTTGCATGTCGAGCCAAAAGTAAAACAGTTTGGAGATGCAATTGAATCTTTATTTACTGGTGAATTTGATGGTGAAAATGGAATGATGAGCCTAACCAATACTCTTAATAAGATCGGTAATTTAGCAGAAGAGCATAAAGTTGCTGTAAACGGTAAATCAGTTTCGATGGAAACGTTTATGGAAGAAATTGTGAGTTTAACAGGGAATAACAATTTGAGACCAATTTTTGAAAGATGGAAAGAAACAGAACGAGAAAGGTAAATTACGGGGTTATTCCTAGAATATTAAGCCTGATTTTCTTATTTAATTTTGGTTGTTCAAGTAATGAAAGTGAAATTCAGGAGGGATATGATCTTGAGAGTATAGTTATAAATTATAATAAGGATTCAACGAAAGTGGTTTCATTTGGGTTTTTAAACGAAAAAGGCCAAAACGGAGAGTGGTTTTTCTTGGATGAATCTCAAAGAATTGAAAAGATTCAAACTTTTAAAAATGGGATCTTGAATGGTCCTGTTACTGAGTTTCTATGCTGTCAAAAATTCAGTACTTATACTTACAAAAATGGAAAACTTGAGGGTGAGATAGTTTATTACTCCAAAGAAGGTTATATATCAAGTAAAGGCTATTTTAAAAATGGAAAATTGAATGGTGTTTGGGCAGATTTCTATGAAGGTGTTCTTCTTTCAGTGTCGGAATATTCTGAAGATAAGAAAATAGATTTATACCAAAACCCCCTTTCAAAAAAGGTTGTAATAGGTGATGAATTCTTCGGATGTTGTGAACGAAATTGATTAAGAGTTTAGCGTTACCTCTACAACAGGAAGGAACACCTGACTGATCATGGTGTGAACATTTATGATTATGGGCAAAGGATGTATGATCCGGTTATTGGTAGATTTCAGGGAATGGACAAGCTTTCAGACATGTTTACCTCTGTGAGTCCGATGGTATATGGGTTTAACAATCCTTTGAAATTCAACGATCCAACTGGCCTTTCCGGAGGATGCGAGGAGTGTGTGGACCTCAACGAAGTTGTGGTTTATGCCACGAGGCTACCAAGGGTTGCCCCGGATTATGGTTCTCTGATGCGAGATCTAGGCAGAAGCAGCAGTCCCATTTACCGGAATATCAGCTTTACCGCACAGAACGAAGGTTTATCTCAGGCCCACCAGCTTTTTAGACGGGGAAGCACTCTCCATTTTAGTTCCGGGGAGGTAATAAAATACAGAGACTCCGAGTTTATGAGAGGAATACGCGCGATGGTGGCTTATGGTGTTACAGGAAGTATGGTGGCAGCGGCGGCCAGTCCTATGTTGATAGAGACGCTAGGCTCAGTTTTGGCAAGCCGGACGGGAATTAATATGACTATGGAGGCCACATGGCAGGCAGGAAACAGTTTGCTGTTCAATGGAAATTTGTCTCAAATGGATTTGGCGGATATTGGGTTTGCTGGTTTCGGAAAATATGGGTTTGTATTGATGGCTACTTTTGATTTTACTCAAAAAGATGGTTTTGTAAGGTTTGGTGATGGAAAAAATGCGGCACAATTTGGCACAGATATGCTCATTGGTGGCTATAATAGATGGCACGTGGATAAAATGAGTGCTGCCGGAGTTGAAAAGTCAGTAGTTAACTTTTTCAACAGCTTTAATGGCAACTTAAGAAATACCGTTGGAACAGGAATCAAAGAAGGGGTGAAGGATGAGTGATAAAAAAAAGTTAGTTTTAGGGTTTTTATTAGGTATATTAGGAACATTTTTATGGAACCTTTATTACGATTCCTACGAAAAATTATACACAGTTGGAGAGGTAACCGGTACAAGCATAGGACTGAAATCAGGCACCTCGGTACAATTTGATTTTTATTTCAAGGGACAGAAAATAGAGGGATCAAGTTGGAAAGGTTCTTATTCTGCAAAGATTGGTCAACAATTTATAGTAGAGTTTGGTAAGGATAAACAATCCATATCCACTATTCTTCTATATTACCCATTTCCAGACTCTTTAAATATTGATATACCCATTGAAGGTTGGGTTAAAATACCTGATGAAATCAAAAAATATAGATTGAAACGGACCGAGGATTTTGGATTAAGGGAATATTTTCATACAGATTAAGCTGGGTTCTGAGTTTTTCTAGGAACAATTTTAAATAATAGAATACATCCGAGCGAACCATCCTCAAACCAGGAGCCTACCTGTCTCAATCCGCAAAGGAGCAGATGGTGGACGGAATTAGTGAGCTGGCCGGAAGCCTACAACGCTCCGGTTCCAGAAATCCCATGGCCCTTCTGAACCTGGCCAATAAACTAGCCGGTGACCTCCAGCGAAAAGAAGCTCCCGAAGCTTACCTGATTTGTGCACTATACGATCAGGACAGCAATAGGTATGAGGTGGAGGACCGAGCGTTAAGAAACAGTCCGGTAGGACGGAGCGTAAAGAATTAGTCCCTTAGGACTAATTTAGCGACGGGCCGGGTTGCAGGGCTGGTTTTAGGAGGGGCCAGGCTGCGGGTGGCGTCCTTACGAAAAACGCAGCCAACCAGCACGAGGTATTGGAAGAAAACCTGTATATTGGTGAGGACGGATATATGGAAACCTTCGTAATTAATGAAACTTCCGAGGACGTATGGTTCGATGACTTTATGGTGATGAGTACAACCTCGCCCATTATGTAGGAGACGCATGGAGCCTGTCCCGAGTAGCGCAGCGAATCGGGAATCCCTGGGGATTGGAGTTGACGGGGATTGGGTTTCAGTATGCAGGGATTAAGGCGAATAAGTACCTCTACAACGGGAAGGAACTGTTGGACGACCTAAATCTCAATTTATACGACTTTGGGGCGAGGTATTTTGACCCTGGAATAGGGCGTTGGACCAGTCTGGATCCGTTGGCCAGTAAAAGGGATTGGCTCTCGCCCTATAATTATGTACAGAACAACTCGTTGAATAGGACCGATCCTGATGGGATGTTAGATGAATGGAGGTTAAATACAAATACTGGTGAGCTGGATTGGATAAGTGATTTAGGAGGCGAATCACAGCAAACAGTACATATTGGGAATAGAAAGACTTTAATAGAAGGTTCAAAAAATAATATTCATGTTGGAGCTGCGGCCGTTCCCGGTGGTAAGCCTGGAGATTTTACTTATACTGTAAGTAAAGTTGATTTATGGTCTGATCTCCCTGAGGAATATTAAGGGCATTATAATGCATTCGATCTTGTTGAGAGATATAATGCAGCGCAAAAAGGAGGGATTAAAATCAGAAATATTGGAGAAATGGAAAGTCAGGGGCTATCTAGAAGCGATATGGTTTGGAACAGGTCTGATTATGGTAGGCATCTTGTCAGAAAATACGGAAGTAAGGATTCTTTTTATATGGCAGCTGATTTAGGGATGATTCCATTGCCAGCTCCAGCAGGCGTTGACGATTTTACATTTGCAGGAAGTGGAATGTCAGCGATAAATACGTTCTCAAAAAATCGAAATATGCTGAAAGCTTCATCTCAGTTGAATATTGCTGCCAGAGGTGTCAAGTTGTCAAATAATCCATGGATCAGATTTCTTCAGGAAAATAAAGGAAGCTGGAGTGGTAGTGATTGGTTAAATCAAGCCAGACAGGCCTATAATGTATTGAAAAAATGAATTACATGTTGGAGTTGGTTTATACATGCAGAAAGTGTGGTAAAACCAACTCTTTATTTTCTTTTAAAGAGGATCGTTATAAACTTTCAGAGAAGGTAGGGAGTGAATTAGATGTAGAGTGTAGGTATTGTAGAAAATCAGATAAGATAAAATTGAACAGTGTTTATGCCAGGGTCAAACCTGTGAATTCCTTTATTGTTTTTGGCTTATTATTCCTTTTAGCTTGTTTAACCAGTTATTTTCTATTGAAAGGATATTGGAGAGATAATATTTTAATACAGAGTAAATCCATGCAAGTTGCGTTCATTGGTTTCTGCATTCCAATATCGGTATTGGCGGTATTATCCATCTCTTTGAAGGAGAAAATTAGAACGTTTCATAAGTACCGACTATAGGAGAATGTCGGTTGTATCAATTGAGTTTTGTCTTTCTCGAAATTCTTGCCAGTATTTTTCAATCTCTTCTTGATGGCCTTGACCAATTAAATTGATATCAGATTCTACAGCTATAGATTTTAGTTCTAGTTTTTCAAACTCATTAAAAATAATGAAGTGATCTTGTTTAGGGTTTGAAATTTGATATTTAATACTTTTATCGTCCTCAGTAGAAATTGTAAAAAAACCATCATTTATATAAAGAATTTTTGATATTGATGTTCCCATCAAATCATTATGAATGATGAAAAAATCATTACTAATTAGAGCCTCGTTATACATACCACTTGAATCCATGAACATCCAAGCCCCAGTAATTTCTTGGTTTTTTTGGCTATTCTGAGTACACTGAGTGAAGAGCATAGCCATAATTAAATATTTGCAAGTATGGAATATTGTTTTTTTTAACAAAATCAAAGATCGGTTATTCATAAAGGTAAAAGCAAGCCTAATTTAAAATCAAACAACGTGTCCTCATAAAGCTGCAATACTTTTGAGTTTTGCAGCTTTGATGAAAGCATCAATGGTGGCAAAGACGTGCGACTTGTTTTCGGGATCCAGGTTTTGGATCTCCTTCAGTTTTTTGAGCGTTTCGTTGTCAATGCGCTCATACTCCCCGTCCTTTACCAGATAATCCAGGGTTACCCCCAGTGCATCGGCGATCTTGGCGGCTACGTCAATGGAGGGGATGTTTTCGCCCCGTTCGTACTTGCCGATGATATCCCCTGAAGTCCCGACGAGCTTCCCCAGGTCTGTCTGCCTGATTTTTTTCTGCTTGCGGGCGAACGCCAATCTGGCTGAAAAAGCCATAAATACCTCGTTTTTGAGAGTTATATGATAGTGATTTACAAAAATACATCACTAATAAAGCAAATACAATTAATATTATTGATTTGAATTTTTCCATGGCAGGCAGAAATGGATATCAATACCGGTGATCAAACCCGGCCTGCCACTAAGAGGCGACCCAGATAACACTGGCCTGATGCCAGACAACCAACTGTAATGACCTCTCCCTTTTACCCCGATCAACGGTATCGATTTTGGAAAGATGGATCTACTTGACCAAATCAATGACGCACCAATTTATGGGCTATTTTTTCACATGCATCCGCTTTGATTGCCTGAAAAATTCCAAGGAACTACGGCATAATAGGAGGTGAATGCCCGAGATGTTTTATTCCGTTCCTCCTTGTGCTTAGTGAAAAACTCCCCATGGGATGGGCTTATCATTCATTTAGCCCTCCAGTGCCAGGAGATTTAAAGTCGGTAAGCACATTATGAAATCTTTTAATTTATTATCAGAACCTACGGAGATACTGTACAACCAGGGAAAATCCGCCATGACAGATTATCATCTCATCGCTGCCATCGCCAATATCGGGGTAAACAAAGCCCGGGAGATCCTTAAACTGGCAGATAACCGGCTTTCGGAACTCGCCAAATGGGACATGGAAAAATGGCTCAAAATAGATGGCATCGGATATACCCGGGCAACCTCATTGGTCACTTCCTTTGAACTGGGAAGAAGACGGATGTTTGAACAGCCGGTTAAGAAAATCAAAATCAACTGTTCCCAGGATGTATACAACTGCATGAAACCCTTCCTGTTTGATGAAGTGGTGGAACACTTTTACATTCTTTTGTTGAACCGTAACAACCAGGTGCTAAAATTGCACAAGATCAGCTCCGGAGGAACGCACGGTACCCTGGCAGATCCCAAACTGATCTTCAGAAAAGCGCTGGATTATTTGGCCTCCGGACTAATTCTGGTACATAACCATCCATCAGGGAATATGAAACCATCCGAACAGGACAAAAGGTTGACCAGCCGGCTGACCGAAGTCGGAAAGAGACTGGAAATACCGGTCCTGGACCACCTGATTTTTACAGATGGTTCGTACCTGAGTGTTTATTTCAACTGAAAAGTATACCACAATTTTATTCTAAAAGTATACCATTTTAAATTAATTAACAACGGTATCCCTGTTCTCTGGGGTACCCCAGAGAACAGGGATACCGGCGGTGCCCGGCTGCTTGTTCTTTGTTTTTTCATTTGCCCATCATCTGCTTGGTTTCCTTCAACCGGTAGGATTCCCCATTCATATTTACAAGGTGGGCTTTATGGGTGATCCTGTCGACCAGGGCAGCCGTTAGTACGGGATCACCGAATATTTCCTCCCATCGTTCAAACCCGAGGTTTGTGGTAATTATTGTTGATTTACGTCCGGCTCTTAAGGATAGATGATTGAACAGGAGTTCGGATCCTTCCTTGTCAAAGGAGACATAGCCAAACTCATCACAGATTACTAAGTCGTACTTTTCAAAGCGCATTTCCATTATTTTCAGGGTACGCTGGGAGTGTGATTCCCGGATCTGGGTCAATAGTTTATGGACTGTGGTAAACAATACCTTATACCCCTGGATACAGGCCTTTAGACCAAGGCCGACGGCGATATGGGTTTTGCCGGTACCTGGGTTTCCGGCCAATACTATATTTTGCCCTGATTCAATAAAGTCAAGGCGTTCCAGTAAGGGGAGTTTCTCCATTGCATTGGCAGGCAATTGTTCCCGTTTAAGGTCATTTAAATACATTTTGGAGGGAAAGTTGGCCTGCCTGATATGGGACTTCTTGCGGTTTTCCAGCCTCCCTTCATATTCCCGTTCCATCAGCTGTAAAAGGAAGTCTTCATAATTCAGTCGCTGTGCGGCAGCTTCTTTTGCCAAAGCCTTGAATTCCCTTCTAAATACGGGCAGCCGTAATTCTTTACTGTAGTCCACAATGCGTTCGTTGATCATTTTATCCATAAGTCCTTTAATTTATTAATGCTGATACCTGTTGAAGCTGTGATTTGGCCATTGCGGTGGTCTGGGTCCATTCAGGCAGAGGAAGATCCTCCTGCTTATTGCCCAGGAGTGCCTTTACCCTTTCCGTTGTGAGGCTTTTTATTGGATTCTGCGTAAGCTGTGTTACTGCCTGTTTTAACTTTTCATCCGTAATGCCATGCCGGCTGCAATAATCCAGAAGATCGATAAAGTTGCGCGGTTCCCCTACAAAATGGGCTTCGTAAAGCTCTTTTAAATACCCTGAGCTTGCCAGGGCTACGCTCCCTGCCAGGGCCCCGGGTTTACGTTGGAAAGTTTCCAGGTAGTGGTCTATTTTGATGATCCACCAGTGCTTCTGATAACTTCGGGGGTGAATGGCTACTCTGCGGTCGTTATGGTAAAACCAAAGCTCATGGCTCATGATTTTGGCTTGCACAAAGTCACCCACCAAACAGTCGGGCACCGAGTACCGGTTGGTTTTGTAGCTTACCGTGGCATATTTATCCACTCTGAGCTGGATCTGGTCCGAGCAGAGCAGTCTTGCCGGGAGCGGCAACAGAGCTGCCCTTTCCTCTTCAAGCAGCTCGTTGGCTGTCTTTCCTGTAAGTTTTTGAGTGGTATTGTTCAGGGAAGCTGTTGTTTTGTCAAGCCAATCTGCGGCTTCTTCCAAATCGGCAAAGTGGCATTTTACACCGAAGCTTTTGCGTCGTATGTATTCCACGCTCCGTTCCACATGACCTTTTTCATTGCCACGGTAGATGTTGCAGAAGCGGTGGGAAAAGTGGTAATGCCCACGGAGTTGTAACAGTGCCTGAGTGGGCTCTTTTTCATGCCTGCCTACGAATTTTGATACCGCTACCCGCATGTTGTCGTAGACCATCTCCTTATAGACACCCTGTAGATACTCAAAAAAGCCTACATGGGATTCCATAAAGGCTAACGTGTCCTGACGCTGATAAATAATAGCATAACGGTAATTGCTGTAGGCCCCGGTAAATACGGCAAGTTGAAAACGGGTCAGCTTCCCGTCTATAAATAGCTTTATTTCCCCCCAATCAAATTCACAGACAGATCCGAGAACATAATCCTGCCGAATAAAAGCCTCCCTGGGTGCTGACTTCCCCTGTTTTTCTTTGATGTAATTGCAGACCGAGGTGTAGCCGATAGCAATGCCTTGCTCCTTCAGTAAGGCATGAATATCACATTTCTTAAGCAGTTGTTTTCGCAGCCCCTGCTGCTTTTTCTCTTCATTGGCAGCCAGAAGTCTATCAATGGCCTCACGCACTTCTACAGTGAGTTTTAGTTTCCCGCGCTTACCTGGTTGGTAGGCGGGGGGACTTGACAGATACTCGGTTACCGCCTCTTGGGCAGGCAATCCTGACTGCAGATGCACTTCAAACTCGGTAATGTATCTTTTTACTGTCTTTCTACTGATACCAAGCTCTTTGCTTATCGCCCGTTGGCTTTTGCCCTCACGGTAACTCTTTAAAATAATTTCCTGTTTTGTATACATACTTATCATTTTATGAACGCATCTGGTAGACCGTTCAAGTTGAGAATAAGTGGTATACTTTTAAATTGAAATGGGGGCAGTTTTACTTTAATACATACAGCCTTGGGATTGTTTTGAAACTTAAGTTTCAAAAAATTCTCAAAAAGGTAATCACTTGAAAATTATAAAACGATTTATTAGTCTTCTTAAAAGTATCATCCAGCCTAATCAGATTAACAAAATGGAGTTTAGCCGCCTCTGTCAGATTGGGAAAGGTGCCCAGCAAAAAACAGCCAATCGCATAGACAAAATTCTTGTTCGAACTGGTGATCTTTCTAAGAATATCCATAAACCCAGAATAGTCAATTCCATCGAGCATGATTTTTTCAAAGACCCCATCAATGTGTGTTCGGTAATCATCTCTTTTCATCTTCCCGCTCAAAATACTTAGCAAAAAATTGAAAACCACAGGAAAAAGGATGTACAGGTAGATTCCTATCTCGCACCTTAGCGATTTCGATGCCACAGCCTTCTTGGCAATTTCCGTTTTCTCCTTGATTGCATGGCCATCTTCCACCTTTTTTGCGATCCGTTGAAAACCTTGCTGGAGAATAAGATACCTCCTCCAAATGATTGGATTATACCTTGCGATTGTTAAAGCCATGCAATCATAAGGCTCAATTTCAAGAAAATCAGACTATTTTTTAGCCCCCCAATTGGCCCCCTTTTAAAAAATAAAAACCCTAACTTACTATATTTCAAGTAGTTAGGGTTTTACTCAGCAGAGGAGGAGGGATTCGAACCCCCGGTACCTCGCGGTACAACGGTTTTCAAGACCGCCGCAATCGACCACTCTGCCACTCCTCTTAATGATGCTTTTTTTCTGTGTCGTTACAGTTAAGAGATCAAGTCTTCCTGATTTCCGACATTTAATAATCCACAAACACTTTTTTAATGTGTTTCGGTTTGCAAAGGTAGACCTATTTCCAAATTATTCAAATCTAATGCCGGTAAAATAAATGAAATATGGCTAATTTATTGGTTTTGAACCGCCTGCTTTTTTCGCATTTTTCTATCCCGTGCCTTGTCCAGACTTACGTTGATCTCAAAACCTACCAATACCAATATGGAGGTAATCCACAACCACAGCATTACTGCAATCATGGTTCCAATGGAACCATAAAGTTTGTTGTAAGTGGAGAAGTTATTTAAGTAAAAAGTAAACAGAAAAAATCCCAGGGTAATCAATGCACCAGCGACAACCGAACCTGTTGAAAAAAACTTCCATTTGTCATGAACTGCTGGAGCAAAACGGAAGATATATGCTGTGGCTATTATAAACAATAACAAAAGAACCAAAAACCTGAAAGAAGCCAGCGAGTAATAATAAATGGAATTGCTCACAAACTCAAATTCCGAAAAGCGATACAAAAGATTACTCCCTACCAACATCACCAATACCGCTCCGCATATGCTCAATACCAGTACCACAACGATGCTTGCGGCCACCAACCTGGTCCGAAAGAATCCCCTGTACTCCCTGGTCCTGTACACCGCATTGAAAGCATTCATCATGGAAATTACCCCGTTGGTGGAAAGGTATAGGGCCAGGAAAAATCCCAGAGATAACAAACTCTGCCTGGGTTTACTGATAATATCCATTATTGTAGGGGCTGCTTCGTTGTAAATATTGTCTGGCAAAATATCCCTGACAAATATCAGGATATTGGCCGTGGTCACTTCAGGAATAAAAAACTGTATAAAGGGTATGGTGTTTAACAAAAAAAGCAACAAGGGAAACATGGCTACGGTGAAATTAAAAGCCATGGCACTGGCCCTTTCAAATACATCATCTTTTTGAATGTGGTGCAAGAATATCTTACCCACATCATAGAGGTTTTGATCAGGATTGCCAAAATGAATGGGCTTAAGCCGCAAAGCCTGTTCATGTAACCTGCCTTTAAGATTTTTTATCCGCTTTTTCACATCGTGGTTTTGGGAGATGGTTCGAAATAGGGCCGGATAAGAGAAATAAATTTCTGAGGTGGCCTGCAGGGTCTGTGGCTGTCTGTTTTGAGGAAAGTTAAAAGGGTTTCACCTTTGTGAATCAGTTGACCAGCTTCTGAAAATATTTCATAATGAAAACGAATTCTTGAGCCGGGCATTTCCCTGATACTAACCCGGATGGTCAAAAGCTCATCGTACTTTCCTGGTAGTAAAAAACGGCTGTGGTTTTCCAATACGGGCATCATGACACCATTATCTTCCATTTCTTTGTAGGAAAAGCCCACACTACGTAGTGCTTCCACCCTGGCAACTTCATAGTAGGCTGCGTAGTTACCATAGTAAACGTATCCCATTTGATCTGTTTCTGCGTACCTTACCCTAAGTTGGTGTTCGTATGTAAACATTATCTATAGATTTTCGAAGCGTTTAAGGCATTTTGGTATTTTCTGGCATTGTTCAGGTGATCCCGCAAATTGGTGGCAAAGGCATGATAACCTGAAAAATCTGCTTTGGCGCAGAAATACAAGTAATTGTGTTCTGTGTAATTCAGGACAGCATCAAGGGAACTGATCTCCGGTAAATTGATAGGACCGGGTGGGAGACCGGCATATTTATAGGTGTTATAAGGGCTTTCTACTTCCTTATGCACATTCAATACCCTTCTTATACTGAAGTCGCCTAATGCAAACAACAAAGTAGGGTCGGCTTGTAAGGGGATGTTCCTTTTCAGGCGATTGATATATACCCCTGCTACAAGTGGCCTTTCATCTGATTTGTTCGTCTCGGCCTGAACAATGGACGCAAGGGTGGCGACTTCTGCTGGGCTCATTTGTAACTTTTCTGCCTTATTTTTCCTTTCTTCGGTCCAGAATTTTTCATATTCCCTGTGCATCCGGTCAAATAAGTCTATGGGGCTAAGGTCCCAGTAAACCTCATAGGTATTGGGAATGAACATAGCCATGATGTTCGTGGTATCAAAGCCATATTTCTCAATGAATGTCTTGTCTTCCAGTAAAGCCAGAAAGGAAGCTTCGTCCATTTCCAGGTTGGCAGTGATTTTTTCGGCCAACTCCTCAGGAAACCTGATATTATTGAATGTGATATTGACAGGGCTTTGTCGTCCCGAGCGAAGCAAAGTCACCAATTCGCGGTTGGACATTTTTGGCTGAATGGTATACCGGCCTGGTTTGACAGCTTCCTGGTATTTCATTATTTTCGCAACAAAGCTGAAAGTAACCACCTCGTTGATGATGTCCCTGGCAATTAAACTATCCAGTACCTGACTGAAGGAACTGCCGGAATAAATCTCCAGTACCTCTGGCTCGTCCCTGTCCACCATCGTATTGGGAGAGAAAAAAGCCTGGTAAAAATAAAAGCTCAAAGAGGTTAATAATACGGAAAACGCCACCAATCCCACCAATAAGTATTTCTTTTTTTTATCCTTAAGCATATTTTTTGTTAAATTCTAACTTATGATTATCAAATCATTGATTTGGTATAAGGAACCTGATTGTACCACAAATATACTATTAAATCAGGTACTTGGTTTTAGGAAAAACAAAATCCACTTAAAAAGGAGGGGTGGCTTTTATTTTGTCGATTAAATGATTTAATTTAAAAATAGTTAACCCATAAAATAGGATTTTCCGTTTTAAACGTAATATGGCAGCGGCATTTATTAAAATTTATCCTGAAAACCCCGATCCGAGAAGGATACAGCAGGTAGTCGATGTCCTGAGGCAGGGTGGTGTGATCATTTATCCCACCGATACCATTTATGGAATGGGCTGCGATATTTTTAATCAAAAGGCCATAGAAAGAGTATGTTTGATCAAGGGAGTCAAACCAAAAAAGCAGAATTTTTCGTTTATATGTTACGACCTGAGTAATATTTCCGAATATACCAGGGCTTTAAGTACGCCGGTATTTAAAATAATGAAAAAAGCGCTGCCAGGGCCTTTTACTTTTATTTTGGACGCCAATAATAAGGTACCTAAAATACTGAATAACAAAAAGAAAACTATAGGAATCAGGGTGCCTGATCACAGTATTCCACGTACCCTCGTGAAAGAACTGGGACAACCCATACTGACAACCTCTATCAGAGACGAAGATGATGTGATTGAATACAGTACCGATCCGGAATTGATTTATGAGAAGTTCAAGGATCTGGTGGACATAGTAATAGACGGGGGATATGGAAACAATGTGGCCTCCACAGTCGTTGATTGTACAGGAGAGAAGATTGAAGTATTGAGGGAGGGTTTGGGCAAATTGAGTGAAATTATTTAAGGAAAATCAAATTTCCTTTGTCTGAATAATTTCTTAAACCTAACTTACAGCAAACGGAAGAAAATGAATAAAACCTTTCCGGTAGTTGTTTCTGATTCGCTCTATTTGCCACCCTTATCTTATTTCATAGCGGTAAAAGCTTGTAAAGAATTAATAATTCCATCAGATGAGCCAGTATTAAGACAATCTTATGTAAATAAAGCGGAAGTTTTGTTGGCAAATAAAACCGAAGTACTGAGTGTTCCGGTTTTTGGGATCAGAAAAAAGCAGGAAATCAGGGATGTCAGAATCGATTACAATCAAAAATGGTTGAATGTTCATTTGAGGGGACTTCAAAGTGCTTATGGTAAGGCCCCTTTTTTTGAATATTTTTATTCTGACCTGGAGCATGTATATTTACGAAAGCATGCCTTCCTAATAGATTTAAATCGGGAATTACTGACACTTTGTCTTAAATTCCTGGGCTGGCATGTCAGGTTGATAGTCAGTGAAAAAAAAGAGGTGAAAGGGACGGACAGGGATATTAGGGGGCTGATTCATCCCAAGAGGCCGATTAACAGGGATAAAGTATATTTTCCCTATGCCTATCAGCAAATATTTGGCGTAAACTTTGTTCCTAATTTGTCTATTGTGGATTTGTTGTTCTGCGAGGGGCCTATGGCGGAAACCATTTTGAACCGATCAGAAAAAAGTAATTGAACAATATGTAAAAGTATTGTGTTTTTAAAACAAATTTGATAACATTAATCAAATATTCGAAATAATACCATAACAAAGGATATAATGGAAGCAA
This sequence comes from Cyclobacterium sp., assembly GCF_014762705.1. Taxonomy (GTDB): domain Bacteria; phylum Bacteroidota; class Bacteroidia; order Cytophagales; family Cyclobacteriaceae; genus Cyclobacterium. The sequence continues at coordinate 147,179 of NZ_JABURL010000046.1, read as the reverse complement.
AATTTTCAAACAGAGTTAAAGAGGTGATCTCCCTCAGTCGCGAAGAAGCTTTGCGATTGGGACATGATTACATCGGTACAGAGCACCTCTTGTTAGGAATGATCCGTGAAGGTGAGGGAGTGGCTGTTTCCATTCTTAAAAAGCTTGGCGTTCCTTTGGATGAATTGAGAAATTCTGTAGAGAGGGCGGTAAAAGGTACGGCCAACCATAATGTTAAAAATCTGGCGAATATCCCTTTGACCAGACAGTCTGAGAAGGTGCTAAAAATTACCTACCTGGAGGCTAAAATATTCAAAAGCCAGCTGATTGGCACGGAGCATTTGCTGCTTTCAATTTTGAGAGATGAGGACAATATAGCTACTCAAATATTACAAAAATTTGATGCTACCTATGACTCTGTTAAAGAAATGCTGGAATTTCAGACGGATCAATCTCCCAGATCAGGAACTGAAGCAGACGATTCCGATGAGGAAGGATCCAAATTGTTTGGTGCTTCTGGCGGATCATCTGGTACATCTAAGGGCAGCACTGAAAAATCCAGAACCCCGGTGCTGGACAATTTTGGACGGGACCTGACCCGAATGGCTGAGGAGGATAAATTAGACCCTATTATAGGTAGGGAAAAAGAAATTGAAAGGGTTGCTCAGATCCTTTCCAGAAGAAAGAAAAACAATCCTATTCTTATAGGTGAGCCCGGAGTGGGTAAGACCGCTATTGCAGAAGGTCTGGCCCTTAGGATCATCCAAAAGAAAGTTTCCAGAGTTCTTTTTAATAAGAGAGTGGTTACTTTAGATCTTGCATCTCTGGTGGCGGGTACCAAATACCGTGGTCAGTTTGAAGAGCGTATGAAAGCAGTGATGAATGAATTGGAGAAGTCTCCAAATGTCATTCTTTTCATTGATGAGCTACACACCATTGTTGGGGCTGGAGGGGCAAGCGGCTCCCTTGATGCTTCCAATATGTTCAAACCGGCACTGGCCAGAGGTGAAATACAATGTATTGGTGCCACCACCCTGGATGAATATCGACAGTACATTGAGAAAGATGGGGCTCTTGCAAGGAGGTTTCAGATGGTGATGGTCGACGCTACCTCTCCTGAAGAAACGGTTCAAATCCTGGAGAATATTAAGGACAAGTATGAGGACCATCACAATGTAAATTATACTCCCGAGGCCATACAGGCTTGCGTAAATCTTTCAGACAGGTACATCTCAGATCGGTTTTTGCCGGACAAAGCTATTGATATTCTGGATGAGGCCGGAGCAAGGGTTCATATCAATAATATCCATGTTCCTGAGAATATTCTCAAACTGGAAGAAGAAGTAGAAAAAATCAAGGTGGAGAAAAACCGCGTTGTCAAAAGCCAGAAATACGAAGAAGCAGCCCAACTCAGGGACAAGGAGAAAAAACTCCTTGAGCAACTGGAGAACGCGAAAGCCAAGTGGGAAGAAGAAAGTAAGACCAAAAGATATACGGTAGAAGAAGACAACGTGGCGGAAGTGATAGCCATGATGACCGGTATACCTGCCAGGCGAATTGCCCAAAATGAAGGAGCTAAGCTGCTTAATATGGGTGAAGAGCTGAAGGGGAAAGTAGTAGGTCAGGAAGAGGCAATCAAAAAACTTACCAAGGCCATTCAAAGGACAAGGGTAGGCCTTAAAGATCCTAAAAAGCCTATTGGTTCCTTCGTATTTCTTGGACCTACAGGAGTAGGTAAAACAGAACTTGCCAAAATGCTGGCCATCTACCTTTTTGACAAGGAGGATTCCCTGATACGCATAGATATGTCAGAATATATGGAAAAATTCTCTGTTTCCAGACTGGTAGGAGCCCCTCCGGGTTATGTGGGATATGAAGAAGGTGGACAGTTGACAGAGAAAGTAAGGAGAAAGCCTTATTCCGTGGTATTGTTGGATGAGATAGAAAAAGCGCATCCGGATGTTTTCAATATCCTGTTGCAGGTTTTAGATGATGGGGTCCTTACAGACGGATTGGGTCGTAGGGTTGATTTTAGAAATACGATCATCATTATGACTTCTAATATTGGTGTCAGAGACCTGAAGGATTTCGGTGCTGGTATCGGATTTGCATCCAAAGCCAAGGAAGAGAACATGGATGAGGTAATGAAATCAACCATTCAGAATGCCCTTAAAAAAGCATTTAGTCCTGAGTTTCTAAACAGATTGGACGATGTGGTAATATTCAATTCCCTTACCAAGGAACATATCCATCAGATCATAGACATCAATCTTAAAAAATTGTTTGCCAGAATTACTGACCTGGGATATGTCATTGAATTGACAAATGAGGCCAAAGATTTCCTATCCGAAAAAGGCTATGACAAGCAATATGGGGCCAGACCGCTCAACAGAGCCATCCAAAAATACCTGGAGGATGCACTGGCCGAGGAAATCCTGAAAGGTGAACTTTCAGACGGCGATGTAATAATAGCTGATTACTCAGGAAGTGGTGATGCTTTGGATATCAGAGTAACTAAAAAAGAGAAAGCTGATTAACAACAACCGATATTAATTCGGTGCATAACCCATAAAAGGGAGGCAAATTTTGTCTCCCTTTATTTTTTAGGAACAGGATTTGTAATGACTGTTTAGGAATAAAACCCAAAACATCAATTCATCGTATCTTTATTGTTTTCGGAGTTTAAATACCTGTTTAAAAGGCATTAATTTTTATTCAAGATACAAAAACATATATTTGTAAATTAAATTTAATGATTTGGCCCTTGTTGTTTTTGGTTTTTCTAAAAGTGATGTTTGCATTAAACTTATGCTGGTATGAGATTTTTTATTGAGATGCTTTTGAAGGTATTATTTCTTTTTTCTATCATACCTTTTTTGCTTTCTGAGAAACTACAAAAGAAATATGATCTGAGAATTAACCCACAGGTGGAATACACCATTTTTTCAGGACCTCAGAAAATCAAACAAATCGAAGAAAGCTTTATTGATGAAACCAGTGGTATGGCCATTTCACAAAAATATCCTGGACGTATTTTTGTTCACAATGACAGCGATGGTGCTCCGGAAATTTATGTGCTGGACACCTTAGGCCAATACCTGGGTTCCATCAAGCTTGAAGGGGTACACAACAGGGACTGGGAAGATATGGCTATCGGGCCAGGACCAATTGCAGGAAAATCGTATCTGTATATTGGTGATATTGGTGATAATTTCAGTAAGCATGAGGAATTGATCGTTTATAGGATTCCCGAGCCAAAAGACCTGGACCTGAAGGAAAAACTCAATGTTGTTCCAGAAAAAATAATTTTGGCCTATCCTGACGGAAGTAAGGATGCAGAAACCTTGCTTGTAGATCCATTGTCAGGTGACTTGTATGTATTGTCTAAAAGGGATGCCAGCAATACCCTGTACAAAGTGGATGCGGACCAGCTGATCAATGGAGAAAAAGTGACCATGGAAAAAGTGATGCAGCTTCCAATTACCCTTTCCGTAGGAGGTGATATTTCCGCTGATGGAACCCAGATAGTCATCAAAAACTATTGGGTGGTTTATTATTGGGCCCGGAATCCAGGTGAATCTCTGGCAGAAACTTTGCAGCGGCAACCTAGATTACTACCTTATGAGCCTGAACCTCAAGGGGAAGCCATTGCTTTTACGCCTGATGGACAAGCCTATTATACACTAAGTGAAAAAAAATTGCGGGTAGAACCGGTACTTTATCGTTATGACAAAGTATTGAAAACCGATTGATCCACCCTACCATTGATATATTTGCTAAATAACTAATATTCAATAATTTGTGGAAAATTGTGTCATCCGGGCAGCTTCTTTTTACAAATAGGTAATTCTAACGGACATGAAAATCCCATTTTTTAATAGGTGCTGAAAATTTACACCATAACCCTATATTCAACTCACCAAGAAAGTGTAAAACCTGAAGGGTCTTCGGATTTCAGAATGTGCTTTCCTTAATTTTACGTTTTAGGGCTTACTGCCCATTTCTAATTTCAATATTCCCCCACTTACCAACGCATCATGGCGGATGCCTATATCCTTAATTTCATTACCATTGAAAGTTTTACCTTGGATATAAAAATGGTCGGGCCGGTTGTTTTCTGCCTGAATCGTAAAGGTATCCCCGGAATAATAATCCGGATGTAAGTGAATCACCGCTTTATCAAAAATAGGGCTTCCCAATTCATAAATGGGGTTTTCTTCCGTTCCGGCATTCATTTGAAACAGGCCTAACTTCATCAATACCGCCAGTGAACCCATCAAGCCCTGATCTTCATCCCCATTGTATCCCAAATGCGGCGTCAGGGCTGAAAAGGCTTTATCCAGCACTTTTCTGGTCCAATACTGGGTCAAATCCGGACGGTCCAGGTAATTGAATACATAAGCCATTTGCATGGAAGGTTGGTTTCCATAGTTCACCGGGATGCGCCGGTATTCCGGATGGGTTTCTACTGCATGTGAAGTTCCGGAAGTGAAACCCAGTTTTTCTGCCTCCTCAAACTGCCGGTTAAGTTTGACTGCTGCTTTTTCCTTTCCGCCCATTAACCGGGCCAGTCCGGGAATGTCATGAGGTACAAACCAGGTAAACTGGGCTCCATTGGCTTCCACAAAGCCCTTTCCATAGTCATACGGATCGTAGGGTTCCATCCATTGTCCTTTTTCGTCTTTGGGGCGCATCCAGCCGGATTGAGCATCATATACGTTTTTATAATTTTGCGAGCGCTTCAAAAACAATGCTTCATCTGCCCGTTTGCCCAAGGCCCTGGATAGCTGCGCTAAGGTCCAGTCCTGATAGCTGTATTCCAGCGTCTGGCCGGCACCTTGTTCGTGCCCGCCAAATCTACCCCTGGGGTTGGGATAGGGGACATATCCTTTACTCATATAATCTTCCACATTGCCACCCTTGGCCGTTTGATGTTCATAACCTGATTTGCTCATCATACCGCCCGGGAGGTGGTTTTTTTTCAATCCCTCGTAGGCAGTTGCTATATCGAAGCCCCGGATACCTTTTTGGTACAAGCCTACAAAGAAGGGGGTAGACGAGGCCCCTGTCATTACATAGGTATAGTTGCCACCGGAAGGTCCTCTGGGTATCAGTCCCCCATCCCTGTAATATTGAACAAAACTGTTGGCAAACTCCTCGGCAATATCCGGATAGACCAGTGCCCATAAAACAGCGATGGTCCATTGGGCTCCCCAGAAAGAATCTGAATTAAAATGTCTGAACAAGGGCTTTCCTTTATCGTCCAAAGGCAACTGTCCAATACGGAAAGTATTTCCTGTAAGATCCGGATATGCCCCATTCACATCACTGATGGTCCTGCGGCCCTGCAACGCTTTCCAAAGATCGGTGTAAAATCTTTTTTGCTGTGTTTCGGTATTGCCTTCGATTTGAATCCTTGCCAATAATTCATTCCAAACTTCCCGGGTATCGGCTACTACCTGGTCAAAATCCCAATGGGGAATTTCGGTCAACAAGTTTTCCAAGGCATTATCCGGATGGGTATAGGAAAGGCCTACTTTCATTTGTATCGGATTTCCCTGGTTTTCACCAAAACCTACAATGATATGCGGTAGACTATCGTGCGCAGTCCAGCTTTTAATATCATGGTCAAATACCACCTGAAAGCGAACGGTAATGGGCTTGGGCCTTCGCGATGTGGGGGAATTGGTGATTTGACCCTCTAATTTCCGTTTGCCAGTTTGTTTTAGCTGCCCATCCACCATGGAGCTGGGGCCCAAAATACCGCCCAGGTGAAACAATACTCCGGATTGTTTTCCGGTGGGAAAGCGGTAACGGTGCATGCCTACCCGATGGCTGGCTGTGAGTTCCGCATCTATTTCATACCGGTCTAAAAATACTTTGTGGTAACCTGCCTTGACAGTTTCCTTTTCATGACTGTAGGAAGTATAGTAGTCTGCAATCAGTTTTTCCGGAGCCTCGGTGTAGCTTACAGGCATCACGGAAACACCGGAAAGTTGCCAGGCATGGATATGGCTAAATCCTTTAATGGTATCGGCATCATACCGGTAACCGCTGTTCCATGCGCCGTCTATTTCATGATCGGGACTGAGATTGACCATACCAAATGGCCGGGTTGCCGAACTGAAATAAAACCAACGGGAATTGGCAGCGTCGAGCATAGGGTAAACCAGGTCTACCGGCTGGGGATCAGGTTTGACCTGAAAAGAGAAAAGGGGGAGTAAGCAAAGTAGAAAGTATATCCGGAAAATAGATGTTTGCATGTTGTTCAAATTTTATGATGAGGAATTGCCGGATAAATTCAACTGCCAGTTCCAGCTGTCTCTGAGGGCATCTTCCAGATTGAAGCGGGCAGTCCAGCCCAATTCATGGTTGATTTTTTCAGTGTCTGCCCAGACCTTTACCACATCTCCGGGTCTTCTGGGGCCTACGGTGTAGTTTAGTGGTTTGCCACTTACCTTTTCGAAGGTCTCGATCACTTCCAGAACGGTATTTCCTTTTCCTGTCCCTACGTTAAACCAATCATAAAAAGGAGATTTTTTATCCTTAAGGTAAGTAATGGCCTTAACATGGGCCTCAGCCAGATCCATCACGTGAATATAGTCCCGGACGCAGGTTCCGTCAGGAGTATCATAATCATTTCCGAAAACAGTCAATTCTTTACGTATACCAGCTCCCGTTTGGGTGACGAAAGGAACCAGATTGGAAGGCACCCCAATGGGCAACTCCCCAATATGTGAAGATGCATGAGCTCCGATGGGATTAAAATAACGTAAGGCAATGGCCGAAAGCCTGGCCTTACTTTTCACCTGGTCGGATAAAATATCCTCACAGATTTTTTTGGTATTGCCATAGGGGCTTTCCGCATCTTTTCTTGGAGTAATTTCCTTGACCGGGAGCTGGTCAGGTTGTCCATATACCGTGCAGGACGATGAAAAAACCAGGTTTTCTACCCCATGCTTTTCCATGGTCTCCAAAAGAACCAGCAAGGAATTGATGTTGTTTTTGTAATATTTTATGGGCAATTGGGTGCTTTCTCCCACGGCTTTAAAAGCGGCAAAATGGATTACACCGGATAACTGATTTTCGGTGAATATTTTGTCCATCAGGATAACATCATTGCAATCCCCTTCATAGCAAGGGGTTTCTTTTCCGGTGATTTTTTTCAGGCCGTCCAGGGCACTTTTTTCAGAATTTGAAAAATCATCAATGATGATGGGTTGGTATCCAGCCTCGTACAAGGCTACGGCGGTATGGGAACCGATATATCCTGCCCCCCCGGTGATTAAAATTTTTTCCATGACCAAAGATAAAGTTTAATCCATATGCTGGAAAATAAACGGAATGAAAAAATGGTAAATGTTATAGATCAATCGCTGGAGGCTTATTGAGACAGGAATCCTTTTTATTATCATTTACTTTATTTAACTTTGCAGGCTGAAAGGAGGTGTATTATATGATCGTAGTTAACGTAAAAGAGAACGAATCAATTGAAAAGGCGCTGAAGCGTTTCAAGAAGAAGTTTGACAAGACCGGAGTCATCCGGGAATTGAGAAGCAGGCAGCATTTCGAAAAGCCTTCTATTACAAGGAGAACGGAAGTGATAAAAGCCGCTTACAAACAAAGGATGCAGGAACAGGAAGGAAAATAACAAATCCTTTCTTTTTCATAAAAGTAATGAGCATATTGGTGTATTAAATCACCGATATGCTTTTTTCATTTATAAGCTTCCTGGAAAACGAAAAAAGGGCCAGTCCACATACGGTATTGGCCTACAAAAGAGATCTGGAAACCTTTATGGATTTCCTCCGCACTGCTTTTGAAATGGAACAGGCAGAGGAAGCCAGCCACGCTGAAATAAGAGCCTGGATGGTAGACCTGATTGAAGAAGGGCATTCGGTAGCCACGGTTAACCGTAAAATGGCCACATTGCGGTCTTTTTATAAATTTTTATTGAAATCCGAAATAATCAGCAGGGACCCGACTTTTAAGATCCAATCCCTTAAAGAGGGCAGGAAACTTCCAGCTTTTATACAGGAAAAGGAGATGCAGGATCTACTCCGGGAAGCCAATTTCGAGTCCGATTTTGATGGGCAAAGAGACCGCATGGTCATGGAGATCCTTTACCTCACTGGAATGCGATTGTCAGAATTAATCGGTTTACGCTGGGCTGCTGTGGACCTGGTAAATGCCCAATTAAAAGTATTGGGAAAAGGGAAAAAATACCGAATCATTCCGATTTCAACAGGCCTTCAAAAAAATATTATTTCATATAAAAAAGTATTTGAAGAAACATTTTCATTAATAGACGGAAATGATTATTTTATCGTTAAATTAAACAGGGAAGCAGCTTATCCCATGATGATTTACCGGATTGTCAGGAAATACCTTGAAATTTTTGTTCAGACCACCAAAAAGAGTCCCCATTTAATGAGACATACTTTTGCTACCCATTTGCTTAATAAAGGAGCTGACCTCAATGCGGTCAAAGATCTTTTGGGTCATTCAAGTCTTGCCGCTACCCAGGTTTACACCCATAATTCTATCGAGAAACTTAAGGCTGTGTATGAACAGGCACATCCTAAAGCGTAAATAAAAGTCAAACTTTTAAACATTGATTACTATGAAATTACAAATGCATTCAATTCATTTCGACGCCGATCAGAAATTGATCAACTTTATCCAGAAGAAGGCTGATAAACTGGATACCTACTATGATCAGATCATTGACGGAGAGGTTTTTATGAGGCTGGATAAAAATGACAGAAGTGAGAATAAAATCGTGGAAATCAAACTGAATGTACCCGGAAAACAACTTTTTGCGAAAAGTCAGAACGACTCCTTTGAAGCAGCTGCAGATGATGCCATTGAGGCATTGCGAAGGCAGATAAAAAAATACAAGGAAAAACTCGTGCTGGCCAAGCAATAGCAACAGACTTTTGTAATACCTTAAAAGCTGCCCCAGGGCAGCTTTTTTTAATGCTATTGAGCTTAGTACATTTCTTGACTCAGTTTACCGGCCGCTTTATTTTTTCTGCCCAATAATATTTTTTTCCCCATCTTAATTTTTCCGCCTCAGTTTCACCGCTCAGAATGGCTGCAATCATCTTGTCCACATATTTGGGGTCCCAATTCAAACTGGCAAGTTGAATGCGGTAGCCATCCGCCGGAAGCCTTTCTTTGTTAGTTTGGTCACAGATAATGTATGGATAGCTGTCAGGAATATCTTCCAGCCTGCTAAAGGTTTTCACTTGCTGCTCTTTGCCCAGGCCGATTCTTATTTTACTGCCATAATGGACATGTCCCAAAAAGGCAATGTGACTTCCATCAGGAATAGGGTTTTTTTCCAGAAAAGTACTGATTTGCCGTCCCTGATGAGGGATAGACAAAGGATGAGAGAGCAGGGATAGATTAAAGAAAATCAATAAAATGGATATTCCTTGCAGCACCATTGGCTGACGGCCTTTAAGGGCCCCTCTGACCAGCATCAAAACTATCAGCAGCCCTGCCACCCATTGGCCAAAAACCCAGGCAGGACTGCCAAGTTCAATGTTGGCAAACAATGCGACTAAAAGTACCAAAGCATTGAGTCCTATAAACAACCAGGTCCAGGAGGCCCATCCCCTTGGGTAGCCATCAGGCCATTTCTTCAATAATATCCAGGCCAGGCCAATGGCTGCCAGAGGAGTCACCGGGAGCAAATACCTTTCATAAAACTTGGAAACCAGTGCCGTCATGAGTATGATGGACAATACCCAAACCAAGATAAACCCTATAAAGACCCGGTTTTCATGGAAGACAGCCAGGGAAGTAGCTTTGATTTTTTTAATTCCAAAAAAGAACCAGGGGAAAAATAAAACCAACATCAGCACCAGGGCGAATACAAAGTGACGGGCAATCAGCCAGATCCTGCTACCTACCCGCATACCAACCTGGTCTTCCAAAAAAGAATTTAGGTAAACCGGGCCAAATTTAAGGTACATGGCCACAAACCAAAACAAGGCAATGAAAATGCCAGTCAGCATGGCAGGAATGTGCATTAAAGTTTTCAAAGGCAGAGGTTTCCAGGGGTTGACCCATAAGTAACCTATGGCAATCAACCCCAGGGCTGCAGCGGGGAGTCCCTTAACTTCAAAAGCCAGACCTATCCCCAGATAAAGCATCCAGAGGTACTTTTTTGGGGCGTCTTTCCCATAGCGAATTAATCCAGCGACTCCCAAAGCGGCGAAGGTCATGAAAAGCGACAATAAGATATCCGGTATGGAGCGGGTACTGCTAAATATAACTACCGGATGGGTTGCGGCTATCCAGGCAGACCATAGTGGAAGTTTTTTATTTGTACTACTCAGACGGGCAATCTGATAGACCAGTGGGATGATGGCTGCTCCGGCCAGAAGGAAAAATATCCGCGAGCCCAGAGCAGAAACCCCAAAGACATTGAAACCGGCAAGCACAAACCAATAGGTAAGAATGGGTTTCTTGAAGCGCAGCATCCCATCGCCCAGATAGGTGGTAAGGAAGTCTCCGTTTTGCATCATCCGGATGGCGGCATCCGTATAGTACATTTCATCCGGGTAGTGCAGGTGGAAGTCCAGGGCAAAAGGACCTATCAATAACAGGAAGGCTACTGTGGGCAGTTGATAGCCCTGGATCCATTTTTGGAGTAAGGTCATGGAGTAAAAATTGGCATGCGCAAAATTAAAAAATTTAAACTTTTGGGAAGATTTTTCTTCCCAAAAGTAAATGACAATTTAAATTTTCACCCTTTTGCCGGATTCTGCCGATTTCAAAATGGCTTCTACGACTTCAATGTCCCGTAAGCCCTCTTCTCCGGGCACCAGTGGTGGCTTGTTTTCAAGAATGGCCAGTGCATCGTCGTCCATTTGATTGGCCTGTTGCCAGGGTACCTGATAGGGGTGGTTGATTTCTCCCAGGGGGCTTTTTCCCTTCACCCCCGCATAGGCAGAGTAAGGTTTCATTTCTATGTTACCCTGCTCACATTCCACTGTCAGGTAATTGATGTTCTCGGCAAAACTGGTTTTGATATCCGCATAAATTTTCCCGGGAAACTCCAGTTTGGCTTCTACTACATCCGCTAAACCATCCTTGTAAATTTCCGGTCGGGTAGAAATGGCTTTGGCCGATACTACCGCTATGGGCTCCATATCTGTTCCCATACGGGCTCCCTGTATGGAATAAACCCCCATATCATAAATTACGCCACCACCCATTTCTTTCTTTTGCTTCCAGTGGTCCGTTCTGTTTTCCGTGTATCCTGCTGCACAATCCACATATTCCACTTTGCCCAGCTTATTTTCCCGGATGATGGACCGGTATTCCTGGGTGTTGGGCTCATGCTGCAGCCGGTAGCCTATGGTCAGTTGTACCTTGTTTTTCTTACAGGCATTGATCATGTTCTGGCATTCCCGGCTGGTAACCGCCATGGGTTTTTCGCACCAGACATGTTTACCTGCTTCGGCAGCCCGGATGGTATATTCCGCATGCATGGACGGGGGCAATACCACATAAACCACATCTATATCCGGATTGTCCGCAATGCTGTCAAAGGTTTGGTAGTTGTAGATGTTTTTCTCCGGGATCTGGTACTTCTCCTTCCACACTTCGGCTTTGGAGGGAGTGCCGGTAACGATACCTGCCAGGTAACAATGTTCCGTTTGTTGAAGTGCCGGGGCCAGCAGGTCGGTGCTGTAATAGCCCAGGCCCACCAGAGCAACGCCGATTTTTTCTTTCTTTTTGCGGGCCAGCAACACATAAGGATTTACCAGAGCAAGGCTGCTTCCCAGCGCCAAGGTTTTGAGGGCATTTCTTCGGGAATGTAAGTTCATCAGGTTTATCTTTTTGGTTTGATCAAATAATAAAGTAAGGTTTAATCATTTTAAATTTGCAGTTAATATAGGGAATTTTAATGGCAGGACAAATATCGGATGCGGTCGAAAGTAGGTCCGAAAAACAGGAATGAAGTTCATGTTTTGGCTGTGCTATTTGTTGCAGCTGCCAAAAAAACGTATTTTCGCCTAAATTTTGAAGTATGGCCCAACCTGAGATTTCTGTAGTTGTTACCATTTTTAACGAAGAAGGTAATATTGCCCCTTTGCTGGAAGCAATTTATCATTCACTGGCATCTATTGATTACGAATTGATACTGGTAGACGATGGCTCCACGGATAGTTCCGTAGATAAAATGAAAGCCCTGACAAACGAAAGGAGCCAAATTTTGATTTTCAACAAAAATTACGGGCAGACAACCGCACTTGCTGCCGGCATTGACCATTCGAAGGGGCAGTATATCGTAACCATGGATGGGGACCTGCAGAATGATCCCAGTGATATTCCCATGATGCTGGACATGGCCAAAAAAGAAGACTGGGATGTGGTGGCCGGGAGAAGGGCCAACAGACAGGATGGTTTTGTGCTTCGGAAATTGCCTAGTAAAATCGCCAATTGGCTGATCAGGCATACCACCAAGGTGTACCTTTCAGATTATGGCTGTAGCTTGAGGATATACAAAGCACAAATTGCCCAAAACATGGGCTTGTATGGTGAACTGCACCGGTTTATTCCAGTGCTCGCCAAGCACGAAGGCGCCAGGATGACTGAGGTGGATGTCAAACACCATCCACGCATACATGGAGCATCAAAATATGGATTGAGCCGCACCTTTAAAGTAATTGCAGACCTTATCCTGATGCTTTTTTTTCAAAAGTATTTCCAGCGGCCCATCCATATCTTTGGAACCCTGGGTTTGCTTTCGCTGGCCCTGGGAATTTTGGTTAATTTTTATTTATTGGTGGAAAAATTAATGGGGGAGGACATCTGGGGCAGGCCCATATTATTGGTAGGTTCTATTCTGGTGCTTGGAGGTATACAATTGATCACCACAGGCATTGTTGCCGAAATCATTGTCAGGACCTATTTTGAGTCCCAAAATAAAAAAACCTACACCGTGAAAGCAATCCATCAAGGTGGTAAAAAAGAGGATTAAACTTTTACTAAAGATTCTCCTAACTGGAGCTGCCTTGTATCTGGTTTTTAACAAAATTGATACAAAAGCCACCTGGCGTGTCATCCAATCGGCCCATATGGGATGGCTGTTGCTTGCCTGGCTTTTTTTTATTGTCTCAAAAGTTTTCAGTGCTATCAGGCTCAATATTTATTTCAAAGACATAGGTCTGCAAATAACAGAAACAAAGAATCTAAAGCTCTATGCCATAGGTATGTTTTACAACCTGTTTCTGCCGGGTGGGATTGGCGGAGATGGCTACAAAGTATATTTGCTCAACAAGTTGCACCAAAAGCCAGTAAAGCAGTTAATCAATTGTGTTTTGCTGGACAGGGGGAATGGCCTGGCAGTATTGCTATGGTTGATGTTTGCGTTGATGCTGTTTGTCAATATCCGACTGGACTTCTTCCTTTCGTTTTATTGGTTGGGATGGCTTGGCCTGGTATTGCTGCCGTTTGGGTTTTATCTGGTCATGTTTTTGTTTTTCAGGTCATTTATGGGATCCATTCCATCCAGCACAGGATATTCCTTTCTCAACCAGGTATTGCAACTCTTCAGTGCCTTTTTTATACTAATGAGTTTAGGGGTGGGGCAGCAGTATATCCCTTACCTTTTTGTGTTTCTGGTGTCCAGCACCGTCTCTGTCCTGCCCTTGACCATAGGTGGGGTGGGAGCAAGGGAATTGGTATTTGTATTGGCACACGATTATGTGGGGATTAACGAGAATGTGGCGGTAGCATTTAGCCTTTTGTTTTTTTTGGTGACGGTAATGACCTCAGTCAGTGGTGTTTTTTTTAAGTACAGAGAATAGAAAGAAATTTTTCGTGGTAGGGCTGTAGCATTCCGGGACCTTGTCTCGTATGGAGGACAATGAGCGCTCATTTGTTTTAGTTAACCATAAAAAAATCAAGAAAATGATTACTACGCTTAGAAAAATTACGCTTTTATTAGGTTCGGGCTTGCTTATGATAAATTTGGTGGGTTGCAATGAGGATGAGGAACCCTGTACCGACCAAACCTTGGAACCATTGCGCTTGATAGTTACCGATACGGATGATAATAACTTGCTTGATGAAGATTCAGATTACGAATTAGCAGATTTCAAGCTTTATTATCAGGATGGCTCCGATTGGGTTGAACTTACTGTAGAGCTTGACGAAACCTCTGCAGAGCTGCCTTTTATTGAATCCATGGAAGCTGCCGAAGAAAGCCTGGAGGGCAATACGGAATTTCAATTGGTATTGGCCGAAGACGAGTCGGTAACCTTTGATTTTGTAGTTACCATGTCTGATACCAGCGGTTGTGATGTGTATACCTATGAAGCGACTGATACGGATGGAGAAGACCTGGAACAGCCTGCTGATGGAACGCCAAAACCGTATATCATTAAGATTGATCTGGAAACAGCATAATAAAATTTTTGGAGTCAAGACTACCTTTCCTTTTCAGGGAAAGGTAGTTTTAATCTCGGGGAGCGGTATTGAGGCCCGTGCTATTTTTGAGAAATCAAGGCATATTTTTTTTAGGTAAAAAAAATTGTGCGACTTTTGAGATATTAACCACCATATAAGCTGGCTTAAAAATGTATCAATACGACTATCCCCGACCTGCCCTGAGTACCGATGCTGTTGTCCATGATGTACTTGAAAACCGGATATTGTTGATTAGACGAAAAAATGAACCTTTTAAGGGTCAATGGGCCCTTCCCGGAGGTTTTGTGGAGGAGTACGAGTTGCCCGCTGATGCCTGCAGAAGAGAGCTGAAGGAGGAAACCAACCTTGATTTGACCGGAGAAAAAATGCTGGGAGTATTCGCCGAAAAGGGCAGGGATCCACGCGGCTGGATGGTAAGTGTATCCTTTTACTTTTCCCTGAAGGAACAGCTTAGCCCAAGGGCAGGATCGGACAGCAGTGAGGCCCTATGGTTTCCGCTTACTGAACTACCGGACCTGGCCTTTGACCACCTCAAAATGGTTCAGGCGGCCGGATTGATTTGATAAAAATAGTCACAAAGGACACCAAGAACGCAAAGGATTATGGAAAGGTGTCTTAATGGATACTTAAGCTAACCTCCAGCCATCGAAACCGGCAGGTAAGAGCACAAATCTAAAATCGATCCAGGATAAATCCCCCTTAATAAGGGGGCAGGGGGATTTTTATATACAATAAGGACAGCGGAGCGGGTAGAAAATAATGGTCACAAAGCACACCAGGAAGGCACCAAGAAACCAAAGGATTTTGGCAGTGGTTTGTAGCGGGCGCTACAGCTATCGTCCCGCCAAGGAAATAATCAGGCAATAGCGCAATTATAGGAAATCAATCGAGGGTGAATTCTCCCTTAAAAAGGGGGATCAAGGGGGATTTTTTTGTACACATTTAGGACCAGAGATTGAAAAAAATAGTCACTAAGGACACGAAGAAGGCGCAAAGCACACAAAGAATTTTGGTAATGGTTGGAAATGGATTCTTAAGCTAACCTCCAGTCACCGAAACCAGCAGGTAAGAGCATAAATATGAAATCGCACCAAGACAAAATCCCTCCGCCGCGGAGGGTTGGGGGGATTTTTTCGTATTATTTTTGATTTCCTTCATTAAACCCCCTGACATTTTTTTTGAAGGGAATTCGTTTTCCTGCTCCAGCACCAGATTTTTCCCATCATAGAGCCTACTTCGAGAAATGGCCCTGAGAAAAATTTCAAAAAAAAACCTGACCGATACGGGTCAGGTTTTTTGATAGGATATATTTTTACCAACGGAATTAACCGATAGATACCCGCTTGAAATCGGATACGGTCAATCCTTTGCTTACGCTGTCCAGGTATTGCGCAATGGTTTGGCTGTTGTCCTTAACAAAAGCCTGGCTCAATAAAGTATTTTCCTTATAGAACTTGTTCAACTTGCCCATGGCAATTTTTTCCAGCATGGCTTCGGGCTTGCCTTCCTGCCTTGCCTGGTCCTTGCCTACTTCAATTTCTCTTTCGATCACGGAAGCATCCACACCGTCTTTGTCCACGGCTACAGGACTCATGGCAGCAATTTGCATGGCCACATCTTTAGCCGCTTCAGAAACGTCTGCACCACCTGTATTGGTCAGGGCCACCAGTACCCCTAATTTACCATTGGAGTGGATATACGGTTCTACTACTTCGCCTGATACTTTTTCCAGATGGGAAACTTCAATCTTTTCGCCGATTTTACCCGTCATTTCGGTGATTTTTTCACCAATGGTAATGCCCTCAAAGGGAAGGGCCATAACGGCATCAATGGAATCTGCATTGGCTTTCACTGCCGCATCCAAAATGGCATTGGCAAAACCGCTGAACTCATCATTTTTGGCAACAAAGTCCGTTTCACAGGTCAGGGATATCAGTGTACCGGTTTTCCCATCGGCACTGACATGTGTGGCTACCACGCCTTCCTTGGTTTCTCTGTCTGCCCTGGAGGCGGATACTTTCTGCCCTTTTTTTCTCAGGATATCAATAGCTTTTTCAAAATCTCCTTCCGCTTCGGTGAGGGCTTTTTTACAGTCCATCATACCGGCGCCGGTCTTTTGTCTCAATTTATTTACCTCTTGTGCAGTAATCGCCATTGGTTTATATATTTTAATGTTGATGTATCAATAGGTATTGACAGTAAAAACAAAAATTGAACAGCAGGCCAGAGCCAGTGTCCAATTTTTGTAAATAAGATGTCAATGTGAATTATTCGTTGGTTTCAGCGTCGGCTGCTTTCTTGGCTTCCTCTTCTTCAGAAAGCTTGGCTTCGTCCTTGTCTTTCTTTCGTTCGGACAAGCCTTCTTCGATGGCAGCGCCAAATGCCTTCACCAGCAATGAAATGGATTTAAAAGCATCATCATTGGCAGGTATGGGAAAATCCACCTCGTTGGGGTTGGAATTGGTATCCACCAGTGCAAATACAGGAATACCTAGTTTTTTGGCTTCCGAAAGGGCAATGTGTTCCCTTTTGATATCTACAATAAAAAGGGCTGCCGGAAGACGGGTAAGATCGGATATACCGCCCAGTACGTTTTCAAGCTTTTCCCGCTGACGGCTGATCATCAACCGTTCTTTTTTCGCCAGGTTGCTGTAAGCATCGTCTTTTGACAATTTGTCAATGGTAGACATTTTCTTCAGGGACTTTCGGATGGTGGCAAAATTGGTCATCATGCCGCCCAGCCACCTTTCGGTAACATAAGGCATTTTCAGCCTTCTGGCTTCCTCTGCTACCAGGTCCTTGGCTTGTTTTTTTGTCGCTACAAACATGACTTTCTTGCCTGAGCGTACGATTTGCTTGATTGCGTTGGATGCTTCTTCAAGGCAAACGAGCGTTTTGTTTAGATCGATGATATGGATCCCATTCTTCTCCATGAAGATATAGGGTGCCATTTTAGGATCCCACTTTCTTGTTAAGTGTCCGAAGTGAACACCAGCATCCAGTAAGTCTTTATATTCTATATTGGCCATTTATAAATATTGATTTGATATTTCGTTTGGGAGAAAAATTCCAAAATTATCGTTTGGAGAACTGGAATCTTCTTCTTGCTTTTCTACGACCAGCTTTCTTACGTTCCACCATTCTTGAGTCACGGGTAAGAAATCCTTCCTTTTTCAGGGGAGTTCGGTGCTCTTCGTTGATTTCACACAAAGCCCTGGATATGGCCATGCGAATCGCTTCTGCCTGACCACTGATACCACCGCCATCAACATTGATGTTGATATCATAGGCACCGTCTTCATTGACCAATGCCAATGGCTGTTTCACCACTATCTGGTGCAACTCAAAGGGGAAATAGGTTTCCAATGCCCTTTTGTTTACGGTGATGTTGCCATTTCCGGCCTTGATGTAAATCCTGGCTACAGATTCTTTTCTTCTTCCGATTTTGTTAATTACTTCCATTTACGGGCTAGCATTAAAGTTTTACTTCTTTTGGTTTCTGAGCACTGTGGGGATGTTCCGAACCGGCGTAAACATACAGATTGGTGTACATTTTTCTACCCAGCCTGCTTTTGGGCAACATGCCTTTTACTGCCTTTTCTACTAAAGTTCTTGGAGCTTTTTCCATCAGGATTTTGGGAGTAGCGATACGTTGTCCTCCGGGATAGCCCGTATGGCGCACATATACTTTTTCATTCCACTTCCTTCCGGTAAGTCTGATTTTTTCGGCATTGATGACAATAACGTTATCACCACAATCCACATGAGGGGTAAAGTTTGGTTTGTGCTTCCCTCTCAACATTTTCGCCACTTCGCTCGCAAATCTGCCCAGTATCTGAGATTGGGCATCCACTACCACCCAATTTTTATCCACCGTGGCATCATTTGCTGATATGGTCTTATAGCTTAAAGTATTCACTGTGTGTAAATGTTTAATTATTAGCTTGTTAAATACATTTCACCCTCAAAAAGGGACACAAAGATAGAAGTAAATTCCATTAATTGCAAAGGAATCTAAAGTTTACTGCCTTATTTTCACAAGAATACGCTTGCAGGATGGGCTCCAATGGGAATTGACATAAGTCCTGGCAGGGTTCCATAAGCTGCCAGGTCTCTCCGCCTATTTCATTTCGCTAAAAAGCAATTCCAAATCTAGTGCAAATCCTTCGATACAATCCGACTTGACAATATCCCCGGAGGTATATAACCTGGATGGTACATACTTGTCTGCTGTAAGTGTATACACCAGCAAGGTCTGCTCATCCGGATGAATGATCCAGTATTCCTTCACCCCACTTTCCTGGTATACCTCATATTTGTATTGGAGTTCCTTTTTGTTGTTTCCCGGGGAGAGGATTTCTACGATCAGTTCCGGGGCACCCAGGCATCCGGCTTCATCCAGCTTTTTCGGATTACAAACCACACAAATATCGGGCTGAACCACGGTAAATATTTCTTCGTTTTTTAATGACTTTACCGGCAGGCGCACATCAAAGGGAGCTTCATAGACTTCACAGGCTTTGCCTTTCAGAAACTGATACAATTCAGTGGCAATGTGCAGGGATATTTTCTGATGCAGTCTTTTGGGAGCGGCATTCATTTTAAAATGCCGTCCTTTGATGATTTCCATCCTATCTTCCAGCTCCCATCGTAGATAGTCTGCATAGGAATAGGGACCGTATTCCGATATGGGTTCTTTTGTGCTGTTGTCTTGATCCTTTTCCATGCTTCAATTTACGAAAAAAATGAAGGTAATGGAATTTGCGCCCTGTAGGAGTTCAAAATGGTAGTCCTGAGTAAGCCGACGCAGGAGGTGCAGCACGGAGTTTTTGTAACCGGATTTTTCTTGCATGAGCTAACCTGCAGTTTACTTCTTCCAATTAGAACCGGCATTGCGAATGTCTCTATTACGTAGTAAGAGCAAATAGGAAGGAGTGGTTCCAAACTCCTATCAAGAAGGGTGAACTTATTTTTAAGATTTTGAGTATATTCGTATATGGAAATCGAAAGAACAACCAAGGAGATTGTCATCCGGGTCCCCTCAGGAACCGACCTGGTGGGGCTTCAACGAATTATCGATTATGTCAAATTCAGAGAGATAGCTTCAAAAAGCAGAGCCAGCCAAAATCAAATAGATAAATTAGCTACAGATTCAAAATCATCCTGGTGGGATAAAAACAAAAGCAAATTTACCAAGTGAATGTGGTGGTTGATACCAATATTGTTTTTAGTGCGCTCCTGAGCCCTAAAGGGGCGATAAGTGATCTTCTTTTCAACTCTGCCGGAATTCTTGATTTCTATTCCCCCACTTTTTTACTAGAAGAACTGGAAAACCACCACCAAAAACTTTTAAATTTATCCCGTTTTTCGGAAGAGGATCTTTCTTATTTGAAAAGAATGGTGCTAAAGAAAATTGAATTAATAGATCTGGCACTGGTAAGTGATTCCATTTGGAAGGCTGCCATGGATATGACGAATCCAATAGATGAGTTTGATGCACCATTTGTTGCTTTGAGCTTGGCTCTTGAAAGTACCCTTTGGACGGGGGACAAAAAGCTTTTAATGGGGTTGCGGCAACAAGAAGTGGATTGGGTCCTGAATACTGCGAATCTTAAGGAAATACGGGATAAACACTAAGTGTTTTAAAATTTTAATGCTCTAGTAACCATGCGATATATCAATTAAATAAAAAAGAATTACTTGAATTCCCAGCTAAGGAAGGGAAATCAACTATCCGGTACTAAACCCAGAGTCCATTAGGGAATAATCCCGGGTAAGTCGACACAGGAGGTGACGCCAGAGCTGACTTGACTGGATATTGCAGCTATTGGTATTAGCTATCTAATGGGTAACCAGAAAAACGGATTTACGCTAATGTCGCTGCCACGCTGGCTCAGGAAATTTGTTGGGGAACAACCCAGAGAAGGATAGATGGGTGAATAAACACTTTGATTCTGGATCTTCTATTACTTATATGGTTCCAATAAATTATGATCAACAATAAAAACCCTTCCATGGTGTTCCTTGTACGGAGTTTCCATCGGGGAAAGCCGGGAAAACAACTAAAACAATAAAAATAATAGAAATCTATTTTTCTTTTGTATTATTTTCCCCATATTATTTTTTATGCATTGGAAAAACCAAAAAAAATGGGAAATAGAATTGCATTGGCAAAGCTTTCCGGGCTTGGCAGGTACCATGCTCTTCTTAATTTTTTTCCCAGGCTGTAAACCGGATACCAGCAATATTCAGATAAGCCACTCAGAGGTACTTACCATGGATATATCGGATTCGGTTTTTACCAACCCAGGAACTATTCAATTGGTGGAATCAGATTCTGCGAACGTATTGTTCCTTTTTAATGGCATCAAAAAGAGCCTTCAATTTTTTGAGTTTCCGGAAGGTAGGCTGCTCCATGAAATCCAGGTACACATGGAAGGGCCTGATAATCTACGCGGCTCCACGGGTGGGACGCTTCTTGCCAAAGATTCCATCTTCTTTACCTTTTCTCCTCCGGCAATAGGCCTGATGAATTTCGATGGAAACCTTTTGTTAAAAAAGGAAATTGAAGATGAACGGCTGAGAATTCCTCTGCTGGAAGCGAATCAAAAAAGGCCTCTTTTTCAGTATCAGAACTCTGTTTTTGGAGCACAGCCCCATTTTAGGGATCACCACAAAATGAATGCTGAAGCGATTTTTGACCACCCCCTGATATACAGTTATGATATGGATGCCGATTCCTTGCGCTGGCACGAGGTTTATTATCCACCGGATTATTGGCAATACGGGAAACGAAGGGCAGACTTTTCCTGGGCGAAACGGGAAGGTAAACTATATCTGGCACCCATATACCACGATGAAATTCAGGTTTTTGATATGCATTCAGGAGAAATAGTCATTCGGAAACCGGTCCCCTCTCCGGGAATCAGCAGCTTTCAGGTTATTAATTCCCTTCCTTCCAGTGCTGCAGAAGCGGATATGGCCCGTTTAATTCACGATCGCTACGGTACCTTGCTTTACGATCCCTACCGGGATGTTTTTTACCGCTTTTTCTTTCCTGGATTCCAGCCGGGAGAGGAATTATCCGCTGAGGACATCAGCAACCTTAACTGGTCCAGACCCTATACGGGGATCACGGTATTTGATAATGAACTGAATGTCCTTGGGCATCACCTTTTTGATTCTTATGAGGTATACGGACATGCCAATCATTTTGTAGGAAAGGAAGGTTTGTATGTCTCGATTAACAATGAATTTCATCCGGATTTTGTTGAAAGTCAATTGAGGTATAAGGTCGTACAATTTGATTTGGAGAAATGATAAGAAGTATTGCGTATTTGATATTTATTTTAGTTACAGGTTTTTTATCAGGCTGCCAGAGTAACCAGGGCAAAGCATATATGGTGCAAATGTGATTGGAAAGAGATTAATATACTTCTTTTGTTATTGTGCTGGACTATGGTTGTCATACTTGTAAGGTTCAGTTTTATGAATATGTCCTTGAAGCATTTCCCGAGCAAAGTGCCATGGTTTTTAAGTGCAAACCAGATCAAGCTACACTTATAAATAACTAGGGCCTTTTTAATAAAGCTTTCGTTTTTATTGATTCGCTTGATATTTCCTATGAGATGGGGATTACGGAAAAGAACACCGAACTGGTATTACGGAAAAATGGAACCCCGTTCATTTCTTGATTAGTAGGGAGTAGTTTAGTCTGCATTACAAAGTTCCTTTCGATCCTGGTATTAGCTATCCAGCGGTACACTGGACCCGGCGTTTCTGTTAATTCCGCTGCTACTTACTTGTCTTCTCCAATTGCTTGATCAATACGGCAAAATCCTTGGGATAGGGGGCTTCCGCAGTGATGGGCTCACCGGCCAGGTCCTGAAAGCTGATGGATTGCGCATGCAGGGACACCCGCTGCATGATAGGCCTTTCCTCGGTGTCTTTTTTCAGGTTAAACTTTCGCTTGAGCTGGGACAGGTAAAGCGGCTTTCCTCCGTAGAGCGTATCCCCGCAAATAGGCGCACCCAGGTAGGCCAGGTGTACCCGGATCTGGTGCAGCCTGCCGGTGATGGGCTTGCAGGCGATCAGGCTGTGGGAAAAATAGGTTTTCAGGGTTTTGAAGAGCGTTTGCGCCGGTTTTCCCTGCGCCGCAATGCGGGCGATCCCCTTGTTGCTGGCCGTCAGGTTGCGGTCCACCAGCACCCCATCGAAATCGTGAATGCCCTCGGCCACGGCATGGTACACTTTCTCTACGGTACGGTTTTCGAATTGCAGGGCGATGTGCCGGTAAGCTTCCGGGTTTTTGGCAAAGACCAGGCAGCCGGAGGTTTCCTTATCCAGCCGGTGGCAGACCTGCAAGTCCTCCCAATATTCCTTTCCCAGGGCAAGCATGTTTTGCGCCTCATGCCGGTCTTCCAGGGTGGCGAAGTAAGGTGGTTTATTGACGATGATGTAGTCCTCCGTTTCCAGCAATATCAGTGATGTAAAGTCTATTTTTTTCATGCTGCCTTATTTTCGGCCCGAAGTTCCGAAATTAGCGGGTATAAAAAAATCAAAAGTAAATAAAGCGACAGGATTTTAGGTGCTTGTTTGGTGCAGAAATGGCTATTGACTAGAAAAAGGGATAAGTCAGGACGATTTAATTTTCCGGTGAAAACCAGGTAAAAGGGGTAGCTGCAGTTTGTTTCACCATCCGAAATGATTAATTTACCTGCTTCAATTTTGGGTTGAATTATTGTTCAATGTAACAAAAACCTTTAGGTGCCACGAGATGACTACAAATACCAACCTGATACCCATTTAATTGCTACTGGCGAATTGTACCTATGGACAATGATGTACACTGGACGCTGGAAACAGCGGTTTTCAAATTACAGGAAAGCATTTAAACAGCTTGAAGAAGCAGTAGGACTTGCCGATACACGTGACTTAAGCAGACTTCAAAAACAAGGGCTTAAACAGTCCTTTGAAAATACCCACTAGCTTGCCTGGCTAGTGATGAAAGATTTCTTTTTCTATCAGGGGAATCCTGAAATTCATGGATCAAGAGATGCCAGCCGGGAAGCCTTTAAAAACGGGTTAATTGAGGATGGGGAGATTTGGATGGATATGATAAAAATTAAAAATACCGACTTGCTGGATCTTATTGATCGGGTAGGCAGGCTGTTTTATGAAAAGGAGTAGTGGTAGGAGTAGACGCTACAAAAATTCTTTTAATGAATAGCGCAAATCAACAGTTTCCCGTTCTTTTCGGGCTTGTTCGGGTTTCACTCCTTCTTGCCTGGCAATACCGCACTTGTTCCTACCGGCAGGTCAAAGCTAAAAACCGAACCTTTGCCTACAATGGAACTGACCGAAATTTTACTTTTGTGCCCTTCCAGGATATGTTTGACAATGGCCAGGCCCAGACCGGTGCCACCCTTTTCCCTGGACCGGCTTTTTTCTACCCGGTAAAACCGCTCAAAGATACGTTTCAAATCCTCCGGATGGATGCCCGGACCCTGGTCCTTGATTTTAATGCTCAGGTGGTTTTTATTATGGCTCAATTGTATGGTTACTTTCCCTTCTTCCTTGTTGTATTTGATGGCATTTGACACCAGGTTTTGTAGTACCCGGTAAATTTTATCCCGGTCGGCGTAGGTGATATAAGTGCTGCCCGCTTCGTACTGGAAATCTATTTTGATACCCCGTTTATGGGCCTTTCCTTCCAGCTGTTCGATGACCTCCATAATGGAATTCTTTAGATCAAAATTTACCGGGTGGAAGCGGATAAACCCACTTTCTATCTGGTTGATAGTGATCAGGTCCTGCACCAGGTTTTCCAGGTTGTTCAAGCTTTTGGCTGCCCGTTTCAGGAATTTATCCCTGACGGTATGGTCTTCCACAGCTCCATCCAGAAGGGTATGGATATAGCCCTGTGCGGCAAAGATCGGGGTTTTCAATTCATGAGAAATATCTGCGATAAACTCCTTCCTGAAAGTCTCGTTTTTTTGTAGGGTTTCTATCTCCCTGTTTTTGGCAGCAGCGTAAGCATTGATATTGGCCTGCAGGCTTTTCAGTGGGGGGAGGGAGGCTTTCATTTTTTTGGTGGCCTTGATGGCAACATCCTTTTTCTGGATTTTTTCCAGGACATTATAGATGTTGCTGATTTCCCTGAACACCAAAAATTCCAGGCTGAGATGGATCAGCAGGTAGCTGATGGAAAAAGAAAGGGCACCCGTAGCCAGCAACACCAGGCCTCTGCTATCCTCAATAAGGGATAAAAATGCAACCAATAATACAGCGATCGAAAAAGATAAGATAAGCGCGATTCCCCGGGAGGTGCTAACCATGGATCAAAGCAAATTAAATTTATAGCCCACCCCTTTGACCGTGAAAATATAATCATCGCCAATTTTTTCCCGGACCTTTCTGATATGCACATCCACGGTTCTGGCCAGCACAAAAACATCCGCCCCCCAGATATTCTTCAACAATTCATCGCGGCTAAAGACCATATTGGGGTTTTTGGCCAGGAAGTAAAGCAGTTCAAATTCTTTTTTGGGCAAAATGATAATTTGACCATCCTTGCTGATCGTGTAACTGCTCCTGTCAATGATCAGGTCCCTGACTGCGATTTGGTTGGAGTCCGTTTCCTTTTTCGTTTCCCTGCGAAACAAGGCGCCTATCCGGCTAATCAGTGCCCTGGGCTTGATGGGCTTGTGGATATAATCGTCTGCCCCTACATCGAAGGCGGCAACCTCTGAGTACTCCTCAGACCTGGCCGTCAAAAATATGATAAAGGTATTTTTTAGCTCGGGGATTTCTCTAATTTGTCTACAGGTTTCCACACCATCCTGATTGGGCATCATGATATCCAGTAAAATGACGTCCGGTTTAAAGGAAATGGCATTTTTGACGGCTTTTACACCGTTATTGGCAGTGCTCACTTCATAACCTTCTTTTTCCAGATTGTAAGTTAATATTTCGATGATGTCTTCTTCATCATCTACTACCAAAACCTTTAATTTTTGTTTTTCACTCATTGCTTTGTTAGCTAAAAACAACAGGATTTAAATTGCTGAACCAAAGGTAGGGATAATAAAAAAAATCAGACTTAAATCAGGGAAAGATTTGGGCTACACCCAAAGAAGATTTTGTAAAAAAACGACAAGTGTTACTTTACCATTAATTTTTCGTCAAGCTATTGTTAAGCAGTCCCTTGGCAGAAACGATGTCCATGTTGATGGAGCCCACCATCATGCTGGCCTTGATTTTTACAGGAATGCGATTGGCATCTGCCGTTATCCATATTTTCACCGGTTTCTTGCCCCGAAACAATTTGTTGCTGGGCAAAGTGGGACTAAATACATGAGTGTTGAAATCACCAATCTCGGTAGATACCTCATCCATCCCTTCGTATGTTAACTTTAGGTTATAATTTTTTTTATCGAAAAAACCTTTGATCGAAACCTCATCTCCTTTTTTCAATCCTTTAAGATCCATAGTTCTCAACAGGTAGTACCCGCTTACGATATCCTGTACATTATTGGGGATGTCAAAATGCTCAATTTTGGTCAGGTTTTTATTTTCCCTGTCGTACAATTTTACTTCAGCATTCTGGTTCTGGTGGTCAAAGTCAATCACCTCATGTTTTCGGTAGTTGCCCTCCTCAATGTGTCTGTATGCACGAAAAGGGACAATTTGAGCTGTATCTATATAGCTCCCCCAATTGTCTTTGACATAAAATAATTTGAAAATACTCAAGGTACGCCCAAACACATCTATTTTGTAAGCGGGGCGGCCATCTATCCGGTGAATCTGATCCGAAATAACCATTTTGGCTTCTGCGGCATTGATGAAAAAATAGCTAACATTAAACGTCAGCTCTTCTCCTGTGGTAAATGCCTGGTTTTTCCTCAGGGAAGGTACATCCTTTTCTGGGGCCTGCAGGAGCATCAAGACTGCAATGATTATGGATTGTAGGTACAGGTTCATGTATTTTTTAATGGGCTATGATCAAAGTCTATACCATTTTGAATATCAACAGCCAGCGTTTAAATATCCAAAAGTAGTATAACGAAATACAAAAACAATGGTTATCCACAGTTGGTAATGAAGCGGCTAATGTTTACTTTCACATTATCAATTGAAAGATTTGAATACATACCATGAGTGCAAATACTGAAAAACTTAAAGCCCTTCAGCTGACGCTGGACAAACTGGAGAAGACCTATGGCAAAGGTACGGTCATGAAATTGAGCGACAATGTTGTACTGGACGTGCCTGCTATTTCAACTGGCTCCCTGGGCCTGGATATGGCCCTGGGAATAGGAGGAGTGCCACGTGGGAGGGTCATAGAAATATACGGCCCTGAATCATCCGGAAAAACCACCCTTTCCATGCACTGCATTGCAGAGGCACAAAAGGCCGGGGGCCTGGCAGCATTCATAGATGCAGAACATGCTTTTGACAAAACCTATGCAGAAAAGTTAGGTATAGATATAGAAAACCTGCTGATTTCCCAGCCTGACAATGGGGAGCAGGCGCTGGAGATTGCGGAACACCTGATTCGGTCCGGGGCCATCGATATCATTGTCATTGACTCTGTAGCTGCTCTGGTACCTAAGGGAGAGCTCGAAGGAGAAATGGGCGATTCAAAAATGGGGCTTCAGGCCAGGTTGATGTCTCAGGCTTTGAGAAAATTGACCGGAGCCATCAACAAAACAGGCTGTGCCTGTATTTTTATCAACCAGCTTCGTGAGAAGATTGGGGTCATGTTTGGCAATCCTGAAACAACCACCGGAGGAAACGCATTAAAGTTTTATGCATCCGTAAGGCTGGATATCCGCAGGATCGGGCAAATAAAAGAAGGGGCAGACAATATCCTGGGCAACCGGACCAAGGTGAAAGTCGTCAAAAACAAGGTTTCTCCTCCATTTAAAGTAGTAGAATTTGACATCATGTATGGAGAAGGCATTTCCAAGGTCGGAGAAATCATAGATCTTGGAGTGGAGTTTGAAATTGTGAAAAAAGCAGGTTCCTGGTTTTCTTATGACGGGAACAAACTGGGCCAGGGAAGGGATGCCGTCAAAACCCTTCTACTGGACAATCCTGAATTGATGGATGAGTTGGAATTGAAGATCAAGGAAAAGGCAGGTATTCTGAAAGAAAGTAAAAACAAATCTAACGGAAAAGGGAAAAAAGAAGTAAAAGAAGAGGAAAAATAAGCGGTTTATATTCCGTTGCTCGATTTTAGGTAGTTCTGATAGCTTCTACCGGATCCATTTTTGCTGCCATGGAAGCCGGAATTATTCCTGAGGCAATGCCTATGGCTGAGGAAAGTCCTATGCCAAGCATTATGTTTTTAAAACTCAGGATGATTTCCAGGTTTCCCAAGGAAATGAAGGTGGCACCAAATACGATCATTAAGCCGGCAAAGCCTCCTATCAGGCTCAGGAAAGTAGCTTCAAAAAGAAACTGGGTAAGGATGAAATAATTTTTTGCGCCCAAAGATTTTTGAATGCCTATGATGCCGGTGCGTTCCTTGACGGAGACAAACATGATATTGGCAATACCGAAACCACCGATCAAAATGGAAAAACCTCCGATCACCCAACCTGCCAGGGAAATAACGGCAAAGATCGAACCAACGGCATCTTGTATAAACTCTGATTTATTCAATGCGAAATTATTCTCTTCAGTAGGTTTAAGCCCCCTTTTGGCCCTCAAAAGTCCGGTCATTTCATTTTCCAGGGCAATCAAACCCGGATCATCGTCCCTGCCTTTGGCGGCAATGGTTGGTTCTATGCCGTTTTTTCCTACGTAAAAAAGTTTGTTGAAGGCCCCATAGGGGACCATCAGTGCCTCGTCTTTGGACGGAGTGTCAAAAAGGCCCTCGCCTTCTTCCTCCAGTACTCCGATAACGATGAATTTCAAACCTTTGATCTTGAATTCCTTGCCTATAGGACTTTGTCCCGGAAACAGGGCATTGGCAATCTTCACACCGATAATGGAAACGTTTCGCGATGCCTTGATTTCCATTTCTGTAAAAAAACGACCCTCCTGTATAGGAATATCGTATACCTTAATATGGTTGTAAACCACCCCATCCAAATTTGCCATTTCATAGGCATTGCTTCCAGCTTTTACAGTCGTACGGGTATTGGCAAAGATGGTGACTCCGGCAGCACTGCTGAGGCGTTCGTCGAGAAAGGTGAATTCGGAATAGCTGCCGGGTGGACGTCGGAAATACCGCCACCAGGGGTATTCCTGGGGACCCGAAGAAAAGGGAAACCTGTCTACCCGAATCACATTGCTTCCCAAAAAAGTAAGGCTATCCTTGATGTTTCTTTCCAGGGAATCCACCAGGGTGAAAACTGCAATAATGGCAAATATGCCTACTGTGACTCCCAGAAGGGATAGAATGGTTCGGGTTAAATTGGATTTTAACGCCTGCATCGCAAAGCGAAAACTTTCCCAGAGGAGCCTTAGTATCATCAAATATCAGAATATTTAAAACAATTTTACAATATAGATAGAATAAGGGTAATTTCTTACTATCTTTGCATTTTTTACGATAATTACGTTTACGCTTTATTTCCAAAATATATACACATGAAGTTATCAGATTTCAAATTTGAAATTCCCAAAAAACTTATTTCCTTGTACCCACCGGAAAACCGGGATGAATCCAGATTAATGGTGGTTCACAGGGATACGGGTAAAATAGAACATCGGGTTTTTAAAGATATCATCGAGTATTTTGGCGAAGGAGATGTATTCGTCACCAACAATACCAAGGTTTTTCCGGCCAGGCTTTACGGAAATAAGGAAAAGACCGGTGCCAAAATTGAGGTCTTTCTGTTGAGAGAGCTGAATCAGGAACTTCGGCTTTGGGATGTATTGGTGGACCCCGCCCGAAAGATAAGGGTAGGCAACAAGCTTTATTTTGGAGATAGCGACCTGGTTGCAGAGGTGATCGACAACACTACTTCCAGGGGACGTACGATCCGGTTTTTATTTGATGGCACGGATGAAGAATTCTACAAAACCATCGATACCCTCGGAGAAACGCCTATCTTGAAAGAATTTATAGAAAGGGACGTGGTGGATGCCGACAGGGAAAGGTACCAGACCATTTTTGCCCAGCATGTGGGAGCCGTCGCTGCCCCGACTGCAGGATTGCATTTTACGCAGCACTTGTTAAAAAGACTTGAGATCAAAGGGGTAGAGGTATGCCCCATCACCCTGCACATAGGATTGGGAACTTTTAGGCAGGTAGATGTGGAGGACCTGACCAAACACAAAATGGATTCTGAAAATTACGATATTCCTCAGGGAACAGTGGATTTGGTAAACAAGGCTTTGGACACTAAGAAAAAAGTTGTTTCCGTAGGAACCACCTCCCTGAAAACGATTGAATCTTCAGTTACCGCCAATGGCCGACTCAAGGCCAGCAGTGGCTGGACCGATAAATTTATCATTCCGCCCTATGAGTTTAAGATTGCCAATGCCCTGATCACCAATTTTCACCTGCCAGAGTCCACATTACTGATGACGGCTTCCGCATTTGGAGGGTATGACCTGATCATGAAGGCTTACCAGGAGGGCATCAAGGAAAATTATAAGTTCTTCAGTTATGGTGATGCTATGCTGATCCTTTAAGATGTAAGAACTACTATTAAGCAACCCGTAGAGATATTTTTTCTACGGGTTTTTTTGCTTAAACCCGGATGATGCAATTGGAATCACAATGATGAAGGTTAAAAATCCCCTACTTAAAAAATCAGGACAAGTGCTACCTTTTGGTGTTGCATTTGGTTTGACGGTTTGAAAGATGCCTATTTGGCCTCAAATTCTTTTTTCCGGAAAATAATAATGGGGATTTTCTGACCAAATGCAATTAAACCTAGGTAAATATATCTATCAAAGGTCTTTAAATACTGACTTCCTTTTCAAATTTTTCCAGGGCTTCTGGCCGACCCACTACATAGACAATGTCACCGAGCTTTATTTTGGTGTTTCCTGTAATTTCCGTTTTGGTTTTACCTTCCCGTTTGATGGCCACCATGTTGATACCTACCTGCTCTCTGAGATTGATGTCTTTAATGGCTTTTCCTATCAGGGACCCATGGTCTTTTTCCACCTTTATGCCCGCAAAGTTGATTTCGGGTACATCCAGCGTGATGGTATTGCCATTGTCACTGGTCAAGGTCCTGAAGACCTCATAATTGTGAAACCTTACATCATGCGTGAAATCTTCAATTTCCCCTTTGGGCACCAGGTATTTGTTCAGGACCCTGGTAAAAATCTCGATGGAAGTTTCGAATTCTTCAGGGATTACCTCATCAGCACCTAATTTGAGCATGGCCTCTATTTCGTTTACGTATCGGGTCCGTACTATAATAAAAGCGTTTTGAGTGGCATCCCTGATATTGATAATGATCCCTTTGGTAGACTCATGGTTGGATATGGCGATCACCACCACCCTGGCTTTATGGATTTTTACATGTTCCAGAACCACAGCATTCGCCGCATCTCCATACATGATGGGCTCACCCTTAGCAGCTTCCACTTTTACTGTTTCCGGGTTCATTTCAATGATTGCATAAGGTATGTTAGCCCTTTTGGCCGCCTTGGCCAGGTTGCGTCCATTCAGGCCAAAACCAATAATGATAAGGTGGTCGCTGAGCTGATCGGTTTCTATTTCGCCGGCAGGCAAATCCAGTTTATCGCCAAACCGGGCTTTGAAATTTTTGGGCACCGGGATATTCAATACCCTGCAGGCCAGGTTTTCCCTGCTTTTCAGGACAAAGGGCGTAATGATCATGGTGATGATGGATATGGCCAGAAAATACTGGTAAGTAGTATTGTCCAATAGCTCGTATTTCAATCCCTCTTTTGCCAGTAACAAGGAGAATTCACCCACCTGGAAAATTGAAAATGCAACTATAAAAGATTCCTTAAAATTGCTCCCTATAGCTTTAACGGATAAGGAAACGACCAAAAATTTAACGACAAATGTCAACAGGACCAGCGCCAGAATGATCAGGATGTGGTCCACCAGAAAGCTGATATCAAAAAGCATGCCCACAGAGACAAAAAAGAAGCTGAGGAATATCTCCCTGAAAGGCAAAATTTTACCGGTAGCATGGTGGCTGTATTCGGACTCACTGATGATCAAACCTGCCAAAAAAGCACCCAAACCAAGAGAAAGACCAAGTAAGGAGGTGACATAGGCTACGGCAAAACAAGTGACAATTATGCTCAGGAGAAATAGTTCCTCATTTTTGGATTTGGCCACCCGGTACAACAATTGGGGTATCAGGTATTTGGCACTCAGTATGGTCAAAATGATTACCAACCCGCCTTTCAAAGCCATGTAAAATAAGGAAAGCAGGATGTTGTCCGATTCTCCTGCCAGCATAGGGGTAAACAATACCAGGGGGACAATAATAATGTCCTGAAAAATCAATATGGCCAGGGTAGTGCGGCCGGATATGGTATTGATTTGTCCACTTTCCTGAAGGAGTTTGAGCACAATAGCCGTGCTACTTAAAGCAAAGAGAAACCCGAAAAACACGGCAATGTTCCAATCATATCCAAAAAAATACGTAATGATAGCTGTCACAGCTATGGTCAGGGCTACCTGCAGACTACCTCCAATAAAAACCGCCTTTTTAATAGCCATCAGGCTTTTCAGGGAAAATTCCATGCCTATGACAAAAAGCAGTAGAATCACACCAATTTCAGAAAGCACTTCCACCGCAGTAGAAGCATCGACCAAGGAAAGGCCATAGGGTCCGGCTATGGCACCGGTAAGCAAATACCCGATAATGGTGGGCAGTTTTAGCCGCATGAAAAGCAGGATCACCAGTATGGCCAATCCAAAGATGACCACAATATCTGATAAGAGAGGTATTTCAGCTGCTGCTAATATTAGGGGGTTCATTTGATCGTTTATTTAAAAATTCACGATAACAAGTTAAACAAAATATAACAAATATAGTAAAGGACCGGCAATTGGGAAGACGGTGGTAACGGGCGCTTTACTCTGGTAATATCAATAGGAAAGCCCTAATCGTTTGTAAATGAAATGCATCAACCAGGCAGGACCTATAAGCAAAAACTGAAGATCCTTGAAAAAAGAAGGTTTTTTGCCCTCAATTTTATGTCCGTAAAATTGAAGTATCCAGGCCAATAAAAAGACAAGTACACAAAACGACCAAAAAGGGAAAGGCAAAATCAGGTCCAAAAAGTTGGCAAGTGCCAGGCAGCTCGCAGAAAACAATAACATGCCCAAAGCCAGTGGAGGTGAAAGCGAATAGTAATAAAAGAAGACCAGCAATAGAATCAAAGTGGCCCAATTGGCGAAATCTCCTAAAATAGAACCAAATTCCAGCATGGGACCGGCTGGTATACAGTAAATCAGGCCTACTATACTAAAAAAAATAGCAGGCACACAAATCCAATGTATGATTTTATTGGTGGGATGCTGATGGCTGATGCCATATTCGGTTAGTAGATTATCAATTCTCCTCATGCTCAGGATATTTGTTCATTTGATAATTTGTTTTAAGTTAATAAAAAAAAATGATATCCATACAAGCCCATTCGAATTTGAAATTAAATTTGGTCATTTGGGTTGTTATTTCAAATTTCAAAAGAGTTCTGTAGGTAAAGATAGTAAATTCATATTTTTTTTTAACTTTAAGCTTTTCTATGCCTACAAATTTTATAAATGGATAGATCTTCAAGAAAACCTTCCTTATGGGAAGCCTTATTTCCGATTATTTTCCTGATTGTCCTTTTGGCGATCAATATCAATGTGTTTGGTACCGATGGACTTTTGGGTTCCAATCAGTTGGTGCTGGTTATTTCTTCCGGAATTGCCGGAATGATGGCCGTTTTCAGGTTGGGTGTTCATTGGGACAAGTTACAGGATGGCATTATCAGGAGCATTTCCTCGGCCATGTCTTCTATTTTGATATTGTTATTGATCGGTTCCCTGGCAGGAAGCTGGATGATCAGCGGAATTGTTCCAGCCATGATTTATTATGGACTTAAGGTATTGAACCCTTCAATCTTTCTCCTTGCCGCCTGTGTGGTTTGTGGGGTGGTCTCTGTTTCTACCGGGAGCAGTTGGACCACGGTAGCCACGGTAGGAGTTGCTTTGCTCGGGATAGGCAAGGCTTTAGGTTTTAGTGAAGGAATCATCGGGGGGGCGATTATTTCCGGAGCCTATTTTGGTGATAAAATGTCACCCCTGTCCGACACGACCAACCTGGCCCCGGCCATGGCAGGCACAGACCTTTTTACCCATATCCGGCACATGGTCAAAACCACTGTCCCATCCATTTCCATCACCCTGGTCATATTTGGTATTATTGGGATTTGGGGGCAGCCGGCCGGCACGATAGGACAGGTAGAGGAAATATCCCGCGTAATATCAGGTACATTTACCATTAATGGTTGGCTTTTTATAGTTCCTGCATTGGTGCTTTTGCTTATTATGAAAAAAGTCCCTGCCATACCCACCTTGCTGGCAGGAGCACTGCTGGGGGCATTATTTGCTGTAATTTTTCAGGGCGAGGTGATCAGAAGCCTAGCCACCGGTATAGAAGGTGGCACTGCCTTGCAGACTTTCCGAATCGTAATGGGATCACTTTTTGGTGATACTGCCATCGTAACTTCTAATGAAATTGTCAATGAATTATTGGTTACAGGCGGTATGGCGGGCATGTTATACACCGTTTGGCTGATTATTTGTGCGATGGTTTTTGGAGGAATCATGGAAGTAAGTGGTATGCTAAAAGTCATTGCGGAGGCTGTAATCAGCAAGGTAAACTCTGTGGGTTCCTTGATTGCCGCTACTGCCGGAACAGGCGTGTTTTTTAATGTCACTACCTCTGATCAGTACCTGGCCATATTGGTGCCCGGCCGGATGTATTCGGATATTTACAAAAAAAGAGGACTGAAAGGAGAAAATCTCAGTAGGACATTGGAAGATAGTGCCACTGTCACCTCTGTGCTCATTCCCTGGAATACCTGTGGTGCTACCCAGGCATCCGTATTGGGCGTGGCGACCCTGACCTATGCACCATATTGTTTTTTCAATATCATCAGTCCTTTTATGACCATACTGTTTGGTTACCTGAATTGGGGGATAAATTATTATTCTAAGGAAGAAATGAAAACAATCAAGCAAGAAGAAATTTTGGCATGATACCATTAAAAATAAGCAAGCAGGAGGTAAACGAAATGGAATTAGGGGCTTTTGAAGGAGAGATCGTCCTTGTAGAAGACCAAAAAGCCCTAAGGCTTATGGAGACAGAACTGCTTTCTCAATCTTTTGTAGGCTTCGATACCGAGACCCGGCCCGCATTCAGAAGAGGGGTAAGCCATGAAGTGGCCTTACTGCAATTGGCCACCAAAGAAAGAGCTTATCTGATCAGGCTGAACGAGATAGGATTTCCCGATGAAGCCAAAGCGGTTTTGGAAAGCTCCCGAATTGTTAAGGTGGGGGCTGCTGTAAGGGATGATATCAAGGCTTTAAAAAAGATTTCTCCCGGTTTTTCACCTGATGCCTTTTTTGATCTCAATGAAGAGCTAAAGCGAGTGGGTTTTTTGAATGTAGGTGTGAGGAACCTAAGCGCCATGGTTTTGGGTATCCGCATCTCTAAATCCGAGCAGGTTTCTAACTGGGAAGCACCGGCCCTGACCAACAAACAGTTGCTTTATGCGGCAACCGATGCATGGGCCTGCCTGGAAATATTTCTTAAACTTTACAAGCAGGGTTATCTGGACGAAATCTTTTCTATGTGAGTATTTTCAGTGAAGGAATGCCTTTAAACAAGGCTTTCAATTCCTCACGTAAATTTTCCCTGCATTCCAATTGAATACGGCAGCTGTTACCAAAATCCTGATGGGCAATTTTCAGCTCATGGCGACTGATGGTATGCATCACCTGATCCATGGCTTCATAATCAAAAGTGATGGTCAGTGCAGTGGTAAGGGTTTTGGTAATGATTTCTCCCGAGGCGATGGCTTCCGCTGCAGCGGTTTTGTATGCCTGGACCAGGCCACCTTTCCCCAATTTGGTTCCTCCAAAATACCTGACTACCACGATAAGGGATTGGGTAAGTTCATTAGACCGCAGCTGCCCCAAAATGGGGTCTCCGGCACTATGATGAGGTTCTCCGTCGTCATTCGCCCGAAAGTAGTCCATTTCTTTGCCCAAAACATAGGCATAGCAGTGGTGGCGGGCATCATGGTAGGTTTTTTTTAGCTGGTTTACCATTTCCTGTACCTCGGCTTCATTTTCCACAGGGTAGATAAACGACAGAAACTTACTTCCCTTTTCTTTATACAGTCCTGTAGCCGGTGCTTTGATGGTCTTGAATGAATCGCTCATACAGCTGTTTTGCTTTCGAAGGGTCAGGTGTGTGAATATTTGCTAATTTAGGCATTTCAATGTAAGATTTGTAATCCCCAGATTTAGAAAATGGAAAGGAAGCATGATCCATTGGTCTCCGTAATTTGCACCTGTCACAATCAGGGGGCTTATGTGATTCAGACCCTGAACAGTGTTTTGGACCAGTCCTATAAAAAGGTGGAAATTTTTATCATTGACAACGGCAGTAACGATGAGTCCCGAAAACTGATTTCGACCTGGATACAACAGCATGAAAACCGAATTGCAATCCATCACCGGTTTTATGAGAGTCCGGTCAATTACTGCCAGGCCTTTAATGCAGCCCTTGCATCCATCAAAGGGGATTACCTGGTAGATTTGGCGGCAGATGATTACCTACATCCTGAGCATTTGTTTCAGGCACTGGAGCAGCTGTTAAAGGCAAAAGCAAAGGTGTATTTTTGCAATGCCTTGCTGGAATACCCCGATGGCTCCCATAAGCCTTTCTATCCCTTTCAGCATGCAGGCAAAATTCCAACTGGAGATGTTTTTGCTTCGGTGGTCCGAAAATATGTAATCAGCTCAGTAACACTGGTTATGGAGACCAACTCCTTTTTGAATGAAGGGGGCTATGACGAAAAGCTCTCCTATGAAGATTTTGATATCCTGGTCAGGATGTCCCGGAAATACCCGTTTGTCTATGGGGATTTTATTGGGGTGTACAAAAGGGAATTGCCTGGCTCCTTGTCTACCCGGCAGTATCAGGCAAGGCATTCCGCACTTTTACCCTCTACCCTCAGGGTTTGTGAAAAAATTTATGATATGGTAGCCAATGGAAATGAAAGAGAAGCCCTGAAATTCAGGTTGCTGCATGAGGTCAAGCACTCGCTTGCCTCTGCCAATTTTAAAGTGGCGGGGAAATTTTTATCTCTTTACAGGAAGTTATCCCAAGCAGGTCTCCGCTACTTTTTTTTCAGGTTGTGGTATGTGAGCAGACTGGATGTGTCAGGGATATATACCTGGTGGATCAAAAAAAACAGATTGGGTTAAACCATTCCTGTGATTACTTCCTGCATTCCCTCCAGGCCAAAATATTTATCAGCTTTCTCCACCAGGTCTTTTTCCTCAAATTTTCTTATAAAGTCCAATTGCCGGGTATAAAAAGAAAAATCAAGCCCTTGAAAATGGACCTGCTGAAAATGACTCATCAAGTCAAAGGGACTGCTGAAATTGGCCAACAGGTTTCCTGCAAGATAATTTCGGATAATTTCTATTTCCTCTTCCGGTACAGGTTCCTGTTTGAGGCGTTGGATTTCCTTATAGACCTCTTGAATTACCTCTTCCCCATATCCCCCTTTCACATCTGCCGCTACCATCCAATAGTTGGATCCATTAAGACTTCCCAGAAAGCTGTTTATCCCATAGGTATAGCCCTTTTCCTCCCTGATGTTCTTGATCAGGCGGCTTCCAAAATACCCTCCCAGAAGGGTGTTGAATACCGAGAGTGCCAAATAATCCGGATGAGACAATGGCACCATCCATTTTCCTATTCTGATGCTGGATTGCAGGGCTTCCGGTTTGTGCTCTATCTGCCTTGATTGGGTAACTGGGGAAATAGGGAAAAAATCCATTTTTTCTGCGATTAGTGGCAGGTTATCAAAGGATTCTGCTACGGCCTGCAGTTCCATATCAGACAGATTTCCGGTAACAAACAATTGAGGACTGGATAAAAAACCGTTTTTGTAATAGTCAATCAGATCTTCTCTGTTTATGGCATCCACATCATTTTCGGTTGCCTGATGGCCAAAAGGATGGTCTTTACCGAAGAGACCAGACCTGATCAATTGGTTGGCGCGGGCAGAAGTCTGTTCCTTTTGAATCCCTATGCTCAATTTTTTTTGTGATTTCTTTTTGACCAGGGATTTTTCAGGAAAAGTTGCCGCTGTAAACAAAGTTCTGAAGACCGGTAATACTGCTGTCAGGTGTTTTTGGGTAGTAAGCAAGCTAAGCCCTTGCCTTTCATATCCGGAAACTACCTCTGCTTCGGAACCATGAAAATCAAAAAAATCATCCAGGGCATCAGATTTTAGGTCTTTGGTGCCTTCCAGGATCATGTGAAGCATAAAAAAGGGAAGCAATGGTTTGTTAAGGACCGCTTCTGTATATTGTACAGGGAAGATGACTTCTATTTTGACGGCCAAAATATTTGGAGAAGGCATGAAGTATACGGGAATACCATTGGACAGGGTCCTGTATTCGGGTGGTGTCAGGGTGATTTGGTCAGGAATCTGGTAACCTGGTGCCTGGCTTCGGTTTACCTTCATCTTTCCAGGTTGTACAATAGCGTAAATCTTAAAGTTTCTGCCAGGGGGTGATTTTGAACTTGTGGCACCAGATAGGAGAAATCGAATCCCAATCGGTTAAATTTAAACCCAACACCCATGGTAAAATATCTCCTGCCGCCTTTATTGGGATTTTCATAAAAATACCCCGCTCTTACAGCAAATTTATCATCGTAGGAATATTCGGTGCCAAATGCTATCATCAATTCCCTCATTTCTTCGCTGAACCCGTCAGGAGCATCAAAAAAGGAACCAAACATCCCACTTAACAGGGGCCTGGAGGGATCTTTTCCAGCTTCAATATTGGGTTGATTGGTATTGGGGTCCAAAACCAATTGGCCGTTTTCATCCACCTCATATACGGGTGGTGTAGGGACCATCATTTTATTGAGGTCCAGGGCAAAGGTAATGGTATTCATTTCATCCATTGGTATGCTAAGGGCCGATCCAATTCTTAGGTTTGTGGGAAGATAATCCAGGTCTTCCGCACTGTTATAGGTGATTTTGGGACCGATATTGGAAAGGTTAATGCCCCAGGAAAAGTCCACTTCCTTATCGGAAAGAATAATTTCCGAACTGTGGTAAATACCTACGTCTGTGCCTACACTTACTCCCGGTCTGCTTTCATTTCCCCCGGCTGAACTCAGGTTTCCGGAAAGGTTTGAATGAATAAACCTGGCACTGATGCCCAGAGATAAGTTGTCTGAGAGTTTTCTGGAGTAGGTGCCTCCTATGGCAATATCTCTTGGACTAAAATCACCCAGAGGATTACCCCTTGAATCCGTTAACTGTATATCACCCATATTAAAATACCTCAGGTCGATACCAAAAGCGGAAACATTGTCAATCCTTTTGTATCCGGTAAGGTAATTTAGGGACATGTCCGGAACAAGGCGCCCCAACCATGGTGAATAAGATAAGGAAAAGCCCATGTCATCCTCAATAAATGCCAGCTTTCCGGCATTCCAGTGAGCCGAATTGACATCCGGAGAGGTGGCCACCCCAGCATCACCCATAGCAGAATGGCGGCTGTCGGGAGCAAAATTAAGAAACGGTACCGCGGTAATGATCACCCTTCTGTTTTGGTCTTGTCCCGAAAGCTGAGGTATGGAGATTTGTGCATGACTTTCTATTTGAAAAACAGTGAAAGCCAATAAAAAAGTTAAAGATGGAAGAATTTTTGTGTTTACTTTCATTGAATAATAATTTTGCCCCACTTTCTTTCTGAAGCACCGTCTTCTTCAGATTGAAGATTAATTTCGTAAAGATAAGTTCCTTTTGCCGGATATTTGGTTTTGCTTTGTAAAAATATCCATTGAATGTCCATTATGGACCGTTCAGCTTTTGGGAAACGCCGTTGCAATGAAAATATTTCACTTCCGGATAAAGAAAACACCTTCAAATTCAAAATTAAATTTTCTCCGGGTCGATTATGTGTGATTTTAAAATCAACCTGATCGGTAGCAGGATTTGGGTAGCCTACCACCTCCTCCATTTGCATCCTTTGACTTCCCTTTACTTCAATATTTTTTCTGAGGTTGCTCTCATTTCCGAGAAGATCTCTGGCAGTAACGATCAGTGAGTTTTCTCCCTCCTGTAAGTCGCTGATCAGGAATTTGATGTATCCCTCCTGAAAACTGCCTGAAAGGGCAGTATAATTCGCGATAAGGGATACAGGTGTTGCATCATTGAGTTGAAGGCTGATGCCTTCGGGATGACCTACCTGTATACCGGATGGGTCCCGCAAATACACCCAGATGGGGCTTTGCCTGGAAGAAATAGAGGAGGGATTCTCCAGGCTGTCGTAAAAAACGATTTCAATGGCTGGCCCTTCATTCTCTGGAGGAATGCCTGACTTATCCGGCCCCAGCAAGATTTCCATTCCTCCAAAAGCTTCTTTTTCCCCTTCTTTATCCAGGGCATATAATTTAATTTTTCCAGGGACTACAGTGTTGGTGTCCAATTTACCCAGTATCAATTCTCCCTCCAGCTGCCCGTTTTTCACTTGCCCCTGTCCCCTGAACAAAATTTGGTTGTATTCCAGGTACGAAGTAGATGGCCCTTCGTCACCAAGGGTTTCCCTGCTTCGGGGATAACTTTCAACCCTGATTTCAAATTCCCCATTAAATTGATTGATTTTGGCGGTTGATACCGGGTCCCGGACCGCCCCAGAATATATCAATTTTTGCAAACCTGCCAGGGTATCTGTTTCAATCCCGGATGTAAGGGAAATTAGTGAGGTGGTCTTGGCAGTCAGGTCAGGGAGATCTGCCATTATGGAAGGATCCCCCAACAGGGAGAAATTCCTGTTTAAAGGACCATTCAGACTGTTGTTTTT
This sequence comes from Cyclobacterium sp., assembly GCF_014762705.1. Classification (GTDB taxonomy): domain Bacteria; phylum Bacteroidota; class Bacteroidia; order Cytophagales; family Cyclobacteriaceae; genus Cyclobacterium. Next base: position 106,666 of record NZ_JABURL010000046.1, on the reverse strand, counting down.
GGTTTTCTTGAAAATTTCCCCCAGTGTCAGCTTACCATTTTCACTGAATACAGCCTCAACAAAGGCTTTGTTCAGGGAATAATTCACACTGCTGAATACGGGGCGGCCTGTAGTTAAAACGGCAATGGCCCCTTTATTGGAAGCCAACAAAAGTTCTTCTGCCCCTGAACGCAGGAATGGACTGTCATGCCTTCCAAATTCGCAGGTGGCTGTGACAAAAATGGGAAAATGGCCGGTCTCCGGCCAGTCTGCTATATCACTGACGCTGAATACATTCTCCGCCGCCCAGGTAAGTTCATTGCCGTGACCGGTATAATTGACCATCAGCAGGCCTTCCTCCAGTTCCCTGGCAAATGCCGCTTTGGCCATTGGTGCAGTTTGGATGTCACCATCCTTTTGCTGATCAAAGCTGTCCAGATACAATTTTCTAAGTTCGAATTCAGGGTGCTGCCCGTTCAGATAGGCGGTGTGGTTTTCTGCATCATTCAGGTGGATATGGTTGTCCCCATCATCTGCAATAAAAAGCAGCTTTCTTTTCCACTGACCCGGATTTCCGGTTTGATAATGAATGATTTTATTTACGGCAATGCCAGCTTCACGGGCATTAATAGCCGGAATTCTACCCACTCCAATATCCAGGAGGTGGTCTCCGGCATCGGTTTCTTCCCATTCACCCTTTCCGGGTGTTAAAAATCCGAAATAATCATCAGAACCATAAGTGGTTAGTGGATTCAGGCTGTTTCTTGAACTGTAGGTAGGAACCAGGTTGGGCCGGCCTCCTAATTTTTTTTTATAGTCAAAACTTCCTTTACCAAAAAATAAAACATTTTGAAGCTTTTTCCCCTCCTGCCATTGTTGGGCCAAAAAGTTTCGGATACTGCTAATGTCCGGGTTGCCATAGCCAAAGGTATCGTAAATGTCCTGTAGGGCGACAAGGGATGAGGGCATTCCAATGTCGTTTTTGAAAGCTGTAAGTCTTTGGGCCGGAGCCCAAAGTTCTTCAGCGCTGATAATGATCAAGGAAGGGTATCCGGATATAAGCTGAGAGCGGTTTTTCACTGATTTTGGCTGAGGTATTTCAGCCGTATTTTCCGGGTCAAAAGCCACCAATTTGCTGGCCTGGGTTTGCAAGGTAGGTGTAGCCTTAAGCTCCGTTACATTATAAAAATCACTTATGTCCCAAAAATGCAACGAAGTACTATTGACTGAATAAACATTTTCGGAAATATTATAATATACTCCTTCCTGCCAATCCGGACCCAGGTAAGGGAAACCGATTAATATGTTTTTCAGAAATCCTGCGCCATTTGGATTGGTGGAAGAATAAGTAAACCTGAAGTTAAGCTGATCTCCACTTTCCGGAAAAGGAGTTTGGGTTTCAAAAACAGCCTCCCTTCCTTTGATAGCATACCTGCTATTGGGTATGGAGGGTATATTGATTTCCCCTACTTCTTCTCCGTTTAAGGTAAATCTAAAAAGGCTTTCGCCAAAGGACTGGGCCATCACCTGTGCTACAACCGAAAGGTTTTCATCTGGTCTTTGAACTGGTTTGGGAAAGGTAATGGTTTTACTGCCATTGGTAAAGGTACGGAATCCATACCAGGCCCTGCCGGAAGTAAGAATATTGTCTTCTTCAATTTTGAAATGCTCATAGCGATACAAGGGCTGATTGGTGTCCGGCTCCTGCGCAGAAAACGTTTCGGGGGAAGCCGGCTTGACAAGGTTTTCAGGGGCATTTCCCGTTCCAATTAAATAATGCAGGGTATCCGTATAATGATGGGGTTCGAACACTGCCGATTTACCATCTATTAGGATTTGATCTGCCTGGCTTAAAAAAAAGTAGAGGCTATTGCCCATTCGTTTTTGTGGGATCTCCTTAAGTTCAAGTGAGCTGCTATCTACTATTTGAGGAAGCATTCCCGGTATCCCGTAAATGCTGATCTGTTCCAGGGACCCCAGCCCCCAATTTGTGGCTTGTTCCTGGCTGATATGGTATACGCCTTCTTTGGTGACAGGGAATTTGAAAAATTGCTGTGATATAAGGATTGGACCGTTCAGCAAAAAGAGTAAACCGGTCAAAAAGGTTATTCGCACAAACTCATGTTTCTCCCACATTCTTTTCGAATCTGTTACTTATCAACGATAGCAGGATATAGGACAAAACCGCTATGGGTATACCTGCCCAGCCCCAGAAAATGAGGCTGACGGCTGAAATCAACAATAGCAGGTAGCGGAATAGGTTTTTTTTCCAACTAAAATCCTTGAATTTTAAAGCCAATAATGGAATTTCTGCCGTCAGTAGTAACGAAAATATAAGGGTAATGGTTGATAACCACCAGGGGTTTAACAAATAATTGCTCAGAAATGTTGAATTTTCGGCCAATATAGGCAGGGTAGAAAAGAACAAGGCATTGGCAGGGGTTGGCAACCCGATAAATCGATCTTCCTGCCTCTCATCAATATTGAACTTGGCGAGCCTGATCGCAGATTGGATGCCAATAAAGAAGGCGATGTATGGAAGAAATGGGTGGGCTTGCCCGGACTGGATTAAAAAAAAGGCAATAAATGCAGGCAATACGCCAAAGGTGACCAGGTCTGCCAAAGAATCCAGTTGTTTGCCTATATCACTTTGTACCTTTAGCCATCGTGCTGCAAAACCATCAAAAAAATCCAAAACAGCTGCTGCTAAGATAAAATAGAAACCATAGTAAGGTCCATTTTGTACTACATACAGAATCCCCAACATGCCTGACAATAAATTCAAACAGGTGAGGGTATTGGGGATATGTTTTTTTATGTTCAATGCGTTATATTTTCCCCTACAAAAGGATTGGTTTTCTTTTCTTCCCCGATGCTCGTTTCCGGACCGTGGCCAGGATAAACGGTAACTTCATCAGGCAGTACAAAAAGTTTTGTTTTAATGGCTTGAATCAAGGTCTCATGGTGGCCGCCGGGGAGGTCTGTTCTGCCGATACTTCCTTTAAACAATGCATCACCACCAATACAGCTTTTGGTATGCTCATCGTAAAATACCAGGTGCCCGGGAGAATGTCCGGGTACCCAGATACAAAGCAACTTGTTGTTTCCGAATTTGATCCATTCGCCTTCTTTGATGTAATGATCCGCTTTGCTGTCCTGATACTGGGCGAATCCATAGTTGGGAGCGTAACTGCCAACTGCTCTCAGGATTACTTCTTCTTCTTTGTGGTACCAAAGGGGAATATCGTAGGTGTTTTTTATAAAAGCATTGCCAAGAACGTGATCAATATGGCAATGGGTGTTCACTAACTTCACAGGTTCAAGCCCATTGGATGCGATGAAATCAAACAATTCGCCTTTTTCCTGCTTCTCATAGCATCCCGGATCAATGATCAGGGCTTCCCCGGTTTCATCATAGAGCACATACGTGTTTTCTGCGAAAGGGTTGAATGTAAAGGATTTAATTTGTAGCATGGTAAATAGATAGCAGTTAGAGGTTCAAAATAACAAAGAATGATTTAATTTCAGGCATGAAAGTGGATTTTTTACTTATTGGACAGGGTCTCGCTGGTACGATACTCTCTTACCGACTTCTTGAGGCCGGATACAAGGTTCATCTTATCGATGATGGTAATCCCTCCAGCAGCAGCAAGGTTGCAGCAGGATTGTACAATCCTGTCACAGGTAGAAAATTGGTGAAAACCTGGCTGGCGGATATATTGTTTGATGAGATCGAACCGTTTTATAAGGAGATGGAGGGTTTCTTAAAGCAAAAATTTTTGTATCCCATTGGGATTTACCGGCCCTTTATTTCTTTTGAAGAGCAAAATGAATGGTTGGCCAAAAGTGCTGATGAACAATTTACAGGTTTTATAAAAAAAGTGATCACCGGCCCTCAATTTCCAGGTGTGAGGGATGATTTGGGTGGACTTTTGTTAAAAAAATCCGGTTATGTGGACATCAAAAGCCTGCTTAAAGCTTATCGGGCATGGGTAAAGAAGCAAGGCATGTTGACAGAAGTACGGTTTTTAGCCGGACATTTAAATAAAAGTTCTGAAGGGACATGGCATTACGGGCAATTAGAAGCAAAAAACCTGGTTTTTACAAATGGTATACAGGCAAAGGATTCCAACTTTTTCAATTGGCTGCCATTTACCCCTGTCAAAGGAGAAATTCTTACTGTGAGGCAGGAATTTCATTCCCGGGAAATAATAAACAGAGGGGTATTTAGAATTGACATGGGAAATGGGCTGGGTAAGGTTGGCGCTACCTACGACAACCAAAATGTGGACTTAATGCCAACGGATTCAGGAAAAAAGGAAATTCTAGATAAACTTGAACAGTTGATTTCAGCAAAAATAATAGAGGTCACCGATCAACAGGTTGGCATCAGACCAGCGACCATTGATAGAAAACCCATGCTGGGAAAACATCCATCAGAGGAAAACGTTTACATCTTCGGGGGATTGGGAGCTAAAGGTGTTTCGTTGTCCCCTTATTTTAGTAAAAAAATGGTGGAATTTTTGGTTCGGGGGGAGGAACTTCAAAAAGAAGTGAACATAAATCGATTTTTTAAGTATATTTAAGATATTGGAAAATAATTTCTTAGGCAGGTAAATGAGACTTAAAAATCTAGCACTTATTTGGTTATTGGTCTTTTGTGGCAGTAGCGGAACGCTCCTGGCCCAATTTGATCAAGAAAGATTTGGTAAAAATAGGATTCAATACAAAGAAAAGGATTGGTATTATTTTACCTCCAACAATTTTGAGGTTTACTATTATGACGGAGGACAAACCAATGCCCGAAGGGCGATTGATTTTTTGGAGGGCGAATTTGATAATTTAACGCAGTCTATCGGGTATGTGGCCTACACCAAGCCAAAAATTTTTATTTACAATTCCAATCAGGAATTGTTGCAGAGCAACCTTAACCTCAATGAAAATAATTTTACAGTAGATGGGCAAACCTTTTTCAGCAAACTGCTGGCAGAAGTAGCCTATTCAGGTTCTTGGGAATCTTTCAAAAAGGAGTTACTCTACAATACCTCCAAAATTATCATTGAGGAGATGTTGTATGGTTCGAGTATTTCGGATGCTTTTCAGGCCAATCTGGTAAATAATTTTCCCGATTGGTTTATTGATGGTGCAGCCCTTTATCTTGCCAAGGGTTGGAGCCGGGAAATGGACGATTTTGTCCGACACTACCTACGGGATAATGAAAACCCCAAGCTTTTCAAATTGCAAAATGAAGAGGCAGGTTTGGTCGGGCAGTCTATATGGAATTATATTGTAGAAAAATATGGCAAAAGATACATTTCTAGTATTTTGAACCTCAGCAGGATAAATAGAAATGAAGAAAACAGCATTTCCAATACACTGGGTAGGAGGTTTAAGGATTTTACCAATGAATGGAGAAAGTTCTATACCGATATAAACCAGGATGTATTTCAAAATTTCAAGGATCTGGACGAAAGCAATGTTATTGTAACAACCCCTAAGAACAGGTTTGGTGCCATATCGGGTTTAAGCTTCAGCCCGGATGGTAAAAATCTCGCCTACATACAAAATACTGAAGGAAAATTCAAAGTCAAAATCAGGGAATTAAACAGTAACAGGGAGAGGGTAATTTTCAAAGGAGGGTATTCTTCTTCCGAGCAAGAAGCAGATTATTCCAGTCCGGCCATCGCCTGGCGTGATACGTTGAACCTGGTGATAGCCACGTTCAAAAGAGGGGTAACTACCCTGAGGATGCGGGCAATTGATGGCAGCAGCCAGGATAAAATATTTCTGAGAAATATTACGCAAATTTTAGACCTTGATTTTGCACCGAATGGTCAAACAATGGTGCTTTCCGCAATCAATAACGGGCAAACTGATATTTACACGCTCAATATGAGGGGGCAGGGTAGGAGAATTACCAATGATGTTTTCGATGACCGTACGCCTATTTACCTCAATGATTCAACAATTATTTATTCTTCTAATAAAACAGAACTTCCGGATAGCTTGATGACAGGGGTAATAGATGTGAACAATCTTCCAGATTATTACAATTTGTTTCAATTGGATCTTGGAGATTCTATTTCGGAGAAGCGGTTAACCAATCTGAATCACATCAACTTGCTTCCTAAGAAGTTGAATAATGCCACCATTCTTCACCTCAGTGAGCAGAGTGGAATAACCAATATCATGAGGTTGGGATTGGGAAGCAATATTTCCAGTCAGGTTTCTGCATTCAATAAAAGTCTGGAATCTTTTGACTATGATGTTGAAAACAACAAATGGGCCTATTCCGTAAGGGATGGCAGGCAAAGCATGCTGGTCTTGGAAACCTTTCCAAATATGGACCAGTTTACTCCAAGTACCCCTAGAATTCAGTTAAAGCAAGCCAAAATGCTTAATGAACGGATTTCTAATCGCAGGATTCAAAGGGGAGAGGAAGAGGATCCTGATGCAGAAGATCGGGAAACGGAAGAAATATCGGTGGCTCCTTCCATCAGTGAGGAGAATTTAATACCGGAGGTCACAGAAGCGGACACAAGCCTTTCCGGTATCAATTTGGAGAGCTTGATGTTGGGAGATGTGGTGCCGGATACTTCAGCAGTGCAGCCTATGGAGTCACAGCAGCCGGTGCTTCAGGATACCATTCCCCAATCAGAGGCACCTATGACTGGAGCCATAAATGTGGATAGACTCCGGTTTGAGAGGGAAGGGGGATTGGATACCGATAATTATGTTTTCGATACGATACCATCCTTGTATGGGCAGGAGTCTTCCAGGGCCGAGCAGGAAGACACTTCTCTTGCCGAAAGAAGAAGTAATATTTTAGATGCTTTCAGGCAGCAGAATATGGTCAAAAGGGTACAAGGGCCCAGAAATTATATTCCCCAATTTATAACCACTAGTTTGAACACTTCTTTTGTAGTGGATCCGCTGCGGGGTTTTGGGATTAATCTAAGTGGTAGAATGACAGACCTGCTGGACAATCATTCCATAAGAGGGGGTATCATGGCTGCCATGGACTTTAGGTCAGGGAGTGACATCCATTTTGAATATGAATACCTGAAATACCGACTGGATTTCAGGGGTAGATTTGATAGGAGGGCTTTGATCATGAGAGAGGGAAACCTGACTGAACAGAAGTATGTCCTCACCAAATCAGAAGTAGGGGTATCTTACCCCTTATCGGTAAACACCAGAGTGAGTTTATCACCATTTGTAGCCAAATCGCAGTATTTTAATTTAAATCCTGATTCGATATTGAGAGGGGGAGATGGTCCTCAAAGCCGGCTCGATATCAATTACGCCGGTGGCAGGGCCGAGTTGGTGGTCGATAAAACCAGACAGCTTGGACTTTATATGGAACAAGGGTTGAAAGGCAAAATAGGAATGGTTCATTATCAGGGTTTAAACCTCTCCGAACGTTCTTTTAGCAATGTATACCTTGATATTAGAAATTATCAAAAAATCCATAAGAACATCACCTTTGCCACCCGTTTATTCGCAGGAAGTTTCTTCGGCAATAACCCGCAAAAATACCTGGTAGGCGGTATGGACAACTGGTTGTTTAATCAGTTTTACCAACCCCCTACAAACCGTCCTGAAGTATCGCCCCTCCGTAATGAAAATTGGGTGGAAAACTCTAATTTGCTGTTTGCGGAGTTTGTAGACCTGCGTGGTTTTGATTACGATGAAATAAGAGGAAACAATGTGATAACTTTCAGTGCAGAATTGAGAATTCCTTTGTTTTCCTATCTTTCCAGAGGGAATATTACCTCGAATTTCGTCAGAAACTTTCAATTGGTAGGTTTTTATGATACCGGTTCCTCCTGGACCAACTCCGCTCCCTGGGAGCGGGTTAACGACCAGAATACAGAAATCATCAACACAGAAGGTTCTCCCTTTGTGATTACCTTGAATAATTTCAATAATCCTTGGTTGCAGAGCTATGGAGCAGGCATAAGGACGGTTTTACTCAACTATTATGTGAAGGTGGATGCTGCCAGACCTATCAGGAATTATTCGGTAGAAAAGACGAGATTTTATGTAACTTTGGGGTATAATTTTTAATTACAAAATCTTTTTTAGATGATAAAATCAATGACAGGTTTTGGTCTTGCAGCCTTTGAGGACCAGGATTATTCCATTCAGGTTGAAGTCAAAACCCTCAATTCCAAGTTTCTTGATCTCAGTTTCAGATCTCCAAAACAGTTTTCAGATAAAGAAACAGAGGTAAAAACCTTGGTGTCTGCTGTCCTGGAAAGAGGGAAAGTGAATGTTTCGGTAGATTTCATTTCCAAAAAAGAAGACGAGCTCCCTATAGTGATTCAGGAGGAATTGTTTGAGAAATATGTTCGGAAATATTCAGATATGGCCAAATCTGTGCGGATAGAAACACCTGAGTTGTTTAAACTGGCACTGCAATCTCCCAATGTGATTTTATCCAACACCGAAAAATCAGATTCAATAGCCTCCTGGGAGAAAGTAAAAGAAGTATTGGAAAATGCCTTGCAGGATTGTGATGATTTCCGCAGAAAAGAGGGGGATGTATTGATGAGAAAATTCAGGGAAAGTTTACATTTAATCGAAGGAAGCCTTGAGCATATTCAGGAATTGGTCCCCAAACGTAAAGAGCGTTTGGTAAATAAAATAAAAAATAACTTTTCAGACTGGGTGAAAGAGCAAGCATTTGATGAAAACAGGTTTGAACAGGAACTGATTTATTATTTTGAAAAACTTGATATTTCAGAAGAGATAGTACGACTGGATGCACACCTGAAGCTTTTTGCCACTGTTTTGGATTCCGGTCGTTCGGAAGGCAAGAAAATGGGTTTCGTAAGTCAGGAAATGGGAAGGGAAATCAATACCATCGGGTCCAAGGCCAATGATGCAGCTATACAACACCATGTAATCAACATGAAGGACGAATTGGAAAAGATAAAAGAACAGGCTTTAAATATTCTTTAACAAGGCAGTCGGGACTTTACCTGGCTGCAAATTTAATCAATTCTTGTAAATCAATAAGATCCAGACTTTTTTCATGTGTAGCTTCAAGCACAACTTTGGGAGCAACTCCTGCATGATAAGCCTGAATCCATCGTGTCAGGCAGAGGCACCATTGATCACCCGGTTTTAATCCGGGAAAATCAAATTCCGGTCTGGGTTTGCTTAGGTCATTTCCTACTGATTGGCTAAATTCAAGAAAAGCTTCAGTCATGATAGCACAGACAGTATGGGTACCTGTATCTCCCTTTCCTGTCCTGCAATAACCATCTCTAAAGTACCCTGTTACCGGCTTAAAACAGCAGGGAGTAAGGGGTTGTCCGAAAACATTATTAGCCATAGATAGCTGTGGATTAAATAAAAAATGCCATAGATGGGATATCTATGGCATTTTTAACTGATTATCAATGGAATTTAATTAACTCAATTGGAACCTGATAGGTAATCTCATTTTTACCCTTACAGGACGTCCTCTTTGTCTTCCTGGTTCCCATGCGGGAGCATTCCTAACAACTCTCATGGCTTCCTCATCGCATCCGCCACCAATTCCCCTAAGGATATCTACATCTTGTATGGAACCATCTGTATTAACGACGAATACAACGTACACGGTACCTTCTATGCCCATCCTTCTTGCCTGAGTCGGGTATTTTAGGTTTTTGGATAAGTACTTATTCCAACCTTCCATCCCTCCTGGAGGAGTAGGCATGTTTTCCACCACGTCAAAAATCTCGTCAGCTTTCTCTTCAACTGGCGCTTCTGCAATCTCAACTTCCTTGATTACAGTTTCTTCCTGCACATCAACATCGAAATTTACCTCAATCTTTTCTTCAATCTCCACTTCATCAGGGATTTCCTTGATTTCAGGTTGTTCCACTGGTGGTGGCGGTGGTGGTGGTTGTTCCGTAATTGGAATATCCAGCAATTCTTCAAAATCATCATCGATCGATCCCAAATCTTTGAGCAGGCCATCGTCATAGGACCTGTATTCAAAGGCAAATAGAACCAGACCGACACTGACCATCAAGCCAAGGTTCAGGAACATGCCTGTTTTCTTGGTCAGATCAGCTTTGGGTGTCTTTTTAGCTTCCATGTTATAACTCCTTTTAATTTGTTGATTCAGCTTTTAATTTACAAGTAACAATCATAACAAATTATTTTTATTTATACAAGAATGCTACTCTTCTTATTCACGTAAACAAAAATAATTGTTCCGATAGTTCCCCCCAATATATTGGTCACAATATCCAGATAGTCAAAAGACCTTCCGGGCACTAGTATTTGCAAGTACTCTGTAAAGATAGCAATAAAAATCCATAAAACTAAGTAATTAGTAAACTTTCTTTGTTTTTTCTTGCTTTCATCCGGAAGTTGCCATCTGATGACCCTGTTCCATAAGAAAGCCATACCTGAAAACATGCCAAAATGGATCAATTTATCCGACCCGTAGAATTTCGGGATATCCGGTACTTCACTGCCCGGACTAAACAAGGCATACACCATGCCAAGTGACCAGATCACAGCAGGAAACAATGGATGCTTCAAAACGACCTATTGTCCAATAATAGCCATGTACTCTTCAGGAGATAACAGGGAAAGAGAAGTACCTTCTTCTATTTTGATTTTGATCATCCAGCCCGCTCCATAAGGATCATCATTGACCAATTCAGGTGAAGCTTCCAACTGCTCATTCAATTCCACAACCTCACCGGTTAGGGGCATAAAAAGATCAGAAACGGTTTTTACTGCCTCCACCGTGCCAAAAATTTCACCTGTTTCCAGACTTTCGCCTACTGTATCGACTTCTACAAAAACAATATCGCCCAATTCTTTCTGGGCAAAGTCCGTGATACCCACAGTAGCAATATTTCCTTCAAGGCTGACCCATTCATGGTCTTTGGTGTATTGTAGTTCTTTTGGAAAATTCATTTTTTATCAGTTAACGGTTCAAAAATACGATGATTCTGGATAGGACAAAATTATTCACTCAAATTAAATGTCAATTGGCCGCCAAATGAAGTAGAACTTCTGCGGAATGCGGTGGATACTTTAGGATCATTGATTGTTCGGTCGAAGTAAAATTGAATGTTAAGTTTTTGATTGACCACATATCCTATACTAGGCCTCAGCTGTATGTTAAGGTTTCCATTGGTGAGGGTGCTTTCACCTTCAAGTTTTCTTTGTACGGTATTGGTATCCACTATGCTGGTAGAAATCCTAATGGTAAGGTCATTGTTGAGCACTTCCTGCCGGCCCTGTATCTTGAATGGTACTTTCACCCCTGCCTTGGTATAGCCCAGATTAAAGCGAAAATCCTGGCTGTTTTGTTCGGTTACCTGGGCGTTGGAAAAATTCAAACCGATATTCCTTTCCGTATTGTATTCAAAACTGATGTTCATGCGGTCTTTGGTGAGCAAATCCACACCGATAAGGGGTGCAAATCTCTCTGAAATTACCACATCATTTAAAATAAAGATGGGTATATAAGAACCGAATTCGTCTGTCATACTGGGCAAGGGAAGTTGCTGGAGTGTGTTGTACAGTTCCAAACCTTCCTGATAAATCAGGGCATTGGAGAAATTACTAACCTCATAATCGGATTCATAATTATGGGTCAGGTTAATGGAAGAGAAATAGTCACTTAAGGCCGGAAGCCTTGCCAAACCACGGTATTCCACCCTCCAGTTTGGTAAGGGGAATTTAGGAAATGGATTCAAGTCTATTGCAGAAGCGGTCTTCCCGGAATAGGCGGCCAGAAATGCCGGGATCAATACGTTCTGACCGTTTATTTCATAGGCCCCACCGGGATTTTCTGCTTCCAGCCGGGATTGAATGATGCTTCGGTAATTTTCAAAGTCTGTAAAAAGAGGGGAGACATTTTGCGTGTCCTGCCGTTTAAATACCGTTTTTAAAACGTTATAGCTGATGCTGTAGGATCCCATCCGGTTTGGGTTTACCGAAGTAAAATCTTCTGTACCGGGCCCGGTTCTTCTGAATATTTCGCTGTAATCTCCATTTTCTCTCTTCCGAAGGGTCAGTGTAATTCTAAAGTCCTTTAATGGCTCAACCAATGAGCTAATCTGTAGGTTTTTTGATTGATTCTGGCGAAATGCCTGGGTAAGGGAGGTACTGGCCGCCAAAACACCACGATTGGCCAGATCAAATCTGATATCGCTGTTTTGGCTTCCCAGAAGGAAACCCAAACCAGGGTTCAAAAAGCTCCTGTCCAAACCGAATAGCCCTGTGTTGGGCAGGTATCCAGGCAGAAATGTACCCTCCGTAATTCGGTAACTGAAATTGACTTCTTTAACCATCATCAGAAATCTCAATAATTCAGCTCCAAATCCTTCGGTTGAAATTACCTTTTCTTCCTCTTCATCTCCCGCTTCTTCAGCATTGGTATTTTGAGGAGCGGGTCTTCCGGGTATATTCGGTCGTTTAGGTGCATTCAGGGCATTGAGTCGTTTGTTTTTGTTGTACAGTTGTACCAAATCCAATTTGCCTGAGATTGATCTGTCTCTTGTATTCTGAATGACATTTCCCAGGGTATCCTTTTGCCCTATGGCTCCGGTAATCCAGCTGTAGGTCGCCTCATACCTCAAATCTGCACTGATCCAGTTGGTGAGGGGGGATTTGTCCAGCGGTAACCTGTAGTTGGCCACAGCCTGCTGGTTGTAGTTGGTGGTTCTTCCCAGGTTTTTGATGTTGTTTCGCAAGGAATCCAATTTGCCTTCGGTATCCAGGTCTCCTTCAGGTTCGTCCACTATGGCATTGACGCTGGAATTGACATCGAAGGACAGGTTTTCGGTAAGGTCCCAATTGAGGCTGTAAAAACGGTTGATGTAAAAGCTTTTTTGAAAAAGTGGATCCACCCCTGCGGTACTCAGCTGGTCGTTGCGGTTTTGGGTACGCATAAACCTCCGGTCTACATCTAACCTTGCAGAAACAAGGCTTGGCGCAAAGTTGATGTTAAAATCCCGGATCAACTGCAGGTGGTCACTTCTCAGAAAGCCCATTTGCTTAAATGGTTCTACGATAAGTGGATCAGGCTGATAGCTGTAGGCGATACTCCCTCTATAGGTTTCAAAATTATAGCTTTCCAACTGAATATTGCTTTGCTTGACGGAGCCGTAGGCATAAGAAAACGAGAAATTTTCCAGGTCATATAGCCGGTTAGTTTCTTTATCGGGATTCTTTATCTTCCTTACATTGTTCAGGCTGAAATTTTTCCGTTTGGACTGGTCCAGGACCAGGTTTTGATAAGCTTCCCGCTCTGCATCTGACTGAAATTTTTGTAATGCTATTTCAAAAGGAACATCGGGATTTAACGGATCAAATTCTGGTTTGGTAGTGGAATTTTCCACACTGATGTACATGGGGATACTAACGCCCAATCCTTTTGGTAATATTTTGTCCACATTGATATTTGCCGAGATATCGTACTGGGTAGTAGCCTCTCTGGCCCTTTCCGAAAGCCGGGTTTCCAGTCCGCCAAAACCAAAGGTATTGTGCCTGATGGAGGATGAAACTGTTGCCACATCAGCTATTTGGGCGTTTAATCTGGCATTGGCAGCCCATCCTGAAGATTTGTTAAAGTCTGTTGCCCGTAATTCATTGGCCCAAACACATACAGATTTGCTGACCCCTCCTGTATTTCCCGGATTTCGGATACCTATCATCATGCCCTGGATAAAGTTCAGTTCAGGGCGTCCCACCACGGTTACTTTATATTGCCGCACCTGGATGGAGTAGGGGAGGTTTTGGGGTCGCTGGTTGTTGTCCCTTTCTGCTTTTACCCCAACTATTTCATCTATTCCGATATCGATTTCGTTTTCCAAAGGCCAGATCTGCCTGGGGTCCCGCGTTCCTGAAGGTGTGATAAATAAGGGGACTTCTATTTCATAATAATTGTCCGTATAATCGGTTCCTATTCTCAAAAAACCCGTCAACTCTCCGTCATTGGCATCCTGGCTATGGGCATGGAGAAACATTTTGAGCCTGCCATATTGCACCAGATCCTGGCTTACATTTTTAAATACAGCCCTGGAATCCCTGCTTTGCAGGTTTTCTACACAAAGTCTCAGGGATTGTTCGTTTAGTTGTCGTTCTACGGTGGAGGTGTTGTCCCTGTCTCTGAAAATCCCGGGCGGCAAAACATAAGGACTTTGATTTTCACTTCCCTGTCCGTTTTCTTCAATATTAACAACACCTACTGTGAAATTTGAATTATCAGGTTCGGGAATTTCGGAAAAAGTTTTATCAAAAAGGGATTCCTGGAAAATTCGCCATTGACTACCAACCAACCTGAATTGGCCCATTCTCAATACCACGGGCTGCTGGAAGTCGGTGAGGTAGGTTCGGATAAAACGGATAGATTTAAAACCGGAAATATTCCCATAGGTAGCGTCAGGTTGCCTTACCGGAATACGGAAGAGGTACCAATCCACCTCTTCACCATTTTCCACATGAGTGACACGGTCTACAATATTGTTTTCTCCCACCTCAAGACCACTGGGGCGAAGGTCAATCTCATACTCGTAGTAACTTTCTACTTCGTTGATGGTATTGTCATTGTTCAGATCCTCATTGTCCGGTACATTGGATCCTGATGGCGTGTAGGCCAGGTTGGTGTTGGCGGTGATGGGTGTATTGCCTTCCAGTCCATTGAATTTTTTATATCTCTCCAGGATTTTAACATCATTCTGATCAAATTCTTCATCCAGGTAATATTGGAAATTATCAGCGGCGGGATCTTCCATGATCGATTCCATCGCCTGAGGGGTCACGTTCAGCCTGTTGAGGAATCGATCTTCGTAAAATGAAGCTTCTTCAGTATTGCTTAATCCGTTCAGCCCCACATCCTGATTTTCCCTGGCTTCAGGTGAATTGTCAAATGCAGGGGTCAGAAATTGCTGATTGGTGATTCTGCCCCATTCATTGGCAGTTGTTCTGTCTTCAGAACCATCGGCAGGGAGGCCATTTTCAAAGGCATGCCTGCCGTCGACGATTACATCCTCGGATATTTCTCCCAAATTGAATACCAATTTGCCTCCGGTGGTATTGTTTTCATTGAAAATACCATCCAATACCCTGCCATTTGGCCCTGAAATAAAAGGGTCCATCAGCCAGAATTCTATGTATTCGATATTGGTTCTGTCGAAATCTACTTCCGAAGTAATGGCCCTGGTCACCCCGCCATAATTTTCTCTGGGGTTGGGCAATAAGCCTGATGCATCCAGAGCTGGATTGAAATTATACATGCCCCGTTCATGGGGGAAATAGGCCATTTCAAAGAGAGGTTCAGGCGTAATCAATACATCCCTGTTTCTTCCCCTGAAAATTTCCTGGGGCAAAACCCTTCTGACATAATGATTTCTCCGGTCATCATTGGTGATGTTGGGAGGGACCCCTCGACCCGCAGGCCGATAAAATACATTATCTATGGTATACCAGGAAAGCCGGGCTCTTTTGTAGGCATTGCCCAATCGGTCTTCTGTCTGCTGACTTAAGTCAAATTCATTGTCGTCGGTGGCGGGAGTGGTGGCCAGGTTCCAGTTCTGGGGAGCTGAACCCAGATTAAAGGGAATGATGGCCGTTTCAAAATCATCAATGTAGGAAGCTCCTTCTCCATCTACCTGGTTGGAGGTGCCCGGTATCAGATGTGCAAATTCCCCATTGAATTGCACCAATGAGGCCTCCTTGGTCTCTGTAAATGGAAGGGCGTCGGCCAGTTTGGTAAGAAACAGAGATTCCTCATCATAATTCACGTCAAGGCCCCACAAGGAATTTCTCAAGGTCTCGTTACCGGTGGCAATTCTGGAAATATTGGGCCGTTCATTCAGGTAAAGAAAGGTTCCTCCTATGTTGAAGTTTTCATTGACCATGTAATCCAGACGGGTGCCTAACAAGCTTCGGGTTTGAAAGGATACCAGATCGGCTTTTTCAAAACTGACACTGATCCTTTTCCCCGATTGAAGGATACCTTCATTAATGATCACTACCCGTCCAATATTGTAATCTACTGTGTAATCTACTCCTTCCGTTAGCGGGATATTTCCTGCAGTGACCAATACGGAGCCTTCACTGATATTGAGTCCGGGCAGCATGATTTCAGACGCAGAACCTGATGTAAAGCTTCCCTTAAGAAAGTATTTGTTCAGCCGGGTGACCAGTTCAGCATCTGCCTGGGTGGTACGGTAGAGGGTGTCATAGACAAACTTTTCCTTAAGGTTGACTTCAGAAGGGAGGAAATTTTCTTCAAGTGTGCTTCCAAATGGCTCTAAAACCGGAAAAATAACCAAACCTTGATCCGGAACGATGGTTAGCCCCTGCACATAGTCAAAATTACCATCAGGTTGGGGATCATTCTGCGGATTTAAGTTGTCCAGTTTAAGCAGGCGGATAAGGGGAATATCCTTGACATTCTGCCCCTCCAATAAACTTGGGTTGTCCAGGCCTGTTCGGTCATCCCGGTAAATGATTTGAAGCTGAAAGCCCTCTTTCTGAATTTGGTTGGCATTCAGGTTGTAAATGTTTTTCATCATCAGGTCCCAGGTTGGGATACGGGTGTTGATCCTGGCTGGTCGCAGCATTTTGAGGAAGATCACATTGTCTTCCGGCCTGTTTTGATAGTCTTCCGTCAATTCACCTACCTTATAGCTCTGACCATTATAGGTGTATTCGTAAGAAACGGCAATGACCTCATCGTTTTGAAGTTTTCTGGATAAGCTGAGATACCCCAGCTGCCGGTGAAAGGTATATTCGTTTTCTGCCAGTTTACGGGCACCGTTGATTTGTTCAAATTCCACTCCTCTTTCCAGTCCCAAATCCGTACTGATGGCATTGGCAGCGGTCTCAAAATCCCTGTAGGCCGTGTTGTTCCTAAGGGTATTGAACAATTCATTGGCACCATTGGCAGCAGGAGATTGGGGGTTTCCCTGGCCTATTCCCGGATTTTCCGGATTATAGATCCGCTGTCCTTCTCCCAGGTCCATGAAGGCAGCGAAGTTTCTTAGCGTCTGCGTGTTATTGGCCCTGTTCATGATATATACCTCTACCCGGGTTATTTGCACCCCGGAAAGCACTTGAGGCAATCCCCTTAACCACCTTTCAAAATTATTGCGAAAAAAATGGCTCAGGAAAAAATGCCTGTTTTCATCATAAGCCGATGCCCTTACTTCAAATGGCCTTCCCTGATTCCCTCCTTCGAGTACTATTTCATCCCTTCTCCCTCTTTGGGTAGAGGCTACTGTAGTCATGAAAAGCTTGCCAAACTGCATTTGGGTTTTTACGCCAAAAAGGTTTTGAGCTCCCTGGATCAGGCTGTTTTGAACCGGCATGCTGACGTTACCGATTTCAATGGTTTTTAAAATATCTTCTTCAAAGCCGGCATATTCGACTTTGAGTTGATTTTCAAAATCAAAAGAATTATTGCTGTCAAAATTCGCACCGATACGCACCTTCTGACCCAGCATGCCGTTGACGCTCATTTGGATTTGCTGGTTAAAATTAAAGCCACCGTTTCTTTGCTGCCTGATGGGTATGGACGGGTTATCAATTCTGCGGAATATGCCTCCAAAATCCAGGTTAACATTCCCGGTTGGAACAATGGTGATTTCACTTCCTCCAAAAATCCTGTCAAAGGTGGGACTCATTGTAATCGGAGGGATCAATCCTCTTCCCCCTACAGCACTTTCTCCATCAAGCCCCCGGGACCTGTTCCTCCAGTATTCCTGTCTGATGCGTAACTCCTGCATGCGGGAATAATCCTCAAAATCCAGGGAATACCCTGGATCCAGGGCCGCTGAATCCTGATTTTGATAGATCCTGTACCTTACTGCTGTATCTACTTCCACTTCAATTCTTTGGTTTCTCTGGGGCCGGAGAAGGAAGGGGGATTGCTTTTGAAGAAAAGGATTTTGGGAAGGATACAGGGGATTGGTATTCAAATCATCCCATAGTAGAAAAGATGGCAAATCCTTTCTTTTGGACAAGGTATCCAGGCGGTCTGGTAAGGAGTCTGTGGGGTTTGTGGCAGGCTCCTGAAAAGCATGAGCCCCGGACAAGGACATGCCGAACATCAGGCAAAACATTCCCCCAAAAAGAATGATGTGCTGATGAAATGACTTTATTCTCCAAAAAATATTTGAGAAAGTAAAGGTCAATGTTGCTCGTTTATGATGAAGACTTTAAAGATGCTTTAATTAATGCTTCCAATGAAACATCGGGACCACTTTTTTTCAATACCGTAGTGATATTTTTTTCTGCCTGGGCTTTGGTAAACCCCAGTGTGATCAAGGCTTGTAACGCTTCCTGTTTTAATTTATTGCTGTTTTGGATAAAGCCGCTTGCCGATCCTTCACTGGCCGTCATTCCTTCTTTTTTGATTTTATCTTTTAGCTCAAGAACAATTCTCTGTGCAGTTTTGGCGCCGATTCCTTTAACCCTTTGAATGGTAGCATGGTCGTTGTGGAGAATGGCTTGTTCCAGTTCTTCAACGGTCAGGGAGGACAATATCATCAGTCCGGTATTGGGTCCAACCCCATTGATAGAAATCAGCGCTAAAAAAGCTTTCTTTTCTGAGGCTTCCTTAAAGCCAAACAGGGTGTGTGCATCTTCTTTGATATGCAAATAAGTATGTAGCATGATCTCTTCTTCATCCTTGACCAGGCCATAGGTGGTGAGGGAGATTTTGACTTCATAGCCCAGCCCCTGGATATCAATAATCACATAAGTGGGGTCTTTATGTGCTAGCTTTCCCTTTAAATAGGCTATCATATGGACTCAATGCTTTGGGCATCCACGACTGCTATGGCTACCATATTTACAATTTCACGAACGGAGCTACCCAGTTGCAGAACATGGACGGATTTATTCATTCCTAAAAGTATGGGGCCGATGGCCTCTGCATTGCCTATTTCCGCCACCAATTTGTAAGCGATATTTCCGGAAGCAAGATCCGGAAATATCAAGGTATTGGCCTTATTGTTGATCAATGCGCTAAATGGATAATTTTCCTTTTGGATATTTTCATCCAAGGCGACATTGGCCTGCATTTCTCCCTCAATCACCAATTCAGGAAAACGGGCCTTTGCCTTCAGCGTAGCCGTGGCAGTTTTGGTGGGAACATCTCCTTTTGCCGAACCAAAATTAGAAAAAGAAAGGATGGCAACTTTTGGATCAATGTCAAAAAACCGTACGCCATTGGCGGTCAGTCCAATGATTTCCACCAACTCATCTGCGCTTGGATTCTCGTTAACAGTGGTATCTGCAAAGAAAAAAGGCCCTTTATCAGAGTTCATGATGTACATCCCGGCCACTTTATCCACTCCTTTTTTTACGCCTATGATGTGCAAAGAGGGTAAAATGGTTCGGGGGTAGTCTTTGGTGAGTCCGGATATCAGGGCATCTGCCTCACCTGTTTCCACCATCATTGCCCCAAAATAATTTCGGTCTTTCATCAGTTTCCTGGATTCATAAGGCGTTAATCCCTTGCGTTTTCGTTTGTCATAGAGGATTTCACCAAACTTCCTTAATTTCACCTTTTCTTCGTTGGGGTCTATTACCAAAACATCCTCCAGGTCCAGGGAATTGACTTTGATCAGCTTTTTGATTTTTTGTTTGTTGCCCAACAGAATTGGTTCCCCAATTTTTTCATCCCGTATAAGTTGCGCTGCTTTAAGTATTTTGGTATTGTCCGCTTCTGCAAATACCACGCGTTTGGGGTCTTTTTTGGCCCTGGTTATGACGCGTGACATCAATCTTTGGTCAATGCCTATTCTTTCCTGCAAGTCAAGTTCATAGGCTCCCCAATCCTGTATATGGGTTTTCGCCACTCCTGAATCCATGGCCGCTTTGGCTACTGCAGGTGCTATGGTGGTGATCAATCTGGGATCAAGTGGTTTTGGGATCAGATAGGTTTTGCCAAAAGCCAGCTTGGATTCCCCATAGGCTTTGTTGACAATGTCTGGAACTGGTTCTTTGGCCAGGTTGGCGATGGCATAAGCTGCTGCCAGTTTCATTTCTTCATTGATACCGGTGGCTCTCACGTCCAGTGCTCCCCTGAAGATGTAAGGAAATCCAATCACATTATTGACCTGATTGGGAAAATCAGATCTGCCAGTAGCCATGATGATGTCCTTTCGGGCCGCCATGGCCTCTGTATAACTGATCTCCGGGGTAGGGTTTGCCAGGGCAAATACGATGGGGTTGTCTGCCATGGTCTGCACCTGTTCCTGACTGATAATGTTACCTGCCGATAGCCCCAAAAATACATCTGCACCCACCATGGCTTCGCTGATATGATGAAAATCTTTGTCGGTGGCAAACATTTTGTGTATCTCGGTAAGACCGGGCCTGTCCTGCCTGATGACACCTTCTATGTCACACATGACAAGATTTTCTAAGCGTACACCCAATCCTACATAAAACCGGGCACAGGAAATGGCCGCTGCCCCTGCACCACTTACCACCAGTTTGATGTCTTCAATTTTTTTGCCGATCATTTCCAGGGCATTCAGTAAGGCCGCTCCTGAAATAATGGCCGTTCCATGCTGGTCATCATGCATGACCGGTATGTTCATCAGCTCTTTTAATTTTTTCTCGATGATGAAACATTCAGGAGCTTTGATATCTTCCAGATTAATGCCCCCAAATGTAGGCTCCAGTGACCGGATGATTTTTATCAGGCTTTCGGGATCGTTTTCATCAATTTCCAGGTCAAAAACATCAATGCCGGCAAATTTTTTGAACAGTACACCTTTACCTTCCATTACCGGTTTCGAAGCTGCCGGTCCTATATTTCCCAAACCCAGTACGGCTGTGCCATTGGATATAACCGCTACAAGGTTTCCCTTGGCGGTATACTTGTAAATATCATCCGGGACTTCCTGAATGGCTTTGCAAGGTTCTGCTACACCGGGAGAGTAAGCCAGTGCCAGATCTAGTTGGCTGGAGAGTGGTTTAGAAGGGATTACCTCAATTTTTCCCGGTTTTTTGAATTGGTGGTATTGTAAGGCATCTTCTTTTCTTATCTTCATGATGTAGCGTCTGGGGAAAAATGATACAAGCGGTATTTAGTTTTCTTCGGGGCTATTCTCAAACTCGGTGGAAAATTCGGTGGCATTTAGAATGGTCTCAATTTCTCTTAAGGAAGACCTGTGTGCTTCATTGGGATAATAGACAAAACCCTCTATATAAAAGATTTTACCCTGCTCCTCATCGACGACGGTGTAGGACAGAAAGGACCCGCCCATGGAAAGATTGTTGGTTTTCCAGGCACCTCTCATTTCCACACTATATTGGCCATCTATTTGGGTGTTTTTAAAAACCGGTGGTTCAAGCCTTTCGGTAACGATATAGGATTCTTTCTTGGCCGGATCTCCGAAAATACGTGTTTTGGTGATTTCATCTCTAAACTTGATGATGTTTTCGGGGAAAAGCTGCGCTTCATCGGTATAATCTGTTTGATAGAAAAACAGGCTGATGTCAGGCTTGTCGGGCCTAAGGGTTGGCTGTCTGTACCATAAAAAATTTCCTTCTTCCATTGCTAACTGGTAGGAGGCCGGCAGATTGAGGGTGATGCCAAATTTTTCTGCGGATTTTACAATTGCCTCACTGTTTTTTCTGTTGAATAATGCTTTGGCCAGCCGCTCCCTTTCTCTATTGATGAATAGATTTTGAAGTCTAGATTTGTTTGATTTTAAATTTTTGATCAGTTCTTCCTCATTTTCCCCAAAAAGATAAAGTACTTCCTGCCCTATGGCAAACTCATCATTATTCCTGAGCATGAACAAGGTGGAGTCAGATTTGCTCATTTCAATGGATTCAGGGGTAAATTGATTGGCGATGTTTCGGCTGGCGGGATTTTGATCATCAAATGTGGTAACATATACCATGTTGTTGGCCATCTTGAGAATTCTTGTCAGCTCCCTGGGATCCACTTTTCGGGTATAAAACATGGATTCATCACGGATAATACCAGGAATACTGGCTTCAAAAACTTCCTTTAGTGCATCCCCTACAGGGCCTGCATATTTCGCAGAGTCAATTACCAATAGGATTTCACCTAGTGAACCCCGGGCCTTTGGCTTGTTACTTGACGAGCCATTCGGCCCATTGCCCTCACAAGCAAATAGTAAAATTCCTGTCAATAAGCCCAATACACACTTTCTTATGCTCATATTTATTGGTTTGTTGTTGTAACAGGCCTAATTTAGGGAAAAATGGTAAAGGGAAAAAATTAAATTAAAAATATAGTTTAAATCAACTGATTTTTAACTTTTGGCCGGGCTTGATCTGGTTGTTATTGAGGTTGTTCAATTTTTTCAATTGATCGATGGTCACTCCATCCAGTTTTCTGGATATTAGCCATAAAGAATCTCCGGGCTGTACAGTATACATTTTTCCAGACCCGCTTTCAGAAACATTATCCGATTCCTGGGAGGCAAGACTTTTTTCAAAGGTATCACTGTCCTGGTAAATATGTAGCACCTGACCTACACGGATGGTGTTAGAATACAGACTATTCCAGCTTTTCAGCTGGGTTACACTAACGCCGTAATTCTGGGCTATTTTTCCTAAAACGTCCCCTGACCGAACCCTGTAGGTAATATTGTGAAGGGGTTTTTCTTCTTTTTCCGGTAAGGAAGCCAGATAACGCTTTTTGGATATTTCCAATGAATCAACCAGCCAATCCAGGCTCTCGGAAACGTACGTATGCTGGTGTTTTGGGATATTTAAAGGAATGTTTTTGCTAAACTCAGGTACTTCACTTCTTACAAGGGATGGATTCAATAGCTCCAGATCCTCTATACAAAGATTCGTATGTTTGACCAGATTTTCGAAAGTAAAACCAGTGCCCAAATTTACTTTTTCGTAGTCTACGGCATAGGCAGGTTCTTCCAGGATTAAATTATGTTTTTCCGCATGTCTCAATACATACATGATGGCTTGAAACTGTGGGATATAGCTTCTGGTTTCCCGGGGAAGGTACCGGTATATGCCCCAAAATGTACGTTTGCCGGATCTTCTGATAGCCTTGTTTACATTTCCCGGACCGCAATTATAAGCTGCCAGGGCCAATTCCCAACTGTTAAACCTTTTGTTTAAAGCCTTAAGGTAACGGATTGCCGCATCGGTAGATTTTTCGGGATCCATACGGTCGTCCACATGGCTGTTTATGTAGAGTTGAAACTCTTTACCTGTAGCAGGCATAAACTGCCATAAACCTAAGGCCCCTACCCTTGACCTGGCCTTTGGGTTTAAACCGGATTCAATGATCGCCAGGTATTTGATGTCCTCCGGCATATCATGACGCGATAAGGCTTCATCAAACATGGGGAAATACATGTCCTGCCTGGCCAAAACCATTCGGGTATAATCCCTGTTTCTGACCGTAAAGTAATCGATAAAGGCGAAAATGGTTTCATTCAATTCAAACGGCATATCCGTTTCCATTTCAGAAACCCGTTTAGCCACTTCATCATAGGTAAAATCCGGAATATGATCGTAATCATAAAAAGGAAGCACTGCTTCCTGTGTTTCTTCTCCCTTATTGGCCAATAAAATCGAGTTATCCTGTGCTGATGCCTGCTGTAAAAATAAGCCTAGCATACAAACACTCCCCATCACTTTGTAGAAAAATCCTTCCCTCATATCCATAATATTTATTCATTTATTCCTGACCTAGTCAAATAATTGGCAAAAGCATACAGCTCGGCTTCTTTAAAAGAATTGGCCATAATTTGAAGACCAATCGGCAATCCTTCTTTATCCTTTCCATTGGGGATGGATATCGAAGGCACTCCGGAAACAGAAGCCTGCACTGTAAAAAGATCCTCCAGGTACATGGCAACGGGGTCATTTGAATGTTCCCCGAATTTAAATGCTGTACTTGGTGTGGTCGGCAGGACAATATAATCAAATTTAGTCAATAAATCTTCTGTAAATCCCTTTATTAATCTCCTTACTTTTTGCGCTTTGGTAAAATATGCATCGTAATAACTCGCACTCAACACAAATGTACCCAGCATGATCCTTCTTTTCACTTCCTCACCAAAACCTTCAGACCGGCTCAGTTTATACATGCTTTCCAAATTGTGTGCGTTTGGGCTGCGGTAACCATATTTCACCCCATCAAACCGGGATAAATTGGAGCTTGCTTCGGCAGTGGTAAGAATGTAATAGGTAGGTAAAACATAATCCAGAAGCGGAAAATTCACTTCTTCCACTTCATGCCCTTCATTTTTCAACTTTTCCAGCACATTCAGGGTATGTTGTTTTATTTCCGGCTGTACAGCCTCAGAGTGAACTGTCTCCTTGAGATAGGCTATTTTAGCCGGTTTGTCAAAATGAAGTAAGCCACTGTAAGCGGGTACGGGTTTCCTGGAAGATGTGCTGTCATAATCGTCAGGACCGGCCATGGTTTCCAGTACCAGGGCGTTGTCTTCCACATTGTTAGAAAATACACCGATTGTATCGAAGGATGAGGCGTAGGCAATCAGACCAAATCTGGATACCCTGGAATAGGTAGGTTTAATGCCTATTACTCCCGTAAAGGCAGCAGGTTGTCTGACGGATCCCCCTGTGTCAGTTCCCAAAGACACGGTACATAGATTGGCTTTTACGGCCACAGCAGAACCCCCTGAAGAACCACCAGGCACACGGCTTTCATCAACGGGGTTTAGCACTTTACCGTGTACCGAGTTTTCATTGGAAGATCCCATTCCAAACTCATCACAGTTTAACCTGCCTATAATTATCGCATCTTCATCGATAAGCCGTTGTATGGCTGTCGCGGTGAATTGCGACTCAAATCCTTCGAGAATTTTACTTGATGCATTGGCAGTATTTCCCTGATAACAAAGTACATCTTTGATACCAACCACCATACCGGCTAATTTACCGGCCTTTCCATTTTCGATTTTCGTATCAATGGCTTCAGCCTGTTTTAAAGCCGAAGGGCCATAAACTTCAACGAAGGCGTTTAAATGCGCCTTCGTTTCAATGTTTTTCAAGTAATGATTTACTATCGCTTTACAATTTGTCTCTTTATTTTCAAGCGATTTTTTTATCTCATCGAATGAGCGGAATTTTTCCAACGTGTTATTTTTTTGCTTTTTTGTTGTCATCTTTCAACCCTTCCTCCAAATCATCCTGGATTTCTTTGGTGGCATCTTTAAATTCCCTGATACCTCTACCAAGACCTCTTGCCAATTCAGGAATTCTTTTGGCGCCGAAAAGAAGAATGACTACCAGAACGATGATCACCAAAGATCCCCCTCCGATATTTTGTATGAAACCCAATGTATTCATGTTTTGCTTATTTTGATTTTGAAATTATTACAAATATATAACCCTGCTTTTCTAACGCAAAGAATTTAAAGCATGTTGTAATCTTTTTTTATAAATATACTAAAATTTAAGCATTATTTACTAGAAAGCCAAATACTTGGGTCCATAACTTGCAGTCCTTTCCAGGTTTGAAAATGTAAAGCAGACACTCCGTCTTTATCGGTATAAACCGTGCCAATTGTTGTGGAGGTATTTACTTCTTGTCCTGATTTGACCGATATGGTTTTTAACCGACTGTACATGGTGTAAAAATCTCCATGTTTGATGATAATGGTACCTCCCATACCAGGAACAGTAGTGATTTTCGTTACCACGCCAGCAAATACGGCTTTCACCTGCGCATTGTTGTTGGTTTGGATGTCCACTCCGTCGTTGGTCTCTGTGATCCCTTTGAGGGTGGGGTGTGGAAAAGTACCATACCTTTTGGAAATGAATCCTGATTCTACGGGCCAGGGTATATTCCCCCGATTGCTGGCAAAGGAAGCTGAAAGTGCAGCACTTTTTGGGGCAGCGGGAAGTTTTTCAGTTGGAGTATCTGCTGATTCCTTTTTTTCTTCCACTTTTTCGGCTGCTTTTGCCAGCCTCATTTCCTCTTCGATTACCCGCTTGATAAGTTGGTTGAGTTCCTCTTGTTGCTTTTTCGTAGCTGCAATCTCCTTTTTCAGCTCTTCCTCCCTTTGACTGAGGGAATTGACCAGTTGCTGTTGCTCAGTTTTCAATGCCGCCAATGCTTCTTTCTGTTCTTGCTCTTGTTGCAGAACAGCCAATTGGTCTGCTCGTTGCCCTTCCAGTTCTTTTTGTTTTTTTGTCAAATCCAAACCTACCATTTCCATCCGCTCCACCTGTTTTTTTCTGGCATCACTGTATTGCTTGAGGTACCTCAGGCGCATGTAAAATTGCTTGAAGGTGGCGGAGGAAAATATGAATGTAATCAGATTGATGCCTTGATTCAGTTTGTATGAGGTGTAAATCATTTCGGCATATTCCTCCTTCAGCGTTTCTAGTTCATCTTCTAGTTGCTTAATTTGATTTGAGGTCTGTTTGATTTCCAGATTTACAACCCGCAATTCCTTGTTTAGGGTGGCGATATAGCTTTCCCGGGTCTCCAGCTTTTGGATTACAGCGCGGAGTTCACTAAGGGAGTTTCGCTTTTCATTGGTTGTTCTTTTTAAAACGGAGTCAAATTCCCTGAGTCTTTTTTGTATGGCCTCTTTTGCTTTTTCAAGTTCTGCCCTGTCTGCGGTAATCTGGGCATAGGCCTGCGGATGATTGAGAAAGCCTAATACGAATAAGAAAAACAGAAAAAAACAGCAGGCATGCGCCCCGGATTTAAAAGTTATATGGAAAACTGAGTGGGTCATTCGTTAGTTCTACTTTTACCATTTCTGCATTCATGAAGAAATTGGTATTTGGTTTTTGTGGTAAGCTAAGCACCATTTTAATAATGGCCTGGTAGGGGAAAGGCTGGCCATCCAGATCCCTGAAATCCATATAAGAGGCCGAAAGACTGCCAGACCGGTTTTTAGAAGCCTCACTTTCCAATTGGGAGACCTTGCCATGTCTTGCATCCACCAGGGTTTTGTATTGAATGTTTTCCCGCTCCTGCCTGAGTTCAAATATTTTTCCTATTCTTATCAAACGGTCCCGATAGCTGAATTCGTGTGGGATGTTGGCGAAAAGAAGGTTTTGGAAAAGTGAAAATGACAGGGGCACCC
Organism: Cyclobacterium sp.; assembly: GCF_014762705.1. Classification (GTDB taxonomy): domain Bacteria; phylum Bacteroidota; class Bacteroidia; order Cytophagales; family Cyclobacteriaceae; genus Cyclobacterium. The sequence continues at coordinate 79,616 of NZ_JABURL010000046.1, read as the reverse complement.
CGTATTTTTTCTGAAACTCTTCATAACCCATATCTATTTTCTGCCCATTGATCCGGTCCCTGATCTTAATCTGATCGGTGCTGATGAAGCCCCTTACCGCTTCAATTCCTAGGCCCGGGGACATGTTAAACCAGATGATGCTGTCCTTTTTGGCCCGGATGTTAAGGGTGCCTTTGGTAATCTTCCCATCCTGTTCTTCCAAGGTAATCTTTCCTTTTGCCGTCAGGTAGTTGTAATTTAGATAGGAAGGCTCAAATTGTTCCATGACCGTATCGCTGGTGAAGGACATGGGTTTTCTGGCACAAGACCAAAACAACAGGGAACCCATAAGGAAAACCAATAACTTACCCTTACTCATAGTATGTTTTGTTTTTTATTTTTAGCGTCAGAAATTCAGAAGTTTCTTTCATTTCTTTGGCCTTGTTCCAGTATTTCAGGGCAGCTTCTTTCTCTCCCAGTTTAAACAGGATATCCCCGTAATGTTCGAGCATTACACCACTTGGTGTATCCAGGTGTTTGATAGCCTTTTCCATGTACGTTTTGGCTTCCTCATACCTGTTTAGTTGGAATAAAACCCATGCATGGGTATCCAGATATGTGGGGTTTTCAGGAAATCTGGCTACCAATTTTGAGGACATTTTATAAGCTTTTTCAAGATCCTTCTTTTCCAGGGAGAGAAAATAGGCATAATTATTTAAAATATGTTCATTATTCGCATTTTGTGACAAAACTTTTTGATATGCATCAAATGCGGCATCCTTTTCACCAAGGGCGTAAAGTGCATCACCCAACTGACCATTGGCCATTTGGGAAAGTTGTGGGTTTTTACCGGCATTTAGCGCTATGGCTTTGTCAAGGGCTGTCCTGGCAGGCTCATTGGCATTTTCGCCCAACTGGGCTGTACCCAGGAAAAACCAAAATTCAGGCTTATCGGGAAAAACTTCAGTCGCCATATCCGCAACTTCCACAATTTCAGCAAAAGGTTCCTGGTTTTCAAACATCAAGGGTAACAATTTTTGGTAAATTCCCTCATTGTCAATTTTTATGCGGATGGATTTTTTAAAAAAGGAAATGGCCTGATTCGGGGAATTGTTCTGTAGTTTCCATTCAGCAAGGATCGTTAAAACCTCCGGATCACCAGGATGGTGCATTTCCATGTCCTTTCCCAAAGATTCCAGGAGCTGATCTCTAGAAGAGTTTTGCAACTCAGCCATGATTCCTTTAAAAGCCCGGACTTTTATTTCCCCATCCAGATCAGGGTTTTTAAAAGCCTCTTTGATGTATTTTCTGGATAGCTCCAAATCCCCTTTTTCTTTGTAAAGTGTGTGAGCAGCCATTTTCAATTCAGGCTGATTGGGATAAGCCGTCAATGATTCCAGGACCAATGCCAATGCCTGCTCCGTTTTGTTGTTGTTGAAGAGGATCTCTACCAAAGCCAAAACATATTTGGAATTGCCAGGATGGGCGTCTATCAGTTTTTCCCCTTCTTCAATGGCCATACCCAAATTGTTTTTCCTCAGATATATCCTTTGTTTTTGAGCAGTAAGCTGCTCTACTACGCCATAATACTCCTCTGCTTTGTTTAGTGCCTCCAAAGCCTTGTCAAATTCATTGGAATTGAGATAAATGGATGCTAAATCCAGAATATATTGCCGGTAATCACCTTCTTTTTCCATCAAATTTTCAAGAACCGCTGCGGCTTCCCCGTTCCTGTTCAGTTTGGTGTAAATTTCAGCCATCTGAAGGTGGTAAAATTTATTTTCAGGGTCCAGCGCCAGGGCTTGTTGTCCAAGATCAAGTGCTTTTTCGGGCTTATTGGCGCGCATCATCATCTCAGATAACTTAAAATAAATGGCGCTTTCCTGGTCATTGAACTCCAATGCTTTATTGAAATAAAAATAAGCCTTTTCAAAATCTTCCAGCATCAGGTTTTTTTGACCTTCTATAAATAGCCTACTGGCCATCATCTCCTTTTTCTTGGCTTTTCTTTCCTTCCGGCTCAACTTTTCCTGAGCCATAGCTGGTTCCAGGCCAAAGCTGGAGATGACCAAAAGGGCTATAAACCAAAAGAAAATTTTACTATTTATGCTATTCATTGATAAAAGGCTTAATTTCAGATTGTCAAAGGTCTGGTTAACAATAAATGAAACCATTTTTACTAAGTAACTCCTTATAGAATAAAGTGTTGCTCGTTGAAGGCCAAACCAGACCAATATTTCATTATCAATTGAGATACAATTTACTTTTTATTTTGGTTCCCAAATACTTACAGGACAACCTTAACGCACAGGTGTAAGCTGCCTACCTTCCGGTGCTGCCATATCCTCCTACGCCCCGGGATGTTTCAGAAAGTTTGTTTTTGGGCATCCAGGTGATTTGCTCATGTTTGGCGATGACCATTTGAGCAATGCGCTCTCCATCCTGAACGGTAAAATCTGTATTGGAATTATTAATCAACAGTACTTTAATTTCGCCTCTGTAATCGGCATCTATGGTTCCCGGACTGTTGAGTACCGTTACACCGAATTTGTATGCCAATCCGCTCCTTGGTCGTATTTGGGCTTCATATCCCTCCGGAAGTTCGATAAAAAGGCCGGTTCCGATCAACTGCCGCTCCAGGGGCTTTAAAACCACCGGCGATTCGAGATTTGCTTGCAAATCAAGCCCGGCAGCCAGAGGGGTCTGATAAGCAGGGAGAGGGTGTTTGGATGTATTGATGACGTTAATTTTCATTCTTTTGTTTTGAAATGGATTGAAAAAGCAAATATAGTTCCTTTTTTTCCATCAGGAAAATAAGCACCAGAAAGACCACAAGTATGCCATTGTGCAACATAAAATTGACCAAAAGATTTCCCGTGTCCAATAAGAAGCCAGCATAACTGAACAAAAAGGATACAGCAAGGTAAACGAGTCCTTTTTTGGTTTGGTAAGGAATGGGATAGTATTTCTGACCGGTATAATAACACATGATTACCATGGTCAGGTAACATGCCAAAGTACTCAGGGCACCTCCAATAAACCCCAGAACCGGAACCAGGGTCAAAATAACCAAAATGGTGACCACCGCACCAGAAAAGGTAATGTAAAAGCTGTATTTGGTTTGGTCGGTGATTTTAAACCAAATGCTCAGGTTATAATAAACGCCCAGCAACAGATAGCCCATCAAGAGGATGGGTACCATGGGCAGGGCAATGGCATAACCTTCCGCCTGAAAAAAAAGCGCTCCGATGAGTTTCAGGTTGACGGCTACGGCTATCATTAATGTGGAGCAAAATATAATAAACCAATGCATTACCCTGGCGAATAATTCAGGATTGTTTTTGCTTTCAGCTTGCTGGAAGAAAAAGGGTTCAGCAGCATATTTGAAAGCCTGAATGATCAGGCTCATCAGTATGGCTAATTTAAAATTCGCACCAAAAACTCCCCCTGCTTCTCTTGAGCTGAGCTGTGGGTAAAACCCTTCCGGTAGGGCATATTCAAATAAGCCCCTTGAAAACACCTCATTGGTAACCCCGGCCAGGCCCATAAAAAGCAGCGGGAGGGCATACTGCCACATGGGAAAAAGGACGGCTTTCTTCAACTCGAATTTCCATCCACCCACCAGTTTCCATAGAAGTGGTAGAATAAGGAAATTGGCCAGGGCATTGGAAAGTAAAATATAATCTACCCCCCAATCGGGGCGAAACCAGGAGGAAACCCAGGTTTGTAACTGTGGAAGGATGTCTCCCTGAATAATATGGAAAGTAACAACAATGAAAAGAACGTTAAAACTTACATTTAAAACAATGTTCAACAATTTAACCAGCGCAAAGGAAAGCGACCTTCCCTCCAGCCTTAGTTTGGCAAAAGGGATGGCCATGAGTGCATCAATGGTGAGAATCATTGCTGACCATTGAAACAAATGTGATTTTCCCGGGAAATCGAATAGTAGACTGAGGGGTTCAGCGGTCATATACAACAAAGCCCCTAAAAAAAGGCCCACCAGACAGACCAGTGATTGGGCATTTTGATAGACTTTTTGGGGAGGCAAACCTTTACCTGTGGCGAAGCGGAAATAGGCTGTTTCCATACCGAAGGTAAAGACCACATTCAAAAAAGCAATCAAGGCATAAAGCAAGGTGAAGGACCCCAAATCCTCTTTTGCCAGATAACCGGTATATAGGGGGACCAGCAAAAAATTGATGGTTTTGCCCAGGATACTACTGATACCATAAACTGCGGATTGCCCGGCTAATTTTTTTAACAGGCCCATAAAAAATAAAAAAGGGGATTATTCCCCTTTAAAGTTAGGTTTTCTTTTTTCAAGGAAAGCTTTGGTACCTTCTCTGTAATCTTCTGATTTGACACACCTGGCAAAGCTGTTGGCCTCAATCTGATAGCCGTTTTCATCACTTGCATAAACCGCATTCACACAATCCACTATCATACCTATGGAAAGGGGAGCCTTGCTCATGATTTTTTTCAATATCTCTTCTGCTTTGGCGATGGCGGCTTCTTTGTTAGGTTCTACATGGTTTAAGAGGCCCAGTGCTTGGGCTTCATTCACATCCAGCATATCTCCGGTCATGAGAATTTCTGTAGCTTTGGTTCTACCTATCAGGTGGGTCAATCGCTGGGTGCCCCCGTACCCGGGAATAATTCCAAGGTTCACTTCCGGTTGTCCAAACTTTGCATTGGTAGTGGCTATTCTCATGTGACAGGCAATTGCCAATTCACAGCCACCCCCTAAAGCGTACCCATTAACCACTGCGATAACCGGTTTGTGGCAGGATTCCACGATTTCGAAGACTTCCTGGCCAAATTCGGCAAACTTTCTCGCATTGAGTTCATTAAGCTCGGAAATTTCGTTGATATCAGCTCCGGCAACAAAGGCTTTTTCCCCGGCGCCGGTGATGATCACGCCCCTTATTGACTTGTTGTCGTTTACTTCATTGAAGATATTTTTCAATTCCTCCAATGTGTTAAAATTTAAGGCATTGAGTTTGGGCTCTCTGCTGATGGTTAGATAAAGTATTCCATCTTTGGTTTCTGAAAGAATAATTTTTTGTTCAGCCATTCCAATTCTACAATGTTAAGCTCCAAATATACGAGGCGCATAAACAATCACAAAAGATTCGGTTAAAAATCATGTGTTGTTGAAAAGGTGTATTTGATAAAATAGGTAATAAAATGCATTTTGTACCTTAAAAAAATAATTTGATGAAATATGCATTTGGTTTGGTACCTAGCAATTCCTTGCCAATTTTTAAATCTATTGTCTTGTCCTTCATTTATTTCCCCTTCTCTTTTTATAATAAAGGAGGACTTGAAATGTTTGTGTACCAATATTTCCTATTTTTGTACCATCTTAAATTCAGTAAAACTTCAAAGATTATCCTTATGTCCGAAAAAAGAAAAATAACAGTTGCCTATGGAGATGGTATAGGCCCGGAAATCATGAAAGCTACTTTGTCTGTTTTAAAAGAAGCCGGGGCTGCCATTGAAACTGAGGTTATCGAAATCGGCGAACAAGTTTATTTGAAGGGTATCAGTTCCGGGATTGCACCCAGTGCCTGGAATTCTCTGCGGAATACAAAAGTGTTTTTGAAATCTCCCATTACTACTCCTCAGGGAGGAGGCTTCAAGAGCCTGAATGTGACTACGAGAAAAACATTGGGCTTGTACGCAAATGTGCGTCCCTGTAAAGCTTTTGCTCCCTTTGTCAGGACCCATTTCCCAAAGACAGACATGGTCATCATTCGGGAAAACGAGGAAGATTTGTATGCAGGCATTGAACACAGGCAAACAGATGAAGTATATCAGTGTTTAAAACTGATTTCCAGGCCAGGAAGTGAGAAAATAGTCAGGTATGCTTTTGAATATGCCAGGATGAATAACCGTAAAAAGGTTACCTGCATGACCAAGGACAATATCATGAAGATGGCAGATGGGGTTTTCCACCAGGTGTTCAATGAAGTAGCCAAAGAATATCCCGAAATTGAAACAGATCATAAGATCATAGACATTGGCACCGCCCTGATTGCAGACAGACCGGAAATGTTTGATGTGATCGTTACTTTGAATTTATACGGTGATATCATTTCTGACGTGGCAGCTCAGATTACCGGTTCAGTGGGTTTGGGAGGCTCAGCCAATATTGGTGAAGATGTGGCCATGTTTGAAGCCATTCACGGGTCGGCACCGGATATTGCAGGAATGGATATCGCCAACCCTTCAGGCCTTCTTAATGGAGCGGTCATGATGCTTGTTCACATTGGACAGCCAGAGGTGGCAGAAAAAATCAGTAATGCCTGGATGGCTACGCTTGAAGACGGAATTCATACAGGCGATATTTATCAGGAGGGCATTAGTAAACAAAAAGTGGGTACGCAGGAGTTTGCTGCCGCAGTCATAGAGAGACTGGGAAGAGTGCCCTCAAAATTAAAAAAAGCGACTTTTTCGAAAGCAGTACGTACTGAAGCGGAAACAAGGGCGGCACTGGCACTGAGGCCTTCAAAACCTTCAGAAAAGGTACTTATTGGTTTGGATGTATTTATTGACTGGAAAGAAGGGGACCGCAATGCCAACACAATCGGAGACAGGCTTCGGGAAGTAAATGCCGGAGGATTGAAAATGCAACTGATCACCAACAGGGGAGTACGGGTTTATCCGGATGGGATGAAGGAAACATTTTGCTCTGACCATTGGCGGGTAAGGTTTTTCAATGCAGACGAAACAGTCATTACCCATGATCAGGTCATAGAGGTACTCAAACAGGTACAGCAACTTGGTTTTGATTTTGTGAAAACCGAACACTTATACACCTTCGATGGGGTAAGGGGTTTTTCTCTTGCTCAGGGGGAATAACCTGCTGGCATTTGAACCGTTTGACAAGCAGGCTTTCTGTGGACCTGCATGTTTTTTTTTTGTTTAGTAATGAAAGCGAGTTTGAAGAAAAGGTAACATAGCTGGATGGTAATAAAACATGCTGGATTATCCCGAAAGTCGGGAACCTTGGGTGCAGGACAAGTTGCGACCATCAAGAAACAATAATAAACACATGAAGCGGGTCTTGATCATCACTTATTATTGGCCTCCCAGTGCAGGTTCTGGTGTTCAGCGCTGGCTAAAATTCACCAAATACCTGCCGGAGTATGGTTGGCATCCTGTAATATTCACCCCGGAAAATCCAGATTTTGGCCTATTGGATCCCTCTCTGGAAAAGGAAGTGGGCCCATCAACGGAGGTATTGAAATTTCCAATATGGGAGCCCTACCAAATTTTCAGACGCTTCAAGGGAAAAAACATGAAGGATCCTGCAGTAATCCTGGAAAGAAGTGATCCTTCCATATTGGATAAGGTGGCGGTATGGTTGAGGGGGAATTTGTTCATTCCGGATCCCCGGATATTTTGGGTGAGGCCTTCGGTAAAATTTCTGGCAGACATCTGCGAACAGAATAATTTCAGTGCCATCATCACCACAGGACCTCCCCACAGCATGCACCTGATAGGGAGGGGGCTGAAAAGAAAAACCGGGCTTCCCTGGTTGGCTGATTTTCGGGATCCCTGGTCTTCCTGGGAGTTTCTGGACACCCTCCACCTGACTTCCCCTGCCAGAAGATACCACCAAAAACTGGAGGCCTCAGTTTTCCGGGAAGCAGATGCCGTGTTTACCATTTCCCCGACCTTCAAAGCCGAGATGGAAACCCTTTCCGGTAAAAACGTACAGCTGCTGACCAATGGTTTTGATCCGGATGATTTACCCAAGAATTTCGCTCCTGTTTCACCCGTAAAAAAAGTTCTGGAAATTGTATATTCCGGCGTAATTGACAGTATCAGGGATCCTGTTCCTTTTTTAATGGGAATGAAGAAAATTCATGGCCAGGATTGGGGAAAAATCAGGCTTACTTTTGTAGGCAAAGTCAATCAATCCGTAAAGAGACTGATCAGGGAAGATCCCTGGCTAAATGCTCATGTCTATCTGCCTGGATATGTAAGCCATAAGGAGGTTTTTGAGTTTTATGAGCGAGCTCACGCCTTGCTTTTGATCCTTACCGATACCAAAAATGCCAAAGGGAATATTCCTGGAAAGCTTTTTGAATACATGGCCACAGGCAGGCCGATCATAGCTTTGGGAGATCCTCAGGGAGATGCCGCCCAAATCATTTATCAGGCAAAGGCTGGGGAGGTTTTCAGGCATGATGATGACGTAGGTCTGATTCGTGGATTGTCTGAAATTGCTGAAAGCAGTTCCGGAAAGGGAAGCAATGAATTTATACAGGCTTATAACAGGAAGAACCTTACCAGGGACCTGGTGAACTTGTTGGAAAAGGCAATTGGGGGGTAATAGGACTTAATTGATCATCGCCTGAAAAATTGACTTGATTTTATTTATCACCAGATCCATTGCCTCAGGAGCCGCTTTTAGCCAGTAAATCAAGGCCAGGTAAAGCAGCGATACCATACTGCTTCTAACCAAAAGGTCCAAAAGCACCGGTTCAAAAACAGGGATCAGGTAAAAAGAAACAGCCCAGCTGATGCCTCCTATAAACAGAATAGTGAAGATGCCTTTGGTAAATGGATTGAATCCCAGCCGTATTTTCACGAAGAAAAACTTTAGCAAATTGTAAAAAAACATGGCCAGCAGGGATGCCAGCGCTGCCCCTTCTATCCCGAAGGCCGGAATCAACGCAAGGTTAAAGAGGATGACTGCTGCACACATGAGCAGGGTAGCAGTAATGTTAAAAACGTAAAATTTAGAAAATACAATGATTTCACCGTTTACTGAAAACAGGATATCTGTCAGTTTTCCCAGGCCGATCAGTAATACCACCCATTTTCCTGCCTGGTAGACCTCTTTATTGGGTACAAATTGGTACAGGGTATCAATATTAATCCAGATCAGTAAAAAGATCAACAGGCAAATCAGTAGTTGGTGAACGGCAATTTTTTTATACAGCACATCTATTTCATCCAACAGATTTGCGGCGAATTTTTCCGATATGATGGGCATGGCAACCTGAGAGATGGCCCTTCTCGGCATTTCGATGACTACGGCAATAGAAAAGCCTATGGTGTAAATGGCATTGGCATCCAGACCTATCATGGAACTGACCATCAGGCTATCTATTTTCATGATCAAAAGGGCTCCTGCAGTGCCAAGTAAGGTAATGGTATTGTACTGTATGAATTCCTTTCTAAAAGATCCCGGAATCCCCTTCCATCTGAAGTCAAAATGAAAAATATCGATACTCACCATATATCCTGCCATGGCCAGCATGGCCAACAAATAGACCCCTCCCATTCCCCAAATCATGAAATGGAATGGGTAAAACGTCAAATAGTAGCCTATGACCAACAGGGCCATCAACAGGCGGAGGAGTACATCTCTGATCAAAGATGGAATGGCGATTTTCAGAAAGGACCGGCTAAATGCATCCAAAAGGGTGTTGATTACGGAGAAAAAAGTTATGATAAGTGCTACCTGCAGGAAATTATTGACTTCAGGAGATTTATCAGAAAAGGAAGTCATGATGGGATTTTTAAACAGCAGGAAAATAATCACCACCAAAGCGTATCCAAGCATTCCCAAAAAGAGGCTAAAAGAAAAAAAAGCGTATTTTTTATGCTTTATGCGGGGAAAAAACCTGGTAATTCCATTACCAATCCCCATTTGGGCAAATGGTACCAGGAGTAAGGCCATGTCCTGTATGGTTTTGAACAAACCAATTTGTTCTGGTTCCAGAACATAAGGCATCAGCCATAGCAGGTTAACATAGCCGATCAGCACCCCAATATAGGCCGCAATGGTGGTCAGTATACTTTGTTGGGCTGGTTTACTCAATGAGATGCTGAATGATAATGTTCAGGCAAAGGTATCCTGTATCTGGTAATTTCGGATCGAAGTAGCCGTTTTTTTGGGAAGTAAAAACCATTATGTACGGGCCATCCTTCAAAGTTTTATATGATTAGAGATTGGAATTAAAGGCTATCAAACTGGGAAAGGTTGAGGTTAGCGTCCAGGTTTTCATTGGAAAATCTCATTTCATCCCAAAAAACCTTTTTTTGTCCTGTAGCTGCCTGTCTGCCCAAAATGGCTGTAAGAGTGGATTGAGAACCCGAAACTGCTTCGTTAAGGTAATTTTCAGACTCTATGCTTGAGATAAAACTTTTCACTTTATTTTCATTGGAATCATGTAGTGAAGAGGTAAAAACCCCTGCAGACTGTTGCTGTCGGCTTTGCTCGCTGGAATCCTCTCGTAAGATACCGGAGTCCCACTTATTTTCCCCATCAATAAAAACCCCACCACTGTAATGAGCGGTGGCAATTCCTTTAGTTCCTAGGAATCGGGCACACACATCGCCAAAACTTGGCCCCAATTGGGTGGAGTGAAAACTCACATTGATATTATCTGGATATTGATATAACACCTGATAATTGTTCCATGCATCTCCAAAGGCATCCACTCCATTTCTTCCTCCGGAGCCAATGGCACTCAAGGGATTCTTTTGTAGGGTCCAATTACAAACGTCCAACATATGAATACCCTGATCCAATAAAGTCCCCCCTGACAAAGCTCTGAAATGAAACTGATTTCGGATCCTTGCCTCATCATGCGACATATTCTCAATGGGTTTCAAGGGTACGCGAGAAGAAAAATAATACAGTTGGGCATTAATTATATCTCCGATATCACCCCGCTGTACTCTGTCTACCATCTCGCGGTAGGCAGTGGCATGACGGATCTGAAACCCGATGACCAAGCTCAACTTTCCATTGATGCTTTTTCCCGCTGCTTCTATCCTGTTGCAACCTTCCACATCTAAGGCAACTGGTTTCTCACAGTAAATGTGTTTGCCAGCAGCCACAGCCGCTTCCACAAAAGTAGGGTGTGTGTAGGCAGGAGAGGAGATCAATACGGCATCCACTGCCTTATTATTCAGTAGGGCCAGATAGGCCTTTGATCCCTGGTAAATATTTGAGCGGTCTATTTTCGCAAAGCCCCTTTCTTGGTTGAGTTTATCCAATTTCTGTTTGGCAGTAGTCAATTGATCTTCAAAAAGATCTGCCATGGCTACAATGTTGGTATTGGTATGTTTGGACATGGCTGTGATAACAGAGGTCCCTCGGTTGCCACATCCAATTATCCCAACTTGCACTGCCGAGTTGGATTTTGACCCGAATGCAGTGGTTGGTTTCAAAAGGGTAAAGGCAGAAATGGCGGTCGCTCCTTTTATAAAAGATCTTCTTTGAATGTTTGTCATATTATTTTTTAAGTATTACACTAAAACCTTTATTAATTTATTGGTATTCAAGATAAAATGTCTTTGACAACATGTCCGCTTACATCAGTCAGACGGAACCTTCTTCCCTGATGTTTGAAGGTTAGTTTTTCGTGGTCCACACCCATTAGATAGAGTAAAGTAGCTTGAAAATCATGTACGTGCACCGGATCTTTTACGATATTGTAGCCAAATTCGCAGGTTTCCCCATGGGTATAACCCTTTTTTACACCCGCTCCTGCCATCCACATGGTAAAACACCGGGGATGGTGATCACGGCCATAATTATCAGCGGTCAGCCTACCCTGAGAATAATTGGTTCTTCCAAACTCTCCTCCCCAAATTACCAAAGTATCATCCAGAAGTCCTCTCTGCTTTAAATCCATTACCAGCGCAGCTCCAGCTTGGTCTACACTCTTACTCATCACTTTTATATCCCTGGGCAAATTCCCATGTTGGTCCCATCCTTGATGATAGAGTTGAATGAATTTAACATCCTTTTCCGCTAACCTTCTCGCTAAAAGGCAATTGGCAGCGAAAGTTCCGGATTTTCTGGAATCGGGTCCATACATATCGTAGATGTAGTCGGGCTCCTTAGAAATGTCCATAGTTTCAGGGACAGAGGCCTGCATTCTATAAGCCATTTCATATTGTGCAATACGCGAATTGATCTCAGGGTCCATTACCTTTTCAAATTGCTCTTCATGGAGTTCTTTTAAGGCATCCAGCATCCTGCGTCGGCTTACATTTTTAAGTCCCTCCGGGTTATTCAGGTAAAGTACCGGATCCTTCCCTGACCGAAATTGAACCCCTTGATGAAGGGAGGGTAAAAAACCACTTCCCCAAAGTTTTGCATACAGGGGCTGTCCACCCTGTTTTCCCCTGGAAAGCAAAACACAGAAATCAGGTAGATTTTTGTTATCACTGCCCAAACCATAACTGATCCACGATCCTATGGAAGGCCGGCCACTAAGCTGGGATCCTGATTGGAAAAAAGTAATGGCCGGATCATGGTTAATGGCTTCAGTATGCATGGATTTGATAAAGCACAATTCATCCACAATTTTTGCCGTATGCGGCATCAGTTCACTGACCCAGGCCCCACTTTTCCCATGCTGGGCAAAATCAAAAACAGATCCTGCCAAAGGAAAAGAATTTTGACTGGAGGTCATGCCGGTAAGTCGCTGTCCTGCCCTTATAGATTCAGGTAATTCCTGACCGAAGCGTTCATTAAGCAGGGGTTTGTAATCGAAAAGCTCCATTTGTGACGGGCCACCACTTTGGAAAAGGTAGATTACCCTCTTTGCTTTGGGTACAAAATGCAAATTATGCAATACGCCGCTACCATTTGAACCTGGGGACATTTTGGCCATCAGGTTACCCGGATTCAGCAGCGAAGAAAGGGCCAAACTACCTAATCCCAAACTGGTCTTAGTTAGAAATTGGCGTCGATCAATATGTTGATTATGCAATAAACTCATTTTTACAATTTTTTAAAGAATGGTTGGTAACCGTTTCCCTAACAAAATTTTGAAAGGCAAAAAGGTTAACCCATTTGGACATCATCTTTTATATACGGCTTCATCGTAATTGATCAATGTTGAGGCTACAAGGGATAGCGCCGCTACTTTTTCCTTTGGCAGGGTTGGATCCCTCTTATGTTCTCCTGTATTGAGTAAGCTATCTGCAGCGGCGGGGGTTTCAGAAAAATCTGTTAATTCAGCCCAATATAGCTTTTCCAAAATCTTTAATTCGGCAGGATCCGGACTTCTACTGGTCATTGCCCTGAAGCCATATTGGATTTGATTTTGAAGTACGTCCCCTCCAATTGTTAACATTTTTTCTGCCAACACCCTTGCGGCTTCCAGGTATTGAGGGTCATTCATCAGCACCAGGGCCTGTAAAGGTGTATTTGTTTTTTGCCTTTCTACTGTACAATTGTATTTATCGGACGAGTCAAAATTGATCATTGATGGAGGGGGAGAACTGCGTTTCCAAATGGTGTAAAGGCTTCTCCGGTAAAGATTTTTTCCAGTATCCTGAACGTATTCCCTCACATTGGCAGTAGCCAATTCTTTCCATAAACCTTTTGGTTGATAGGGTTTCACACTCCGCCCCCCTATTTCTTTTACCAGCAGGCCGCTGGCAGCAAGGGCATTGTCTCTGATCATCTCGGCCGGCATTCGGTGGCTTGGGCCCCTTGCCAGCCAAACATTTCCAGGGTCTTTTTCATTTAGTCCATCCTGCAGTATGGAGGATTGCTGGTAGGTACTTGATGTGACCATCAGCTTAAGCAGCTCCTTAAGGTTCCAACCAGATTCCATGAACTGAACCGCCAACCAATCCAACAATTCAGGATGAGAGGGGAAATCACCTTGATTTCCGAAATCATCGGAGGAAGCAACTATCCCTTTTCCGAAAATCATTTGCCAATACCTGTTGACTGCCACCCTTGCGGTTAAGGGATTGTCCTTATGGGTTGCCCATTTGGCCAAACCTAAACGGTTTTTGGGTAAATTATCAGGAAATTCCATCACGGCCTTTGGTGTACCGGGATACACTTCATGGGTAGGCGCATCATAAGTACCCCTATCCAATATGAATGTAGCCCGGGGTTCCTCCCTTTCTCCCATGACCATCACTTCCGGCTGGGCACTGAGAATGGCATTTTCTTCGCCACGTAGTTTGGTTAATTTATTTAGGCCGTTTTGAAATTCTTCATTTACATTTGCGAGGAAATAGTCCAGTAAATCAGTTTCTCGGACTTTTTTTTGGGCCATGGAATAAATGGGCTCGGAATTTCCATACAGGAATTCAATTTCCAGGGTAGAAAGCCTACGGTTAAACACACTGAATTCGTCTACAAGAGAATGGTCCAGCGTTTCGGCAAAATTGGTTCCCCGCTTACCGATCTGTAGATTTCCCGGATGGCCCGTGCTTATTTTGTCCTTGCCGTAAGACAATATACTCCTTTTTAAATGGTCCGTTTTCATATCCAGATCCATTTGCTTTCCATTAAGAAAAAGGTGCAGGCCTTTTGCCCTACTGGACCCATCATAAACCATGGCCAAATGTACCCATTCTCCAATTGGTATTTTATTACGCGAATGTACTTCGATGGCATTGGCAGGCCAGGTATGGCTCATTAAGCCGGCTAATCTCCCATCTTCTCTGATCAATAATTCATAGCCACGGTATCCGTTGGCAAATCCCCCGGTTTTTGAAAAAATGGGGCCTTCTAAACTATCTTTCAGGGCTTTATACCATAAGCTGATGGTGAAAGGTTCATTTCGCTCAAAGTAGGCCATTTCATTCCCCAAATCCACATAACTGTCACCCACTAACTTAACCGCATTACCTAACTTTCCTTCTACAATTTGAATTTCCTTGTCTTTTTGAATGACCACCATGTCTGCAGGTTTAGATGGTTCTGCCAGATTTCTAAATTGGTCCTTGACCGGAGCATCGAGGGGGTAATGACCAATCCTTCCTTTGATCTCAATTTTGTAATTGGGCTTCGACTCTAAACTTTCCTGCCAATTTTTAAAACCTTTTTGGAATTTTTCCTGATTGGGATCCAGGGAATTTTCCATTTCTTGAATCTTTTTATTAACAAAGGATAGTTTTTTATCTACTTCTTCATCGGTAAGTATGACAGTAGGGCTGGGTTCTCCCGTATAAGGTACCTGTCCGGTTTCCTTAATATTATTAAAAAAAGCATATAATTGATAATATTCCTTTTGGGAAATAGGATCGTATTTGTGGTCATGGCACCGGGCACATTCCGTGCTTAAACCCAGTATAGCTTTCCCTAAAGTATTGGTGCGGTCGGCCACATATTCTACCCGATACTCTTCTGCAATCACGCCTCCTTCCTGGCTTTGAGGATGATTTCTATTGAATCCGGTGGCCAATATTTGGTCTTTGGTAGCGTTAGGCAACATGTCACCGGCCAATTGCCAGAGAATAAAATCATCGTAGGGAAGGTTTTCATTGAAGGATCGGATGACCCAATCTCGCCAAGGCCACATGTTTCTCATGCCATCATCCTGATAACCATGGGAATCCGCATATCGGGCTACATCCAGCCATTCAGATGCCATGCGTTCACCATAATGAGGAGATTCTAATAATCGGTCAACCAGCTTAAGGTAAGCATTGGGGCTGTCATCATTCAAAAAATTGTCCACTTCCTCCACGGTGGGTGGTAATCCGGTAAGGTCAAATGATACCCGCCGGATTAAAGTTTCTTTTTTGGCCCTATTGGAAGGCTCAAGTCCATTTTCTGACATTTTGGCACGGACAAATTGATCAAGCGAATTTGTAGCCCACCCGGTTTTTTCAAGAGAGGGGACTTCCGGTTTTTTTGGTTTGATGAAAGACCAGTGAGGTTTATAGTCGGCTCCCTGTTCGATCCATCGGGTGATCAAAGCGATTTCAGTAGTTGATAAAGAAAGATTTGATTCTGGCGGGGGCATTTTCACCTTAGGATCGGATGAGACCAGGCGCTCATAAAGGGCGCTTTTATGGGGCTTACCGGGGACGATAGCGTAATGGTCTTTGTCATCTCCCAAAGCCGAAAGCGCATGTTCTTCGATATCCAGCCTCAATCCGGCTTCTCGTTTGTTGTTATCGGGCCCATGACAGGCAAAACAACGGTCTGATAATATGGGTTTAATATGAAAATTAAAATCAATTTCAGCGGGCAAGGAAGCCTCAACTTCATCTGGGAATTTCACTTCAGATTTGTACCGAATAACCCCAATAATTAGGGCCAAAATAGCCACTGGTATCAATAATTTGACGACTGAAATTTGACTCATTTTTGGTTTTACTTTTTCTTCCCAAGTATCCACAATTTAAAAAGAAATTAAATAAATTTATAAAAGAAGATGAAATGGCCAGGATTATTCTGATTTGATCCTTTAAAATCGGCAAATCAGATTTTCCCGACCATTTCATTTTCATACTGCTAAAGAAGCTATTTACCAGTTGCAGGTAATACATTCCTCTTCTAACTGTTATTAAGAATGCATTATCTGGCTGGATTAATCTTTAGCCAAACTAACAAGCTAGATTACCATCCTGGATTTTGTTCCAAATTTTCATTAAAGGATATTTCATTATCAGGGATTGGTAATAAATTGTCTTTTTCTTCATATCCAGTAGGAAATTTCACCTCGATCAATCCTCCGTCGGCTCCCCTTACTTCAACGGGATAAAGATCCTGACCAATATTCCAACGTTTAATATCTGCCCACAAGATACCTTCACCGAAAAACTCAACCACCCGCTCATGTCGTAACGCTTCTCTCGCTTCTTCTTGTGATAAATCGGTAGGTAAACTGAACATGGTAACATCCCTTCTTTCTGTTCTGATCCGATTGATCAGGCCAATCGCTTCTTCCAGGTTTTGATTGGTTTCAATAAGGGCTTCTGCTTTGGCCAACAAGACATCCGCATAACGCAATACAATAAAGTTTAAAGGGGATACCCTGGGAGACAGCAAAGGAATTCCTTCGCCCACATTTTTTCTAAGGTTGTATCCTACCCTTTGACCGGTGTGATTAGATACTTCTGTTGGGTAGACCATGCCTTCAAAAGTGGCTCCCGGTCTGAGAATACTAAAATCCAACCTGGGGTCCCTTCCATCAAAAGGATTATTTGGATCCACTTCTGATCCATCAATCATCTCATACTCATCAATGATATGTTGGGTGGGCGCAGGATCACTGGCTCCTGCGGCTGCTACACTTCCAGGTAGCGCCAGCCAGGCAAAGAAATTTCCCTGACCTTGCTCACCGGCAATGTACTGGATGTCAAAAAGGACCTCTTCATTGTTTTCATTATCCAATTGAAAGAGCCCTTCGTAACTTGGAAAAAGAGAATACATGCCCAAAGCATCAATTTCTTCGATCACATCCAATACTTCCTCGTATTTATTCTGGTACAAATATGCCCGCATTTTCAATCCGAGTGCAGCCCCTTTGGTCGCCCTTCCCAATTCATAGGAAACTGGGTCCAGTCTTTGTATGGCCTCGTCATAGTCCGAAATGGCTTGGGCCCATGTTTCTTCCCGGGTATTTCTGCTCACTGAGGTAACTTCCTCCGTGTTCATCACTGTAGTGATGATGGGAACGCCACCATAAGATTCTGCCAACAGAGCAAAAGCGAGGCCCCTAAGGAAATGGGCCTCTCCCAAATACGTAGATTTTGTGGCTTCAGGAAGGTCTACCCTATCAATATTCTCCAAAAAATCATTGGAGAAATTAATGATTCGGTAACACATGGTCCATCTCTCATTTAACAATCCTCCTGAAGTAGCAGCGGTAATGGTACCATTTCCGATCTGTTTTTCCATTCCGTTCCAGTGTGCCCATTGGTAAGCATAGGGTGTTACAGCGTCAAAAGTTGGTCCTGAGCCATAGACGCCCCGGTGTTTCAATACACTGTAGATGCCATTCAATGCCAACTGAACATCATTTTCATTTTGCCAAAAAGAAACAGTAGTAATCCGGTCTTGGGGATACACCTCCAGAAAATCCTCACTGCAGCCATTGATAGCCAATAGGCCCAACAGGAGGATGCTTATATTATATATTTTTATCGTTTTCATAATTCCTAAAGATTAATATTAACACCAACTGTAAATATTTTTGGAAGAGGATAAAAATTTTCTCCAGAGTCAAATGTATTCCTCTCCGGGTCAAATCCTTCATAATCCTTGCTCACCAAGGCTCCCACATTTTGGGCGTTACCATAAAGATATAGCTTCTGTATGCCCAGTCTTTTGGTCATTACCGGATTAAAGGTATATCCCAGTTGGATATTTCTTAATTTAACGAAGGAAATGTCATTTACCCAAAACGAGGACGGTTCACTTCTCCATGTATCACTGATGGAAATTCTTGGGACATCAGTCTCCATATTTTCAGGGGTCCAGGCATCTCTCCAACGTTTGGTAATGGTCCCTCCGGATATTCCCAGGGGTTGGGTCCAGGCATTTTGTGTATATACACTTGCACCTGCAATTCCCATGACCAGGGTACTCAAATCAAAACCTTTGTAAGAAACACTGGGGGTAAGCCCAAAGGTATATTTAGGGATGGTGTTACCCAAAGCCATTTTATCCTCAAAACCCAATCGACCATCATTATTTACATCTTCATATTTTAGTTCACCTGCCTGAGGCACATAGCCGTTATCATACATGTGCTCACTGGCTTCCTGATCTGATTGGTATATTCCAATGGCATTATATCCATACAATTCTCTATAGGAAAACCCTTCACGGATAAGGTATAATTGGTCCGGTGCATTTTCCCTGAATTTGGTAACCTCATTCATAATATAAGTCATATTCACACCCAGGTTATAACCAATTTCATCCCTGCTTGGGGCAAGTTTTGAATAATTAATGTTGAATTCGAACCCGTTATTGATCATGGCACCTACATTCTCAAAAGGAGCACTCACCCCACCAAGTATGGCAGGAATAGGCAATTGGACAATTATATTATTGGTAGTTTTTCGGAAATAATCCGCTTCAACGTATAATCTGTTGTCCAATAAACCAAATTCCACACCGATATCTGTAGTTTCTGATGTTTCCCAACCAATGGTTTCATCCACCAAGGCCACAACACCTGCTCCGGGTGCAAAACTCCCTGCAAAGTTGTGACTGAGTCCATTGGTTTGGCTAACAACAGCCAGATATGGCCAATAAGAGTTGATATTTTGATTGCCCAATCTTCCCCAGGATGCTCTTAATTTGAGGTCAGTGAAAACATTCAAATTCTGTATGAAGGCTTCTTCTCCCAATCTCCATCCAGCCGAAAAGGCTGGAAAAACACCCCATCTGTAGCCTTCCTTAAACCTTGAAGAACCATCAGCCCTCAAATTCATTTCAAATAAATATTTGTCAGCTAGCGCATAATTAATGCGGCCAAAATAAGATAGCATTCTCAATTCGTTCAGGTTACCATTGGCTTGAAATCCTGCTGTGCCAGCATCAACCTGGGTCAATCCCTCTTTTGGCGGGTCTGACCTACGTCCATAAACATCTTTAATAACCGTACTTTCAACCTGTGTTCCCACAATGGCTGACAGGTTGTGAATTTCATTAAAAGTCTTGCTAAAGTTCAAAGTGGAGAAAAGGATATTATACGTACTTTGAACGTTGTTTCTGCTGGCTTCCAATATAGTGAGGTAATCCAGGTTTCGCCCTTCCACACCAGTGTGTGTATAACCAAATTCCAGACTATTGTGCCTATCCCTAAGATTACTGTTGTACTGTGAAGTGAAATTGGTTTTCAGTGTCAGATAATCTGTAAATTCGATATCTGCATAGACATTCATTTTAAAAAAATTGTTCTCCGTTAAGGTCAGTCCATTTGCCGTTTCAATCAAAGGATTTCGGTTTCCGACAATGGTATTTCCGTTGCTATTGATAGCTTGAACTGATCCAAAGCGGCCATCTTCTGTGTAGGGGGCTGTAAAAGGATATCCACCATTGGCGAATATGTACATCATCCTGCCCAGATTGAAAGGTTCTTCAGAAGCTTTTTTTATACCATTCATTCTTCCACCTAGGGTCAACCAATTATTTAACTTCGATTCCAGATTAACGGTCAAACCATAGCGGCTGGAATTGGAGTTCTGTATAATTCCATCCTGATTTAGATAGTTCATTGAAATGTAATATTTCGTTTGTTCTGAGCCACCACTGACAGATAAATTATGTTCGGTGATCGGTGCTGTCTTGAATACCTCATCAAAGAAATTCGTGTTGGGGTACTGGTACGGATCATCATTGTTTCTGAACTCATCAATTACCGATTCAGGAAATAGAGGACTTCCCCCCTGGTTCATTAGCGCTTGATTCCACATACCCATATATTCTACACTGTTATCAATGATATCATACCTTCTTCCCAATGATTGCTGGCCCACATAACTTCCAATACTTACTCTGGTTTGCTCTCCAAATTTACCCGATTTTAGCGTAATCAGGACCACACCATTGGCAGCCCGGGATCCATAGATGGCAGCACTAGCGGCATCTTTCAGGACCGTCATGCTTTCAATATCATTGGGGTTTATTTCGTTGATGGAAGCTTCCACACCATCTACCAAAATCAGGGGATTGGAATTATTCAGTGTTCCCCAACCCCGTACACGAATTTGAGCCCCGTCACTACCTGGCTGACCTGAGTTTTGGCTGATCCATACTCCTGGCACCTGACCACTCAGGGCCTGAGAAGCATTGGTCAGTGGGCGGTTCTGAAGTTCATCGTCAAAATTAACTGTTGAAACCGCGCCGGTTAGGTTTTCCCTTTTCTGTGTTCCATAACCTACTACCACCACCTCTTGTAAGGAGGACGTTTCCTCGGTAAGTGTTACATCGATCACGCTCTGGTCTCCCACTACAATTCGCTGGGATTCAAAACCTATAAAGGAAAAAACCAATGTTGCTCCCTCTTCTACCGTAAGGGAATAATTTCCGTCCAGGTCGGTAGCGGTTCCTATAGTGGTACCGGGCACAGAAACTGTGACACCAGGAATCGGTTCACCATTCGCATCTAATACCGTTCCTGTGACAGTAATGTCAAAAATAACGGCAGCATTGTGGAAGTTTTTTTTTGATTCTTCAGCACCATTTGCCAATAAAGTTGAGGCAAACAGACCAAGGAGTAATAGAAAGTGGAACATAAGGCCACCTTTGTAGAATTGGTAAATCCTACTTCTGGGAAGTACGTTTTTTTTCATCTTTTCGAGGGTTTTCAATAATAAATGAATTTTAATGTTTCTTTAATACTGATAATAGCTATTACATATTCAAATAATTAAAGTTGAAATTTTATTTACTATAAATTTGGTACCACGGACTATTATTGCTATCAGACTATTAAAATCTTAACATGACTATCTTAAAAAAGATAAATAAAAAAATTAAAAATAGAAATATTAAAATTTAATTCGTAAAAGCTACTGAATTATTTTATAATAGTCAAGTCAAATTAGATGAACAGCGAATTATGCATGTATAAGATAATTAGCCTCGTTGTGGTATCTTATTTTGAACACCCAACGATTATCCACCGCAGTTCTTTTAATCTTTTACCGATTGTCAAATCTAATAGCAGGACCAATTTCAGGCAGAATCCACGCTGGTCTGTTTCGAAACCTTTTTTATGAGCTGTTAAAACCTGGTTATCTAAAACTAATCCCAGGTCGGGAGGGGTTAAAAACCAAGTAAAAAAATTAATACTGAATGAAAACCAAAATTAGCCGATCGTAACTTTAAATTTTACGCAAGCAATTTCAATAGCTTTTCCTTTCTCGCTTCATAACTGAATCTACTTCTAATTCGCGTAGAGGCGTCTTTGCGGAGTTTTACCAAATCAGCCATTGAGAGCCTACCGAATATGTTTTTTAGATCAATTACATCTTTTGTTGATAATAGAAAACCGGAATCGCCGATTATTTCAGGTATTGCTCCCACCGTTGAGCCAATGGGAATGCAACCACATAACATGGCTTCAGCCAATGCATTTGGAAAGCCCTCGGAAGATGAAAGCTGTAAATAGAATTGGGCTTCCTGGAACAGGGACCTGATCTTTTCCTGAGGTAGTACGCCGATCGTGATGATGTTTGGTAATTCAGATGTGAATTTTTCGTCTCCAACAATCGTAAAGGTGTACTCCGGGAAGGTTTTTGCCATTTCTATTATTAAATCTATCCCTTTTACCAATGCCCTGTTTTGCTTTGAAATGCCGGTAGCCACTGTAATAAAGGAAAAGGGCGTTTTTTCATTGCCATTATCAAACCAAAAGGAGGAATCAAAACCGTTGTGTATAACCATAATTGGGGTTTTAAGGCCCGGTATTAAATTCAAAAGGCCTTGACTGCTCGTTAATGATTTATCGTACGTATAATTGGACTTGACCAATGATTGGGCGACAGGGGCGATCAAGGAGCAATGTTTGAAACTGAAAATAGTAGCCATTTTCAGCCATTTTTTGCGGTAATTCCCGTAATTGATTTCAGGTAAATTTACAGCATCCGTACCGCCACATTGTATGATCACTTCCTTATTAAATAGTTTGCCAACGATCACAGGAATAACCGTGTGGTAACCAGAGAAGAAACAGAGGTATTTTTCGGTAGCAGGTAGTAAAAATAGCAATTGAACGGTTTGAATAATCAATGAAAAGGGTAAAAAGTAGGGATTGTCGGTCAGGGTCAGGTGTTTAACCCGAAAATTGGACCGGAGCATAATCAAGTCTCGTTGAATAAATGAGGTATTGATCGGAGATATATAAACTATCATTTTATGAAATATTAAACTAATTTAGAATATTAGTTTAATACGAATCCATATTCTGGACATTAAAATAATCCATTTACTTCGATGCGCAATATTGGAAACGGGCCTTGATTTTCGAAAAACAAAGTATTGATAGTCTTTTTCTTCGTAGTAAACGCTGTAGGTTTCCATTTTTTCCAGGTAGAAATCATTAGCGGAAATATTCTTAACCAGATCAGCGGTGTCTAATGGTTGATCAATAACCTGAAGTTTTTCCGGTTCATGTTCGATCATCCATTCAAGAAATCGGGGTGCTGGAATATGGATAAAAATAACGGTGTTGTTATTGCTATGTCGGCTTATAGTTTCAAAAAGGGAAAAATGATCGGATACCGGAATGTGTTCCAATACATCGGGAAGTACAATAAAATCGAAGGTGTCGCCTTCTTTCTGAAATCCTTTCATATCGGACACCTCAAAGGTAAGATTGGTAAGGTTCGACCAGGTTTTTCTGGCCTGATCGATGCTTTTTGGACTAATGTCTACCGCTAATACACTTCCTTTGGGAGTCTTTTTTGCGATCAAATGACTAACAGTGCCTATTCCACAGCCGATTTCTAAAACACGGTGATGGGGCTTTAAACCGGACCGGATCAGCTTGTCGATAATGCTAAGGTGTCTTGAATTTACTCCAATTCGTATTTGATTATTGGCATATTCATCATAGAATTGAGCTACTTTTTGTTCCATTTCTTATAGTTTAGGAGCAATCTTTTTTGAATTAATTATTAATCCAAAGACTAATAGCACCGTTAAAAGGTATTGGGCAATATTTGCAATTAGTACTTTGGCAGGATAATTTTTAGGCGCGAACTTCATCTCCACCCTTACCTCTCCTTCCGGAAGGACAAGGCCCCGCAAAAGGTAATTTACCCTGTGAATTTCCGCTTCCTCTCCATTGATCATTGCCTTCCAGCCCTCGGGATAATAGATTTCTGAAAAAACAGCAAGGCCTTCCTTCTCCACTTTGCCAGAATAAACCAGCCGGTCAGGTTCATTGCTATCAAGGGAGAGGTTTCCACTGCCAACGGGAAGTGTATTTCCGGTATCACCGGAGTTATAAGTAGCCTCTTTTTTTGTTTCAATTGCTGCAAGTGTGCTGATTTCTTCTTCGTTACTGCCCACAGGAATGATTTCTTGAGGAAACCAAACAGCTCCGTTGGTTTCCGGATTCCTGAAAACCGCATTTGCTCCCCGGCCAGCCATAATGTATTTGGTATTGAGCATGTTCAAAACGGGTATGCCTGCATAGTCAAAATTACCTTCTTGCGCTTTTTTAACAAATTGATCGATTTCTGGTTGCAGAATCCGCTCGATCAGGTCCTGATAACGACTCATTTTGGCGCCATGATAACCCCCAATGCTATTGAACCGGTAACTCGTTCTGGCATCATTAAAGGGGTTCTGTATATTCAAAACCCTAAAGTATCCCTCATCCTGCATGATTTTTTCATCTGCCGGAGTAGCTGCAAAATGTTGCTCACTTGGGTTTTCCGAAAAACTGTCCCCGTCAAGATACCTGCCATTGACTCCCCATAGGTCTACCAATACCAACAAGCCTGTGGCAATAATGGCATATTCGATTTTCAATTTATCGTACAGGGCCAGCCCCAGCAACAAGGCAGCGGCACCAATATAAATGACTGTGCGAAAAATATCTGCATGTAGCAGGCTTTTTCGGTCGGTTTTTAAAGCAGCCTGTAACCAATCCGGATAACCGCTATTGGCCCCCCCGAAACCTGACCAATGTGCAAAGACCAATGCAAGCAGTATCAGGCCTGCAGTAATACCCAATCCTTTAAAAAAGGCAACTTTGGTCTTATCCGATTTCTGGTTCAAAAAGATTTGTTCCAAACCAAGGGCACCAAGGATGGGGATCACCAATAAAGTGATACCCAGTGCCATCGAAACAGCCCTGAATTTATTGTAGCCAGGCAGGTAGTCAAAAAGGGTGTAATTGAGCCATTCCAGATTTTTTCCCCAGGAAAGCATCAGTGTAATCAGGGTCATGGCCAGCAGCACATTTCTATACAGTGGAGGCGCAAACACTATCCCAAGAATAAAAAGAAAAATCATGATGGCTCCACCATAGATTGGGCCTCCTGTAAAGGGCTGGTCGCCCCAATAGGTAGGGGCATTATTTACAAATTGGTTGATTTGTTGGGGCTCCATTCCCTGTGATCTGAGGGCTTGCTCTGCTGCGGAATCATCCGGTAAGGCCTGCTGACTTGCCCCTCCAAAATAATTGGGTATCAGCAGGGTGAATGTTTCCAGCTTTCCATTGGACCAATTAAAGGCATAAGTTTTATCCAGCCCGGAATCATTTTCTTCTGCTTGCGGCAGGTTGCGTTCTCCCCGGATGGAATATTTGCCGTATTCCAATACTGCTGATAATCTGGCCAGATTTCCCAATCCTCCCAAAATAGCTCCTGCGAGCAGCAGGGCCGTTATTTTCCCGAAAGAAACCAGTTTTTTCTCCTGAAAGGCCTTTACCAATTGTCCTATACCATAGATCACTACCAGGATCAGTGTATAATAAGTGATCTGAAGGTGGTTGAACTTTAACTGGAGCAGCACCGCAAGGGCTGTAATACTCAGGCCAAGGAATTTTTTGTTTGAAAATGCCAAATGCACTCCGGCCAATATTAGTGGGATAATGCATACCGACCAGATTTTGGCATTGTGTCCCGCTTCAAGACTCAGAAAATTGAATGTGTTGAAAGCAAAGGCCCATGCAGCCAGGGCAGCAATGGCTGGCCTCACTTTAAAACCCATCAACAGCAGGTACATAGACACCATGCCAAAGAATAGCCCGCTTACCGGGTGTGGCAGGCCCAGGGTCAGTACTTTTATCAGGGTATTGGTAATGTCGCCCTTTGGGTCCAGATGGATCAAATAAGCAGGCATCCCTCCAAACATGCTATTGGTCCATAAGGCTTCTTCTCCGGTGCGCTGCCGATGGTCCAGCAATTCTTTTGCAGATCCCTCCCATTGCAGGATATCCGATTGAAAAATCATTTTGCCCTCAAACACTATGGGAGAAAAATAAATGATAACAACCAGGTAAAAGGAAAGAATAGCTAAAAAATGGGGTAAAATGACTTCTTTTAAATTAACGTTCATGATCCGGGGTATTGGTCTTTGGTCTGCTTGGTTTAATAGCATGCAAATTAAGAAAATTCAATGGATTATTGGTTAATAGAAGATATAAGCTAAGGAGACAAACGCTTAAAAAGCCCTTTGAGAGGGAGTTTTTAACCATTTATTGTTGATGTAATAGCCCAAAGAAAATTCATGACTGTTATTTCTGTAGTTGTTTTTGCTGTTTAGGTTGAAGTCATATGCATACCCAAAACGTACCTCCTCGGTAACAAACAAATCGAATAGAATCACCAAAGCCGTTCTGCTGGAGGGGAGATCACCAAAATCCATATTTCCCTTCATCACGGAAGACCTGAAGGCAGCTCCCAGCCAAAACTGCTCGTTGAATAAAAACATGGTATTGATATCATAGCTGCTGGGGCCATTGAGATCTTCCCTTACCAAAACAGAGGGTTTAAAGGCTAAACCGCTCCTAACGGGTAGCAATCCACCTGCCTGAAAATAAAAATGGTAGTTGTTTGTGACCAAAGACAAATCACTGTTTTTCAGGCTGTTTTGCCCAACAAGGTTAAAAGCACTTATTCCGGAAAAAAAATTGGGCGTATGATAAAATACACCTGCATTTAAATTTGGTGCAAATGCGTTGATACGGCCCTGTGGAATTCCGGGATCGGATGGATCATCAGGTTGAAGTTTTCCTGCATCCAGTACATGTTCTGAAACTCCCGAACTTACTCCCAGTCCCAAATAGCTGTCCTGGGTAAGCCTTACTTTATAAGCATAGGTAAGTAGGATTGACTGGGTTGAGTAGGGGCCAAGTTCATCAGCTGTAATGGAGATGCCATAACCCATTGTTTCTTCCAGGTTTCCTTTGTCGGCTGATATGGAAATCGTATTTGGGGATCCGGGAAAATTCATAAACTGACTCCTGTAAGTAGCCTGTACAAATGGGTCTACCTTGTACCCGGCATAAGCAGGGTTGATGTGCAGGGCATTGAAGACATATTGACTGTATTGGGGCATTTGCTGCCCCTGACTGGGTTTTTGAAACAAGAAAAACCCGACAATTGCTGCTATTATATAAGTATAGTAAGAAAAATTCATGTTCTTATTTAATCACCTGCACCCATCCTTTGTACTCTTTTTCGATTCCACTGAAGTCAGTACCCTTCACCTGATAATAATAAGTTCCTGCCAACAGACCTGACGCATCCCAGTCATTTTGATAATCCCGGGCCGAAAATACCAGATCTCCCCAGCGGTTAAATATTAAAAGCTCAATTTGTTCAAACTTGTGTCCGGCATCAATGACAAAGGTATCATTCCTGCCATCTAAATCCGGTTTAATTACGTTGGGAATAAAAAGAGGAAGAATGTTTTTTTCTTCTACAGATGTATTGTTTTCCGGTTGGGTATCTATTCCATCACCGCTTACCTCCGCCCTATTCCTCATCCTTCCATCCTTTATGGCGGCCACTGTAAGCGTAATCTGCAAGCTGGCACCTACGGGGAAGGAGGCAATTTCCCATATTAAATCCTGACCTTCTTGTCTGAATTCGGGTTCCTGGGGCAATGCCCCATTCACCAGATCTGCATTGACATATTGCAACCCTGAAGGCAGAAAATCCACGATGCGTACATTATCAGCAGCATCCATGCCATTGTTTTCTATATTGATCTGATAGTTGAAATTGTCCCCATCTCTTACAGGTTCCGCAGTGGATGTTTTAAGGACAGACAAATCAATCATCTTGGGACGTACTTCCAGCCGATCACTATCTATGGTGTTGTCAAAATTTTCTACCCTTACCCGAACCTGGTTGGTGTAGTTTCCTTCTTCTGCGGCCAAAACGGATAATTCCAGATTCACGTTTTCCTCAGGGCTCAACTGGGCAAGGACCCAGGTGTCATCTTCGCCCGGCGGAGGATTGGCCGAAAGCAATATCAAACCTTCAGGAAGCAATTCTGTTACGGAAATTTCTTCCAATGAAAAAATGCTTTTGTTGGTCACCGAAACGGAGTAATCCACGATTTCTCCTACCACTGCCTGCCTGCGGCTAATTGTTTTTTCTATGTCCATTTCTATACCTACCAGCCTGATTTGTATTTCTGCTTCATCACAATTTTCCTGAACATCGGATTGGCAAAGCCGGTATTCCAGAATGTAAGTGTTTGGTGGGCTGTCTTCCGGAATCGAGAAAACTCCATTTTCGTCAAGGGAGTAAACAAGATTTTGATCATTGCCGGCTTCATCCCTGATAGACAATACCGATAAAGTTACCTCATCTGCTCCGACAGGTCTCATTTTCAGGCTATCATTTTCATACACCGAAGATAGGAGATTGGTTTCATAATTGACCAGGGGTCCGAACACATCATCATTGGCTTTGATCGGTGCAACTTCCGTCGTTATGGTAATTTCATTGCTGATAAAAGGTCCGCAGGCCTCATCTGTGGTAATTCTTCTGAATTGGGTGCTGTTCCTCAGGGGTGGAGGAGAAAAATCCCTATTCCTTGCTCCTCCAATACTTGTCCAATCTCCGCTTTCAGTTTTGATCTCCCATTGGAAAGAGAATTCACCAGAACCTCCTTCAGGGTCTTCTCCCACCAAAATATCCGGAACTTCCATTTGATATACAGTTTGATCCTCCGCTATATCATAGCCGGACACTTCGGGATAAACAAATACCTGAACAGCCAATCTTCGGTCGGAGGGGCAACCATCAACCGTCTGATCGGCGTAATAGGTAAGGCCAGAATCCAAAACAACATCATTTGAAAGGGCTGTTCCTCCTTCCGGAGATAAAAACCACCTGATATTTTCTCCTGTAGCAGTAAGGGAAGAGATTGTATATTCCCCGGGCATGCAAAACTCCTGTACACCATCTCCCTGAGGCGGTGATGGCACATCGCTAAGAATGATGGTTACCCGTGTAGACCTTTCCCCGGAGCAAATTCCTGTGATGTTGTACTCAAATGAATAGCTACCCGTATCCAGATTGGTTGTGGACCAGGTATTCTCTATAAGGGCACCACTATTGGTAATTTCCTCCCATGTGCCGTAATCATTGAAAGGACCATCGAGATAGTCAAATAAATCAATGATTTCTCCTTTACATACTGTAGCCACCTGTCCTTCCCCTGGTTCGGGATTCAGGCTGGCCTCATCAATGGTAAATTCCAGGGTCTCGTTCAGACAGGATTCCGGATTACCGGCACTCAACCTCACACCATATACTCCTTCATGGGTAGCCAGGTTAAACGGCGAAAATTCGAGGCTTGAAGTAGTGCTGAGAACCACATCCGGACTGTCAAGATTGAACCATTCAAATTCAAGAAAATCCAAATTTTTGATGGATAACTTGCCTTGTTCGCCCTCGCAAAGATTTTCCGGAATAATTTTCGGTAGGTTTTCTCCTCTGACCTGGACCGTTGTATTGGTTAAATTTCCGCAGTCATCTTCTAATTGTAACCGATACCGGCCTGCTTCCAGGTCTTTAAAAAGAGGGTCTTCACCATTGTTGATTTCAAAAGGCAGGCCATTCTTTTCCACTATTTTATAAGTGATCGGCGGATATCCGGAGGCGCTGACAGACAGTTCATAATTGCCTTCCACGCACTGAAAGGTATTGATGCTTGTAAATGTGCTTCGTTCCCGGACTTCAAATTGATTTAATGTTTCCAGACAGTAATTAAAAGAAGGCTCATTGGGCACTATGTCTTGCCCGTTTTTCCAAATTCGGATGGATTTCACAAGCCTCAGTTCACCGTAGTAATTTAAATTAATATTATTTGCACCGTTTATAATCAGAATAGAATTGGACTCATTCAGTTCTTCACCCTCCACATAAGCCTGTCCTGTTTCCGGGTGAACCCATTCCCCCGAGCCGGACTCAAGTTTTTGAATGCCAAAACGTGTGGTTTGGTTTTCGTCCAAATTGTCCTGGTGATTCAGGTTTAAATTGAAAGATCCACAATTCTCGTCAATCTCAATTTCATTGGTTATGATGCTTGCTCCTTCTATTGTTACCTCCGTGACATGCTCCGTTTCGCAGGTTGTATAAGAAACAAATTCATAATCACCTGCCGGGAGGTTATTCATAAAAAACCTTCTGGGGTCATTTTGACTGATGTTTTCTGAAACATCCAAAGGAAACAACGCATCGAAGGTTTCCGGGCCAGCTACCATTTCTATCCGGTTAAACTGGTAATCAAAACTGTTCAATTGCAAGGAACCTGTATTGGGGCCACATCCTTTATATACAGTGGCCACTGGTCCTGGCAACAAATCTCTGAATTCCCGTGAAAGGCTGGCTGTATTTCCGCAGGCATCTTCTATACTAAAAGTATAAACTCCAAATGGAATGGGCATTTCTTCCGACCCAAAAAAAATATTTTCTTCTTCGAATGGCCCCGGGTAAGCTTCGTTAAATAAAGAAGGATCGAAATCTTCGGGATATTCCGAAAAGTTAATTTGAAAAGGAGGAACAAAATTCAGAGGTTTTACAGACAATCTCCTTTTTCCGCAGAGTCCGGCTCCCCAAAACAAGTCTTCTGATATCCTTAAACTTCGGTCAATGATGTTGTTTTCCAGGAGGGCCGTTTGGCCGCAGTTATCAGTAACCTGAAGATCATAACTGTAAGATTCGCCAGGGTAAAAGGGAATACTTCCCATCAGCGAGATTTCGGAAGCGCCTCCTTCCGTAACTTCCGTAATGATTTCCTCTTCCCCGCCATCGGGAGCCTGAACGGTAAACTTTACTTCAAGCGGATACGCGATTTCTGTTCCTGCTGCACGAAGCAAATGCCCAACGGAAATTTCCCCACAACTGGTCAAGGCTGGTTGGAAATTTTGGACCTCCCCATCTATTACCAATTCTGTCTTTCGAATATCAAAAGACTGGGAAAGGCGGTCTCCACATTCATCTGTGACAGCCACGGTATAACTACCGGCCGGAAGGTCTTCAAAAAAGGGGCTTTCCTGCGGTGCGCGTTGCAAATCCCCCCTAAGTTCATATGTGAGTGGATTTCCCTGGTTGACGACAACTTCTATGGCACTCAATTCATTTTCGCATAGCCCCTGAGTCAGGATGGTAAAAGACAAGGCTTCAAAAGTAGAATTAAGCGTGACCTCAGTGGAAATTTCCAGCGGATCTTCTTCCAAGGTAAAACTTGCCTCAATGCCGTAGTTTCCTTCAGCCAATCCAGTAAATAGACCCGTTTCATTGGTAGCGATAGGAGCGGTGTCGGGCAACAAATACAAATGATATACCAGGTCAACCGGGTTTTCTACATTTTGCAGGGTCACGGAAATTTCCCCATCTCCCAGGCAGGATGGTTCTTTTAAATTGGTTTGCAGGGTAGGCTCTTGTTGTGCTGTTGCTCCAAAAATGGAAAAAAAACAGGTAAACAAAAACAAGAGAAATCCTGATTTATTTTGGTTTGTTTTATTTTTTTTAGTTCTCAATGTCATTGAGGCTTGGTTGCTGTCCTACCAAATTTTTTAAAATGCAGAAAAATATACTTGCTGCTTAACTTCAAATAACGAACCAAGTTGCAGATAAGGTTTGAAAAATCCTGTTTTTTTAGTAAAATAATGGAAAAAGGCACTTTGTTGGTCTAGGGTAAATAAAAAACATCGGCAGGAATTTCACTAATGAAGGGCAAAAAAAAATAAACGGGTGATTAAGCTTGGGTATTTTGTTTTAAATCAATTTCTTAATTTGTAGGGGATAGAAAGTGATTAATCCAGATTTTCGACCTGACTAGGGCTGGAACTATAGTTTTTATCCAGGGAATTAACGATTGCTTTTAGAAGTTCCAGTACAAACTTGTCCTTGATTTTTGATTCAAGGAAAGAAGGGCCGTATAAGGTTTGAGATCTTAACAATACGGTTGTGACTTTCCCCAGGGTTACGGTGTCTAATCCATAAAGCTGTTTTGGTGCCTGATAATACTTTTCAGCATCATTTTTCCACAACATCCAGTCAAATAAAGGAACTAGCCTCAATTTTAATATGGCATCCAGTAACCGGACATGTATACCGCTTAAACCAATGGTGCTAAGTGAGATTTCACTCATATCCGAAATGCCCAGTACTTTCTCGGCTTTATAAAATTTGAGCTCCATTTCATGGATTAAATCGATAATTGGCATCAGTTTTCTTTTATCCAGACTATTGCAATGGTCTGAAAAACTTCCAAGTGGAATAAATAATGGAATTTGGTCTTTGATCATCATTTTTTGGTTTTTGGTTAAATTATTACAATTTACGACTAAAGGATTGAAAATGATTCGTTTGAATGTGTAAGTAACGACTTTTTTTTCATCAAAAAAATACCCTGTTCAGGGTATTTTTGTATATTATATACACCTTTTTGCGTTTTTTTACTATCAAAATTTAGCAGAAAAAGGCAACATTACAAGGAAATGCAGAAATATCTTTTAGTGTAGACTTTTATCCTACATGCCTGCCAAGCTTAAAAAAAAACGCTATTTTTGTGGATTCAAAAGACTAATGACATGTTTGACAATCTGAGTTATAAATTAGACAGGGCATTTAAAACCTTAAAGGGGACTGGAAAGATTACTGAAATCAATGTGGCCACGACTGTAAAGGAAATCAGGAGGGCTTTGATTGATGCAGATGTGAACTATAAAGTAGCCAAAGAAGTCACCGATAAGATCAAGGAAGAAGCTTTGGGTAGGGATGTACTGATAGCCGTATCTCCAGGACAGCTTCTTGTAAAGATTACCCAGGAAGAGCTTACTAATCTGATGGGTGGTTCCAAAGAAGAGATTAGCCTAAAAGGAGATCCTTCCGTGATTCTTATTTCCGGTTTGCAGGGATCAGGTAAAACTACCTTTTCGGGTAAGCTGGGGACTTACTTGAAAAAGCAGGGGAGACAGGTCTTGTTGGTAGCCTGTGATGTGTACAGACCGGCTGCCGTTGAACAGTTGAAGACCTTGGGTGCTCAGATAGGCATAGAGGTATATGCTGAGCCTGGAAATCAAAATGCACTCCAAATTGCTCAAAACGCCATTGATTTTGCAAAAAAATCGGGGAAGAAGACGGTGATTGTAGATACGGCCGGTCGTTTGGCAGTAGACGAGGTCATGATGAATGAAATCGCAGCATTAAAGGAAAACCTCAATCCATCAGAAACATTGTTCGTGGTGGACTCCATGACCGGACAGGATGCTGTCAACACGGCAAAAACTTTTGATGAGCGGCTTGATTTTGATGGGGTGGTGCTTACCAAATTAGATGGCGATAGCCGGGGCGGAGCAGCCATTTCGATCAGACATGTGGTGAACAAGCCTATTAAGTTTATTTCCACCGGGGAAAAGATGGAAAATCTGGATCTTTTTTACCCGGATAGGATGGCCCAAAGGATTTTGGGTATGGGTGACGTGGTTTCTCTGGTAGAAAAAGCGCAACAGTCATTTGATGAAGACGAGGCAAAACGCCTGAATGCCAAAATTCGTAAAAACCAATTTGATTTTGATGATTTCCTGTCCCAACTGGAGCAAATCAAAAAGATGGGTAATATCAAAGACCTTTTGGGGATGATTCCCGGAATGGGAAAAGCGATTAAAGGCCTGGATATTGACGATGAGTCATTTATTCCCATTGAGGCAATTATTCGAAGTATGACCCCTCAGGAAAGGGGAAATCCAAGTTTGATTGACGGTAGTAGAAGAAAACGGATTGCCAATGGTAGTGGAAGGACCATTCAGGAAGTAAATAACCTGATGAAGCAATTTTCAGACATGAGGAAAATGATGAAGCAAATGAACAAAATGGGTGGGGCTCAAAAAGCAATGAGCGCCCTGGGAGGAAATATGAAAAAGAGATAAGCCAGCGGCTGTCACCACTCAATTTCTTCCCTACTATACTATTTATCTATCAACCTGATTTCGGTTAATCAAAGAAGTTTAAGAGTAAAAAATTGGTTAGTTGGATTTTGTCATCATTGTTGCTGGAAATGGCAACAATGTCGCTAAAATAGTGAAATTTTGTCCACTTTCGACGGGTTACAGCTATGGGTATTATTGTTTCGCCCCGTCAGGGCGCTTAATTTTCCATCAATCGAATTCAGGTTATCAATAAAAAAGGTGCAGTCTTTCAGGAATGCACCTTTTTTATTAAATGTGAAATAGACGAGGTGGATTCAGGGCAATTTTTCTAAGACATTAGCTGGTCGTATGAGCCGTAAGTCGATTGGCGGGCCTCGAAAATTAGTTCAGGTATCATTCATTTGAACCGGAATACTCCATGTCCATATCGATATCTTCAGGATCTATTTCCAGAAGTTCTGCCGCATCAATCTCCAGAATCACTTCCCGGTTGACCAATTCAGCCACAATATCCATTTGCTGTTCGAAAGGGGCCCCGTTTTCATGGAGCTCTTCAAACTTTGCTTCCAGTTCCTCATCACTGTATGCGGCGTACCTCTCTTTTCGCTCTTGCTTGATCCTTGCTTTTTCTTTTGCCAATAATTCCTCCTTCCGTTCTTGCAGATTGGCCCTGTAGTTTTCCATCATTTCATTCAACTCCTCACTGCCAGCAAATGGCGTACTGTTTACGGTAATTGGCTCGGAAGTCCCATCTATGTGAACAACCGTCATGGTGTCTGCATTTTTCAATAGGTACTCGTCACCAGTTTCCGTATCCAATACCATCTCCTCTTTAAATTGATACCTGTCTTTCTTCTCTCCGGAACAAGCCCCAAGGAGGAAGGTAAAGAATGTCAGTAAAATCAAATATCTTGATTGCATAATTATTAATTTTAGTAGTCTGAATAATTGGTTCATATGGGATCTCATTTTACGAGCTGAGCTCCCATGTCAGGAAAAAGGCGCAAAAACCGTGACAAAGACTAAAAAAAGCAGAGATAAAAACTTCAATAAGTTAAATTAATTCAAATAATTAAATAAAAACTTATTCAGTTTATACCTATATCAAAAAAAAAAGCAACCATCCAGGTTGCTTTTTAATCAAAATCAAAAAAACTAATTTTTTATTTTTGGTAAGTAACTGATTTTACAGCCTCTATGGTACGTTTTGCATTGGGTAGGGTAGCCTCTATATAAGCAGGAGAATAGCTCAAAGGGATATCCATTGAATTAACCCGCATCACAGGTGCGTCCAGGTAATCGAAAGCATGCCGTTGTATATTGTAAGCCAGATCTGTGGAAAGTGAAGCTACCGGATTGGCCTCTTCCACGATCACACACCTGTTGGTTTTTTTGACAGATTCCAGAACAGTTTTATAATCTATGGGTTTTACTGTTCTCAGGTCAATAACCTCTGCTTTGATACCATCCTTAGCCAGTTCATCTGCTGCTTCGAAGGCCACTTTCATCATTTTCCCGAAAGAAACGAGCGTGACATCATCACCTTTCCTTTTGACCTCAGCAATGCCCAATGGTAACAGGTATTCCCCTTCCGGAACCTCTCCTTTATCCGCATACATCAACTCAGATTCCATGAAAATCACCGGGTTATCATCTCTGATGGCGGCCTTCAACAATCCTTTGGCATCATATGGGTTGGATGGAATAACCACTTTCAGTCCTGGGGTATTGGCAAACCAGTTTTCAAAATTAGAGGAGTGAGTAGCGCCCAATTGACCGGCATTACCTGTCGGACCTCTGAATACTATGGGTACACTGTATTGTCCGCCGGACATGGCCAGCATTTTGGCAGAAGAATTAACCAACTGGTCCATGGCCACCAGGGAGAAATTAAAAGTCATGAACTCAATTATGGGCCTGAGACCATTCATGGCCGCTCCCACACCCAATCCGGAAAAGCCTAGTTCTGAAATCGGCGTGTCTATAACACGTTCAGGGCCAAACTCGTCCAACATTCCCTGGCTGGCTTTATAGGCTCCATTGTATTCGGCTACTTCTTCACCCATGAGGAACACGTTTTTATCTCTCCTCATTTCTTCAGACATGGCATCTCTGATCGCGTCTCTGAACTGTATTTCTTTCATTTATATACAAAATTTTCTATGCTCGTAAAAATAGAAAGGAATCTATCAATTACCAAGTTTGGGCTACCAATAAGGATGTTTAATTGTAATTATGTAGCTTTATTTTTTAAATGGATTAATGGAATTGTTAGGAACATTATCCCTGAATCAGGGGACGTTTTTAATTTTTATTTCCTTTTGCTGCTGATAAATAAAAAAACAGAATGATCAAAATTGGATTGATTAGTGATACACATGGCATGCTTCCGGAAAATGCCATTCCGATCCTGGAGGAGGTGGATGAAATTTGGCATGCAGGCGATGTAGGCGATTCGGCCGTACTCGAACGCCTACCGAAGAAACCCATTCAAAGAGTGGTTTTTGGCAATATTGATGATACCGTACTAAGGCAAAGACTTGAGGAGGAATTATTTTTTACAGTAGCGGGGGTAAAAGTGCTGATGCTGCATATTGGTGGGATGCCTCCCAGATACGCCACCGGGGTCAGGGCAAAAATAAAAAGACTTCAGCCAGATATTTTTATTTGCGGGCACTCTCATATTTGTAAAGTGATACATGACAAAGACCTTGATTGCCTTTACATGAATCCGGGGGCTTTGGGGAATCAGGGATTTCACCAGATCAAAACCATGCTCACTTTTGAGCTGGATGGGAGTATCAAAAATTTAAAAGTTTTGGAATTGGGAAAAAGAGGAAAAATATAAAAGTACCCAGCCGCAGCTGGGTTAAATTCAATTTATTTTTTTTTGGAAAATCCCTTTTTAATTTCCTCAACATCCACGTTTTTAATCACAGGCTTAGCACTCAACTGTTTGATTTTTAGAATCCTGGCATTTTGAGCCTGTCTTTTTCTTTTTAGTTTTCTTTTTAAAGTAGTAACAGCCATTTTATTTTTTATTTTGTTTCGTTCCTGAAAATGAACGGCAAAGGTAAATAAAATATCATTAAAAACCCTTAACTATTGGTAAAAGAAGTTGATAGGCCTGAGCAATAAAGGGCCTATTGACCTCCATATCCTTATTTAATTTTTTAACTTTGGGCAAATTTTATCAGCATGAGCAAACAAAAACCAAGTATACCAAAAGGGATGAGGGACTTTGATCCTGCAGAGATGGCCCGTAGGAATTATATTTTCGACACCATCAAAGAGGTATTTAAATTGTTTGGATACCAACAATTGGAAACTCCTGCCATGGAAAACCTGTCTACGCTTACTGGTAAATATGGGGAGGAAGGGGATCAACTTTTGTTTAAAGTGCTGAATAGCGGGGAATTCCTTAAAAAAGTATCAAAAGATGATTTTAATGAAGGAGAACGAAATGTGCTCCCAAAAATAGCTGAAAAGGGCCTGAGGTATGATCTTACAGTGCCTTTTGCCAGGTATGTGGTCATGCATCAAAATGAAATCACATATCCTTTTAAGCGTTTTCAGGTGCAGCCTGTGTGGCGTGCTGACCGACCC
Source organism: Cyclobacterium sp. (assembly GCF_014762705.1). Classification (GTDB taxonomy): domain Bacteria; phylum Bacteroidota; class Bacteroidia; order Cytophagales; family Cyclobacteriaceae; genus Cyclobacterium. The sequence goes on along the minus strand of NZ_JABURL010000046.1, from coordinate 42,417 downwards.
CAGAAAGGAAGGTACAGGGAGTTTTATCAATGTGATGCAGATGTGGTGGGAACAGATAGCCTGATTTGTGAAGCCGAAATTTTAGTGATGATCAAACAGGTTTTTGCCAAATTTGGTCTGATGGATTATGCCATCAAAATCAATAACCGGAAGATTCTTTCCGGAATGGCTGAGGTCATCGGAGAAACGGGCAAAGAAGGTGATTTGTGCGTGGCAATTGACAAGCTGGATAAAATTGGATGGGAGAAAGTAAGCGAGGAACTTTTTCAAAAAGGTTTTTCCAAAGAAGCGATAGCTGCATTAAGCCCGGTCCTGGAAACAAACCATAAAAGTAATTTTGAAAGACTGCAATTTTTCAAGGAGTACCTGGCTCAAAGTTCTGTCGGAAGGAAAGGCCTGGAAGAAATGGAAGAAGTACTGGCATTCTTTGCCATGCTGGGAGGAAATGAAAAACATGTGGTTTTCGATCCGGTATTGGCACGGGGGCTTTCCTATTATACAGGAGCTATTTTTGAAGTCAAAGTTGATGGGGTTCAGATAGGATCTGTGAGTGGGGGGGGAAGGTATGATAACCTTACGGGGGTTTTCGGTCTGCCAGGCATTTCCGGCGTGGGTTTTTCCTTTGGGGTGGACAGGCTTTACGATGTTCTGGATGCTTTGGATATGTTTCCCGTACAACAAAAAGAAAGTACACAGGTAATGCTGGCTTGTTTTGGGGAGATGGAAAGGAATAAAGGCTTGAAAATACTGGCTACGCTTAGGGAAGCAGGAATAGCCGCTGAAATTTATCCTGATCTGGTAAAAATCAAAAAACAATTCAATTATGCGGACAAAAAGAATATTCCTTTTGTAGCCATTCTGGGGGCGGAAGAATTGTCCAATGAAACGATAAGTTTAAAAAACATGAAAACGGGAAAACAAGAAACCCTTTCTTTGGAAAGGGTGATTTCTGAAGTAAAAAATCCCACAATGGAATAAATTCAGTCAATTTTGTAAATGGAGCCAATGGGAATGGTGATACCTCTTTTCAAGGATATGAACCTGTCTCCTACTGCCCAGATGGTGGTGTAAATTTTGAAAGCTTGCTTTTCTGCTGTTTCAAAATATATCCAAACCTTTCCCCGGGAGATGTTGCCTAAAATCTGGGACCTTTGCAAATCGAGATAACGTTGTTTGATTGATGCCTCCTCAGATAAAACATCAGCCGTTGAAAAACGGAGCCCCAATACCTGCTCCTTTTCTAAAACCATGACCTCTTTTTCGAGTGTTTCCATAATTCGTAAAATCCAGGTGGTAAATAGTTGGGATATATTAATATTATTACGTAATACTTAAAAATAAGGTTCGATTATGGTATTAGAATTTTATTCTTAATATAAAATACGGCAGATGGAATTTATCCAAAAATTAAATTCCCAATCAGATTTAGATTGCCGTTGCAAAAAAAATTATATTTGTATAACATTCAAACAAAATATATATGCTAGATATCATGAGTATGATGAACAAGGTCAAGGAAGCCCAGGCGAAAATCAAAGAGACCCAGGCCCAACTTGTTCATTTAAGGGCCGAGGGAGAAGTAGGAGCCGGAATGGTGAAAGTGATTGTCAATGGTGATAGAAAGGTGTTGGATATAGAAATCGACCCTTCACTGATCAATGAGAAGGACAAAGATATGATGAAGGATTTGATCGTTGGTGCTACCAATAAAGCCCTGGAAAATATCGATGTTAAAATCAAGGAAAAAATGAGCGCTGCCACGGCAGGAATGATGCCGAATATTCCGGGCATGGATTTCGGAAACATGGTCTAATGAAAAAAGCTGCCATTGTAATTTTGAATTTCAATGGGAAAGGTATGTTGAAAAAATACCTTCCTCAGGTATACAATGACTCGGTTTATGAAATAATTATTGTAGACAATGGGAGTTGCGATGGTTCGGTAGATTATTTGCTAAGTCATTTCCCGGAGATTAAATTGGTACTCCTGAAAGAAAATCACGGATATAGCAAAGGCTACAACCTGGGTTTGGACAAGTTAAAAGGGGACTACGAGTTTTATATTTTATTGAACTCTGATGTTACCGTAGAGCCGCAATGGGACGAGAAATTGATCCAATACATGGCCCTGCGGCCTCAGGTTGCCGTTTGCCAACCCAAAATCCTTTCTTTGGGCAGAATGGGTTCTTTCGATTATGCCGGGGCAGCGGGAGGTTATCTGGATAGTATGGGATACCCCTTCTGCAGGGGTAGGCTGCTTCACACCCTTGAAATGGATCAGGGTCAGTATGACGAATCCACCCCGGTGGATTGGGCCTCAGGGGCATGTTTTTGTGTGAAAGCGGCCCTTTTTCATGATTTTGGAGGGTTTAACCCGCATTTTTTTTCACATATGGAAGAAATTGATCTGTGTTGGAGGATGAGGACGGAAGGTTTTCAAATACATTGTTGCAGTGAAACAAAAGTTTACCATTTGGGCGGGGGGACTTTGTCTGAAGTTAATCCGTTTAAAACTTACCTCAATTTCCGGAATAGCCTTTACATGCTGTACAATAATTTGACGGTTTCCGGGTTTTTGCAGGTGATATGGTTGAGGTTTTTATTGGACTGTGCCGCTATGATCCATCTTTTATTTACCAAGGGCTGGCCCCATGGCAAGGCTGTAGCAATGGCGTATTTGGATTTTGGAAAAAAAAGGAAGGAAATAGGAGGATTGAAAATATCCAGGACAAAAAGTTTGAAATCCGAAAAATCAAGGCAGATTTTTTCGATTATTTTCCAATACTATTTATTTGGAAAAAGGAAATTTACACAGTTAACCTAGTCAAATAAAATGGGGTTGTTCATTCTGCGAAAATATTTCCGAAGCTTCATGGTCATGGCCAAACTTACGTAAATGATTATTGGTGAACCCAGAGTAATAAACGAGCTGTAAATAAAAAACAAGCGGATACTATCGATGGGGAAATGAAGTTTTTCGCCTAATTTTGAACAAACCCCAAAGGCCCTTTCCTGAAAGAATAATTTTATCTTTTCCATATTAAATACTTGTTTAAAGTACAGAAACCATTTGAAAGAACAACATATTGATAATAACCTGATTAACCTATGATTGTTATAAAAAAAAGTGTTGCTGTAAATATAATATTTGCTGTTTTGATTTCCTATTCCTGTAAACAGGCCCAAGTTATAAAAAAACCTGATAATCAAAAAATTGAAATTCAGCCAAAAATATTAGAGCGTTTGGGAGATTCGGTTAGATTTGATTTGATGGTCAGCCTTCCCAATGCTAGTATCCGAAAAAATGAGCTTTACGAAGTTAATCTTATTTATAACTATGGTAATGAAAGCTATAAATTTGATAAGGGCTTAATCGTCAGTGGAGACAGCCTTGATCCACATGCTAAAGTTGAGATCAGGGGTAGGTTTAGTATGCCCTTTTCTGAAGGAATGGAAAATGGGGCCTTGTATGCTACATCAGCAATAAGTAAGGGAAGACAGGAAATTGAAGGTAGGGCACCTGAAGAATTACTGACGCGGGGAATTATTACTACCGCTTCTTTGGCTCAAATTGGGCAATACCGGGGTCAGGAGGAATTCCCTGTTCTGGGGGCTGAGGTTGCCATTGACTCCCCAGAGTCAATGGGGATGATGGCAGATGGTTGGAAAGTGTTGGGAGATATGTTGGCTGCCTATAGCAATTTGCCTTACACTGAAAAAGCTCCATTTTTAGAAGCTTTGAAAGGTCCCGGAGATTGGAGCTTCAAAAAGTGGAAGATGGAAGGTTTGCCACATTATATAGAAATCAACAGGGAAGTGCTAAGCTGGTTTGAAGTTGATTATGGAAAACATTATGGTAACAAGGGCATAGAGGTTTCTGAGATCCAACGTTCCATCCTGGCGAGGAATATCCGGCAGGGGACAGTGCCGGCAGATACATTAAGTGAAAAAGGATTGGCAATTGCCGTTAGCAAGGAACCAGGCTGGGCTGAGCAGGAGGCACTCCTCAGGGCAATGGAAGAAGTGTACCCCAGTCCAATGGTATATAACAATCTGGGAGTGGTATTTTTGAATCAGGCCAACCGGGTTACCGATACAAAGAATAAAAACCTGTTTTTGGAAAATGCCTTATTCGCTTTGAATCGTTCAAATGCTTTTTTTGAAAATCCACATGCTGTATACAACCTGGGTTTGGTATTTTGGCTTTGGGGAGACAAATTCAGTGCATACAATAATTTCTACAGGGCATTGGCCCTGACCCGATCGGATCAACTGACGAAAAAATATGAAGCAGCCCTGGGAGCGGTCTCCATTTTTAATGGGGATTACCGCTTGGCCGCTATCCATTTAAACAAAGCGGAAAGTAATCCCATCAACCTGTTTAATCAGGGCCTGGCCAATTTACTGGCCAAGGATTATTACAATGCCACAGTTAAATTTGAAGAAAGCGCCATCCAAAACATGTCCAACGGTTTTCCTTTTTATGGATTGGCCCTGGTCGCTGCACGGAACGGGGAAGTGGAGAAATTATACGAAAATCTGGGAAAAGCCGTGGTAAGAAGTGATTTTTTGAGAAAAAGGGCTGCTGCTGATAGGGAATTTTTACAGTTTCATGAACTGCAAAAATTCAAAGATGTCCTTAGACCAAAATAAAGCAGGATGAAAATGAAACAGATTGTTGGTATAGATATTGGCGGATCCCATATCAGTGCGGGAATCCTGCAAAATGGAATGACCATTGACGATGCAGATGTGGCCAGGGAGCCAGTGAATTCTTTAGGCACAAAAGAAGAAATATTGGGAGCCTGGGGCCAATGTATACAATCCCTGGGTATTTCAAAACATACCCTGCTGGGTATTGCCATGCCCGCTCCCTTTGATTATGAAAATGGGGTTTCCCTGATTTTAGAACAAGGAAAATACCTGTCTCTATATCAGGTGAATGTGAAATTAACTCTTGCTGACAGGTTAGGGCTTCCGGTGGATAATATTGCTTTTATTAACGATGCTGCAGCTTTTTTGCAAGGTGAGGCCCATGCAGCTGGCTGGCCAGGGAATACCAACCTGATGGGGATTACGCTTGGTACAGGATTGGGTGGAGCTTTTAAGTCCGGGAAATTTGCTGAAGATGGGGCCATTTGGTCTATTCCTTTCAAAGGGGGAATAGCCGAGGATTATTTGAGTACTTCTTTTTTTACCAAATGGGCCAAAGTGCATTTTGGAATAGAAGTGCATGGATTAAAGGACTTATTGACCAATCAGCAAACCCGGGAGGATACGCTGGCAAAACTCAGGGTATTTGCCGGGCACCTGGCGGATCTTATTTTACTCCAACAGGAAAGCAGGAAAATTGATAAGGTGATATTGGGAGGGAACATGGTGAAGGCGGCGGCCTACTTTCTTCCTGAAGTCAAAAGGATTTTGCAGGATTTCGGTTCCGGCCCCGAACTTTTAATCAGCAGGCTTGGTGAAAAAGCGGCAATGATAGGCGCGGCAAGTATTCATAATGAAAACTGAAAATAAATTTATTATCTTTTGAAAATTTTATGAACCGAAAAGTAATTTTCGTTTGATCGAATCATATAATCTGCAATGAAAATAGAAAAACAATTATCCAAAGAAGAGATTTTCAGCACAGTTGAAAAGTCACTGGAAGGGGAAGGTTTCAAAGTAGTCAGCAAGGATAAAGAACGGCCATGGGGTGGTTTTTTCGTCATAGATGAAAATCAGATCAATTCCTTTAAGAAAAAGTTTTTCCCTGAAGTGGAATTGACGCCTGAACAACTGAAAAACAAGTTAAGCCCCAAAATTTTACTGGTAGGACCCGGGAAGCGTCTTTCATGGCAATACCACCATCGCAGGGCTGAAATCTGGAAATTGATCGCAGGGGAGGGAGGAATCATCAGGAGTGAAACAAATGAGGAGGGTTCTTTAAAACCCATGGAAACTGGACAGTCGGTGCGGCTGAAGCAAGGGGAAAGGCACCGGCTGGTAGGGTTGGAAAATTGGGGCATGGTAGCAGAGATATGGATGCATACAGATCCGCAAAACCCCTCAGATGAAAGCGATATTGTACGGGTTCAGGACGATTTCGAACGCAAATAAGTACCGTAAAAAATGGTTCAGGCTGCCACCCAAAAATCCCGAAACCATGCCATAGATGTTTTTCGTGCATTGACCATGATGCTCATGATCTTTGTCAATGACCTTTGGACATTGAAAGGAGTGCCTGAATGGTTGAAGCATGTGCCGGCAGGGGTGGATGGAATGGGCTTGTCTGATGTGGTTTTTCCGGCCTTTTTGTTTATTGTCGGCCTATCTATTCCGCTGGCCATTGAAAACCGTTGGAAAAAGGGAGCTACCAACAAGGAAGTTTTGCTCCATGTATTGTCCAGATCCCTGGCCCTATTGATCATGGGTCTTTTCCACGTCAATTTGGAAAACTATCAGGAGGGAGCTAGCCTTTTGGCCAAACCGGTCTGGCAGATTTTACTCACCCTTGCCTTTTTCCTGATTTGGCTGGATTATTCAAAATCCGTTAAAAGCAGTGTCAAAACAGCAGGGAAATCCCTGGGTTGGCTGATACTAGTCTTCCTGGCCATCGTTTATAAAGGAGGGGATTTGGCTGATCCGAAATGGATGGACATTTATTGGTGGGGTATTTTGGGGTTGATTGGCTGGGCCTATTTGATTGCATCCCTGGTATATATAGCCAGCAAGGGGAAATTGTCCCTGGTTTGGCTGGCTTTTTTTTCTTGTCTGTTGTTCAGTTCCCTTTCCAAGTTAAACCTGCTTGAATTCCTGAGTGGGGTCAAACCTTATTTTTGGTTGATAGATGATGGAGCCACGCCGGCTTTTGCTATTTCCGGCATGCTGGTCAGCCTGTATTACAGGAGTTACTACAACGAGGGTAAGCAGGGCTTTTTCTGGTTGGTATTGGCATCCCTTTCAATTACCGGAATACTTCTGGGTATTGTTACCAGGCCGCTTTGGGGAATCCATAAAATCGGGTCATCTCCCTCCTGGGTTTTGATCTGCATTGGCATTAGCATGGCTTCCTACGGCTTTTTGATTTGGCTGGTAGAAATAAAAAAGCGGAAAGACTGGTTCGCCTGGATAAAACCAGCAGGCACGAGTACCCTTACTTGCTATTTGTTGCCTTATATTCATTACGGGCTGTTGTCTCTCAGCGGCTGGGTACTACCCCTGATTGTCAGGACAGGTTTGCCTGGTTTGTTAAAATCCCTGGTATATGCCCTTGTTATTATTCTGATTACAGGCTGGCTGGAGAAGAAAAATCTCCGCTTAAAAATATAAATCCAAGTTTAATCCCTGAATGTCATGAGAAATTCACCATTAAAAACTTTGCTTTTAACCTTCCTCCTGCTTTCGCTTTTTTTATTTCGGGGATGGTCCCGACAAATTCAAACCGATGACTTGCCCGTTCGTGGCTTGGCTATTGCTGCCCCGCAAAAGGAAGGAGTGGATCGGTTCGTAGATTTTATGGATAATGAACTTGCTCCCAGGGGAGTGAATGTGCTGGTTTTGCGGGTAGATTATAACTATGACTATGAAAGCCATCCTGAATTGAGAAATGAGGAAGTTTTATCCAAATCTGATGTTAAAAAAATAGTGGCCAGTGCAGCACGGCATGGGATCAAACTTGTTCCTCAGATCAATTTGCTGGGCCACCAATCCTGGGCATCCTCCCTGGGTAATTTATTGAGGGAATACCCCGAATTTGATGAAACCCCTCATGTAGAGATTCCTGAAAATTATGAATGGCCAAATGAAGATGGTTTATACTGTAAGAGCTACTGTCCACTGCACCCGGAAGTACATGGAGTGGTATTTGATCTGGTAGATGAGATTTTAACCGTTTTTGAGGCAGATGCCTTCCATGCAGGAATGGACGAGGTTTTTTACATAGGAGATGACAAATGTCCCCGGTGCGGGGGCAGGGATAAAGCCGAATTATTTGCAGGGGAAGTTAGTAAAATCAGGAATCACCTCAACCTTCAAGGGAAAAAACTCTGGATTTGGGGGGATCGGCTGATTGATGGGAAAACCACAGGGATTGGTATGTGGGAAGCCAGCATGAACAATACCCATAGGGCCATTGATATGATTCCCAAAGATGTGGTCATTTGTGACTGGCATTACGAAAGACCCGATCAGACCCCTGTAATGTTTGCCATGAAGGGTTTTGATGTGATCAGTTGCTCCTGGCGTAAACCCGAAGTAGGCCTAATGCAGGTAGAAGATATGCTCCGTTACAGGGCTTATCAAACCAATGAGATGAGGGGCAGGTTCAAAGGTGTGATGCTCACAGTGTGGTCCGGCGCAGCTTCATTTTTGGATGGTCTTGAAAGTTATGAACAACTTAAAAGTGGGGAACAAGCAGAAAATGTGGAGGAGCCCTGGGTAACCTTTCTAAACTTGTTTGGTGAAAAAGTTTCATCAACAACAAATTGATTGTCAATAGTTTTATTTTACACTAACATCACAATTACTAATGACCAGATACCAATCATTGGACGTATTAAGGGGGCTCACTGTGGCATTGATGATCATTGTCAATACCCCTGGAGACTGGGGGACAAATTTTTCCCCTTTGCTGCATGCTTCCTGGCATGGCCTGACCATCACTGATCTGGTGTTTCCTTCTTTCTTGTTTGTGGTAGGGAATGCGATGAGCTTTAGCCTAACAAAACTCCAGCATCAGGGATCCGGGATTTATTTTCAAAAGGTGCTAAAACGTACGCTGATCATTTTTGTAATAGGTCTCTTGCTTTCGGCATTTCCCTTTTTCAGGCTATCCGAGGCTGGAGTTATCCCTTATGATTTTAGTAAAATCCGGGTTTTGGGAGTTTTGCAAAGAATTGCCTTGTGCTATGGCATAGCAGCAAGTCTCATTTATTTTTTTAAGCTAAGAGGCAGTTTGATCATTGGCGGTGTATTGTTGCTTGCTTATTGGTTGCTGATGTATCTTTTCGGAGCGGTCGGTCCAGACCCTTATACATTGGAGGGAAATGCTGCCAGGAAATTGGATCTTTGGTTGATCGGAGCAGCCAATTTGTATAAGGGGGAAGGTATTCCATTCGATCCTGAGGGGGTTTTGAGCACTTTTCCTGCTGTAGTCAATGTCCTTTTGGGGTATGGCATAGGAGTGTTGGTACAAAAGAAAGGTGGAAAAGTCAGGACGGTCTTGTTATTACTCCTGCTGGCCTCCGCGCTCTTGCTTTCCGGCTATCTCTGGGACCTCTTCTTTCCTGTAAATAAAAAAATCTGGACCAGTTCTTTTGTATTGGTAAGTGTAGGCTATGCCACCGCCCTGTTGGCAGTCCTTATGTATGTATTGGAGGTGATGAAGTGGAAGAATTGGTCCTATTTTTTCGAGGTTTTTGGAAGAAACCCACTCGTTTTGTATGTGCTTTCCGGGGTTTTGGTTCGGATAATGTTAATGGTAAAAATTGGAGATCAGGCATTTAAAACATGGGCCTATCAAAGTCTGTTTGTCCCGTATTTTCCACCCAAAACAGCCAGTCTGGTTTTTGCCGTTTGTTTCATGCTGCTCGTTTGGCTGGTAGGTTGGTGGATGGACAGGAATAAATGGTATATCAAGGTCTGAAAAGAAAATTTATAGAAAATGACATGTAGTTTGGCATGATTATTAAACTGTAATTCCCATTCAATCCTTAATAAACTGTTTATGAAAAAGAAAAATAAAGAAGACCTGCAATCGCTTCTGATTGTTGGAGGAACATTATTGGGATCATTTTTGATCAAAAGGGCATTGGAAAAAACCTGGGAAAAAACCACCGGGAAAGAGGCGCCCAAAAATCCCTATGAGCGCAACAACTCCCTGAAGGAAGTTTTGGCCTGGACCATCACAACAGGGGTATTGGTAAGTGTCACAAAAGTGTTTATTCGGTGGGGCCTAACCAAAGGATCTGACAAGGCTTTGAGCAGCTAGGTTTTCCTTTTTGCAATAGGAGTATTGTAATTATCCATTTTTTGTGCTACCTTAGATAGGTTCACAATCAATTGATTGACAGGTAATTTAGGTTTCAGGGAGATTATAGGATTTGGAAGGAAAAACCAGAATGATCCTGGCATAATCCAAAAAACCAGGTTGCCATGAAGATTTACAGCCTTTTTCTATCCCTTTTATTCGCCCATTCTCTCTTTGCACAAGATTTAACCATTGCTGAACCTGATTTCTCAGGCATCATCTTGCTTGTTAGGGATGACCAATTAGCAGAGCAATTGGAAAAACAAAAAGCGGCTTCCGGGTCGAAAGCCAGTGTAGGTGCAGCACTTTTTGGAGTGGCCAAAGCAAAAGGCGTGAACTTTGTAAATGGAGCTAAAAGTCCGGTTAGAATCGACCGGGGAAGTACCATCCGACTGATCGTTAAGGCCAATGAAAATGATCGGGATCCGATGGAAGTGATCAACGTATTTGCCTTGGAGTCCGACCAGGATAAAGACAGAAGAACTATTGTTACCGGAACGGTAAATTTTAATAAATCTACCGCTGCAGACATAGATTTTATCCCTTTTAAGGCAACCAAATACCAAAGCAGTTCTTACCTTTTAGAAATAGCCTCACTACCACCCGGAGAATTTGCATTGACCCTGGATGGCTCCAGGGATGTTTTTAATATGTTTGGTGTAGATGGGGAATAGTTACTGGCAATGACAGATTTGGGCAAACCCTGTTTCCTGAAAACTATCGGTGAGCACTTATCCATCCGACCCTAGGCCATCAGCGCACAATAATTTTTATAGTCTGTTCCGCAGCTGTTTTCCAGGGATGCAACTATTGTTTTTCCCGTTGAAAACCAATTTTAAGGGCCGGAGAATTACTCAAATTATAAACTTGCCGGGCAGGGATATTTTTTACCTTTGTAAAAATCAAATGTTTTTATGAGATACCAACCGGCACCCGCATCCCTATACAAAAAAAACAGAGATAAAATCCTTGAAAAGCTTCCGTCAAAATCCATTGTTGTTTTTCACTCCAATGATATTTTGCCTACCAATGCAGATGGGACCATGCGGTTCAGACAAAACAATGACCTGCTCTACCTGTGTGGCATTGACCAGGAAGAAACCATTTTGGTTATTTGCCCGGATTATCCGGATCCATCCCTGCGGGAAATACTTTTTATCAAACCTACCAATGAGCAAATAGCCATTTGGGAAGGACACAAATTCACACAGGAGGAAGCCAAAGCACTTTCAGGAATTGCCAATATCAAATGGACTTCTGATTTTGAATTGATTTTTCAAACCCTGATGGCTTTTAGCAAGCATGTTTTTTTAAATACAAATGAACACCTGAGAGCCGATATCAAGGTGCAAACCAGAGATGCACGCTTCATTGAAGATTGTAAAGAAAGGTTTCCGTTGCACCAGTATCACAGGATTGCGCCAATAATGCACAAATTTCGTTCGGTAAAAGAGCCTGAGGAGATCGTACAATTGCAAAAAGCCTGTGATATCACCGAAGATGGATTCAGAAGAATATTGTCTTTCGTTAAACCTGGGGTATGTGAATATGAGATTGAAGCGGAGTATATTCATGAATTTGTAAAACAAGGAAGCAGGGGTTTTGCATATGAGCCCATTATTGCCTCAGGTAAAAATGCTTGTGTGCTTCATTATATCCAAAACAATGCGATTTGTAAAGAGGGAGACCTGCTTCTTTTTGATGTTGGGGCGGAATATGGCAATTACAATGCAGATATGAGCCGGTCTATACCTGTAAACGGTCGCTTTTCCAAAAGGCAGCGCCAGGTTTATGATGCTGTGCTAAGGGTACAACGGGAAGCCATAAACATGTTGAGACCGGGGGTTTCTCTTCAGGAATACCATAAAGAGGTCGGTTTGATCATGCAGGCTGAGCTGGTGAATCTGGGATTGATAGACCAAACAGACATCAAAAATCAAGCTCCCGAAAAGCCGGCCTACAGAAAATATTTCATGCACGGAACCTCCCACCATTTGGGATTGGATGTGCATGATGTTGGGTCCCTGCATGAGCCTATACAGGCGGGAATGGTTTTCACCGTTGAACCAGGAATTTATATTTTGGAAGAGGAACTTGGAATCAGATTGGAAAACAATATCGTCATCGGTGAAAGTGGACACCACGATCTGATGGAAAACATTCCCATTGATCCCGAGGAAATCGAAACCCTGATGAATGAATAAATTATTCTCCCGAAAATGAAATTCAACCAAGATGAAGCGGATGCCTTTGAAACTGGGCTAGCAATGAAAAGGAAATTGCAGCGGGCGGCCCTGGCCATGGTACAGGATAAAATGGATGACCTGAATGATCAGATTGCAGCCCTTCATGAAGCCAGTCAATCAGAAACCAAAAGCAGTGCGGGAGACAAATATGAAACAGGTAGGGAAAGTATCAACCAAAGTAGGAGTCTGCTGGAAAAACAATTGAGTCTTATTGGTCAGTGGAGGAATAAGCTGAAAAAAATCAGAATTGGACCTATTTCCCAGGTTTACGAAGGCGCATTGATTGAATTTGGCGGGGCCTTGATTTGGGTGGCTGTTCCACTGGGTAAGCTGGAGCTGGAAGGGAGGGAGTTCCAATTGGTGTCAGAAAATTCACCCCTAATTCAGGTACTGGCCTCAAAACGAGAGGGAGAAGGAGCAGTCTTTCGTGGGCAGCAAATTGAAATCTTGAAAATATGGTAATTTTTAAAGGAAAAATGTATTTATCCATATGATATTCTTTTTTTGACCCAAAAACAGCCTTTTTGGCATGTTCATTGTTCTTTTTCAGATAGTTTTAATATTTAAAAAGGATCTTTTATTCCGTCGGAAGAAAAGGTTCAGACATTTAATTTAAAAATAAGACTGTTATGAAGACCATAGAAAGATTTAATCAATTCAAAATAATTTCAGGATTAGTATTAACATTCAGCATGCTTTTCCTCTTCTCAACCTTATCAGCACAACAGAACGACGAACAATTGTCGGGAAGTGAGTTGGAGGACATGGAGGATAGAAACATGAACTATCTGATGCAAATCAATGAGATAGTAAAAGATTACCCGGCCTTTTCCTATTCCTATAAGATGAATGATGGAAAATTACAGGATGTGGTTGTTACAGGAGTGGACAATGAAATTGACAGGAAAAAATTAGAAGTGGTTCTTTTTGACCTGAAAAGTAATAGAAACAAAATGAAAACCACGGCAAACAGGATGGGTGTCTTTTATTCCGTAGATGAGGAAGCTGAATATAGTGGAGGGAAAGAAGCCCTTCAAACGGACATAATAAGCAATTTAAAGTATCCTGAAGAAGCTAAAAACTGGGGTTTGGAAGGTACTATTTTTGTCAAATTTGTAGTGGATGAAGATGGATCCATTCCATTTGCAACTACCACAAGCAATATCGAAACGTCTGTAGAAATGTACATGAAAGACCTGGAGCAGCAGGCCATTAAAGCGCTGAAAGCAACTTCAGGTGAATGGGAACCTGCAAAGATTGACAATGTAGAGGTAGCCTCGCTCTCAGTTTTACCCATCACATTTGATTTTGAAAAAAATCCTACCTTACCTGCATTGATCAGATAAGGAAGTTAGAATTGTAGATTAAAATTAAACCGGGCAGGTTATCTGTCCGGTTTTTTTTGTTGTAAAAAGAAATTTTTTCAAAAAAAGGAAAAAATATCCTGGTTTCCTGGTATGGGCAGGATAGTTATTGGAGAAAATGGTTAAAATTTCTACTTTTAGGCGTATGGAAAAAGAAGGGCAAGTCAACAATCCGCTTCACGGGGTAAGACTAATAGATATATTGGAATATTTGTTGGCCACTTATGGCTGGAAAGAACTGGGCAATAAGATACCAATCCGTTGTTTCACGAATGATCCCTCAGTGAAATCCAGCTTGACTTTTTTAAGGAAAACCCCCTGGGCAAGAACCAAGGTGGAGGAATTGTATTTGCGATCAAAAAAAAAGGCTAATCCATAAACAGTAAAATGTCATTCAGAAGGCTTGTTAATCATACAAAGAAGGTCGATTTAAGAAATTTTTTTTCAAAGGGACTGCCTAAAGCCAGGTTGATCCAGTATATTAATGGATTAATTTCGTTATTGTATCCCTTATCATTTTCCCGATTATACATTTACTAAATCAAATAACTCGAAATAACCATGAAAACAAAAAAAATGGAAAAACAGGATTCGGGCAGGCGTTCGTTTATAAAAAATGCGGCTATTGCCTCCTCTGTAATTTTTGTCCCCAGACATGTACTGGGTGGAGTAGGATTTACCGCTCCAAGTGACCAACTGAACCTGGCTGCAATAGGGGCAGGAGGTAAGGGATCCAGCGATATTAAAAATGCCTCGGTCAATGGCAGGGAGCGTGTGGTAGCCCTCTGTGATGTGGACTTTTCAGGTTCTGCTTCCCGATCGGTAGAGAATTTCCCCAATGCAAAGCGCTATCATGACTACCGGGAGATGTTGGATAAAGAAAAGGACATTGATGCGGTAACCATCTCTACCCCTGATCATGTTCATGGTCCTGCTGCCGCCTATGCCATGGAGCGTGGTAAGCATGTATATGTGCAGAAACCCATGACCCACAATATCAGGGAAGCAAGAATGCTTACCGAGATGGCGAGAGAACAGAAGATTGTAAGCCAAATGGGCAACCAGGGCGGCTCCAATCCCTTACTGAATATGGTGCAAAAGTGGATTGATGAAGATAAAATCGGCAAGGTGTCCAAAGTACAGGTCTGGACCAACCGTCCTGTATGGCCTCAGGGGATTCCCTTCCCCGAACCCGCACCTTCCAAAAAACCAGATGACCTGCATTGGGACCTTTGGTTAGGCCCTTCCGAATATATTCCCTATACACCCAATCTTCATCCTTTCAACTGGAGAGGTTGGTGGGATTATGGTACCGGTGCCTTGGGAGATGTGGGATGCCACCTGATTGATATTCCTTTCCGAACCCTGGGCTTAATGTACCCCACTGACGCCGAATGTAGTGTGGCTTCCATATATACTGATATGTGGACGGCAGATTACTATCCCAAAGGCTGTCCCCCAGCTTCATTCATTACTCTCCATTTTGATGCCACGTCAAAAAGCAAATCTCCCATAGAGATGACCTGGAGTGATGGTGGTATCAGGCCTTCCCATCCGGATATCATTCCAGCAGATGATGATATTGGAGGAAAGAACAGCGCAAATGGCGTCCTGATCATTGGAGAAAAGGGAATCATTTCAACCAATATCAACGACAGTTCCCCACTGATGCCCAAATTGTACCTGAATGACGGTACCACTGAATTTGGTCCTGAGGTGGAGGATAATGAGGAGCCTGAATACGGGCATCAGCGCAAATGGGTAGATGCCTGTAAAGCTGGATTCAACAGTTCGGAGCACAAAGGCCTGACCTCTTCATTCGATTATGCAGGACCAATGACAGAAACCGTTCTGATGGGTAATTTGGCCATCAGAAGCTACATGTTGAGAAGAGAAAACAGCAATGGACAGGCAGAATTCTTCGGCCGTAAGAAATTATTATGGGACGGAGAAAACATGCGCATTACCAATTTAGAAGAGGCCAATCAGTTTGTAGGCAGAAATTACAGGGAGGGGTTTAAAGTTTAACCTTTTTCTTGCTGATAAAGAGAAAAACTCCACCGGAAAAAAGCTGGTGGAGTTTTTTTATATTTATACAGATCTTGGATCTGGATGCTGAAAGGGAGCCCGGTAGGGCCTTCTCAATAACCGTGTGGCTTCTGCATCGTCCTTGACAATCATTTTATCGGGGTCATAGGCCAATGGTCTGCCCAATTCCATGGAAATATTGGCCAGGATACAACTGGCAGTAGAAATATGTCCTTCTTCTATGTCGGCCACCGGACGGCCACCCTGTTCTATTGCCTTCAGAAAATCCCTCATGTGGTCTCTGGTTGCCGGTGCAGCATGGAGCTCGATGTCCTTTTCATTCAGGTCCTCGGGATATTTTTCCCTTTCATAGACCACATCTCCCCTGATGGGTTCGCCACCCCCGTGGGGAATAAATTCATATTTCATGACAGAAGCTTTCAGCGTCCCTTTGTCTCCATAGATTTTATAAGCCCAGGGGTATTCAGGGTCCTGAGCTGTGCCCCAGGAGCGGTGGGTCCAGACACAATCCAAATCATCGTAATGGAAAGTCGCCGTTTGGGTATCGGCAATGGTTGATTTGCCTCCTTTTTGGACGTATATGCCACCGGTAGCAAAGACACTTTTGGGCCATCCCAGCCCTAATGTCCACCTTACGGCATCAAACATGTGAACACACATGTCTCCGGTAATGCCATTGCTGTATTCCATCATTGTGCGCCACCAACGCCTGTGGGGAAGACCATCAAATGGCCGCATGGGGCCAGGACCAACCCAGAGATTATAATCGAAAAAATCGGGTACCGGCTGCACCTCAGGACTGCCATTGGCCCGCATGTGGTAATAGCAGCACATTTCTGCATGGGAAACTTTCCCCAACAATCCCTTATCCACAATATTTTTCTTAGCCTCAACCAGGTGCGGGGTACTTCTTCTTTGGGTGCCAATCTGTACTACTTTATTGTATTTTCTGGCAGCGGCCAATATGGCTTCTCCCTCTATCACATCCACACTGATTGGCTTTTGCAAATAAACATGTGCACCGGCATGTATGGCATCAATGGCTTGCAGGGCATGCCAATGATCAGGACTGCCCACCAAAAGGATGTCCAATTCATGCGCATCGAGCATTTGCCTGTAGTGGTTGTATGTTTGAGGAGTTTTGCCAGAGGACTGGCGCTGACTGACCAGTTTTGCAGCCTCATCCAATAATTTTTGATCAGGATCTGCAAGGGCAACCACCTCAACTTCCGCTACCTGGATCAGGCGGAACAAATCACTTTTACCGTACCAGCCGGTGCCTATCAGGCCTACTTTATAGGAAGCTTTTCTGGCCTGCAGTCCCATAGCTGGTACACCTACGCTGCCAAGTGCCATTAATGCTGTACCGCCTTTGATGAATTTTCTTCTGTCTATTTTTAAAGGGCTCATTGATATATTTAGGTTAACTATTTTAAGCAGTCAATATATAAAATTTATCCCTCAGGTTAAGCCTTTTTAATTTGAATAATGACTTTTAACTGCATTTTCTTTCAAAGAGCAAATACTTGTAGTATTTTTCAGAAATACTCAAAATGGGGTAGGATGACCCCGGGCTTGTTTCATTCACGAACAATTTGTTCTGCCAAATGGGCAGATGGTTTACCTGCTCTTTATCTCAAATGAAATGAATAATAGACACAATGTGTCAAACGAAGACCAATAGCATTTCCAAATGAGGATTGCATCAAAAACTGAAAACACATGCTTTGTTTGCTTGACTCAAATGGGGGCAAGGGTATCTGGCAAAAAGAACAAGTCATTTGGGAGGTTGTTTTCAGCGTTAAAGGTTGCTTTTGGATTCATATAGGAAAAATTTAAAAAAAATCATTAACATGGTGCCTAATTCGGTAAAATCCATTTTTGTTTTGTTGTTGGCAGGTTTGATCTGTCAAGGTTGTATTGAAAACAATTTAGGTCTGTTCAAGCAATCCCTGGATATTGGTTATCCTGCTATTAAAGGCAGTTCCAAATATGATCAGATGGAAGAAAAGTATACTTTAAAAGGTTCAGGGTATAACATTTGGTTTGAAAGGGATGAGTTTCATTATCTGTTCAGGGCGGAAAGAGGGGATTTTAAAATTCAGACTGAACTGGGGTTCATAGGAGAAGGTAAGGATCCTCACCGGAAAATTGGTATTATGGTAAGGGAAAATATTGCTGATGATGCAGCCCATATTTCCGGAGTATTGCATGGAGATGGGCTAACTGTATTACAATGGAGGTCCAAAAAAGGAATGGCCATGAGGGATCCGGAGGACGAAATATTTGCACCAGAAAGCCATTATAAGCTGCTTATGCTGGAAAGAAAGGGGAATGAATTTACTTTGAAAGGTGCCTTGGAAAAAGATTCCGGATTTCATCTAATCGGTAGCCATACCCTGCCGGATTTGGATGCCAAGGTGTTCCTTGGATTATTCATTTGTTCTCATGACCCAAAAACCCTGGAAGAAGGCTGGTTTGCCAATGTTGAAATTAAATGACCTAAATATGCATCGCTTTATCGGCTTAATGACTTTGGTTTTGTTACCCCTAATCAGTCATGGACAGCAAGAAAAAAGCATTGTCAGCAGCAGTCCATGGAAAATGCATACCATAGACAATACTTCCTTTGGGGCAGATGGTTCAAAAATGTCAGATGTGGATGGAGATGGAAAATTGGACGTAGTGGTAGCCTGGGAAGAAGGAGGTGTGGTAAGGCTTTATTTTCAACCAAATGAGCCGAAATCAAAATGGCCTTTTGTGGAGCTCAAAGCCCCGGATGTGGAGGATGCCTTCGCCACAGACCTGAATGGGGATGGAAATCAGGATTTGGTTTCCTTCTCCGAGGGCAGTCACCAAAGGATTACCCTTCACTGGGCTCCAAAAGAGAAAAGCAATCTGCGGCGCAGTGAAAGATGGAAATCTGAAGACATTCCTGCATCAGTGGGAAAAACCAAATGGATGTTTGGAAGAGCTTTGGAAATAGATGGGAAAAATGGAGCTGACCTGATTGTAGGATCAAAAAACCCCAATGGCACTATTGGCTGGCTGGAATCTCCTGAGGATCCCGGAGACCTGGAGGCCTGGAAATACCATGAGATTTCCAGGGCAGGCTGGATCATGTCCATCGAACTGATGGATATGAACAACAATGGGCTCATAGATTTGCTGATCACTGACCGGCATGGGGAATTGAGGGGGCTCAGGTGGCTGGAAAACCCCGGTCCAGGCCAGGCCGATCAGCCATGGAAAAACCATTTCATTGGTTTGCAGAAGGGCGAACCCATGTTTATGGGTTTGTATGTGCTTGGAAACACCCATTTGCCGGGTATTGTGGTGCCGGATTTGGTGAAAGGATGGGTGCATTTCACCCCAAATGATAGAACCTGGGATGAAAAATTTATTCCTTATCCTGTTGTGTCTGGATCCAGGGGGAAATCCGTTGTGATTGCTGATATTGACCAGGATGGGAAATTGGACATGGTAGCCTCATTTGAGGGTGCTTTGGGGAAATCAGGTGTAATAGCTCGTCTGGATTTTCAAGCTGCTGCTGCGCAGATACTGGATATCAGTGGCGAGAAAGGGGTGAAATATGATTTTCTGACTTTAATCGATTTGGATGGGGATGGGGATCTGGATATTCTGACTTCAGAAGAAACAGCCGAGGATGGTACGAAAAAAGGATTGGGAGTCGTCTGGTATGAGAACCCGCTAAAATAGGATAATGGCCGGCAGTGTTTTTTTTAACGGTACATGGGCCTGAATGAGCCTTTTTCCAGTAATACTGCCAGAGATTATATAAGGTGAATAATAAAACATAAAAAGTATAAAAGGGAGAAAATGATCAAAGAAGTTTATCTGGTAGCCAGTGGAGATTTAAGGTTGTCTGCCAACCAGACTTGCTGGCAAGCACAAGAGGATATGGAAAACAGTTTGCATCAGGTTTTGGATAAGCTTGAGGTAAAGGTCCATCGTGCCCATCCTTTTGATAAGGAAAAGGGTCATGGTTTCATCGATTCTCAAAAAATGGGCATGCAGGTTTTTAGGGATTTGGATCCCCATAAGCCCATTATTGTAGCGGAAAGTGTATGGCAATATTCCCACCATGTACTTGCCGGGCTGACCACGCATAAGGGCCCCATACTTACTTTGGCCAATTGGAATGGGCAATGGCCCGGTTTGGTAGGCATGCTCAACCTCAATGGTTCTCTGACCAAAGCCGGTGTAACATATTCCACGCTTTGGAGCAGGGATTTCACCGATGATTTTTTTCTCAATGGCCTCAGGGAATGGTTACATTCCGGTAAAATCACCCACGACCTCGGCCATGTGAGGGATTTTGATCCAAATGAAGCTCCGGGTAATGCAGTGGAAACGGGAGAGAAGTTTGCCCGGGCCTTTAAAAAAGAAAAAGCCATCATGGGCGTTTTTGATGAAGGATGTATGGGAATGTTTAATGCCATTATCCCTGACCACCTCCTACACCCTACCGGGATTTTTAAGGAAAGACTAAGTCAATCAGGTCTGTATGCTGCCATGAGAACGGTGACTGACCAGGACGCTGCGGCAGTCCTTCAATGGCTTCTGGATAAGGGGGTCGACTTTCAATGGGGTAAAGATCCGGAAACGGAACTGACCAGGGAACAGACCCTGGAGCAATGTAAAATGTACCTGGCAGCTTTAAGGCTGGCTGATGAATTTGGCTGTGACACCATCGGGATCCAATACCAGCAGGGCCTGAAGGACCTCGCCGTGGCCAGCGATTTGGCGGAAGGGCTATTGAATAATACAGACCGCCCGCCTGCCTATACAAAGGAAGGCAGGGAAATTTTACCCGGAAGGGCACTTCCTCATTTCAACGAAGTAGATGAATGCGCCGGATTGGATAGCCTGATCACTTACCGCTTATGGGAAAAATTGGGCTTATCTGGGGACAACACTTTACATGATCTCAGGTATGGCGAAGATTTTACCATAGATGGGGAGGAAGTTTTTGTTTGGGTATTTCTGATCTCAGGTGCAGCTCCTGCCTCTCATTTTATCAATGGCTATTCCGGGGCAAGTAGTGAGCGCCAACCTCCCATGTACTTTAGATTGGGGGGAGGCAGCCTGAAAGGCATCAGTAAACCGGGTCATATTGTTTGGAGCAGGGTGTATATTATGAATGATCATTTGCACTGTGATCTGGGTATAGGAAAAGTAGCAGCACTTCCTCCTGAGGAAACGCAAAGAAGGTGGAAAATGACCACTCCACAGTGGCCTATCATGCATGGGGTGCTGGAAGGGGTAAGCCGTGATCAGATGATGGCACGGCACAAAGCTAACCATATACAAGTGGTTTATGCACCGGACAGGGAAAAAGCCCTGGAGGCTTGTTATGCCAAAGCGGCGGCCATGAACGAATTGGGAATTAAAACAGCCTTATGCGGCATTTAAATATGAGAAACCTGGAAGTAAAAATTATCAGTATTTCTTTATTGTTCCTTATCGCTGCATGTGGAAGTGGGAGCGATAAAAACCAATCAGGAGAGCATCAACAAAAAGAGGCAAATGATATCACAGGAAACTATTTTCTACCTCCCAAAGCAGAGGTGGGAGAAGGGGCTTTGGTTCATGCTGAATTGATTTATCCCCTGGATAACCGGCCCACTCCACAGGTGCACGCTTCCACTCTGGTAGAAACTTCTTCCGGCATTGTGGCCGCATTTTTCTCCGGCACCCACGAGAGGAATCCGGATGTGGGGATCAGGGTAAGTCACCTGAAAGATGGAAAATGGTCATGGCCCGAGGAAGTAGCAAACGGGGTCCAAAATGATACCTTGCGCTATCCCTGTTGGAACCCGGTATTGTTTCAGCCCAGGGAAGGGCCACTCATGTTATTTTATAAAGTAGGTCCAAACCCCAGGGAATGGTGGGGAATGTTGATTACCTCCGAGGATGAGGGCAAAACATGGTCTGCTCCGCAAAAACTGGGGGAAGACCCTGCTATCGGTGCCCTCCTGGGTCCGGTGAAAAACAAGCCTGTGCAGCTGGAAGATGGCACCATTATCAGCCCCTCCAGTATAGAAATAGAACAGGATGGAGATACTTTTTGGAAAGTGCATTTCGAAATCAGTAAGGATGATGGCAAGACCTGGCAGGTGGTCGGCCCCATCAATGATGGGGTAGAATTTGATGCCATTCAACCCAGTATATTGATACATGATAACGGTGATTTACAGGTGCTTTGCCGGACCCGGCAGGACGTGATCGCCGAAAGCTGGTCTTCGGATCAGGGGCAGTCCTGGTCTGAGATGGCGGCTACCTCCCTGCCCAATCCAAATTCGGGTACAGATGCCCTTACTCTGCAGGACGGCAGGCACCTCCTGGTTTATAATCACAGTACCAAAGAAGGGGAAGAACCCAAAGGAAGGAATATCCTCAACCTGGCCATTTCGGCGGATGGGAAAGATTGGGAGCCTTTTATGACCCTGGAAAATGAACCCAATAATGCCGGATACAGCTATCCGGCCATTATTCAAAGTAAGGATGGAATGGTTCATATTTCCTATACTTACGACAGAGAAACCGTGAAATATGTGGTCGTGGACCCGGAGAAAATTTAAATGGTTTTTGTAAAACAGGCTCCTATCATGGGCTGTCCTATTTTTCAGTACATAATAACTTAAAAATGCACATCGACTTAAAAAAGAATCCCCTGAAAGGGATAATTCCTCCCATGGCTACCATGCTGAAGGATGACCAAGAATTGGACCATCAAAGTGCCTCCAGGCTTATTGCTCACCTACTGAAAGGAGGAGTACACGGCTTATTTATTTTGGGGACAACGGGTGAGTGCACCAATATTCCTTACCATTTGAGAAATGAATTGATTCAATTGACTTGCAGGGAAGTCAACGGTCGAGTCCCCGTACTGGTAGGGGTGACAGACACTTCTCTCAGTGAAAGTCTGGTGTTGGGCCA
Organism: Cyclobacterium sp.; assembly: GCF_014762705.1. Classification (GTDB taxonomy): domain Bacteria; phylum Bacteroidota; class Bacteroidia; order Cytophagales; family Cyclobacteriaceae; genus Cyclobacterium. The sequence goes on along the minus strand of NZ_JABURL010000046.1, from coordinate 19,781 downwards.
GGCAGCAGCAGATGCAGGGGCGGATGCCGTCGTAGCTGCTCCGCCTTATTATTTTGGCCTTGGAGAAAATGAACTTATTGCCTATTTCACCAGGTTGGCTGACGCTTTGCCATTACCGCTTTACCTGTACAATATGCCTTCCCACACCAAGACCATGCTTACCCAAAAAGCTGTAGTGGAGCTTTCTGCACATCCCAATATTCTGGGGTTGAAAGACAGCTCTGGGAATGCCGTTTATTTTAACGCCATGCTTTATGCCTTTAAGGACAGACCCGATTTTACCCTTTTGGTAGGTCCGGAGGAAATGATGGCATCAACCGTGCTGATGGGTGGACATGGAGGAGTCAGTGGAGGGGCCAACCTATTTCCCGGGCTTTATGTGGACTTGTATGCCGCAGCAGAGCGGGGAGATTTAAAAGAGGTGGCCCGCCTGCAACAAATGGTCATGGAAATATCATCCGAGATCTATGCATTGGGGAGCTATGGGTCCAGTTTTCTAAAGGGCTTAAAAGCTGCTATGGCGGTATTGGGAATTGGAAACGGCTACCTGTCTTCACCCCTGACTTCCTTTGGTCAAGCCCAGTTGAAACAGGTGGAAAAGAATTTAAAGGGATTGGAAGCATATAAGGCTTATGCCTGAATTATTCAGATAAAATAACTGCAAGAAGCATGGAATTACCCATTATTGATTTAATTGTTTTTTTAGTTTACATGTTAGCCATTGTCTTATTCGGGGCTTCTTTTTATTATAAAAAGCGATCTTCTACGGATTTTATCACAGGTGGGGGGAAGCTTCCTTCCTGGGCAATCGGGATGTCTATATTTGCCACCTTTGTCAGCAGTATTAGTTTTTTGGCCTTGCCCGGAAACGCTTACCTTTCCAATTGGAATGGATTCGTGTTCAGCCTGTCCATTCCTATAGCGGCTATACTGGCGGTGAAATTTTTTGTACCGCTCTACCGGGGTATTAAAAGCCCTTCGGCTTACTATTACCTGGAAACCAGGTTTGGTAGCTGGGCAAGAACCTATGCGTCTGCTTGCTACCTGCTTACCCAGCTGGCCAGAATGGGAGCCATCATGTATTTGCTGGCATTGCCCATGAATGTGCTGTTTGGCTGGAGTATACCCATCATAATTGTAGTCACAGGTATAAGTGTATTGATTTATTCCATCATGGGAGGTTTTGCAGCGGTAATTTGGACCGATGCGATTCAGGGGATTATCCTGATATCCGGAGCATTAGCCTGCCTGGTTTTAATATTTTTTTCTATGCCTGAAGGGCCGGGTCAGGTGTTTACCATAGCTGCTGCCCATGATAAGTTTAGTCTGGGAAGCTTTGATTGGAGCCTTTCTGAAGCTACTTTCTGGGTTATTCTGATATATGGGTTGTTTATTAATCTGCAGAATTTTGGTGTAGATCAAAATTATGTACAACGGTACCTCAGTGCAAAAACAGACAAGGAGGCAGTAAAATCTACACTTTTGGGAAGCTTGTTATATGTTCCTGTCTCCCTTTTGTTTTTCTTTATTGGCACCGCCTTATTTGCCTACTACCAGGCCATGCCGGAATTGTTGCCTGAAGCCTTTAAAGGAGGCGATCAGGCAGATAAGGTATTTCCCTATTTTATAGTTACTGGCCTGCCCGTGGGTATGACCGGATTGTTGATCGCTTCTATTTTTGCAGCAGGTATGAGCACTATTTCAACCAGCATCAATAGCTCGGCAACGATTATTTTGACAGATCATTTCAAAAAATACATTTCCCCGGATTTAAAGGAGAAAGCTGAGATGAAGGTTTTGGTCATTGCCTCTTTGGTTATGGGCTTGTTAAGTATTATTGTCGCCATTGCTTTCAATGGGGTTGAAAGTGCCCTTGATGCCTGGTGGGCACTTTCAGCAATTTTCAGCGGAGGAATCCTGGGCTTGTTTTTGCTTGGTTTTATCGGGAAAAACATCAAACGGAGCTATGCCGCCATTGGCGTAGTATTGGGGGTTTTAGTGATAGGATGGATGAGCTTGTCACCGGTGATATTTGAAGAAGGAGCTACATTCAGGAGTACCTTTCATGCCAACCTAACCATCGTTTTTGGCACTTTGGTAATTTTTCTTGTAGGCTTTTTGCTATCGGCCTGGGCCAACAGAAAATAACCAGCTCAATTTGAGGTGGAATGCGTCTTTTCCTTACTTATATCTCTTGATGAATAAATCAACATGCTGATGATGATCAAAAGAACAAAAAGAACCGCATATTCGAATTGAAGCCAAATATCAGAACGCGCCTTGATCCTGTAGCTTAAATTGGTGAGTTTCTCTCCCTCTCTGAGTTGGATTTTCGACAATTCTCTAAGATCGTAAAAAACCTTCTCGAAGTCAGTATTGAATTTCTCAACACTACTTTGGTAATTTCGATCTGATTCTTCAAATCCGGTAAAATAACTTTCGATTTCCAGTTTGTCCCGGATCAATGTTTCAAAGTCCTTCAGGTACTCAGCTTCCTTAGGGGTAAGGTGCGTTTTCTCAAAATCTGAAATAATATTCAATATCTGATCATGATAAGCCATCACCTGATTTTGGATGGACAAGTATTGATCCAGGGATTCCGTATTGGCCACCAGTAGGCGCATCCGAAAAAGCAATTCTGTAATATTGAAAATATAATCCTGCACCACCAGCCGGTCTTCATATACTGTAACAAAGGAAGCTTCCAATTCATCAACATTGCTTTTGTCCACAAGGCTTTTGGCAAAAATCAAAAACAACACCAATGTCAATGCAATAGCTATTTTAATTTTGAATGATTTGAAATTTGATTCCTTCATATTTTCGGATTTTTTATGGTTTGTTGCCTGGAAAAACGAATAAGAAAAAGCCTAAACTATGGGTGCTGGAAAACATGTGCAACTATTTTCTGCCAGTAATCCCGGGTTTGGTATGCTTTAAATCTTGCATCATAATTTAAGCAAAATAAAATCAATTTACCAACCATTGACCTGTATAATCTTTCATCGGGATTAAACGGCGATAGGTAGGGTAAAAGTAAATGTACTGCCTTTTCCCGACTCGCTAGTTACCTGTATATCACCACCATTTTTAAGGATGAAATCTTTGGTAAGTTGAAGCCCTAATCCGGTACCCTTTTCGCCGGCAGTGCCATACCGTTGTTTTTCTCTCAATATGGGTTGAAAAAGCCTGGACAGGGTCTGTTCATCCATGCCTATGCCATTGTCCTGAACAGAAATCTCCCAATGGGTATCGTGAATTTTTTTACTGCGGATTGTTATTTTCCCTCCCCGGTTGGTGAATTTCAATGCATTATTTATCAAATTTCTAATGATCAAATTACACTGTTCTTTGTCTGCCAGGCAATTCGTGTCCGGATCTAAAAGATCAACAACCTGAATCTGTTTGGTTTCAGATACAGGTTTATACAAATTGATGTTTTCCTGAAAGATTTTATTGACAGATACTTTTTCCGTTTCCGTGACGATACCTTTCATTTGGTTTTTGGCCCAGTGAAGCAAATTGATCAAAGTAAAGTGAACATGCTCCACTTCGTTTCTCAGTTGGGTGGAGACGAGCAAAAATTCCTCCTGGCTAAGTTTTTCGTCTACAGCGTATTGCATCAGTCCCTTAAGACTATTGATAGGACTTTTTAAATCGTGTCCCACTATACTGAAAAGTTTGTCTTTGGTTTTGTTGACTTCAATAAGCTGCCTGGCAACCTGCTCTGTTTCCTTTTTTTGATGCAGGATCTTTTTGTTAAGGTTTTCCAGTCTGTTTTTTTGCCTGGTCACCAGCGTTTTGGCCTTTACCTGGTACCTGATGGATCTAAGCGCAATAAAAAAGGCAATTAAAAGGATAACCAGGATAATGGTAAAACCTATCCGGATCCGTTTCTCCATCAGTTTTTCATTTACTAATTCCTTTTCCCGCTGCTCTTGCCGCAATGCCGCCTCTTTTTTATCAAACTCATACTTTGCTGCCAATTCCTGAATTTGCTTTTCCGATTCCAGGTTGATGATGCTGTCCCTGTACGCGGTGTGCAATTTGTAATGGTACAGGGCGGCGCTGTTATTTCCTTCTTTTTCAAAAACTTCACTGAGCAAAAAGTGACTTTTCTCTATATTGCTTTTGATATTGCTTTCCATGGAAAGCTCAAGGCCGCTTTGGACGGCTTTTTTTGCTTCAACTAAGTTTCCCATATTTATATAGACTTCACCCAGGCCAAGCAAGTCACTGCTTGTACCGGCTTTATCTTCTACTGATTTGTCAACCTGAAGTGCAGCTTCAAAATGAAACAGCGCACCCTCAAAATCTTCCAGGGTAAGCAATATTTCACCCAGATTAAAATGACTCACTGAAATCAGCTGATTGTTTTCAATTTTTTTACCGATTTCAAGGGTGGATGTATAACTTTCCATGGCATCATCCAATTCCCCCTTCTTTTTATAAATTAATCCAATGTTGCTCAGGGAGGAGGCCATTCCAAGTTTGTTGTTTAACTTTTTCCGGATTTCAAGCGCTCTGTTATGAAAATCCAATGCCTTTTCATAATCTTCCATGTCCGAAAAAACCAATCCCAGATTACTAAGCGTTGTGCTTTGTTCGTTTTCAGAAAGGTGCTTTTCTTTTATTTCCAGTGCCTTATAGTAGAATGAAACGGCCTCCGTGAAATTTCCTCTATCGTAATGATTCAAACCCATGCTGTGGTAAATATGGGCCATACCTTTCAGATACTGATTTTCTTTTGCTAAGCTCAAGCCCTCTTTAAAATAACTCATCGCTTGCTCGTATTCTCCCCGAATGTTGTGAAAAGCACCTATGTTCCTGTATGCGTCCACTATACCATCCTGGTATCCGGTTTTTTCACTGGCATCCAGACTTTTCATGCCCAATAAGAATGTGCTGTCCGGGTTCAAGTTGTAATACAACTCACCCAACCGGTTGAGTAAATCTATATAGGGCTTATCGGGAGAAAAATTCTCGTTGTTTTCAAAAAGCTGCATCCTTGATTTAAGGGAATCGATATCTTTCCTTTGGGCAAAGGAAAAATGAGATAGCAATACCGCTGCAAATAGCACAGAAGCAGAAAAAAACTTTTTGAAATTTAAAAACACTTTCAAGTTTTTTTGTATTATTTTAACTTAAAACAAATATTTTTATCACTATAATGATGCAGTTCTGATCAGGTTTTCAAATTTAACGGTATTTCTCCATTTGCATTGAATGATATCAGAACCATAAACCTATCATTTTAATAATATAACAAAATTAAACCTGGATTAGAAATTTCAATCTTTGATAAATAAAAAAGACAAAAACATGTTCTCTGCTGTTGTTTTCACAGGACAGGCTAATTTATTCATTTTGGTTTGATCTGCAGCTAATTTCATGTAAAAAATGAATGTAAATAAGATTTTTTTGTATTTCGATTTCATGTATAAATTTTTACTAGTTCAGTATAAAAAATACAAACAATTAAGAAATTGGTTATCAAAGAATGAAAAACAGATATGAATGGCCTTATCCCGGGTTTTATTTTCCGGGATTTGGGACGGAAAGGAGATTTAAATGCTTATTGGCCTGGTAAAATTGGAATTATTTCCAGTCCGCATGACAAAATGAAATTGTTGTTTAGATGCTTGTATTTTATTTTTAGCTTTACAGCCCAGACCTAAAAATACAATACAATGAAGGATATCAACCCCAGTAATACCGAAGCGTGGAAAGCACTTCAAAATGCCTCTAAATCCCCTGTAACTATCAAGGATTTATTTGAAAACGACCCTAAAAGATTTGATAAATATCATGTCAGGTTTAAGGACATCCTATTGGATTTTTCAAAAAACAGGATAAACGATGGTATTTTCAAATCACTATTGGAGCTGGCAGATCAGACGGCACTTAAAGAAGCGATAAATTCCATGTTTGATGGCAAGCTGATCAACGGAACGGAAAACAGGGCTGTCTTACATACTGCTTTGAGAAACAGGTCAAATGCCCCGGTTTATGTAGATGGTAAAGATGTAATGCCGGAGGTGAACAGGGTGCTGGAAAAAATGAAGGTTTTTTCAGAAAAAGTGGCCAAAGGTGTATGGAAAGGGTATACTGGAAAACCCATAAAATCCCTGGTAAACATTGGTATTGGAGGAAGTGATTTGGGTCCGGTGATGGTGTCAGAAGCGCTGAAACCATACCAGCACCCTCACCTGAAGGCATACTTTGTTTCTAATGTGGATGGATCTCATATTACAGAAGTATTGAAGCAGGTTAATCCTGAGACGACCTTATTTTTCATTGCCTCAAAAACCTTTACTACTCAGGAGACAATGACCAATGCCCATACAGCCAGAGATTGGTTTTTGGAAAACGCACACGATAAAAATGAGGTCGCCAAACACTTTGTGGCCATGTCTACCAATGGCAATGCGGTCAGGGAATTTGGTATCGATTTAAACAATATGTTTGAGTTCTGGGACTGGGTAGGGGGTAGGTATTCCCTTTGGTCGGCTATTGGGCTTACCATTGCCTGTTCGGTGGGCTTTGATAATTTCCGCAAACTCCTGGAAGGTGCCCACGGTATGGACAATCACTTCAGAAATGAACCCTTTGATAAAAATTTGCCGGTTTTGTTGGCTTTGATTGGCATATGGAATACCAATTTTCTGGGGGCGGCGTCCGAAACCATACTTCCCTATGACCAATACATGCATCGTTTTCCAGCCTATTTCCAGCAAGGGAATATGGAGAGCAATGGTAAATGCATAGACAGGGAAGGCAATAGGGTGTCCTATACAACAGGTCCTGTGATATGGGGTGAACCAGGTACGAACGGGCAGCATGCCTTTTACCAATTGATACATCAGGGGACCCAGATAATCCCCTGCGACTTCATTGCACCAGCACAAACACACAACCCCGTTGGTGACCATCATGTCAAACTGATGTCCAATTTTTTTGCCCAAACAGAGGCTTTGATGAATGGGAAATCTCTGGAACAGGTGAAAGAAGAAATGAAAAAGGAGGGAAAATCACCAGAAATAATCGATAAAATCGCTCCGCACAGGGTTTTTGAGGGAAACAATCCCACGAATTCCATCCTAGTCAAGAAGATCAACCCGGCAACTCTAGGGGCTCTCATTGCCATGTATGAACATAAAATATTCGTACAGGGGGCTATCTGGAACATTTACAGCTTCGACCAGTGGGGCGTCGAATTGGGAAAGGTTTTGGCCAAAACCATTTTACCCGAATTGACTGCTCCTGAAAAAGTATCAGGACATGATGCCTCCACTAACGGTTTGATCAATGCCTTTAAAGAATTCAGAACAGTTTGAACCAGCTTTTCTGAATAGCAGGCTGCTTATCAGGTGATCCTATTTTGGCAGATGCTTTTCTGCCGGTAGCATTTGAAACGTTTAACAGGTTGATTGGCGATTAGCTTTTGGTGTTTTGTCTTTCGGCTTTGTACCCTTTTTCTCCACATTTTGAAGGAGCTTTCTTTCATTTCCCTGCGCATTAGTTTGATGACGTCTTTTTCGGGGATGCCAAATTGCCTGAAGATGACATCGAAGGTGGTCCGGTCTTCCCAGGCCATCTCGATGATCCTGTCTTTTTGTCTTTCGGAAAGTTGTTTTAACAAATTCATATCATCAAAACTTTTAGCCAACCAAATGGTTTGTATGGGATGGAAAAAATCAACCTGAGCTGATTTACCAGTGGTTTATTCGGTCAATAATAAAAGCCAGTTCCTTTTCTGTCAAAGCCTGATTCAGCGGCAAACTGAGTGTTTCTCTGTGAATCCTTTCTGTAAGGGGGAGTGCTTTGCCTGGAAAGGATGCTTTAAAAGCAGGCTGTCGATGCGGAGGAGTAGGATAATGGATGGCTGCTTCTATGCCGAACTTCCTCAAATAATTCATTAAATTTTGCCTGTCAGCTACCAAAATGGTAAAAAGATGCCAGGTATGTTGGAGCGTTTGCGATGGATCGGCTGGCAGGGGTAGCTGAATTTTCGGGTGTTTGATCTGAGAGAGGTATTCCAGGGCAATGTGGTTTCTTCTGGCATTATCCTCATCCAGATAGGGTAACTTTACCCTCAATATGGCAGCTTGTATTTCATCCATTTTGGAATTTGTTCCGGCATATTGGTATTCAAAGCTGGTAATACTTCCATAATTGGCAAGGGCCCGGCAAGTTTCCGCCAATTGATCCTGATTGGTTGTGATTGCTCCGGCATCTCCCATGGCTCCCAGGTTTTTTGCCGGGTAAAAACTATGGGCTGCTGCATCTCCCAGACTGCCACTTTTCTTGTCCAAATACCGGCTTCCTACCGCCTGGGCATTGTCCTCAATCAAAAGAATGCCATTGGCTTTCAGCAAGGCATGAATGTTTTCATGGTAAGCATTTCTACCATAGAGATGGACCATCACCATGGCTTTGGTTCTGGGGCTAATGGCTTTCGCTATTCCGGTGGTTTTCAAAAGAAATGTCGGTAAATTAGGGTCTATCGGCACAGGAACTAAACCCTGGTTGATGACCGCCAAAAAGGTGGCAAAAAAAGTATTGGCCGGGACCAACACCTCATCGTTTTTTTTGAGAATGCCCAATTCCAGGTATGCCCGAAAGATGATTTCCAAGGCATTGGTGCCATTTCCAAGGCCAATACAATGTTTGGTACCAATGTATGCAGCGAATTCTTTTTCGAAGCCTTCGGTTTGTTCTCCTTTCAGGTACCTGCCACTTTGAACCACATCTAAAATGGTTTGGCTAAGCTGCGGTTCAAAACGGTTGTTGATCGCTTTCAGATCGAGAAATTTTATTGAATTTTTGAGAGTCATTCCGTGATAATATAAACAGAGGGGCTAATTTAGGCAAGCTTTTAGCACCTAAGCAAGATGGAGCAATTTAAATCGTGTATAAAATGTTATATCTGATCAGCACCTTCACAATGGTCTGATCATGGATCAGTTCCGTACCTATTAAAAAGCAATGATGAGCAATTTTGTTTTATGTTTTTTTTCGGTTTTTATTCTGGCATCCTGTTCATTGAGGGGAATAACGGTTTCAGAAAACATAACCTATATGGAAGAAGGTTTTTTGGAAGAAATGCCCCAAAAGCAATTGAATATTTTCTACCCGAAAAAAATCATTGATCCTTTACCGGTTTTGGTTTTTATCCATGGAGGCAGTTGGCGTTCCGGCAGTAAGGAGCGGTATGGCTTTTTGGGCAGGAGGATGTCACGCAGGGAAATCGTTACGGTGATCATAGATTATCCTTTGAGTCCGGAATATAAAATACATACCATGGGAATGGCAGTGGCCAAAGCCCTGGACTGGGTTTCGGAGAATATATCAGCATATGGAGGGGATCCGGGCAGGATCGTGGTTTCGGGCCATTCTGCCGGAGGGCACCTGGCCAGTTTGGTAGCTGTCAGAGATGTTTACTTTGATAGTTTGGGCGTGGGAAATCCTATAGCCGGGGCAGCCCTTATCGATGCAGCAGGATTAGACATGTACCATTACCTCAAAGAAGCAAACAATGCACCGGGTACTTCACATCTCAGGACCTTTACGGATGATCCTGAAGTATGGAGAGCCACCTCACCCATATATTTTTTACATGAGGAAATGCCTCCCATGTTATTTTTAATGGGGGGAAAAACCTATGAGAGTATCCTGGAAGGAACAGATCGCTTCATGCAGGTTTATAGTGATTTTGAACCTAAACCGGATTTAAGGATTCAAAAGAACAAAAGACATGTTCCCATGATCGTGCAGTTTTTGTATACTCCGGGAAAAGCCTTTAGGTGGGTTCGTGATTTTGTAAAAAACATCAACTGAGGCAAAAGGCAGGTAAGAGTAAAGCAGGTCATCAATTGGAAAACAAATCTATATAGGTTTCGTCTTCAATTTGATACGGGGCCCCTGTGAGCTGGAGTCGGCCTTCCTGGCTGACTTGTAATCCTGCGGCTGCCTTGAAATTTACTTTCTCACTGGTGGAGAAAATTTTACTGGCAATTTTTACCAAAACAGGCTTCTCCTTATCAGGGATCAGGCGAAAAAGATCCGCTACCTGCTTTCCATCCGGACTTAGGGCAGTACCTGTTACATACATTTGCTCTTTTTTATCGGTAAAAAGATTGAGATTTTGGTAGGACAACCAATCCGGATTGATCCAGTCCTTCCGGTCCTGCCTGCTCAGGTCTATACTGATTTGCAATTGGAATGGAGCATTTCCCGGATAAAAGTCTTTTTCAGGGCAGGTGTAGAAATCGAGCACCCTGCTGTCCCAATTGGCCACCAGCAGCCACATTTTTTCTTTGTAGGCGGTCAATCCCACTGCCCCGGCTGTTACCCGTTCAGGTGCTCCTTTTCTTTCCAGACTTCCCAGAGGCATTTGCCAGGGCTTGTCTTTTTCCAAATCATATAGCTGTACTTTCGCCAGGTCTCTTTTCTGATTGTCTTCAATCCCCACAGCCAAAAAATGGTCATAAATTTGAAATCCTCCCGCATGTCGCAGTGGGGAAAGAAGCAGGGTATCTACTGCCGTGACGATCTGTTTTTTCAGATCCCCACTTATAATGTAGCTGTAGTTGGATGAACTACCACTTAAATAGACCGTATTTTCCTGGTAAAGCTGAATACCCTGCAAGTGGCCACCTTCCTGATCAAAGCGGATGTTATTTTTAAGTTTGACAGTTAAGGGGAGCGCAGGAAGAGACTCAAAAGCCTCCGGGAAATCAGCAACTTTTTGGATCCCACCATTTTGGGCATAGTTAAAAAGCGGATCAACAAGAAGTAGTATGCAGAGCAAACAGGCTAGCGGGTTTTTCATAGGAAAGTATTTAGTACGGAAAAGTAAGGCAAGCCGGGGGAAATTGCAACCTCAAAAATCAATTATCAGGGGCATTCATAGGCTGTATATGGGGTCCGGCTGTATAGGCAGTATTTATTTTTGCTTTTACGGAATCCAACCAGCCACTTTTCTGCGTAAATGAAGCCATGGAAACAAATAAAAAGATTCAACGTGGGAGGCTACAAACAGGAAGGAGAGATTTTCTTTCCAGAGTCGGTTCAATATCGGTCATGTCCGTTTTTGGTGCAGCTTTTTTTACCAGCTGTACCAGTGAAAGTGACATGCTTCCTGATAATGAACCCAACGAAAATGAGGAGGGCATACTCATCAATAATCAGGAAGTCACCATTGATTTGGCCAAAAATGAGGGATTGATGGCCTCAGGTGGATGGATGTTGATCAGAGAGGCTCAGCTTTTGGTAGTGAATCTGGACGGGCAGTTCAGCGCTCTTACTTCAGTTTGCACACATTCCCAATGTGACAGAAACTGGACCTTTGGCAACCAGGTTTTTACCTGTACCTGCCACGGTTCCCGCTTTGACACGCAGGGAGAGGTGGTCAATGGACCAGCTACCCAACCCTTAAAGTCCTACGCGGTATCGGAAGAAAACGGAAACCTAATCATCAACCGGTTATGAATTGGAAAAGAATATGGTTGTTGCCCCTGATTTATCTGTTGATGGTAGGGACGGTGGGGGCACAGGAATTTAAAACTACCGATGGAGAAGTGAGCTTTTTGTCTCAGGCGGCATTGAATGAATTTACGGGGGAGTCCGACAAGCTCCATGGACTGCTGTATCCTGAAAAAAACCAGATTGATTTTTATATAGACCTGAACACCCTCAAAACGGGTATTGGGCTCAGAGACAGACACATGAGGGACAATTACCTGGAAACTGAAAAATATCCCTTTGCTGAGTTTTCCGGCAAGATGGAAGAACCCATAAACCTTGAAATGAATCAAGCCCAAAAAGTAAAGGCCCTGGGAGTTTTTAAAATCCATGGGAAGGAAAAGTATATGGAAATAGATGGCAGCCTGACAAAGCTAAGTGAAAATGAAATTTTGCTGGAAGCAAGTTTTGAGGTAAAACTGGGGGATTTTGACATTGATATTCCCAAAGTGATGTTTTACGAATTATCGGAAACCCAAAGTGTAAAGATTAAAGCTCAATTAAAAAAATAGACCATGAATCAACTAATTGTGAATCGTATATTAAAAAGCCTTGCTTTGCCCCTGCTTTTCCTGCTGCTTTATGGAAATACCCATGCACAGCTGGAAAGAAAACTGGTAACGGCTGATCCGGAGGTAGAACTTATTTTTCATGCGCCCAGACAGATCAACCTAATGACGGTAGAACCTTTGGAAGAGAAAACCCTTCATTTTGCCATCATGCATACCTTTGGGCCTTTGAATGGGGGCATCCGAAACCTGTATGGCCTGGACAATGGGGCCAATATTCAGTTTAGCTTTGAATATGCCTTTGATGACCGTTTCTCCCTGGGGGCTTCCAGGTCCTCCAGGGACAAGTTTTACAATCTGTATGGCAGGTACCATTTGTTGCGACAAAATAAAAGCGGGTCCGTACCTTTTTCTCTTTCTTTGATGGGGGCTGCTGGTGTGAATAGCACAGATTACGCATTTTTGCAGGAGGAGGCACCTGATTTTTCGGAAAGGAGTAGTTTTGTCTTTCAATTAATGCTGGCAAGAAAAATTTCTGATAAAATCAGCCTGCAGTTGAGTCCCTCTTTGGCCTATTTCAATGCACCAATGCCAGCCTATTTAATTGAGGGAGACCAACAGCTGTATTTGGCCTTGGGGATATCAGGCAAGTACAAACTTACAGGAAAATCCTCCCTGACCCTGCAGTGGATCCCCAATCTGAACAGTGATCTCCGAAACAATGTAGGTGTTGGCATTGACATTGAAGCCGGAGGGCATGTGTTTCAAATGTATTTCGTTACTTCCCAGGCACTGAATGAGCAATACCTGCTTGCCGGAGGGAATGGGGTGCCAGGAGAAGAGTTCAGGCTTGGTTTTAATGTAAACCGTATTTTTGCAACAGGGTCAAGGTAAGGTGATCGGAAGGTAAATGTATGGTAATTTCATGTGTAAATAATTGTCTTTAAGTTGCCAAATAGCCTGTCCCGATCTTAAATCGGGGGAATCTCGCAATGATAATCATCCCACTGTGTGACGTTCTCGTCTAGCTCGATTTCATGTGCTCAATTGGTTAACTTGCTCTTAAGACATGGACAGGGAATCCGTTCCTTTAAAGAGCATTCCAGGAAAAGAGAATGGGGGTTAATCCTCAGCCGGGTTGTTTTTCAGGCAATTACCCGATTGTTCCGGGAAGGATTAGCACAAGTATTTGGTATCATTTTAAGGCCGGATTTTCCTTATTGAGATTAATTTAGTGGGATTTTTTTTAACATTTATTCAGCTGGTATTTTTTCCAAAAAAAGACTTTCTTCTACTTTTTCCAGTTGATTGGTTTTCCAATCGACCAATAAACTGTCCAGGGCTATCCCTTTTTGACGTAGGGGTTTTTCAAGTAAAGGGTGGTTGGAAATGGTATGTATCAGGTTCTCGGAATGGATCATAGACAGCTCCCTGGCTTTTTCCTCCCTGGATTGGAATTGATTGATGCGGTAATAGTGATCAATGTACATTTCGAAAAGGTACTCCTCGGCATAAGAATGCAGCCCTTTTTCATGGTTGATGATTCTGTTTTTGAATGGACAGTTCAAATCATGAACAAGGGTGATGCGGTCTATTGAATCCTGCATCAGAAAATCAGTTACTTTTTCTACATACCGAACTTCCTCAAATCTAAAAACGGTGCCCAATGCAGTCAGGAAAAAATGGTGGGTGCCAAATTTGTTCTGGATGAAAGCTTCAAGCTGATTGACCGGGCAAACTAAATAAAGACTTTTTAGCATGGAGATTTATTTTTGTTTCCTGCGAAAATAGCCGTCTCATTTCATAAATGAAAATTTATAAATCTTATTCAATACATTAAAATAATTTATGCATTGAAAATAATTCAATATAAGTTAATGAAAGTCAATAGTTTGAAATCAACTATCTGGCATGCGACATGCGGAGGGATGATACTCATTGAGAGACCTAACATTTTAAAAACTTAGAAATCGGGATGACGATGGTTTTTTTGCAATATAGAGGTGTACGTTGTATCAGGATTATGCCTCGAAATAAACTATTATTCCTTTAATTATCTGTTCTTTTGCCTTGATGCAAAAGAACCAAAAAATCAAGACAAAAAAATCCTTCCCCCCGCAAACCTGCCGCACCCCACGGTTTTTTGTCGGTCCTGCGCTCTTTGCGTATATAAATATGAATCTTCGATTTCTATTAATTTTTTCGGTGGTTTTCCTCCATAAAATCGGAATTTAATACGTCATCGGTAGAACTAACATTTAAAAAAAACGCAGAAATCAGGATGACGATAGGTTTTTTGCATTATTTGGGAATATAAACTTCTCATTGTTTAATGGATAATGGTGCGTTAAAGGCTATTTATGGTATTCTAGATTGTTTTTATTGTACTTTTTCCTTGATGAAAAAGTACCAAAAAATCCTTCCTCCCACAAGCCTCCTGCGCACCCCGGTTTTTTGTCGGGCCTGCGCTCTTTTCGTATTAAAATTTATCTCTTCTTTATTTAACAGATTTTTTAGGGTTTCTACTTTTTCAAAAATATCTGATTCAATTTCGTCACCGGTAGGCTAAGCATTTAGAAAATACACAAATCAGGATGTTAGTGTTTGTTTTTCAATACGCTGATTTACAGTTATTTAACAAACACGTCATCGGTAGCCCTAACATTATAAAAAACGCAGAAATCAGGATGACGATTTGGGTTTTCAATATCTTGATTTACAACGGATTAATAAACACGTCATTGGTAGCCCTGCGAAGCAATCTGACCCAGAGCCTGGATGTAAGTTCACCGAAAAAGGAGAGTAACCTCGAAATGGCGTTTACTTATCCCAACAGACTGCCGCGGGTGCGCGGGTGTTTTGCTCCATTCGACGGAGTCCAGGTCTACACCTTTGCCATGGGTGAAGAAGCCTTTATGAGTAGGTTGAGGCTTGACTTGGCACTAATACTTGAGGTACCATTCGAATTTCTGCTGTATGATCGATTGAGCTTCCCTTTTGATGTAATCTAAAAAGGCGGCAGTCACCGGACTGTGGTTTTTGCCCTTCATCCATACCAATTGCCACATGGTGGATTGGGGCAGGCCCTCAATGGGGTAAATCTTCAGATCTCCATTATTCAATTCATTTTTTATCCCTATCAATGGCATGATAGAAAATCCCAGTCCCGCAATAACGGCTTGTTTGACAGCTTCATTGGAAGTGAGTTCCAGCTTTTTTGCTATAGCCCAGTGGTTTTGCTCCACAAAGGCCTCCATCATTTGGCGGGTTCCGGACCCTTTTTCCCTGTAGATCCAGTTCAATTCATCCAATTGTTCGGAGAGTGGCCTTTTCTCATCAAAACTGGCTTTAGCACTTCCTACCAGGAAGAGTTTATTCGGTAAAAGGTCGATGTGTTCCAGCTGAAGTTTGTCCGGCAAAATGGAAACCATGGAAAAATCCACTTCATTGTCTGCCAGGCTATCGATGACCCGCAGTTTATTGGTGACATCCATTAGCAATTCAATGCCCGGATTGCGTTTCAAAAAATCCGACAGAAAATAGGGCATGACATATTTGGCCGTAGATACAATGGTGATTTTCAACCGGCCGGCCAATTGCCCCTTGTACTGTAGTGTTTTTTGATTGATGGCATTGACCTGATTGATGATCTCTTCGGCTGCTTTTGCGATTTCCTTTCCAAATTCGGTGATATAAATTTTCCTACCCACCACTTCAGTCAGGGGAATGTCAAATTGATCCTGGAAATTTTTCAACTGGATTGAGATGGCAGGCTGTGTAAGGTGTAGGGCTTCAGCGGTTTTCGTTACACTTTGGGTTTGGGCTACTTTTAAAAATACCTGTAATTGATTAAGTGTATAATGCATTGCTAATAAATAAAGGCCTATTTTATAAATTTCTGTTAATATAAAAATCTTTATTTAACGGACAGTGTGATGGGCCTCATTATTTACGCTGTTTATTATTTGTTTTTCAAAGGCAGGTAGCCTGTCCCGGTCTTGGGGAGAAACCCGCACCTGCCAGGCAGGCAGGTGTAGGATAATCGTAGTATTGTGGGGCACTTGCGTCAGGCCCGATTTTATACGGAAATCAATTTGAAATGGCAATTGCTGCTTTGCTGTTGTTGGTTGGAAATTTTCATTTTGAGGTGGTAAAAGGCTTCCAGCAAGGTGGCGTTTTCAAATTCTCCGGCGTCAATGGCTTTAAATCCAGCCAATTCAATCCACTTTTTGAGCTTTTGTTTGTGTTCGTTGTTGTCTCCGCAGTAATAGGTTTCCTGAATAATCCCCAAAGGATCAGAATTGGGATAATCAAGTCCCAGATTATTGAATGCTTTGAACAGGTTTTTCCCCCCTAAAAGCTTTTTGATGGCCGAGGTGTTGGACTCCAATCCCGAAGTATATACTCCATTGGTGCAGTCCACGATAATCTTATCCTGGTTTTCAGCCTGTTGCAAAAGTTGGCAAACGGTTTTCAAACAGTCGTTTTCACAACATATAAAAATCACATCTGCTTTTTCAATGGCTTCCTGGTAAGGAAGCACCTTATCAGAAAGTTTATTGTAAATTTTCCACTCGATGTCTGTAATTTCGAAATCATTTTTAACGCCAAAAATCACATTGATACCCCTTCCCATATACCGGTTTCCCAAAGTCCTGGCAAGTTTACTTTCTCCTAAAATCGCTATATCCCTCATGTCAAAATAAATTAGCCTAAAAACTTTTTAAATGCATTAAATTCAGTGAAAAGTAAACAATTAATCCTACTGAATGAAATAAAATTGTGAAAATATTGAATTATTATAATAAAATGCAATTATGTTGGGCTGTATACCAAATAAACAACTATTAAATACAGAGGCAAATTACAACCCGGCGCAGTTTGAACACCGCATTGCCAGGTATTCCCGATTTTAGACTTCCTTAAGCCGGATGCTGACACCGCTGCCCAGCAATAACAATCCTGCAAAAACCCAAAGCGTAATTTGTACACCAATTATTCCAGCCAATGCACCCAGCCCAGCACCTATAAGGGTGAAAACACCAATGGCTGTATTGGCAAGGGAAACATAGGAAGGGCGTTCTCCTTTTGGGGCAAAATCCACCAGGTACGTTTTTCTGCTCAACCGGGCACCTCCATGAGCCATCACCTGCACCAGAAATAGGAAAGCAAAAACATATACATTCTGGAGTTTTTCCGGCCAAAAGGGGTAGAGGGACATGAGTAAAATATTCACGGCCCCCAGCAGGGCAATGAACACCATCATTTTTTTACTGGATTTATCGGCAAACCTACCCCAAAACGGACTGCTGATCACATTGGCGATCCCGGCAGCAATGACCATAATGCCCAGGTGGCTTACTTCACTTCCAATCTCCTCCTTTCCCAGTATAACAAAGAAGGGCTGGGCCAGAGGAATGGCCATCAAAAGTCCCCTGCTGATGATAAATTTCCTTAAATTGGCATCTTCCTTCCAAAATTTCCAGGCGGTTTTGATTTCCGCTGCAGGTGTCCTCCCCCCTGATGTGGCTCCCTTTTCCTCTGTAATCAAACTGAAAAGAAAACCAGAAATAACCCACAGTACGGAACCTGACAATACCAATATAAAAAGTGGGTTTCGGTCATTGATTTCCGGTAAATCTGCCAGGATAATTCCTCCGGCCAATAAGGTAAACAGCCCACCAAGCGTGGCCCGCAAACCTAGCATTTGACCTCTTTTTCCTTTGGGAATGGTTTTGGCCGCCACATCTTTAAAAGCGATGCTTGCCACTCCACTACAGCAGCTGAATAAGGCCAGGAACATCAGGATCAACCAGCCCGCTGTTTCACCTTCCATCTTCAGTACCGTAAAGGCCATTCCCAGTAAAGCCAGGGCCTGAATCCAGGCTGGGATTACCCAGAACCATTTTCTGAGCGGAAAGGAGCGGATTTTGGCCGAGACAAACAATTGTGGCAGTAAGGAACCGGCATCTTTGATCGGGACCAGGGCACCGGAAAAGGCGTTGGGTACACCCAAAGCAGACAGGATCCAGGGCAGGGTGGTTCCCGGGCTGACCAATTGCTCAGCTAGTTTAGAAAGGGCACCACTACTGATGTTTTTAAAAAAATTGAATGGAGTTTCTTTACAGGCTGATTCGGAAATTTGCTCGCAAACCCGCAATTCACCATCATCTGTGATCAACTCGTACGCCTTACCGGCCAGTTCTTCCTTTTTACTCATGAATGGATTAAATCAGATAGGTTTTAAATTTAAAATTAATAAGTGGGATTCACATTGTTGGATTAATCTTTGCTTTATGTAGAGGTGATTTTAACTTGAAAATAATCGATTAAAGATGGATACTTATCAATTACAGATTTTAGAGAAAAAACAAGTTACGCACGATACTTATTCCTATAAGGTGGAAAAACCGGGGGGCTACAGGTTTCAACCCGGCCAGGCTACAGAGCTGAGTTTGCTCAAGGAAGGTTGGGAGGAAGAAAAGCGTCCTTTTACCTTTACCAGTCTGCCTTCAGATGATTTTTTGGAATTCACCATTAAAACTTATGATGACCATGAGGGAGTTACCAAAAGGCTGGGAGATGCCCTGCCTGGTGATAAGGTAGAAATAGGAGATGCCTGGGGTGCCATTGAATACAAGGGAGAAGGGGTATTCATTGCCGGTGGAGCAGGAATCACGCCTTTTATATCTATTTTCAGGGATTTAAGACAAAAGAATAAGATTGGTAACAATGAGCTGATTTTTGCCAACAAAACCAATGATGATATCATTTTATTTGAGGAACTGAAGACAATCCTGGGACATAAGTTTCATAATATCATTGAAAAACAGGCAGATAGTGCCTATGATCGGGGAAGGATAGACAAGGATTACCTGAAAGGCAAAATAAATGATTTCAAAAACCAGCACTTCTACATCTGTGGGCCCGAGGGCTTTATGAAAGCAGTAGATAAAGCGCTAAAAGATTTAGGAGCCAATCCTGAAGCACTGGTTTTTGAGCAATAAAATGAAAAAGGGGATTTTCGATTTCGAAAATCCCCTTTTTTTAGGAAACTGCTGCTACTGCCCTATGCAGCTTTTCTTTTACTTCTTTGGCCAGTGGCTTGATGGACTCATTCCCCAGCGGTACCATGGCTGATTCCGGATCAATGGCCGAAACCTCAAATTTTCCGTCCGGTAATTCCCTGATGCTTACATTGCATGGGAGCATGGCAGTCATGTGAGGATCAATGCTGAGTACCTTGTCAGCAAAAACAGGATTACAGGCTCCGAGAATCAGCATCGGCTTATAATCCTTATCCAGCTTTTTCTTCATTACGGATTGGATATCAATTTCAGTCAATACCCCAAAGCCCTCTGCTTTAAGGGCAGCTGTCACTTTTTCTTTGACACTTTCCATTGAAGAGGCCTCTAATATTTTATCCATGTGGTAGCTCATAATATCGTTGTTTTGATTGATGAAACATAAAGGTAGCCGACGAAAGGGAAAAGCACAGTGACCCTGGTCACATTGCCGGCCGGTTAAAAGTTAGACTCGTGCTGTTCGCCATTTGAAATGTCGAACCCAGATAATGCAGGATTTGCAATCCTGCTGTCGTGTCCGCCCATATTTACCTTCAGGTAGAGCAAATTCGATGCCGTTTTGAGGCTGTCCGAAAAGGGCAGCCTTTTTTATGCGGCTATTTTTCCGGAATATTCGGAAAAGTTTGAATCTCCAATATTTCGTAGCACTGATAAACAATAA
>NZ_JABURL010000076.1 GCF_014762705.1 Cyclobacterium sp. | reverse complement strand
ATTTGTTTAAATAATCGTCCAGATTCCGCAGCGCATTGGCTACAACTGCCAGGGCGGCAAGTTCAGGTGTTTTGCTTTCCTCATCCGCAAATTGCAGCCATTCTGCCATGGCCTCGGGCTCTTTAATGAAGTCATTCAGGGCATATTGGTACAGCTGTTCCAGCTGTTGCTGTTTATTTGGGCTGATGGGATGCAGCAGTAGCTTTTTATAAGCCCAGGCAATGGGTTTATCTTCCGGGGTTTTTTGCATTTGTACTGCCAGGTGAAAAGCTGCTTCCTGATAAACCGGATCATTCATGGTCACCAAAGCCTGCAAGGGGGTATTGGTAAGGGTTCGGTCAATGGTGCATACTTCCCTACTGCCGGCATCAAAGGTGATGAAGGAAGGGTAGGGGCTGGTCCTTTTCAGGTAAGTATATACCGATCTGCGGTAGCGGTCCTCGCCCTCACTGGTGCTCCAGGATTCTCCATTGTAAACGGTTTGCCATACATTGTCCGGTTGTGGCGGCATGACACTTTTTCCATACATTTTGCTGCTCAGCAGACCGGACACGGCCAATGCCTGGTCCCGGATTTGTTCGGCACTTAACCTGAACCTCGGGCCTCTGGCGTACCATTTGTTGTCCGGGTCTTTCTCATACAATTCGGCAGAGGAAAGGGAAGATTGCCGGTAGGTGCCTGAAAGCACCATGTCCTTGATCAGGGGTTTGATCTGCCAGCCATGCTCATGCATAAAACGCATGGCTAGCCAGTCCAGTAATTCCCTGTGACTTGGGGGTTCTGATTGCGTGCCCATATCTTCAAGGGTGGCAACCAGGCCCCTGCCAAATAATTGGGCCCAGAGTCTGTTGGCCATGGTTCTGGCAGTCAATGGGTTCTCTTTACTAGTCAGCCAGTAAGCTAATCCCAGTCTGTTTCGGGGCCAGTCGGGGTTCCAGGCATTCAGGACTTCCGGAACATCCGGCCTCACCACTTCACCCTTCATGAGCCAGTTGCCCCTTTCAAAAATCCGGGTTTCCCTTTTCATGTAATCGGGATTTTCAATCATGATGGGGAGCGTCGGGGTGTTTGTGTTGAGCAACGCTAAAAAGCTTTTTTCTGTTTCGGTGAATCCTGGTTGGTTTTTACCCGGCAGATCCGGGAAAAAGGCTATCCAGTTAATGGCCGAGGTAGTTTGCTGGGGACCAAGGGTTTTATTTTCCATATGGAAATACAGGTCTACCTCCCCCTGAATTTCTTTTATAGGAAAGCGGCGAATTTCCCTGCCATCCGTTTTTCCGAGACGAAACTGGCTCAGAACCTCTCCCTCCGGTCCTCCTTTTCGGATGGTCAGAAAGTTTCCTTCATTTCCTGTCCAGTAATTCAGGTAGATATAGGCGGATCCACCGGTGTTCATTCCCCGAAAATAGCAGGAGCCATCATCCCAGAGCCCCAGCCATTTGGTATCGATCAATTCCCCGTTTTCAAAGTCTTCGGCAAGGTGTGCATGGTATTTTGGCTCCTGAAATAACAGGATATTTTCCATTTTTTCCTGCAAGTCCTTATTTCCATATTCCCCAACCCAGGATTTAATATTGGCAACCTGAATGCTGTCTTCCCCCTGATAAAATTTCAATTTCGGCTCCTCTCCATGGGTGTCCTCGTCCCGGCTGTTGTTGAAAAAAGCCATGGACTGGTAATAATCCTCAAATTTAAAGGGATCATAAGGATGGCTATGGCATTGCACGCAAGCTATGGTAGTGCTCTGCCAAACCTCAAAGGTAGTATTGGTGCGGTCTATTACTGCCGCAACCCTGAACTCTTCGTCCTCAGTACCCCCTTCATCATTGTTCATGGTATTGCGGTGGAAGGCAGTTGCGGTAAGCTGGTCTAAACTGGGGTCAGGCAAAAGGTCTCCCGCCAATTGCTCAATGGTGAACTGGTCAAAGGGCATGTCCTGGTTCAATGCTTTGATCACCCAATCGCGGTAAGCCCACATTTCCCTGCCTACATCCCGCTCATAGCCTTTAGTATCTGCATAACGGGCCAGATCCAGCCACCAGGAAGCCCATTTTTCTCCAAAACCCGGATGAGCTAAAAGTTCATCCACCAATGTTTCATAGGTAATGGTTCCTGACTCCCATTTTTCAACCAGTTTTTCGTCTGGAGGAAGTCCTGTCAAATCCAGGCTAAGCCTTCTGAGGATTGTCATGGGATCGGCTTCAGGTGAGGGCAGGAGTTCCTTGTTTTTTAGTGCTGCTGCTATAAAATTGTCAATGTCATTCCTGAAGAAATCACCGCTGGATTCAGAAGAAAAACCCGCTTGGAGGATGGTCTCCGGCACATTTGGTTTTTGGGGAGGCTCATAAGCCCAGTGTTTGCCCCATGCTGCCCCCTCATTGACCCAGTCTGTAAGGATTTTGATTTCCTCCTGACTAAGGGGAGGTTTGTCATAGGGCATGCGCAATTCAGGGTCTTCATGTTTTAGCCGGCTGATGAATTCACTGCTTCCCGCATCTCCCGGAACGATGGCAGGATGTCCGGACTCAGTAGCAGCCAGGGCTTCTTCTTCAA
This sequence comes from Cyclobacterium sp., assembly GCF_014762705.1. Classification (GTDB taxonomy): domain Bacteria; phylum Bacteroidota; class Bacteroidia; order Cytophagales; family Cyclobacteriaceae; genus Cyclobacterium. Next base: position 57,991 of record NZ_JABURL010000076.1, on the reverse strand, counting down.
AAAGCAGGCTGAATCCCGCATTCTTCTTTACTCCTCCATGACACGAGATGCAGTGCTGGTTCAGGATGGGTTTTACCTGCGTACTGAAGTCAATCTCAATTTCCCTGGATAAGGCAAAGAAAATGGTTCCTGCCAGCAGCAAACTGGCCAATCCAATAAAAAGACCTGATTTTTTCATGGGTGAAACGTCTGCAAATAATAATGCCAAATTAGCCAGAAAAGCCTGGAATCACAAGGTATTGCGGGCGGTGGACGGAGATTTACAGTTTTTTTGGTAGGGTGAACCTCCAACTGGCCTATAACTTACCCAACAATCAATACAACAGTTGGGAATTTCCAAATTCAGGTTGTTCTAAGTTTGGAAAATTGCTTATATTAAGTCAAAAATACAGTGTGATGTGATATATAATAAATTTTCGTTATTCGCTTTTAGCCCTGAATTAAAATCTCTTGACCATTGTGATAAAGCAACAGTAAATGAGGTTACCCTTACCTTATAATTTTAAGGCCTGTATGCGGAAATTTTTTCGTTGAATACCGATCCTATTTTACTCAATAGTTGAGATGGTAAATAAATAGAGACATATAACTGAAGTACCCTCACCTCAGATAGGGGTAGGTTAATTGGGTAGTTTTGTAGTCTGGGAAAAAATCGTACCCGGCTCCACTTATTCCAAAATTGGTTTTCCAGTAAGCGATGATCTGGTCATAACCGCTTATTGTCGATGTTTCTTTTCAATTCTTTTTAATATTTCCAACTGCGCTGCCTGACTATCCATTAATGATTGTATTTGTTCTTCAATGATAAGGTCAATTTTTTGATTTAACGCGTTAATTTCCAATTCTGCCTTTAAATTTATAAGATAATCGTTTCGCTTCGTTTTCTGTCTTTTTCTTCCTGCCGGTTTTGGCTCATCATGATTACCGGAGCTTGTAAGGCGGCAATACAGGAAAGAATAAGGTTCATCAATATGAACGGATAGGGGTCAAAGATGTCCTTTACCGGAGATAAGCTGTTAAAAAGAATCCAAGCCGCCAATAGTGTAAAGAACAGGATGATGAATGACCAGCTTCCTCCAAATTTTGCCACATGATCAGAGAAACTCTCTCCTTTAGTTAACATTTCCTTAGGAGGATTCAACAAGTTTGTAGTGATCAGGTTTTCATCTTCGATGGCTTTTTTTACGATGTCCTGAAGCTTCTTGATTTGAGCTGTTTTAGCTGAGAGTAGTTTGTCTATTTCTTTGTCCATATGCGTTTTTCATTTGAATTTACAGCAGTTTTTGTTTGAATGCATCTCAATATTTTTGCTTTATGCCAGGAATGCCTAAAGTGGAAATGTCGTTGGGAGTTGTTTTCTGTTGAAGATCCTTGTTTCGGATAAGGATTTGAAGACCCTATTGGCATGAAATAAGCAGGGGCTGGTTTGTTCCATTTCAGTTCCTTATTTAAGGAGTTTATGTGTTTTTCCGGGTTTTGAATCTGCTACTTATTTTAAAAGTACTTCATGATTTCCAAAGCAATGAGGCGGTGCCCATCCGCATTCGGGTGGTTGCTTTGAGACATGTAGTCGGCTACACAGTCACAGTCCGTCTGAAGTTGTTTGAAATGATAATAGCTGTCTGCCAGGCCTGTTTCATATTCCATAGCCAGCTCTGTAATTTGGTTGGCATGTTTCTCTAGCTCATTGTCTTTTTCGGACAGGTCCACACCCAGATCCGGGGATGGAGTCAATAAAATAATTTTCACCCCTTTCCGCTTCGCACTTTCAATCATTTTTTCCCAGGCCTTCCTGGCTTCTCCTAGTTCTGCTCGTCTATCGTTCAGTGCATAGTCTATAAATAAAACATCAGGATTATGATTAAGAACCTCGGTTTCAAACCTTTTTTGGCCACTTACAGCGTTCTCCCCGCCTATAGATGTATTGATAATATTAATTACGGCAAAGGGATACCTGTCTTTCAATTGCCTGAGAACCTGATAGGGGTAGGCATCAATCGTGTTGACAAGCGGCGTTTTGAAATAACCTGCCGGTACGCTATGACCGTGAAATACCAGATTTATGGTCCGGTTGCTGGGCCATTCTTTTCGTAACTCATTTTTTATTTCCTCCAGGTAACCGGAGCTTGTCGGCAGGCTGTCGGTGGTGCCCCATACCGAATGGTACGATACCATGAAGCCTAATAAAATGCTAAGTAGTGAGATTTTCATTGAAATAGTGACAGTATGCTCTGCTTGTCCATCTTCTGAATATAAGGAGAATCTACCGGCTTTTGACTTTCTGCAGGTTGATTTCTTCAAATCAAATTCCCAAAGTCAGTTGGTCCTTTACTTTGTGGTACCTTAAAGCTGCTTTGATGCATTCCTTCAGTTCCGGTACCGGGATTTGCTGGTTCAACTGAAACACAATTGCCCGATTACCCTCATATTGAAAGGTATGGTCAAATACTATTCTAAAGGTATCTACCAGGCGACTGGTGCATTGGAAATACAGCGCATACTGATCCGGTTCTTTTGCTTTCCAATCCATCCTGATGGTGCTGCCATTTTTTGTCAGGAAACCAGGTTCGCCCCATTTTAACGTTTCCACCAGTTCGTCTACACCCTCCATTTCTTCCGCCGTTTCGATAACCAATTCCCGTAAGAAAGCCATTTTTTCCTGAACGGCTTCGGGATACCTGTCAAATAGCTCATTTACTTTTGGGTTTGTTTTTCGTACTAGCTTTCCCATGGTCTGTTTTTAGTTGGCGGAGGGTAAATTTAAAACTGTATTTCGATTGGCCTTTTTTATAACCCTTTCAATACCAACAGTGAGCGAAACCCGCTGTCGGTTAACTGTACTTGATTTAAAGTTAGCTAATAAATCACATTACTACCCGGTTTTTTCTAGGGGAAGGATTAGGGTAGAACGGTTTACTGCTTTAAAGTAATAACCACGACTCCGTTTTTCCCTTTCTCACCATATTTTTTGACTGCGTTTGGTCCTTTTAGCACCGAAACGCTTTCGATAGAATCCGGATGTATGTCAGCCGGATTTTCGACTATTTTTTCCTTTCCATCTTCGATAAGGAGAAAAAGTGGGTTATCCTTGCCTGCATTGCTATCCACGATGCGGATGGATTGGTTTTTATTGCTGGACTGGTTTGTTCCGTACCCGATTACATTTGTGGCTCCTCCCATGGATTTGGTTTCATCCAACTGCTGCTGTTGCACTTCAGTGAGCTCATTTTTAATGATTACGAGCGTTGCAAGCTGCAGTTTTTTCAGTTGGTTTTCCAAGGAGAGTACCAGGTCCATTTGCTTTTCAACTGCGTCCAGGCTCACTTTTGGATTATCCACCAAGTCCTTTAGCGTGGAGGTCGCTTCTTCCAGATCCCACTTGAGGGTGCTGAATTCCCCTGCATTTTTGCTATGGATTTCCTTAATGGTAGTTGCCTGTTGATCGGTAAGTTTAATTTTATCGCGATGACGCATAACCAGGTCGGCAGCGTAGAGGTGATTGTGAAACAGGTCCTGTGCCTGGGCGAAATCAGCAAACAACACCAGGAGAAATATAAATACAGTCTTCATTTTATTTAGGGGTTTTGTTAGAATTCGGTTAATAGAGATGAGGTGGGCGATTCCCAGATATCCATGGAAGTAGTCGCCGTCACAACAATAGTTGGGTCCTGATTTTCGTTTTTCTCCAGGGAGATTACCAACACGTCCCGTTCAAGGGAAATTTCTTCCTCTCCCTTTTGAAAATAGAATACCCCAACAGCCAGGGAAGCTGCTATCCCTAAAATGGCAAGTACTCTTTTTTTAGTTTTCTTGTGACGTTTTGGAAATTCCGGAATCGGCAAATGGCCGTCATGCCGTTTGTATGCCGCGAAGAAATCTTCGAGCACCGGATCCTTTAATTCATTTGCTGTCTTCATGTTCCCTTTGGTTTATTATCAAACATTTTAGATTTTTCTTACCCCGGTCATAGTGTGTGCGGGCGGTACCCAGGCTTACTTGCATGATGCCGGCTGCTTTTTCCAAAGTAAGGCCGTGGTAGAAAACGAGTAATAGCACCTCTTTTTGTCTTGCAGGAAGCAGTTGTATAAGTGCTTCGTGAGAGATCCGTTCCTCCTGTTCCGGTATTTGGTCTTCTATTTCAATGATCTCCGGAAGCGAATTTTCAACGGGTTTTTTTCGTATCCATTCGAGGGAAGTGTAGCGGATGACGGCAAACAACCAGGTCTTCGCTGCCGATTGCTGGTGGAAAGTTGCCTTTCCTTCCAGGATCTTGAGGTAAACATGTTGCAGAACATCCCGGGCCATTTCCCCATCAAAGCCGCAACATTGCCTTGCCCATAGAAACGCGTCCTTATGAAGGTATTTTACGAGTGCTTCAAGTTGGTCTCTTGTCATTGTTGCCTATTGGTGTCTTCTAAACCCAGATATATGACTTGAACGTAGAAAAAAGCAAAAAAAAAATCGAGTATTTCGTTTTTCGGGGATTTGGGAGACGTCTAAAAAGCAAATCTGCACGCAGTTATTTAGTATGCTCCAGCCTGATCACCACCTTGCCCTGATGCTTTCCTTCACCGAAGTATTGTATGAGTCTTGGGATGTCTTCGAGTGAATAAGGTCCGTCAATGACGATTTTAATGTTTTTTTTGTTAAAGAGTTCCTGAAAATAGCTCAAATCCTTGTTGGATTTCAAACTTAGTATTTGAAGCTTTTTGGAGGAAAATAAGGATAGTATTTTGCTGAAAAAGAGCGTATTTATTAAGCTTGCCGGTTTGCCTCCGATGGTAATGTATTTTCCTTTGGGGCGCAACGCCCTTAAGTAAGACCAGGGATATTGGTTTGTTTTGCAATCCAGGATCAAATCATAGGTCTCGCCCCTCCTTGTGAAATTGGTTTGCTTGAAGTCCATGACGTAATCGTACCCGTTGGCTTTCATTTGCTCCAGTTTCTCTCCTGAATCAACTCCGGTTACCACACAACCTTCCAGTTTGGCCAACTGCACAGCAAAGGTTCCTACACCACCACCGGCACCGTTGATAAGGATTTTCTGCCCTTTTTTAATATTTCCCAGGTCCCGTAGCGCCTGGATGGCAAGGCAGAATGCATGAGGAACGGCGCTTGCCTCATCGAAACCAAGGTCAACAGTTTTTTTTTCCAATGCATTTGCATCAATGCAGACGTTTTCGGCAAAGGTTCCAAAGCCGAATGCCGAAATATCCCCATAAACAGCATCTCCAACAGTAAATTTTGTCACGTCTGAACCGACCTCCTGCACAATTCCTGCTAATTCCATTCCAGGGATTTGCGCCTTGGGCTTAAACAGGCCAAATAATAGTCGGTAGAGGTAGGGTTTGCCCCTTACCAGGCTCCAATCGTAGTCATTTATTGCTGTAGCCACAATGCTAACCAATACCTCTCCTTTTCCTGGAATTGGGAAATCCACCTCTTTGATTTCAAGTACTTTTTCCGGTTTTCCGTATTTTATAAATCCTGCGGCTTTCATTTTCTAAGCGGCTTTTTCGTTTACACAAGTCTGTTGAAACCCGATTGTCTGAAGCATGAGAACTGCAACCGCATTTATGCTCAAACTTGCATACCTACCGCATCGAAGGTCATTTTCCAGTCAATTTGGCCATCTCCCACTGATCTATTGGAAATATAAGCCGAAAACGGTTACATACATTAAAAGTAGGGTATTTTAAGACGATTACCTGTGCGCTAGCTCAAAACAAGTAGGTTTTTCATTTAAGGAGGAAAAAAATCATAGTGTTTTGGATTACGGCAACTATTATAAATATTTCATTCCCACTAATTCTTCTGCTACTTCCCAGAGCCGTTTTGCCACATCTTCATCATTTGCTAATGCTGTGCCGGATACTTTACCCGGCTTTCCTTTGAACTCTTGAAATCCTGTTGGGCCAAAATAGTCACCCCCTGCTGCATCACCAATTGCCGCTACCATGGTAGGTTTCGCACCTTCTTTTGGCGCATGCGTCAGTAGTGGTGCCACTGTGTATTTCAAAATACCATAAACTAATTTGGGCATATGCCTGGCCAACTCGGTAGTGGCAATACCTGGATGTGCAGCCGTTGATATCGTTTGATCATGCCCTGCTTTCTTTAGCCTTCTATGTAATTCAAAAGCAAATAGTAAGCATGCCAGCTTGGACTGACCATAAGCGGCTGATGCGGAATACTTTTTCTCGCTTTGCAGGTCGTCAAAATTGATCTTCCCATTTTTGTGAGCGATTGAGCTTAAGTTTACTATCCTGGAATTGGGTGTTTTTAGGATTGTATCCAATAGTAGGCCAGTAAGAAGGAAATGTCCCAGGAAATTAGCCTCGAACTGTAATTCATAGCCATCTTTTGTCTTGGTATAAGGAGGCATCATGACGCCAGCATTATTAATCAAAACATCCAAGCGGTCATATTTTGATTGATAGGCTTTGGCAAAATTCCGCACAGCATTCAGACTACTTAAATCAATTTCCATCACTTCTACATCTGCCTTTGGTACTTCTTTTTTTATTATCTCTTTAGCGGCGTTGCCTTTTTCCAGGCTCCGGCAGGCCATAATCACTTTCGCTCCTTTTTTAGCCAATGATAGGCTATTCTCATAACCCAAGCCTGTATTGGCTCCTGTAACGATAAAAATGCGCCCATTTTGTTCTGGTAAATTATGCGTCTGGTTCATGTTTTTGTGGTTTTTCTTAAAGGTAGGTAACCTTTTACCAACCGCATTGTTTGAAAAAGGATTGAGGCATTTCATCACAAATCGAGTGACAATACTTTAATGAAAAAAGGGCATCATTTTCTAGATGATATACTATTGGGAATTTGTTGAGCATTTAAATTAAACTCAGGCCATTAGTATAATTTTTTACGCTGTCTCTAAAAAATGGACTACCAAAGCGTTTTTGTCTGATTCCATTTCACATGTCTAGCTGTCCATCCGCCATCTACCCTGCTTTTAAGGTAAATTGGGGTGATTTGCTATTCGGGGTTAAGCTATATTTCCCAGGCTTGGGAATGGATACTGTGTCCTTTTGGGGAATATTCCGGCCTGCAGCTCTGCTCCGGAAGAAGGCAGTAAGCCCGTCAATTTCTTCAATTCTTTTCATTCACCCAGTTTATTCATGAAGGTTAGTTTAACACTATCCTTTCTCCTCATAGGCACCGCAATCCATTTAGCACAGTAGCCTACTTTTGATGTAATTGAATTGACCGTTGTGGTTGGACTCATGTTTTGCAGACATAAAACCAATTGCGGTTTTTAAGAGGAATAGTTATTTAAAGGAATACTTGCCGGTTTAAAGTTTATCCCCAAGTCTTTTAGTGCCAAATCGGAACTGTAAACGATTTGAGGCTTGTCTTTAGGAGCTTGATTATTCAGCATCAATGTGATATCCGATACCTTATAACTTTCGCTTGACAAAAGGTAATTTTTCCCATGGATGTTTTTGGTTGTAGCCGCTTTGTAAATGGCATCAGCCACATCTTCTACATCTACCAATGCCCACAATACATCCATGTCATAGATCATTTGGATGAATGGGTTTGGGGCGATTTTATTCTTAAACAAAAATTGAATACCCGTTGAAGTGGAATCCTCCCTGTTTGACATTGATTTTCCCATGACACCCACCGGAGAAACAGAGGTGATTTCAAAATTTAGCCTGGGGTGGTCAGAAATAAATTTATCAACGGTCTGATTAGCAATGAACTTTGCCTGGGCATAAGGAATGCCTTCATCGCTCATAAATGGTGTATCAATTTCACTGATTTGGTCACTTTCCATTTTTCCCTTAGGTAAAAATGGAAAGTTTGTGTTGTAAGCTGCTACGGATGCAATAAATACAACTTTCTCAACTCCGGGAGTTTTTAGGACTGCTTCAAGAAAGTTTTCCGTTCCTTTGATGGTAGGATCAAACAATTCTTTCTGAAGGTCTTTCACATCCAATTGAAAGGGTGTTCCTCCGTGAATAACGATTTCACAGTCTTTCAAAAAATCAAGCAACTCTGATTTGTTTTCAACATCAAGTTGTGCAATTTCCAAATTTCCGGCCTTTTCGAGTCCGAGCAAATGCTGGTACTTTTCTTTTTTGGAAAGGTCTGTTGTAGTTACTTTTACCTGGTATCCTTCATTCAAAAACTTTTGGGTGTTATAGCTTCCAATAAAGCCTGAACCCCCGATGATGCCTACTTTTTTCATGGGTTTATATTTTGTTTTTTAAAGGTCACTCCGATTAGTCGGGGCAGGCTATGGAATCTTTGACGAATAAAAAAATCATTGCCCTGCGTGTTTAATGATGATTTTAATCGTGTCGATTTCATAATTGTTAAATTTGGTTTTACGTCTGTTCTATTTTCGACTTTTCTGCTTATGTTACTGTAAGTTCAGTTGGTTTTTCTTCTCGGTGGCTGTTGTATATTTTTCATTTAGAATTCACGGAAGAACTAGAATTCTTGTAAGTGAAAAAACCGTATTAGCTATCATGGATTCAAGCAATACGAATCCATTGCTTTTGTAGAATACATGATCAGTGGAATAAAGCAAGCATCAAGATGCTGGCTTTGTGGCAGCGTTCACCAAATCCCAGAATTCTTCACGGTTATTGGTGCGGGGAAATGCTGCTTTAGGGGCCTCTACGTTTAAAAACTGGCACAAAGGTTCCCATCCTTCCTTTACCTGATATACCAGTAGCTGCTCGGGTGGGATTAAATCCTGTACCGCTTTATTATGTGCTTCATATCTTTCTGCCAGGCCGTCGAAATCAAGGCCCATTGGAAAACCTGATTTTTCAATCACCTTCACCACCATATTGAGCCATTCCTGAACCGGAGCTGGTGTGTTTTCCCGCTCGCTAAGCAGTTTGTAGATTGTAGAACCAAAGCTTTCTGCCCACGATTCTTTGCTACGGTGTGTTAAAATAAACCTGGCATTCGGATACGCTGCATACAGCTCTTGGTAGAAGGCAGCGGTAGGCCAATCAACGGCGCTCTGCATGCCTTCATAAACAGCGTCAAAGTTGGTCGGATGATTCAATAGCTCATTCCAAAGTGGCAGTTGAACGGGCATGTTTTGCGCCACACGCTCCATATGGTGGCAAGGACCCAGTTGTAGTTGTTCGAGTGCTGTTTTCAACGAATAAGTGCCGGTTCTTCCCAAGCCTAATCCAATAACTTTCAATTCCATAATTAATTTTTTTTTTGTTTACTAACTGACTACACTAAATCGGTTTTCGGCGTACCCCTTTTTGACGACAACTGCTTAATCCTGCGATGTTGCTACCCTTTAATTTTTCAGTACTATTCGGAAACGGGCCTTCCCTGATTCCAGATGTTCCATCGCTTCATTGACTTGAGACATGGGGAATTCTTCTGTAATCGGATAAATGTCGTGTCGTACGCAGAATTCCAGCATGGTTCGTGTCAAGGCCGGGCTTCCGAGAGGACTTCCTGCAACAGACTTTTCCCCCATAATCAGAGAAAATGCAGGAATAGCCATCGGTTCTAATACCGCTCCCACATTGTGAAACTTTCCTTTTGGGGCTAAAACTGTCAAATACGAATTCCAATCCAATGTAACATTGGTCGTATTGAGAATGAAACTCAAACTTCCCGCAATTTTGGCCAGTTCCTCTGGATTTGTGGAATCCACAACCTGCGTGGCCCCCATTTCCAGGATGGACTTCTTTTTATCAGGGTTGGAGCTAAAAGCAATGACTTCACAACCCCATTTGTTCAGGAATTTGAGTGCCATATGGCCCAAGCCTCCAATGCCAATGACGCCAACTTTATCCGTTGCTTTGACTCCCGCTATAATGATCGGGTTAAACACGGTAATACCCCCACAGAGCAAGGGACCGGCTTTGTCCAGATCGATACCCTCTGGTAGCGGTATTGCCCAGGACCAATGGCTTCTAACGTAGTCAGCAAAGCCACCATGTCTGCCACCAATAGTGAATTCGGCTGTAGAGCACAGGTGATGGGAGCCATTCATACACTCATGACAAGACATGCAGGAACCAGAAAGCCAACCCAAACCGACCTTATCCCCGACTTTTACATTTTTGACAGCATTGCCTGCGGCGACAACCTCACCTATGATTTCATGGCCGGGAACAATGGGATAGGCCGTCATTCCCCAGTCATTATTCATCATACTAAGATCTGAGTGGCAAATGCCACAGTTGATTACCCTGATATCGACTTGCTCAGTACCTAATTCTCCCAGTTCGTAAGAAAAGGGTTTTAACTTTTCATGGGGGCCATTGGCGGCATATGCGGATACGTTCATATTTTTGATTTAGTTTTACTTGTTGGTATTGTCGAATGGGTGTAAATTAAATTTTTTGATTTTAACCTATTATGATGCTTTTTTTTTTTACTTACTTAAGGCATCATGTAATTTTTTCGTATCCACATATTGCTGAAAACCAATCACTTTCCCGCCTTTAAGTGTCCAAAAATGCGCTACTTGGGCGTCATAATTTCCCCCATTTTTGTATTTGGCATCATAGCGTAAGGTGGCCAACACCTTATCATTGAACATCTCGTGCAACTCGATATCCTTCAAGTTAAAATATTCATGTTCCTCACCAATGCGCGCAAAAACACCATTCAATACCGCTTCCGGTCCTTTGTACGGATTGCCATCTGCATACACATTGCCTTCGGCTTCATTCCAAATGATATTTGGATCCATGATACCTAGGACTGTAGGGATATCACCTACGGCAAAGGCCTTATAGAGTGAATCTATTACAGCCCTATTTTGGGTGACATTTTTTAAATCATCTTTATGTGTTTTCATTAAATTCTTTCTGTTTAACTTGTTAAGTTACTAACTAACTTTTCCAAAGTTTTAAACTTTGGAAAAGTTAGTTAGTAAGGTTTATGTTCTTCCAATTCGATTTCAATTAAGAATTCCGGCATGGAAATATCCGTAGGCTATAGGTCTCGATCAGTAGTATTCTGGTTTTTCTGATTTCATAGGGATCGTTTATTTTTTGATTTTGGAAAAATCAATGACGGACTAAGGTCTGGCTTTCAGTGATAAAGCAGATTAAAATTTAACCTTTATATTTATGAAATGAAAGGCATAAAGGACGAGGCCACTCCTTTTTTGTCCGATTGCATCAATTTATTTTCTTTTGATCAATTGGTCACCCTTCTCTGTTCTTCCTGGGAGCCTACATTTCTGTCTCTGGTACCTTTGATCTTGCTGTTTCCAAACTTGTAGGTGTAGGTAGCCATAAATACTCTTTTTTCAAACTTTAACCTGCCCGAAAATTCTAAATCAGCACCATCAAATGATCTCCACCTGAGTTGACTGGTTTCGAGTATATCGTTGCAGGATAACCTCAACACTCCTGCCTTTTGGAATTCTTTTTGGATTCCCAGGTTGAGAAAGCCCCGCGAAAGTACCTTGTAATATCCCATGATACTGGGAGACATATAATACCCCATCAACTCAATCGTGTATTTTTTGGGAAGTGTAAAAGTATTTGTGAGCACTACCTGAATACCTTTCTGATCAACATCATAAGCCTCTCCATTCAGTTCTGAATTGACTTTCTGATAATTTGCCGTGAAGTTGTTTTGGGTTTCCCACCAAGAAGTCAATTGCAAGGGGAAAGCGACAATCATGGATACCGTCTGCCTTTGGTCGATATTTTCTGTTTTAAGGAATACGGTGTTGGTATCTTCATTTAGGGTAGGTTGAAATTGTGCAATTACATCTTTATCCATGCTATGCTGCACCGAGAAAATCCAACTTTTGTAGGAATAATCTGTTTTGAGGGTGTTGGTATAGGTAGGGAGGATGTTTTCATTTCCGGCGAAAAAGGTAAAAGGGTCAGAAAAAAACACGAAAGGTGCCATTTCGTTGAAAGTAGGGCGGGTAATCCTGCGTCCATAGGATACCTGTACCAGGTTGTCATCATTTATTTTTCTGGATAAAAATGCCGTTGGAAAGTAATCCCCGTAATGCCTGTCAACGATTTTTTCTCCTGAAACGGTCGTCAGGTTGGTTTTGGTGTTCTCGTACCTTAACCCGGCATTTAAGGTAGTTTTTTCATCAAATTCAATTTTTGCTGTGGAAAAAGCTGCCAGAATATCTTCATTGAGAAGGCCATCGCTGCTGAAATTGGGATTAATTATCCAATCTGAACCAAGTTTTTCTTCGAAAGTAACTGTATTGGTGAATTTTGAAAAAGTGCCCCGGACACCTGATTCTACGGCTACTGATTCCCCGATTTTCATGGAGTGGTTAAGATCTGTCACCCAAAGCTCAATTGGGGTATCTTTGGTTATTCTGAATTCCTCTGATCCGATCAAATCATTGGATTCATCATAATTGATAATGGTATACCCGGACGGGTTGGAATTTTTGTAGGTCAGGTAATCTACATTGGTACTGATGACCTGACCATTTTGGAATGTATGCTGAAGATTGATATTGCCCATGATATGACTCCATTTATTAACTTCTACCGTTGTCATTCTAAAAAGGGTATCCGGGGAGATGGAATAATTGGATTTTGTGACATTGGGTGCGGTCATATCCCAACGGTTAGTATAGCCACTGACCAAGCCACTGAAGATGGTGTTTGTACTTAATTTGTAGTCAAATCCTGCCTGATAATTGATAGACTTTCTAGTGGAAAACCTATCGGTGTTTGTATCAATACCAATGTCTTCAAATCCGTTATTGTTGCCTCTAAATTGTTCCCATTCCTGAACCTGATCTACATAAGCCGTGGACAAAAGACCAAACCAACTGAATTTTGGCCCTTGATGGTTGAGATTGAAGCTCATATTGCCATTATAGCCTGATCCATAGCCTTGTCCGATGGTCAGAGAGCCATTGGTGCCAATCATATCATTGTCCTTTTTCATCACGATATTGATAAATCCGGCATCACCATCCGCATCATAGTTGGCAGGTGGGACGGTGATGATTTCAATCTTTTCAACATCACTCGAATTCAGCCCTGCCAGCATCTGATATGCAGCATCTAGGGGCATTCTGAACCGTTGGCCATTCATCAGGATAACCACGCCGTTTTTCCCTAAGACAGAAAGCGAATTACCTTGTCTGTTTACCATTACACCGGGAGACCTGTCCAATACATCGATGACCGATAAGCCGGAAGCGGAAATGCTGTTCGCCACGTTGACCACCATTTTTCCCTGTTCCAACTCAAATAGTGGCCGGGTGGCAGTTACGGTCACTTCATCCAGGTTCTGGTCCTCCTCTTTCAATAGGATAGCCGCCAACTCATTTTTTTCAGTCCCCAAGAAAGGGAACAGAGCGGAATAACTTTTGGCATATCCCATGATCGTTACTTCTATAAAGTATTGCCCCTTAGGAATATCCGAAAAAATATAGTTTCCGTTTGCGTCGGAAATAGCCCCTTTTATCAGGGAGGAATCCGGTTCGTTCCTGAGCAATATACTGGCATAGGAAATTCCTTTTGACTGGTAATCAAGTACTTTTCCCTGGATTATTCCTTGGGAAAAAACGCCAGAAGCCAATAAAAAAAACAGTATGGTAATTAATGGGGCCTTCATTAGGTTATAATAAAATTTTTAGTGGGGTACGTTTTTTCAGCGTTAACTCTTCAAGACAAGCCAAAAAATACCTCTTAATCGGGATAGGGGAGATAAATCTCCTTGGCGATCGTAGATCACCGAAGGAAATATGACATTTCGGAGTGGTTGATTTACTCAATTAGCTGGTGGATTCAACTTAAAACCCTGCGTTTCTAGAATATTGAGCATGTCATACCAGTATCTCATAAAAGTAATTTTACCATTTTCCATACGGGAGGCAGAGTGGTATGGAACCTCAATTATTTTCCCACTTGCCTTGTTTGTAAGCGTGTTTATCCCCCATGACAGGATCCATTCGCCCTCATTCCAGTTATTGGTAACCTTGACCGGCAGATAAAGCTCTTGCGAAAGGCTGTGCGTGTAGGTATTGGTGCTTTCAGTGTAATATGCTTTGTGCTGAGCTACAGTTAGGGAGTCCAAGCCTCCGCCCAAACCATAAATCATGGCTCCTGCTTCGAATTGGGCGTTCATCGTGGCCACGTCCCCTTCTTGAAGTGCTTGTGCGTAGGTTTGGGCTACTTCCAACGCTTTTGTGGCATTTTGAAATTCCAACCTTGCTTCCTGTGCCATTGAAACAAGTGTCGTCAGCAACAGCAAGAATACAGATGCCAAAATTGTTTTGAAATTTTTCATTAGGATTGTATTTGATTATTTAGAAAAGGAGAGTTTTATCTAGTGTCATGTCAACGCTTGAATGATGGTTAAGGCGGTAGTGGGGTTTGAGTTAGGTCAAGACACAAAAAACGAGCATAGAAATATCTATTTGAGGCTTTTTGTAATGCTGAGATGGCTTAAAAGAAGCACTGGATTAACTGTAGGTTTACGCTTTACATGACACTGGTAGACTTGAAAGTAAATAGATTATCATTGATAGGAAAGTAGGCCAGGACGAAAGGATGTGTTTACTGTCCGGAGTCCATGGAGTTCTTTTCCGAGCAGGATTTGAAGCATGGGCCCTAAGCCCCATTTAGAAAAATAAACATCCAAACACCAAAAAGCGGGGGAAAAATAAGGCCGCTTCGTCTGTCAAATATCAGGGAGAACTTTACATATTTTGCAGCATCCAATTGTATGCCCCCGCCAAAAGCATTTTTGCCGCAGATGTTTGTGCCATCAGACAGTCAAATTTGGGAATTCACCGAATCTTCAATTTCAGCCTTGGATTTATGGAATCTGCAAAACGCGCATTTGCCTCCATTCCTATCCTCATTTACGTCCAACCATTGGCTGCATCAAAAAACTTATGGATTTAACATTCTATTTTAAGTAAAATTTTATAAACAGTAGTTATAATAATTTTATATTCTGTTTTATAAACAATATTCTAACCTGAGTTCGACTGAATTTTGTTAAAAATCCGTCATTCCGAGGCAGGGGGTTGAGCGGTGAAAGCCGTGGGAATCTCTGGCCAAACGAGACTGCCACACCCTTTCCCAGCGCCTATACCCACGACAAAGGGTTCGCAGTGACGATTCAATTGGTTTTTATTGACGATCTTAATTCGAACTCAGGTTACTACCTATCTATTTTAAAAAATTCAATTTAGGACGAAAGGTATTTAAAACTGTATTAATTACCTTAATTTTTTTCCCGATGATTATTTTTAATTGTAAAGAAAAAAGTTGTTCCCTCACCGACTTTGGAATCCACCCAGATCGTTCCTCCGTGCAGTTCCACAATTTTCTTACTGACTGAAAGCCCTATTCCGTTGCTGTCTTTGTTGGGGTTCAGGGACTTAAATATTTTAAAAATTTGCTCATACTGGTCCTCTGGAATTCCCATACCATTGTCTCTGACCTGGAAATTAACTGTCTGCGGATCGCTTTTCTGACAGGAAATCAATATTTCCGGAGGGGAGCCGTCCCTGTATTTAATGGCATTGCTGATCAGGTTAGTGACCAATCGCTTGAAAAGAATTGGATACACCTGGATCTCGTCTACCTGTAGATTCACCTGGATGCTACCATCCAATTCTTTCAAATCGCTGTCAAACTGCCGGGTAATTTCATTCATCAAGCTGGGCAGATTGACAAGTTCTAAATCCTCCTGGGACCTGCCGGTTCTGGAATATTCCAGCAGATTATCAATCATTCTGTTCAATTCTCCTGCAGAGGAAAAAATGATATCAAAATAATGGTCTCTTTTCTTTAAATCTAATGCTTCTCCCTTTTTCCTGATTAGATCCAGGAGGCCCCGGATGTTTCGAACAGGAGTCTTCAGGTCATGAGAGGCCACATACGCAAATTCCTCCAATGCCGTGTTGACTTCTTCCAATTTATAGTTTTGCTCTTTTATTTTTAAGTTCAGCTTATGGATCTCCTCAAATTGATCCTTTTGGTGGGTGACATCTGTCTGAATAGAAAAAAATCCGATAAATTGTTTTTCGTAATCATACATGGGTTCGGCCTGGATCCGGACTACATATTTGTTTCCAAATTTGGAATAATTGATCAATTCCACATCAAATGGCTGTGTTTTTTTGATGGCATCGGACATGATTCTGATGGTTTCGGAATCACTTTCCTCGCCCTGTAGTAACCGCCCCGGGATCATTCCCATTGTTTCGGCGGCCTCAAATCCTGTCATGGTTTCGAAGGCCTGGTTGGCAAAGGTAATCCGGCCAGCTGGATCGGTGATCAGGACGGCATTGCTTGTCTGCTCGGCAATAAGGGCCAATTTGTATTTTTCAATATCATCAAGCATCCTTTGGTGAATATCACGGGTGGTGACCAGGATTCTTGATTTTTCGGGATTAGTGTGATTCAGTTGTTTTAAGTTGGATTCCATCCACCTGAAATTTCCTTTTGCAGTTTTGAATTTAAAATGAATCAAACCGGGATCTTTGTGCTTGCTGAGGTCGGTAATGGCTTTTTGCCAGCGCTCCTGGTGAATGGGGCCTGCTACCTGTTGGAGAAAGTTAAGTTCATACATTTTCTCAAGGCTATAACCGGTGATGTCAAAGCCGGATGGAGAGCAATATTCTACCTTTCCCTCAGGTGAAATAATGGTTACCAGATCCCTGAGGTTGTTGGTGATGAGTTCGAAAATTTCATTTTGGTTGTGGTGTTGCTGCTTTAATGCTGCCAGGCTTTGATCAGAAATTTCCAGCGCCCTTTCCATGCGGTTGCTTTGGGAAATATCCACAAACACCAATACAACCCCCTGAATTTCCTTTTTAGGAGTTTTGAATGGTGATATTTTAAGCAAATATTCTTTTTCATTATTGTCTTTCACCTGAACCTGAAAGGGGACCAGGCTGGTAAAGACTTCTTCGATCCGGTCAAGGAAATCTTCCAACTGTACTTTTCCCCTAAAGTGACTGATGTTTCGGCCAATATCATGGGGCATAAGGTTCATGATTTTTTTGATTTCCGGCGTGAATTTGCGGATATTCAGATGGGAGTCCAGAAAAAGCAAGGCAATCTCCGTACTTTGGATCAGGTTGTTGAGATCATTGTTCGAATCAGAGAGTTCCAGGTTTTTTTGCTGGTATTCCGCATTCACTGTGTAGAGTTCTTCATTGACGGATTCCAATTCTTCATTGGAGCTTTGGAGCTCCTCGTTTGCCGCCTGTAGTTCTTCATTGCTGGATTCCAGTTCCTCTATTGTGGTTTGTAGCGTTTCCCTATTGATGCGCAGTTCCCGTTCCAGAATAGCAATTTTCTCCATAGATGCCGTACCCATGTCTATTTTTGCGGTTTCAGATTGGGGTTTAGCAGTGTTTTCCGGCTCGAACGTGATAAATAGATGCACACTGTTATCTATAAGGTTTGTTCTATGAACCGTGACTTTGAGAGATGCCTGATCTTTGAAATATTCACCAATGACCTTGGTAGGAGCTACATTATTCAGGGTAATGGGCTTGCCGGATTGAATTACTTTATTGGCTACCACTTCCAGGGGTACGGCAAGCGATTCAGGAAGCATTTTCATTACGTTGGAGCTGATTTCACCAGCGGGAAGCCGCAACCATCGGTTGGCATTTCCAGTGGTGTGGAGCAGATTAAAATATTCATCCGTCACAATGGAATCCGGTACATAAGCCTGAATAAGGGCATTTTGGATTTCATTCATCAATTTATTCCTCCCGGAGGATGGTCCATTCCCAAAAGTACTCCCTTGTTGGCCCTGGCTATATGCGGAGGCTGCTTTTGCCTTTGGTGAGCGGATTTGCTGGATGAACTTCTTGTTTTCCCGGTTAATGAAAATCTTGTTTTTTTTATCAAATTCAATGAAATCTTCGCCGGATTTACCCAATGATTCACTGGATCCCAAAAACAAAAAACCCTGGCTTTTCAAGGCATATTGGAAGATGGAAAAAAGTTGCTGCTGTATGGTATCGTTGAGGTAAATCAGGAAATTCCTGCAACAGATCAGGTCGATTTTATTAAAAGGAGGATCTTGAATAACATTGTGAGCTGAAAATACGATCATCTCCCGGATTTCTTTTGAAATAGTGTAACCAGACCGATGGGGGATGAAATAGGTGCTGAGGTATTCAGGGGGTATTTCTGCACCGATATTTTCAGGGAAAATTCGATTGGCAGCCAGTTTAATGGCTTCTTTATCCAAATCAGTCGCAAAGATACTTACATCATACTGCAAGCGGTGCATGCGGAGGTAATCTTTAATCAGAATGGCTATGGAGTAGGCTTCCTCTCCAGTGGAACAGGCAGTCACCCAAATCCGGATGGTTTTGTTGTCTTTATTGGCTTCAATCAACTGGGGAACAACCTGGTTTTTTAGGGCTTCAAAAGCTTCAGCATCTCTAAAAAACCGCGTCACCCCAATCAATAGCTCCTTAGACAATAAATGGGCTTCAGAAGGATTATTTGCCAAATAATCAAGGTAGTCTTCCATAGCTGAAAAACCTAAAAGGCTCATTCTCCGGCCAATTCTTCTGGACACGGTAGTATATTTGTATCCTGTAAAATCCACATGGATCTGATCCAAAACACTTTTCAAAATTTCTGAAATCACATTCTTGCTATTGCTGGATTCCAGTTTTTTGCCGTTCAATTCAATCCTGTTTATAAAATAGGCTTCCAATTCCTGGTGCATTTGCTCCACGTTGCAGACTTTGTCCACGGCTCCCGTGTTGATGGCATTTTTGGGCATGCCATCAAACCTCGCTGTTTCGGGCTGCTGTGTCAATACAAGACCTCCATTTTCCTTGACATGCTTGATTCCCTCTGATCCATCACTTCCCGTACCGGAAAGCACAATGGCACAGGAATTTTCATGTTGGTGCACTGCCAGAGAATAAAAAAAACTACTGATTGGAAAGCTCAGCCTTCGGTCTTCTTTTTCGCTTAAGGAAAATTTCCCATCCAGCAGCTCTATAAATTTTTTGGGTGGGTTGAGGTAGATTGTCCCTGTTTCTACCGGCATTTGGTGTTCGATGATTTTGATGGGTAAATCCGTATGCCTCGCGAGCAATTCATCCATTAAGCTCTTGTGGTTTGGGGCCAGGTGCTGTATCAAAACATAGGCAAAGGATGAATCGGTTTTGGCATTTTCAAAAAAAATTTCCAAAGGCTCTAAACCTCCTGCTGAAGCTCCGATGGCGACAATAGGGAAATCAACTTTCATTTTCAGGTGGAATTTTTAGATAATAGAATTATACAGTAGCTGGGCGATTTTTATAAAGTTACACAATAAAAGTTGACATCTCCATAATTGTGCTTTTCCTTCCTTCCCTGTTTTGGATTTAGGCTTGTGAGCTCCCTTTTGGATTTTTATTTTTTGGTATGGAGAAATAAAAAGTGGATCCCTCCCCGGGGAAGGAGTCCAGCCAAATTTTTCCTCCCCAGGATTCTATATGTTTTTTGGCAATGGACAGGCCAATGCCCGTGCCTGAATATTTTTCCCTGTTATGCAATCGCTGGAAGATAATGAAGATTTTCTCAAATAATTTAGGGTCTATGCCTATTCCATTGTCTTTGATCCCTATTTTCCAAAAATCATCCAATTCCTCTGCGGAGAGTTCAATTTGAGGATTGCGATCTTCAAATGAATATTTGATGGCATTGTCCAATAAACAATGCAATGTCTGTGTAAGGGGTACTTTATAAGAATGTAAAACAGGAAGCTTACCTGAGTTTAATTTGACGGATTTCTCTGTAATGATCCTTTTTCTTAAAAGTCCGTAGTCGGTTATTATTTTGTTCAGGTCTACTTTTTCTAAAGTCTCCATCAATTTTCCAGCCCTGGAATATTCCAAAAGATCCAATATGATCTGCCTCATTCGGCTGGCTCCATCAGTGGCAAAGTGAATGTATTGATGTCCCTTTTCATCCAGTCGATCACCATATTTTCGTTTCAATTGATCCATGAAACTGGAAATCATTCTTAAAGGCTCTTGCAAATCGTGGGATGCGATAAAGGCAAATTGTTCCAGTTGTTCATTGGTGAGCTCAAGTTGGTGGGCATACTCCTTCAAGGATTTGTTGAGTTCAACAAGTTGTTGTTCAAAATGTTTGCGCTCCGAAATATCGGTCATGGCACCCACCATTCGAATGGCTTTTCCCTGTTCGTTTCTGATCACTATCCCCCTGTCGATAACATCTGCATAGGTTCCGTCACTTTTTTTATAACGGTACTCTGAGGACCAATTGTATTGAGTGGGTTTGTCGAGTATCTCATCTTTACTTTTTATGACACCTTCCTTGTCATGCGGATGAATGTGTTTTGTCCAGGAATCGAGTGGAGCAGTGGAATTGTAAATTCGGTATCCGAATAACTTTTCGAAACCACCGCCCCAATACAATGTTCGGTATTGAATGTCCCAGTCCCAAATCGCATCATTGGTGGCTTCTGTTACTTTTTCAAAGCGTTCATTGGCTTCCTGCAGTCGGATATCAGCTTCTTTCCTCAAGGTTACATCTTTGAAATAAATGGATAATCCCTCTTTTGAGGGATAGGCAGCTACCTCAAACCATTTCTTCAATGTAGGATAGTATTCTTCAAAGTTGACGGTTTCCCCTGTTTCCATTGCCCGCTGATATTGCCGGTAAAAGTCGGAATCTATGGCATCCGCATAGGCCTCCCATAAATTTTTTCCGAGGATATCCTTTCTTTTGCGTCCAAGGAAGTTTTCAGCTTCTTTATTCCAATAAGTCACTATCCAATCTTTGTTTACACTGAAAAAGGCATCTCCAATGCTCTCAAGGATGTTGTTTTTTTCCTGGTAGGCCTTTTCAAGTTTTACTGCAGCCTGTTTACGCTCATCAATGTTCTTGAAATAGGCGGAAAGACCATCCCCGGACGGGTAGGCATTCACTTCATACCATTTGCCGTCTCCAGGGAAAAGGTATTCAAAGGATTCCGGTTTTCCTGTGGCCACTACCCGGTGGTAAATTTTATCCAGGGGAGTGTTTATGGCTGCAGGGAAAACCTGCCAAATATTTTTCCCGACCACATCCAAGGCTTGTTTTTGCAGCAGATTTTCCGCTTCCCGGTTGAAATAGGTGAATTTCCAATCACCATCTACTGCATAAAAGGCATCCGAAATACTTCCCAAAATCTCTTGAATTTGAAATTCCAGCGATTTGGAGGAATGGATATCCTGATAACTGCCATATATTTTGACACATTTCCCCTGAACAAATTCGCACTTGCCTATGGCCCGTATCCATTTTTCTTTTCCTCTAGCAGTGATGATGAGCAGTTCCTCGTCAAAGCCCTTACCTTCCTTTATCAGGAGGTCCACTGCTTGTTGTATGCGCAGTTTGCTTTTTTCAGTATAAAATTCAAATCCACCGGTTAGGGATGGGGGGTGATTTTCATCCACCTCGAGGATTTGCATGGTCATTGGTGACCAATACATTGCGTCTCCTTCCTGATTGATCAGGTCCAATTCCCAACTGCCTATCCGGGCCATTTCGGTAGCCTGTTCCAGAAGTTCTTCGTTTTTTGCCTCCTGGCTAATATCAAGTATCAGGGAGTTAAAAATGACGGATCCATCAGCTAAAAAATAAGGTGAGCCAAAACCTAAATGAGATTTAACTTCTCCTTCAGGCATAACGTATCGCCACTTAGCCGTCCACTTGGTTTTTGTTTTTACAGCGTCCATGATGCTTTCCTGCACCTCCTCGAAATTACCTCCGGCTTTGATTTGATTCCATACCAATGCGTTATTTTCTATGACTGCCTCCGGACTAAAACCCCAAAGCGGCCGGGATCCTTTTGACACATATTTCAGGGCGTCTGTTCCATCGGGGTACAGGTGGTACTGGAATACCACACCGGGTAAATTATCAGCAAGTGACTGCAGCCGCAATTCAGTGTCTTTTCGTTGGTGAATATCCTGAAAGCTCCCATAAATCCGATGGCATTTACCATTGATCATCTCCGCATTCCCTATCACCCTTACCCATCTTTCCTGCTGTTTGGCTGTCACCATAATGGCTTCAAAATCAAAGGGAATACCTTCGGATATGCATAGCTCCACTTTTTCATTTACTATCCCTAGATAATCCTCCCTGTAAAAATTGATAGCTTTTTCCAGGTCTGGAACAAATGTTTCCCGATCTGTCTCGTGAAGCGCGTATACCATATCTGACCAAAACAGCTTATTTCCTGTAAAATCGATTTCCCAACTGCCGATTCTGGCCAGTTTTGAAGTTTGTCGGTTTAACTCCTGGAGTTTATTTCGTTCGGTAATATCCTCGCATATGGCTACGGTACTGATGGGTTTGCCCAATTCGTCCCTGATGAATGCCACATGATTGCGGACCCAAATAACTGTACCGTCTTTCTTAATATAGCGCTTTTCATTTCTGTATTCCTCTTCTCCCCGGGCTGCCCTGCTGAATAATTCCCAATCTTTTTCTCTGTCATCGGGATGGGTCAGCTCTAAAAAACTCATCTGGAGGAGTTCCTCAGTTTGATAACCCGTTACGGACTCATAATAAGAGTTGACCAGAACTATTTGGCCATTTGAAGGGTCAACTTGTGCAATTCCCAAAGAGGCAATTTCAAAAATGGTCCTGAACCTGCCCTCACTTTCCCGCACTGCCTCTTCGGCCAATTTGCGTTCCGTGATGTTTTGGGTTAGAATGGCGATGTCTTCACCCATAGGTACAATCACAAGCCGCAACCATATTGGTTTTGCAATAATTTCCCCTACATAGACTTCTTCCAATATCCTGGATTCACCTGTATTGGCAACATGGATAAAGGACTTTAATAGTGGAGTGTTCTGGTGTGAAGGAAGTAGGTCTAAAAGCTTCCTGCCTATCACGTCATTCGGATCCGTTTCGTTGATATTGGCTATTGCCTGGTTTTCAAAAACCCAGGTAAAATCAATTATATCACCTTTGTTGTTGCGTAGAGGATGTAATATGGTAAATCCGTCTGGAGAGATTTCCTGAGTAATTCTAAAACGTTTCTCGCTTTCACTCAGTTTTCTACCGGTCTCGATTAGCCGCAACTCCAATTCTTTTTGATTGGTGATATCTTGTACCGTACCCTCAAATGCTTTGGGTTTTCCCTTTTCATCCTGCTCCAACCGGCCGAGTTCATGGACCCAACGGATCGTCCCATCGGGCAACAGGATCCGATGGACAAAATCGTAGTCCTTTTCACCATTGAATGAGGAGCGTTGCAATTCTTTGAATTTTTCCCGATCATCGGGATGGATGGTTTGGAAAAATTTATCTACATCCGGCTCAAAATCCTCTTTTTTTCGTCCCCATATTCTATATACTTCATCCGACCAAATAAGCTTATTGGTATCCGCTTCCGAGTACCAGTATCCCAATTTGGCGATGCTTGAAACCGCTTTCAATTTCTGTTCAGCTTCCTTTAGCTGTTTGAACTGCTTTTCCTCCTCAGTCACATCCCTGCATACCACCATCATGCTTGTTTTGCCCAAATAATCCACTTTGTGGCCGTTGATATCCATACGGATAAGTTCACCGTTCTTTTTTTTATGGGTGAAAATCCCGAAATAAACATTGCCCTCCTGCTTATCGATACCTGAATGAGCGGAAATCAATTTTGGAACGTCCTGACTGGGGCGAAGCTCTTTTAAGGTGAGTTGTAAAAATTCCTTCTCTGTATAGCCATAATGATGTATTGCGGCTTGATTTACATCCAGGATTTGAAATGTTTCCAAATCATAAACCCATGAAGGTATTGGGTTGAAGTTAAAAAAAGTGCTGTAGTCGGGTTTGGGCTTGTTCATTTTGCATTGATTTCCAGGAAGTCCAAAAGCTGTCATTAATGGTTTTGATAAAAAAGGGCATTCTATTTCATAAAAAGCATGGATACAGGTAAAAGTATAAATAAAAACAGGGCATAAATGGATAAGGTAATGATGGTAAATATACCCATAAACTTAAATAGGGATTTTAGATTTTCAAATCCTGAAGTAAGGGAATGTTCGTCATTTCCCGTAATGCCTAGTTTGATTTGCTTGGAAAACCTGTGCAAATAATTGATGGGAAAATAATAGACGACTGCGATCACTATATAAATTAACCCGATTCCTCCCATGTCCAGGTCATTACCTATTACGGGGTTTAAAAAGGAAAATCCTATCAAAACCACCAATGCCATAAGGATGATTAGTCCTATGCCCACATAACCTACTATTGCCAGGAAATTGCCCCATTTACTGGTTTCTAAAAGATAATTTTTCACCTCAACAGGAAAGTGGGACGAATTGGCCGGTTCATTTTCTTCCATATTTTCCATTTTTTCTGATTTTGGTTTGAAGGTTCCTTTTCACCATGCGGTGATAGTACAAGTTTTGGTAAATCCACCAATTGATTTGGGATGCCAAATGTGTAATACCAAAATGAATATAAGTCAAAATGTTGACTGCTCCAATGGATTAGATCCTTAAATCGAATATATTGGCTGAAATTTCTAATTTATATTTGGCAAGGAAGTTTTTTCCCAGGATGGTAGATTTTTTTTAGGTCGTATAGGACTGCGGTTAATTTACTGTCCTGTCAGAATTTGCCTCTAAAGAGATAAATGGCTGCTAGGAAGACCATGTTACTTTTACCTTTAATTTCAAGATGAGGTCTGAGAAAAACAAATCCTTCCTGTCATTCAGCTGTTAATCCGGAACTTTAAGTTTATTGGCTCCAGTCCAGGCGCAAGGAAGAGAATGGATAGTCAGCATGTAATCTGATTTTTTAGATGAACAGACTAAACAATCTCATTTCATAAATGCAAATATGTTGCAAAAAAGAAAAAGACCATTTACATTTGCAATACAGTTTCAAAAAAAACAGCAAACCATGAAAAACAGTTTTATCGGTATTCACCTGGATTTTATCGGATTTTCGGCATCCCTAACTTGTGCGATTCACTGTGCATTTCTCCCTTTCCTCGTCAGTGGGCTTCCTATTGCGGGTATGGGGTTCTTAGATCAGCCCTGGATCGAACACAGCGTTATCATCCTGAGTTTTATCCTTGCGGTTTTTTCCTTATCCCACGGGTACAAAAGGCACCATAATAATCCAATGCCAATTGTCCTGGTAAGTATTGGGTTTCTAATCATTGGCTTTGGCCTTCTCTGGAGCCCAGAGAACCTGGAATCCTTCATTACACCTATTGGCGCAGTGCTGGTAGGAGCAGCTCATTATGTCAACTGGCTAAAAATCAGGAGTTCAGATGTAGACTTTCCCGATTGTGAAAACCAGGCTCATTGAATTTTTTGCTTCCTGTCTGATTTTAAATTGGATCACTATAGCAACCATTTTAGCGGAAACCAGCTTGTTCCTAAAAACCTATCTGTAAAAATACAGTATGCCTGATTTTCCTTTATTGTCAAGTTAGCGCTTGAATGATGAACAGGCTATTAGTAGGCATACAAGTAAATGGGGTATTATTGATAAGGAATAATCTGTTTTCACTTGCTGCGCCAATGCATAGTAAATACCTGAAAATGAAGCGTAAGTAAGGTAAAATGGTTGCCAGGATAGGAAAAGATTTTCATAGGTTTAACCCATTTTCAATATTATCCTTCAAATGGCTGATAAATCGTGCCATGGGTGCACCGTCAATCACATCATGGTCCATAAGGACGGACACATGTAAGATTTCTCGAATTGCTATTTTATCATCAATGACAGAAGGCTTTTTCATTATTGAACCTATACCCAAACAAATAGGATGTATGGATATTGGAATAAACCAACCATTCACTTTTCCCATCATTCCTATGGAGGTAAAAGCTACATTTCCCATTTTTTTATAAGCCAATGGAGGATTTTTCAAAAGAAATTTCCAAAAGTACCTTCTCAGGAAACCTGGAAGTATAAAATAAAGCTTCTCCAATTGTTTGGCTTTTTGATGAAGCACAATATCATTTTCCGAAAAAGCGGTATTTTTCGCCTCCATCAATTGTGCGCTTATCCCTTCTAAGCTGACTTCATTTGCTCCTTCAATGATTAGTGGAATGGGTACTTTGATTCCTTTTATATCTTTTTCTACAATGATGGAAACGTTAATTTTTTCAAAAATCATTAATTTGTTTTTACCTAGCAAAAATGCACTGGCAGTTTGGTGTTTATTTATTGTACAAGCGATTACACTAATCAGCCAGGCATTAATGGATATTTTGGTGCCCCGGGAATTGTGATAATTTTCAATTTTTTGCTTGCTTTCTGTTACATCAAGTTCGATTAAGGCTGTGACGTAATGTTTTTGCTTTCCAATCTCGCAAATATCAATACTGGCTATTCTGTAATCAGGGAATTTCTGAATTTTGGGATTTTCCATAAATGGGGCTTAAATTTACGGTGACAAACAACTGTAATTTAAACGGTTGAGGTGTTTGTTGGGTAAATTTATTTGGCTTTTTTATTCCTGAACACCCAACTTACTTTCCAGCGAACCAGAAACAAGCTTATAAAAAAAATATTTTTGGGATAAGCGAGATGAAAAGCGGACTTTCGTACCATATGATCAGGCTATCAGTAAGAAAAAGAACCTTTAGCGGATTCCTTCCCTTTCCTTTTTTTTCTTTTACCTGACCAAATGATAAAGCCGGTGATTGGAAGAGAGGCCGCAATCAAAGCCGCTAAAAAAACCAGCATCCTACCTGGAAGCCCCCAAATACTTCCAAAATGAATATCGTAAATCATGCCGTTTATTCTCTGAAAAGCACTTTTTTCCGTGGATAGCCCATTTAGAAAATGGCCTTCTATTCGTTCTCCGTTATACTGGTCGTGGTAATAATGATTGATAGCGTTTATTCCTTTTTTTGGCTCAATTACGGAGAGGTGGATGGGGTCATCTTTTTCATGAGGTATACTGATCCTTACCTCAGATTCGGAAAAGGTTTTATGGTAGTCGGCTATCAGTCGATTCAAAACGTCATCGTTTACAGCTAATTGCCCGGAATCGGGAAGTTCTGAATGAGGGCTTTCCCAGTTCATTTTATTTTCGCCACTTAGCTCCTTTATCGTTTCTTTTACGGCACTGAAACCCCAATAAATACCGGTAATAAGCGCAAAAATCAGTATCCAGGTGGCATAAAATCCAAGTATAGTATGCAGGTCACGATTCTTTCTTTTGGAGGAACCGTACCAGTTGATGCGGAAATTACTTTTACCGGGCCAACCCCTGATTGGCCACCAGATCACCAGGCCGGAAATGAGCAAAGGTAGCGCCAATAAAGTCACCCAATGCACGATTTCTCTTCCTACATTACCCAATAGCAAATTCCTGTGAAGTTTTTTTATAATATTGAGCCAGCCCTTATTCATGTCTTGTAAATGAATAAGTTCTGCGGTATAGGGGTTGAGTTGTGCCAGGTAATAGGTGCCGGGAGCATACAATAATACTTCAATACTGCTTTCCGGGTCCCGGTATAGGGCTGTTCGAAAATCTCCTTCGGGAAAGTTTTTTTGCAAGGTATTTCTTACTTGAGAAATAGAAACAAAGGGACTGTCCTTTGCATCCACGCCTTGCTTGTAGGCAATACGGCTCAGCTCTGGTTCCCAAGTGTATAATGCGCCGGATAAGGAGATGATAGTAAACAACAGCCCGATACCTAGCCCAAGGTAAAGGTGGATTTTGGTCAGGAACTTTCGAAAGGACATGTACTTAAATGGTATTCGTTTAATGGCAAATCAAGGGTCAACGTATAGCCATCCCTAATTCTACTTCAAATTACCGACAGCCGGTGCGATCAGTCAATGGGCGTCAATACGATATTCCGGTAGCTGACCTTTCCATGATCTCCCTGTAAAAATATGGGCCCCGCTGCAAGTACATCGGCACTCATGGCTCCACCGGTGGGTCCCCAGGCGGGCTCATTATCTATAATTTTTTTACCGTTTAACACCACCGTTACGTGACGATCAACCAGGGTGATGTCCATGGATTGCCATTCGCCTGCAGGTTTTTCTGCAGCCATGCTGGGTGTAATGCGACTGTACAACGCACCCATATTGTGTGAATCAAGCGGTTTTCCATAGGAATCAACCACCTGGATTTCATAAATACCCCTTAGATAGACCCCGCTGTTATTTCCTTCTGGTACGTTTACTTCCAGGGTAAGATTGAAGTCTTTGAATTCCTGCTGGGTACGAATGTTTCCATAGGATATGTGTGTTCCACTTTCTGGTTGTACGGGATCATTTACCATTGTGCCATTTTTTACTGCAAAACCATTTTTTTGGTTGGGATTCATTAATTCCCAACCGCTCATGTCCTTGCCGTTAAATAATGCAATGGGTTGTCCGAAAGTGACTTTAGACAGGTCTGGTTTTTCAGGCATGGGAGGCATCCTGCTACCGGTGAAATTTGACTGGTATTCACCATTTCTTCCCGGTCCTGTCATCGTTCCTTTCAGGGACTCTCCGGTTTTCTTAATTCGGAGCGTATGGGTAAGGGTATGGCTTCTTTCCTCACTTTTACGTGAGGTGCTGGTTCTTGTGACTACCAGTGTATTATCGTCAGCCAGGTAAACATTCGCCACAGGCAAAACACTCCCTCCAATCCACAAAAGTTCGGCATCGAGATACCCCTTATCTTCGTTGACATGCAACCAACCAACACCTCCGCCTTCGATTTCAAGACCCCACATGCCAATAAAGGGGTTATCTAGCTGGTGGTTGTTAGAAAAGGCGTTTCCAAAGCTGCAAAGTAGGATACACAGCGATAAGATGGGGCAGATAGGATGTTTCATTGTCTTATAAATGAGTAGTTTCTTTTGTTTTGCTCCCAAGCCAGGGATGAAAAACGAATGTACTAATAATTTTAAATTAATGCCTCATTTTTCCTAGCTATCCCATGTTTGTTAGTAGTCTTCTTTTGGCATTAATTGAATCAAATAGATTTTATATTGTCAAAATTTGCTGTAGCTTTATCAAATTACGCCTGAAAAACACCTATAAAATAGAATGAGTATGAATATATTTGTTGCCAGTCTTCCTTTTGAAATTGATGATTCCGAGTTGAAGGGTTTTTTTGAACCCTTTGGTGAAGTACGCTCCACAAAAGTGATAGTAGACAATGCCACCGGCAGAAGCAGGGGCTTCGGCTTTGTAGACATGTCAGACGAAGGAATGGCAAAAGCGGCGATAGCCCAACTGGATGGAGCTGATGTTGATGGACGTACAATAGTCGTAAAAGAATAAGAAAAGCAATAATACATTTGTTTAGGCCAATGTTTTGCCTTGCTGATTGGAATATGCAGGCTTGATCTTTTTTATTTTTCCTTTCATTTCTTCTGACTGGCTTCCAACAGGCCTGCTTGCTTTTTTTACCGTTCTCCTATTTTTTGTTTGGCTATTATACCCGTTCCGGTTGACTTGTCCTATTTGGGATGTAGGTGCTGGATATCCTGTGTCAAGGGTTAAATTCCCCGAATGAATAAGCTGGATTTACAATAGCCTTTTGTATCTTTCTGCTTCAAAAGCTCAAAAAAACTAAATCAATGAAAAATTCAAGAAATTCGTATCTGACAGCTACACTTACCATTTTGCTGATTTTTTCGGCATTTTACCAATCCCGGGCCCAGATTCAGGCCCCGGCTCCTAGCCCAGCCAGTTTTGTGTCTCAGCATGTGGGTTTTACAAAAATCAGCATAGACTATTCTTCCCCCGGGGTAAAGGGGAGGACAGTATTTGGAGAACTTGTTCCTTTTGGTGTGCCCTGGAGAGCGGGTGCAAATGCGCCTACAACCATAGAATTCAGCACGGCAGTTAGCATAGGAGGAAAAACGCTAAGTCCGGGAAAGTATTCTGTGTTTATTACGCCAGAACAGTCTGGTGACTGGACCATTCACTTCAATAGTAAAGGAAATGCCATCTATGCATACATGCAGGGTGAAAATGTAGATGCTGCCGCCCTGGCAAAGGATGATGCGGTTGCAATCAAAGTAAGCCCTGAAATGATGGAAGACACTCAGGAAAGACTTTCTTATGCCATATCGGCAGCAGATAATAAGGTGGCCAGAGTGATTTTTTCATGGGAAAAGACAAGACTATCATTCATGGTAGATACACAAGTGGACCAGAAAATGGAGACCTTCGAGGCAGCATTTCAATAGGAAGCCCAAAAGTAAATCTCCATCTTTTTTGTACAGTAAAGTATCCATTAATTTTGACCCGGGCATTGCGAAGGCTGTCTCCAGATGTAGCTGGAATCAGGGCTCCTGGAATAATCTTGTCATCACCCGGGTCAATTTTCCACTTGCCTGATTGGTGGTGGCCCTATAGCTGCCGTCCTGTTCGAACAAATCCTGGTAGCTGTAGTGCCCAGACATAAAGGACAATCCCTAAACCAAATCGGCCCGACTGCGAATTCAGCGGCACAGGTATTGAAAGCCTGGTTTTGCACAGGTATAATGGTCAACCAACTAAAAGGAAATGGGACAGCTGGTTAATTGTGGGAAGGTATTAAGCCAAGGGGTTTAGTTGCCAAACCGTTTCTCAAATTTCCGGATGCTTTCATCGGT
Organism: Cyclobacterium sp.; assembly: GCF_014762705.1. Lineage (GTDB taxonomy): Bacteria > Bacteroidota > Bacteroidia > Cytophagales > Cyclobacteriaceae > Cyclobacterium. Next base: position 27,444 of record NZ_JABURL010000076.1, on the reverse strand, counting down.
TCCGGCCACAATGATGTAATCTTCCTCTTCAAACGAAAACGTATTGGGGTCGATGGTTGAAAATTTTTGACCCTCTCTGATTACAGCGAGAATTGTGCAGCCCATTTCAGTCCTTACGTTGTTTTTGGATATGGTAGTTCCCGATAGCTTGCCCGCGGGTAATTGTACCAGGTTAATTTGTTTTTCAACAGCTAGTGAAGTCTCGTCCTCGAATATATTGGAGGCGAGCATCCGGCCACTCACCGTTGCGAGAGACTGAACATAATCGGCACCGGCACCGTACAATTTTTTAACATTTTCCATATTATTGGCCCGTACGATAATGTGGACCTTGCTATTCATGTTCCTTGCCAGCAGGGCAGCAAAAAGTGCCATCGTATCGTCCTGAATGGTGATAATCAATGCAGATGCATCGTCAATTCCAGCCGCTCGAAGTGTTTCCGCTTTCCGGATATCCCCAACAATATCTACTCCTTCTTTTTCACGAATATCAATCACTGTTATAGCTACACTTTTCGTTTTAAGGAGGCTAAATGCAGCTTTTCCTGACACACCGTATCCCAATATTAGCACTTTATTTTGTGAGAAGTGTCGAATTTTGGCTTCCGCTTTCCTATTGAGCCGGGAAAGTTCATCTCTGTCTCCGGCAACAAGTAGACGGATTTTTGCTTTCAAAACCAGGTCAGTCGACACCGGACTTTGAAATTCGCCATTTTGCCATGCCCCGATAATATTTAGATGGTATTTTTCTAGTAAATTTGCTTCCTCAATAGATTTATTGCAGAGTTCACTTCCTTCCTGTATATCAATTTCAATTAATTCTACGCCCGTATCAATCTCTACACTGTTGTTGATGGAAATCGCCGGAACTTGGGCAGCCAGGCTTTTTCCAATCAGCTGTCTGGGAGAAATGGTGGTATCCGTTCCAGCGAGTTTATGGTAGGTTTCCATTTCTTCATCTTCAAGTACGGCAATGGTTTTTACCGTTTTATTGATGTTTCTGATCGAAAAAACAATACTAATATTCTTGTCTGTAGTCGAATTGAGTACAACAGCTTTTGCCAGTTTTATTCCTGCGGCCTTCAGAGTAGCTTCGGATTCAGGATTGCCCTTTAATACCTTTAGCCCCGCAAGCAAAAGCTCTTTCGCCTTTTTCTCTGCTGCCTCAATAATTACATAATCCTGATTTCGGGAAGTTAGCTCCTTTACCAGTACTTCGGCATGCGTGGAATACGAGCAAATAATTATGTGGTCTTTTTTACTCACTTTGGTTGGGGGAGATTTCTCGATGGCATCTTTCAAAAACGGCAGAAAAAAAACAGGAAAGGCCACAAATACAAATACAACCCCGGTGAGGTTCATGATGAGGACGAAGAAATTCATGAAGTCACTTTCCCAGGGAGAAAAACCTCCATAACCACTGGTCGTAAGGGACTCTACGACAACCTGTAAGCCCTGAGGAAACGTGATTTCCCGGTATTCAAAAAATTCCATGGACCAGACAAAAATCTTTGCATAAATGACTATTATTCCGGTCACAACGAGAACCGCAAATAGAATTCTTTTTTTCAGGTTGTTTTGCATAAGTGGTCGATTTGAAGCCCAAGTTATTTAAAAAAAGTTCCTCAGAAAAGGCGTTGGAAGAAACGAAGGGAGGTTAGTGATGGTACTTGGGCAATAATTTTTCTATTGTGCCCAAACTCGGGTAGCTCCGAAATCTTCACTAGGATTTCTATACATGAAACCCTTAAGTCTCGCATATGGAGTAGTCTGGTCCATTCCTGGATATTTCTTTTCTCCTGGTTCCATAGCAATCATTCGCCATCTTGGCAGCGCAAAAGCCTGGCACGGAATGATATAGTACGTATTTTTGGTGTATTCCTGATGTATTCCGTTTAACTTCCAACTTATTTTTCTCCAATAAACCCTTGTCCATCCGAAAAAGTTGCCTAGTTTGCACAGTAGCATTGGTAGGTCAAACAATGTAACCCAGTACACAACTTACTAGTCTACTGACAATAATTATTTACCTATAAATAAGGTATAAAGGGTTAAATATTAGTACCTTTAGTTAAGCAATTTCTAAAGTTTTTCTGAGAATCATTTCTTTGGTCACTGTGCCAAACAAAAACATGGCTAGTAATATAAAACGATTTTCAATAAAATATTATTTTTTTATTGCTAACAGATTTGATAAAACCAATCATTGGGGGTTTTTCACCATATTCATTTAATCTGCTTTCAGATTGGAAATTACAACACCAACTTCGCTTTTTTCAAACGCTTGAATTATTTTGAGAAAAAGCCATATTGTCAGTGATTTAGGAGATTTAATGTGCTTGCTCAGTAGAAGCACCATCCGGTCGATCCTGTCTCTGGCCCGTATACTTTCCTCCTCCTCTTCCAGGGACCACAGGCGTTTTGCCGAATTCCAGGATTGCTGACGTGCCTTTCGCATGCTAAAGTTTATAAGTTTTTCGTCTTTGTTTTTACCCATAAGGTCTAACATAAACATCAAGGGAGAAACCCGGCCAAGGCGTTCCTGCAACTCATTTGTGATTTGATATAGAATGTCGTTCACTTTATTAAAATCATTTTCAATATCGTGTATATCCTGACCATGCATTACCGTGGAGGCTGCCAGGGCAAGGTCCAGGTTGATGTGGGCATTCATCCCCAGCAGAATGTGTTGGACAATTGTAAGCGGCCTGTCCACCTGATCGAAGGCATAGGCCCAGGAGGCACTTACCTTTTCGTTGTTTTTATACCCCTTGTAAGCATCCAGATATAAACAGGCAAATGCAACATCAAGCCTTTCCATTCGCCTATTGTCCTCAAAATGATTCAGGGCAATTTCTGATGCGATCTCAAAAGTAGTGCGTCTGTAGATGTAAGCAAACAAGCCTATCCTGCTATTGGTTCTGATACTTTCGGTTATGATATTGTCAAGCTCCTCCAGGACATCCTGTATGGTGGTAATTTCGTCCATGATAATTCAAATGTTTATATGTTGTTTCATGAAGCCATTGGCTGTTCTCCAAGCTGCCTGCAGTCAAGCGGGTTAAATATTTAGCTATCTCAACTGGTTTATCCGAAACAAACAGCACGGGACGATGGCTTCATCTGATGGATAACTTTCAATTTCCTATGGGGTGAACTGGGTAAGGACAACATACTTTTCCGATCCTCTAAACGAACGGATAGGGTTTCGATTCGAGAGGATTAAAACGATTCAAAACTATCCTTTTTTACCCTCCCATTCCCATCAACTGAATAACCATCCGGTGGGCCGTCCTTCCAGGTGATTTGGGGCAGCATATCCCGCAAGACATTGCGGTGTGCTTCAATGACCTGGGTATGGGTTTTTTTATAAGCAATGTTTTCCCATTCATCCGGGTCATTTTCGTGATCGTAGAGTTCTTCCAGATTGATCTCCGGATAGTAGATGTAGCGGTACCTCATGCTTCTTACGGCATGCCCGCTAACGGCCTGCTCCTTATTGTTGGGAAACTTGTAGCTGGATATAACCGGTGCTGTCTTGGTTTCCGGGTTTTCCAGTTGAGGTACCAGACTATTTCCATCCAGGTGGGAGGGAGGCTCAAATCCGCTCAGGTCGACCAGAGTCGGATACAGATCCATCAAACTCACCGGCTGCTCGCACCGCATTCCTGCCGAGGCCATGCCTGGAACCGAAATGATTAGCGGCACCCGCGTAGACCGTTCCCAAAGCGTGAATTTTTCAATATTATCCTTCTCTCCCATGTGCATACCATGGTCGGACCATAACACAACTATCGTGTTATCGGCATGTTCGGATTTTTCCAGGGCATCCAGCAGTCTCCCTACCATTGCATCCGAGAAAGTAATGGAGGCGGCATAAGACTGGATTATTTTTTCCCATTGCTTGTTGTCCAGGACCCATTTCATGATCCAACGACGTCCATGATCAAATGCGTCTTCCAAGTCATCCGCTTTTCGTTCTGGGAGGACAATATCCTCCAGGGGATACATGTCAAAATATTTTTGGGGAACTTCCCATGGGTCATGCGGTTTCCACATGCCTGCGGCCAGGAAAAAGGGTTTTTCGTGATTTTGACCAAGTTGGTAACTTACCCAATCTGCTACATGGTAGTCTGCCATTTTTTCATCGGGAACAGGAATCGCTCCCCATGTCCACCACCCGTCTGCCCCGCCTCCGGGACGATTCTCATTGTCAACGTCCTCGGGATAGATGACCTCGTCAGGTGCGCGAATCTGGTAGGGATGGGAAATATAAGGGCTTGGGTAGTAAAAATCCCAGTTGGCAGGTTCTACCTGGCTGGTAGGAGTCCAGGGTGGTGCCTGACTGTGATATATTTTGCCTGCGCCCAGTGTTTTATAGCCGTTTTTTTTGAAAAATTGCTCCAGGGTTGGCACCTCTTTTAATGCATCAAATTCCCTCCATTTTGGCCCATCTCCCCAGTACACGTTTTGCGTTCCGGAACGGGCATGATGTATACCGGTAAGTATCGCTGCCCTTGTTGGCGCACAGGCCGGGGCCGGAGTATGGGCATTGGTAAATACCATGGAGGATGCAGCCAGGCGATCGATATTGGGTGTATGGATTTTCATCCCCGCATGTCCGGATAAAAATCCTGCCCAGTCATTCATGTCATCCACAGCTATGAATAAAATATTTGGTTTCCTTTCTGTGTTTTTTTGTGGAGCCTTGCAGTTATTGAATAGCAGCAGCGATAAGGCTGCAAAAAAGGGTAAGCAGTTTAGATATAGCTTTCTCATGGTTGTTTTCTTCGATTGCTCATTCACCCAATGTATCATTATCGATAAGTGTCAGTACGCAAGGGAAGGACAATTCTGGGTCTCCCTTTGGTGAAAGCGTATTGTAAATTGCCGAAAGGGATCTTTTAAATGTCTTTTCAGCAATGATTTTACCCTGGTATTTCACGGTGATGGGAGCGTCCAAATCCAACATTTCATCGTTGATGTAAATTTTAAGTATGCTGCTATAATTGGAAATGATGTTTATCTCATTCCGGGACCTGCTGTATGTTGCAATAACTTCCCCTCCGGTTTCAATTAAATCTTCCGGAACACCCAGCCAATAAAAATCCGGATGATGCCTGTCATCCTGTTTCCAGACAATTTTTTCTGGTATGGGATTGCGTTTGTGGGTTGACATCCAGGATAATGCGGCCGCATCTTCCAGTTCCATCCAATGGCCCTTTCCTTCATGAAGTACTACCTGGTGGACATAGGTACCAGGGGCATTGTTTTCCAGGCTGTCCAGCCTTGTTTTCCATTCCTTAGCTTTAAGATTTCTGTCATAAGCAGCATCCAATGCACCCATGTGTAGCGCAAAAGGTGTATTTTTCAGGCTCAGGGGTGAGGTTTCATTGGGGTGTCCGGCCATCATGGATGCTGCAGCCCATCTGTCTGCCATTCTGGGGGCCAATTGAAAGACACCATCACCGCCTGCAGAATACCCCAATAAATAAACTTTATTGGGGTTAACATTTTCCAATGCCACAGCAAGCCGGATTATGAGGGTGAAAAAATCATCAATGTGATTTTCATGCCATAAATTCCAGGTATTGGTAGGGGCTCTGGGCGCCAGGTAGATGCCCTCCAGGCTACTCATGGCCTGATCGTACAGGTGCTTTTGATTTTCGTACTGTTGGTCGTTGTTTTCAGGCCGGGTATTGCCTCCACCGTGCAGGGATATAAACAAACTTCTACCTTCTGCTGGCTCCTCGCCAAATTTCTGATAAAAGAAAGGCATTTTCATTCCCTCATAACTTATTTCTCGAGACGCCCACTGTTGTCCATAGTCCTTAATGAGTTGGCGCTGCTGGTCTTGAAATAGAATAGTTGTGAAATTTTCTGCTTCATTCTTTGTCAAAGGCCTTTTTGAGAATTCAAGATTTCCCAAGGGCTCCCTTTCCGAAACTGGTGTGGCCAACCAATTTTCCAGGCCTTGACGAATTTCATCAGAAGTTGCTTCACTCCCACTGCAACCGAACAGTGTAGATGCAATAACTATTGTCAGGATAGCGATAAGCTTCATTCAAAAGATTTGATTAGTGGTTGATAAATAAGTAAAATTAAAAGTAGGCCAAAAGACCCAATTATTCAAAGTTTCCCTGGAATTAAATCTGTTCTGCAACCTTAAAACGCACATTCACCTTATTGGGGATAAACAAGCTGGAGGTAAAGCGCAGCATTTGCGTGTAAGTTTCCTCAGTCTGCTTGTTATGGGCCGAAGGGTTCATTCTTTCCGGGAAAGTCAAACTATAACCGAATACCTATGTATGGTCCATTGAAGGGGGTTAAGCAAAGGCAATGTGCGCAAGTGGTAACAAAGTCACACTAATAAAGTCCATTTAACTGAAGGCAGGAAGCGGTATGTAGCTGACCTTGCCCCGGGCTGTTTACAAATGAAAATTGATTTTGGTCCCTGTCGTTTTTTGTCAATACTTGTTAACATAAAAGTAGCGGATGGTGCAGGCATTGCCAGTGCTTTTTTCGTCTTTGGTGCTTGCAATTCGGATTTCCAATAGATGCTTTTTTTCGGATAATTCAGAGGCCAGGGTATAATACCAGGGCAGGTGTAGTCCCGCACTCCACCTGGTGAAAAGCCGTAGTGTTTTCCATTCTTTTTTATCGATTCGGTATTCGATATCTCCTGCGTCTTTGCCGGCCGCAACGGCAATACCCACTGCAGATCCATTAAACTTTAATTTCATTGTGCTTCCGGGTATATCGCTCCGCAACATGGGTACATTTACGTAGTTGGGCCGGGTACCGGAGCCGTCTTCAGGGTTCCATGATGGATCGATGTACCATCCCTTGTCAAATTTGGCAGCCTCAACATCTACTAAACTCCCCTTGTCGAACGAATAGGTGTCGATTTTCTCGGGGAGTACGCGGGAGAATACCTTATCATCGGCATCAAGGGGACTTGAAAACGCATTGGAAAGAAAGTGGTTGATGGACTTGGCATAAATACCTTGACCGAATGGGGATGGGTGAAGGTCCTTGAAATCGTCTTCCCAGGTAAATTCCCCTTTTGCTATCCTATCGGCAACTTCTTTTGCCAGGTTGATCGTTGGGATGTGATAATGCTCAGCTACTTTTGTATGATTTGCAATCACTTCTGGCTCTATTCCTTTGGAATAGCTTTCTATTTTATCAGGGTCTGCAAAATGCATGATTACAATGGCTGCATCCGGGTTGGCCATTAAGGTATGCCGTACAATTCCTTCCATGGCCCGGATTTGCTCCAGGGAGGTTCTTCCATTTGATGCGTCGTTGACGGCCCCTTCTTCGAAAAGTAAATCTATTTTTCCTTTTGATAGTACATCCCGCACAAGCCTGAAGGCGGCCGGAGTGGTACCCATGGAAGGAATTCCCGCCTCGATAAATTCGAATTCGGTTTCCGGAAAACGCTTTTGGAGGTAGAGAGACACACTATCCCGCCAGCCTGGATTATGGGTAATCGAGCCACCCAAAAATGCTACCTTCCCCTTTTTATCCCGTTCAAACCTGATTTGAGCATTTTTAAGGCCGTCCCGCTTGGTGTGGTAATTGGCAGCATCTAGCGGAAGGTGCTCAAGTGCGTGGTAGGTTATAAAATCGGCAACGGTTTTCGGAGTCTCAATGGTGAAATGATGTCCTTCAAGAGCTTGTTCTCCCCGGGTACAGGTAACCACACGAACATTTCCGCCCAGACCAATGTATTTTGTAATTAAGGGCAAAGTGTTTTCAGCTATCGGTACAATTTTATCATCAAGTCCAATCATATGCATTAGGGGCACTTTTGCTTCTGCCAGTACTCCCAGGCTATCGATCGGGTTATTTTGGTATAGTTTTGCCTCCTCATCGGAAAGAAAACCATAAGCTTCCTTTAGTCTTTCCCAGTCCTTTGGGCTACCCTTGCCTGAACCAAACCCCCCGGGCCAGCTTTTAAAATCTGAAACAGGTGCCTCCGCATAAATGCTGGCTACTTTTTCCGGATTTTTCTTGGCCCAGTTATAAATAAACAAACCACCTCTGCTCACTCCCATCAAGGAAACTTTTTCATGCAATTGCCATTTTACAGTTAAAAAATCGTAGAATTCATTCCAAATAGCGACGGCACCCGGACTTCCGTATAGGTTATCCGTATTGATATAAGCCAGATGAAACCCTCGGGAAATAAGAATGCTATCGGCTTCCGTATGCCAGTCCGGGAAGCGGGCCCGCCAAACCCATGGATTTCCATAAAGGGGATTCTTAGGCACTATTAGTCGCGCCTCCCTTTGCAGAAACGTAAAATCATGTCGCTGGAAACCTTTCCAAATCGATTCTTTATTGGGCTGCACCCCTACCGAATCTCCCTGACTTTGCGCAAACCCGTCTTGAAGTGCAAAGTTCATTAGTAAAAACAGGATTACTCCGAAGTGCTTATTCATTATCTAAATTTACGTTTGGTAAGGAGTTCTTTTACAATAATTGGTGCAGGCAATTCGCAAAATGGAGAGACAGTATTGGCTAAAAATAGGCCTCTTTCTGTTCAAATTAGCAGGGAATCACATGAAATCAAGCATGACGAGGAAGGCACAATTAGAGATGATTATCTTTGCCAGATTCTCCCGAAGCTCGGAATGGGCTAATCCTATTGTTACAAGCCTATTTTAAAGCGTCCCAATCTTCTTTTGTTGCCGCACTTTTTTGATATTCCATCATCATTTTCCAGGTACCTTCTTTTACCAATAGCCCATCAAAATGGATGTAATAGCCATTCTTTTCTCCGTCCAATTCATAGGAATAGTAAAAGATACCGCTTTCAAATGCAGTGCTGGGATCACCGAATCGTTTGTTGAATTTGAATGCCACTGAAGATTTCCTTTGTCCCGACCGGGTATCAACAAAATCTTTTTTCCATCCTGTAAGGGCTGTGGCAATGGGGTAGGCTTTGTTGCTAATACCTGAAACCAGGGTTGCTTTCTCATGAAAAGTACCTGCATAGCCTTCAAAATCTCCTTCTTCAATCGTGCGTGAAACTTCTTTCCAGAACTCGTTTAGTTCGGCCAATCGATCATTATCCCTGCTGTCGTTATTTTGGGAATACCCCTTAAGAGAACAAAGAAAAAGAAAGGCAAGTAGGTAGATTTTTATATTCATAATTGATATAGCATTAAAGTTGTTACCGAATCATTTGAAGCATTTCCAAATTTTATTTCAGGGAAGTGGAACGGTAAGGTCAAATTGCATCATGCACTCGACTTACCATGCAACAATCCTTCAATCTAGTATTTCTTTTATATTTTCGAAAGATTTTTTTTGCATGGGGTTTACATTGTTGTTCGTTTCAAAATGCCCTTACCGGAAACCATCTGCCAGAGCAACCTTACTTCGCTTGGGGGATTTACATTTTATAGATCAAACGTTCAACTTGAGAAGTTTGTGCTTTCAATGCCCCATCCACAAAAAGTAACAAACCTTTTCCAAGATTATATTTTGTGCCATTCCTATCCCAAATTGTTTAACCAGAAATCAATATAATCGGATATGTACCGCGGGTCCCTCAACCACCTCCCTTCGTATATATGATGAGCGGCCGGACAATTTATCGTATTGTGTTTTCCTGACCAGGGAACCTTGGGTAAGAATTCGGTAATCACAAAACCATCCTCCGTATGTTTTATGTGTTTTCGATACGTCCACCAGCGGAAGTAATATGTTTCTTCAATGTCTTTTTCCGGAACTTCGATAAGAGGGATATGCTCTGCCAGGAATAAAAAGGCCGAATCATTGGGGACATGCTGAATATAAAGCTCATTGTCCATCTGATTGAAGTTTTCGATATGGTGTCGAAAATGACTACTACCTATTGGATCAGCGGCTTTGTGATTCATGTTTCCTGCTGGAATCAACGTCAGAACATACTTGATAATAAAGGCAAACAGTAATGTAGCTGTAAAATTTATCATGGTTCCGGCAAGAAAAAAACCAGCATTATCATTTATGTCTTTTTGTCTTGCTAAATTTTTTGCTGCGAAAATTAGCGCTAGCCCTGTGACCTCTCCTGCCAGTACAAACGTTATTATTATTATGTTCTCACATTTACCAATTATATAACCATCTCTAATAATCTTCTCATCCTTTTGGTCTATATTTCCATCATTATCTACATCAATCTTTTCTTTTCCTTTTAGAATTATTTTTTTTATCAACAAGTTCGTAGCAATAAACGTAATGAAATATCCGATAACTATTACTACTCCTTGAGTCAAAGTGCTGTTTGCCCTAATGAATGGTAGTATCGATTCCATGTAGTATTTGTGTCAGGTTATTTTCAGCTTCCCGGACCAATTTGATTTTGGATGCGTATAAAATCTTCGAAATATACTGCTGTGAAACCTCCAACTTTTCGGCAAGATCCTTTTGCGTTATAGGTAAGCCCTGGTGCTTATAAACTGCCCATTCTATTTCGCTCCAGTCATTGCGAATGGATAAGATTAGATTAAGGATAGTGTTAACAGTAATTGTCTTTAATTCATTTTGTAGATCAGACAAGAAAAAAGACGCGCTTTTTTTTAAATTGTCCAATAGACCTTGACTTTTCCAAAGCGCAGGCCCTTCTAAATTTAGAAAATTTTTTGTTTCCAAACCAAAAGAAATTTCATCTTCAATCAGTACTACTCTCGATTTATGGTATTTATGGTATTCTTGAATTGCTAATAGAATGTCAATTGCAGATTCTACACTATTGCAAATACCTCCAAAGCTATCTCCGGAATATATTGTGATGGGTATTTTTATCGATGAATGGAATTCATTGTTAATTTTTTTAATTAATTGGTGAAAATACTTCCATTCTTCAGGGTTAAAGCGCTTTCGTGATTTAATCACATCCCCTATAAGGACTATTTCTGTACGTTTCATACAACAAATATAGTTGTAAAATTAAATACATCCAAATAGGTTGTAAAATAAATATACTTCTGATATAGTAGTATGGATCTGAAGTATAGGGTCTGCTCAATGCGATTTTCGGTACCAATTGCGCATTGAGTGGTGAATAGTAAGACCGACTGTTTCAACGACCGCTGTGCCTGGTTTGGTTTGTACCCTAATGGTGTCCAGAATGTGCGGGAATTCCCGGTATACCTAATGCCCACGAAAAAGCAAGCGGACAGGTTTGTCCCGCTATGCATGGCAACAGTTAGGATGCTTTAAAGCCATTCTTAATGCCCCCGTTGACTCTGGTAAAAGGCAGCGGCATTGCCAGTAACACCTTGGTTCAACAAAAATGGTTAAACGGATTTTGACAAGTGTACCGTGAGGGCTAACCGATAGTTAGCTTAAAAGCTATTTTACATTGCGAGAGCAAAGTGCGTATTAGTTGTCTGTTTGTCCTGCTCTGTTTGATAGGTCAAAGCAAGGCAAAGGAACGTACTATTTTAATAATAATAGCTGACCTTAGTCAATTAGTTTTATGATATAAAACACCCATTATTAGTATTTTAAAAAGTTTCTTGGCTTTGAATCCAGATGGCTATTGTTGAGTACTGTTTGGGAAATTTCTGTTTTTCAAACTCGGGCTGTTACCAAAGAGGGACCTATACGCATCTGACAAGTGTCTCTGCTGAAACAGGGTAGGGGGGCTGTCGCAGCGGCCTTCGGGTGGTACCATAAGAAAAGCCTGGAAGTACGAAACAAAGAAGAAGCCCACCCGGGAAACGTCGCTGTAGGAATTAATCAGCCATCTAAATTACTAAATCTGCATCACTTTTTTTGTCGGATGCCCGGTATGGGTAGCTGTCATCGGATACCAGGAAATAAATCCTGGCAGGTGCAAATGAATAGAAAATTATCCCGGAACCAGGCCGGCTCCTCTTGAAACCAGAATAAAAAAGACCGCGACGCTATTGTGGAAACTGTGGAAAAACCGGGGAATAATGCGGGATCAATAGTGTCTTTAGAATTTAGTTTATCGGGATCCGAAATATAAACCTGGTTCCTTCTTCCTCGTTGCTTTTTACTTTGACCTCCCCACCGTGGGCATGGGCTACTTCTTTAACAAAAGCCAATCCGATACCCCAGCCCCGGCTGCCATCTTCGATTTTGTAATAGCGATTAAAAATGTGCTCCATTTCAGCTGCCGGGATGGTTCTGCCCTGGTTGATAACCGAAATCGCCAGCACATCGTTTTTTGCCGAACAATGCACCTCTATTGGTGCCTTTGCACCGTGTTTGATGGCATTGTTCATCAGGTTATTGAACGCCCGGCGAAACAAACCAATATCCAAGGCAGCTTCCAGGTCTGAATTTGCGCATTGGATATCAATTTGATTCCTGTAAGCCAGTTTGTATACCGCTACTTCGTTCTCTAACTCCTCCATGATCTTCACAAGTTCTTTGCGTACAGGGAGTTTTTCTGTGGGGTTTACTTCGCTGACGTCCAGAAAGTTTTTTATAAGTGACTCCGCTTGTTCAGTACAGGTCTTAAGCATTTTTAAAATTTTCGCCGTTTCATTCACATCCGGACCTTCTTCCAGCAGTGAAATGCAGCCCTTGATATTGATCAGCGGATTATTCAAATCGTGGGTAATCGAGCGGATGAATTGCTCCCGGTTATCGTCCTGCAACTGCATGGCGTCTGCTTTTTGTTCCGCCACAGAACGGGCATTGACCTGCACCCCCTGCTTTATTCGATAAAATGTTTCCGCGGCCTCTTCAATGGACAGGTCTATTGCATACATGATCAGGTTACGATTGTGAGGATCGACCCCACCGTTTTGATCGGTTACTTTAAAGATTTCGTGTTTTAAAAGATTATACTCCCTGACGATGTGTTTGAGGGAATATATTTGAAAGCGGGATCGGTCCAGGGCATGTTCCTGACTATTGAAAACAATTTGCTTGTCATCGGCATTTTCCAGCAAGGCTGTCAAGGCTTCAAGCCAACAAGGAACACTGTTCTCAATAGCCGATTTTTCCTGACGCCTCGCCTCCGGTATTTCCTCGAATACTCGTTCCTTCCAGCGCGTTAGAATTTGATCTTGGTTGTTGCGAATTGCTTCCGGTATAGTCATATTACATTACTTCTTTTAATGTAAAATAATTAATTATCAATAAAATACAAGTAAAATGCCAGTCATATCAAAAATCTGGAGGAGGCGTTGATGTCTGAACGGTTTATTCCTCCGGGGCCTGGTATGAGGAGTGCAAATTGAAGAATAGTCCATGAGGTACCGAAAATGAGGCCTGTTAAAATGTCTTTTTTTACATTCACAAACCGAAGACCGATATAGCCAAAGTCTTTCTTTAACATTTTTAAAGAAGTATATATCAAGGCAACAATTGAAAAAAATTGAAATAAAGCAATGAATAATAAGTTAATACCAATTTTTCCACCATTAATTTTAGTAACTCCAATGAATACATCTGGAATAATCAAAAGAGCATAGCCAATAATGATCGTTAAAATGAAAACAAGAGTTGTCCTTGCTTTGCTAGGGTTTTTTTGATTTATTTCTTGTATGTTATTATTGAAAGGACATCATTTCATGGATATTTGATTTGGCTTAAATCCTTTTACCAATAGCCAAAGTGCTAATACTATTTCCAATAAGGCCGTAGGGAAGGCTAATCCAATATAGGTAGGAGTAATAATGTCTATGATACCAAACATAAGCAGAATGCTTGCCAAAATACCGCTCAACAAGGTGGCAATAAGTCCCCATACAGACAACCATCGGGGGACAAGTTTTGATTGATACAAAATAGAATAAAACATTAAGTTGCCAACGCTCAGAATTAAGGGCATGGCCACATGGTTTATTAAATCACGGCCTGATCGTATTAAATTATCTAAAGTTTGAAAATGCGAAAAGTCGGGGCTACCTGCTTTTACAAATTCCTGACTTAATTCCAATAGCAAAAGTATGCTCAACCAACCAATAAAAATGAATACGACAGAAATAATTCTAAAAACAAGGAAACCAATCGTTAGACCTTTGTTGAATTTTTTAAATAATGAGTATAAAATAATAGGAATACCTGCATAAATGAGAGCTAATATAAACTGCATGAAAGCTCTAATTAATATTGCTTTTGCATTGATAGAAATATTTTCAAGATTACCTGGATTATCAATTACCGGATCTATACTAAGGATGCCTGCAGCTATGTTAAGCATTAATAATACACCAACAATAATTGATTTTTTTCTGATAAGATCCATGCCGTTTTTGTTTATGATATATTTTTCACAAAAATAGGATGGTCTTATTCTCGTCGCATTGACTTTAGTTAAGAAATAGATTATTTGTTCATAATTCTTCTTTTAATACGACTAAGTGACTCAGGTTTAATACTTAAGTAACTGGCTATTTGGTGTTGTGGAACTCTTTGGATTAAATCTGGCCTTCGTTTTACCAGGTTTAAATATCGTTCTTCCGGAGTGGACATTTTATAATCTGCAAATGATTCTTGTTGCTGAGCCATTATTTTCTCACCAATAATTCTGGATAGAGTCGCTAATTCCGGGAATTTTTGAAATGTTTCACTTTCCAGCTCAGGGTTGCCAACACTTACGATTGTTTCTTCTACACACTCCAGATAATGACCTGATGGGATAATCGTATCATAGTTTAAAGGGATAACAGCCTCATCTTCTGTGTAGAACTCAATGGTTTTTTCGTCACCATCTTTAAGGTAGTAACTTCTTATGCATCCTTTAATGATAAAGTAGCACTCATTGGAAGTACTTCCTTTCTTGAGCAGAATTTCTCCTTTTTTGAAACATTGGATAAAGGTGCTTTCAGCAATAGCCTTCTCCAATTCTTTGGTAATCACAGTGTATTTTGAAAGGTATTGTAAAATTTTGTCTTTCATGATTTGCTATCTTTTAAGTAGCTCATTTCTTGGCTTCTGACAAGGTGTGGTAACGGGATTCAGCTTCGATCCAGCGGGGCCTTAGGGAGCCGTACGCTTCCTGCCCTGACCGGATATTATTAAAAGTACAAAATAAAATCTATACCGGAATCCCCGCTGGATCCTAGGTGAGGTTAGGCTCTGGCACTCTTATTTTCATTTCCCTGCTTGTTCCAAAACTTTTTCAAAAAGCTTTTCATCAAATCTGAAGTTGGTGGATTTTATTTTTTCAAGTATAGGTTTTACGCTACTTATTGATCCAATTTGTTTGGCTCTAAGGATTAAGCCAAAAGTTCCAGAATACCTTAAATTAAGCTTTTCTGCGACTTTTCTACCTTTTAGTTCATCAAGCCTTAGGATTGGATTTTTCATTTCCAGGGATAATGCAATTGCACTTGCTTCACCCTCATCCAGATCCATTTCTAGAATTTGTTGATAATGGAAATTTTCCGGCGGCAATACCGAAATCCAATCAGGCAGGTTTTTTCCAAACTCCTTTAAAATGATCGGAGTCACAAATACCTTATCTTCCCATCTTCATTAATAATTCAAGTTCATCAATTTTATCGTCTTCAGGGAAGATCATAAATTCAACTAAGGTTATTCCAACAATTAGTGCTATTGTAGTTGCAAAAGTTACTGCTGCGTATTGAAGTTTTCCTCTTCTGGTACGCTTGAATACACGCAAAGTTGAGAATCCCAAAGTTTCGACAATTCCAATTAGCCCAAGTAATGCTTTGAATAAACCGATTGCAAACATTGCCATTTGGAACTTTTCATGGTCTGTAACGTCCGGCTAAAGTGCACAGTGTACTTTATTCGCCATGCATCTAGGTGCTAACCCAACTAAGTTTCAATTCTTTTAAAAGTAGGTATGCTAACAGCCAGGTAAATTTCTGCTATCTTTATAAAATGATTTCCCTATCTGTCTATCCTCACCTAAATGATAAAGAGGAATTCCTCTGCCTAGAATATGGTAGCATTTTTTAGTTGCTTTTTGCTTTGAACACGACGTATAGGATCGGGATGATGATTATCGCAACTGAAATGACGAGCGAGGTTATTAATAAGAATTCTAAGACGTTAAATAATATAACAAAGAAGATAATTGCTAATACGACACCAATGATGATTCCTTTCATTTTTTATATTTTGATTGTGTTACCCAAAGTAGGGGATATATTATTTTGGATGTTGGGAGGATGTTTTTAAAACGATTTGGGAAGTTTTTTATACAGCTTCAAAATGCATTATAACGTACGGACAAAGTTCAGCGTGCACCTTATTTGTAATGAACGAAGGTCCTAATCTAACTAAATTTATACTGGTTTAAAAGTACCTAGGGCGACAAGGAGGTAAATTTCCGCCATCTTTATGGGATGATGCCCCCTGTACCTGTTCCGCTCCTAAATGCCACGCAAAAATCCCTATGCTTTTTTTTATGCGCCTTACCAATACAACCAAAAAAGCGATTCCTAAACAGGACAATCGATCCGCTCATTGGCTATTCCGGCACTTTTTTACTCATTTTTGCGGCGACGTAGTTGCCTGAACCACCAAATCGGCTATCCGATATCCACCAGAAATGCTACAGAAGCATGCTTTCAATCCGGAGTGTTTGGGACCCCAATGAATCAAAGTCTTACTTCGAATCATTTTAGCCATTAATTACGACACGCTTTTTTTAAGTCTTTTACAATGAGAATAAAGGATATAAAAAAGAAAACCAAAGTGCAGGTAAACTGTACAAACACTTGAATAAAAGCAATTTATACACCTTAATCCTGAACGATTAGGTATTATTTAGCAGTTGCTTTTGCTATTTTTTCTCCCATTTTAACGTAGGTTTCCAATTTGTTTTTCGTATTCTCGATTAGATCTTTGTCTAATTCGAATAAATCGGAATTGAACAACAACACTACTGAAGACCCTCCAAAGGTAAAATAACCCATCTCCTCTCCTTTTTTGACCAATGAATCAGGTTGAAATGTCGCATTCAAACTACCGACCAGCGTTGCACCAACTGGAATAATCAAAATCTCTCCCCTGTCCTTTGTTTTGAGTTTACACACCTCTTTTTTATTTTCAGAAAAAACTTCGGTAAATTTTTTATCTAAACTAATGGGGGAAACTGAATAATAAACGCCTTCCCTATTTTCGGACCGCGATGGAATTCCCTCATATGGGAAATGATAGCGATGATAATCATTTGGAGCCAATCGTAAGATCACCAATGACGAATTTGCGTGTTCTTCCGCCAGACTATCATTTTGTAGAAATTCTTTCAAGGTAAATTTCCTGCCTTTGACAAAAAAGGTTTGCACTTCTGAAACATTTTCAAATGCCAACATTTTTCCATCACCCGGGGATACAAGTCCTTTTTCTATCGTTCTGGTTCCGGGCTTCAATTTTCTACAAAAGAAATCATTAAAAGATTCAAATTCATCTATCTTCTTTTGCGACTCACTCATATCAATATGTAGCGTTTTGACGAATGGTTCAATTCTTTTTTTTGAGATTGAGGTATCCATTACTTTCCCATACCATTTGGAGATGAATTTTTGCTTTACAATTGGCAAAACTACATTTTCGCCGAA
Source organism: Cyclobacterium sp. (assembly GCF_014762705.1). GTDB lineage: Bacteria > Bacteroidota > Bacteroidia > Cytophagales > Cyclobacteriaceae > Cyclobacterium. Next base: position 9,925 of record NZ_JABURL010000076.1, on the reverse strand, counting down.
TGGATTATGATACAAGAAATCCAATAATTCTTCTCCCGGTGGTCTTTCGATCTCTATGCTGTTGTCAGACCTATTTATAAATTTTATTTCCATTAAATCAGCTTATAAATTTATTTTTTTATCTGCGTACAACATGCGTCCAAAATGTACTGAGCAATACAGTACAAAACGAATTTTTGGAAGTGCTACAGGTTATTGGGAGCAAACATTATTCCCTTTTTCTTTAATCCACCTATGTACAGACAAACTCCACTCACTGACTTTTACCAAGTTCAGTCAGGTATTTAAAAAGATCAATCAGTTCGCTCTCATTTAAAGCATCCGTCAGACCTGCTGGCATCATTGAAACGTCACTTGTTTCGCGGGACTTAATTTTATTTTTTTGGATGGAGACTTCAACTCCTGTAGAAGTCTTTAATGTAATCTTATTCGCATCTTCAAAAATTATGGAACCATTGTAAAAGTCTCCATTTCCCGTGGTAATGGTAGATGATTTATAGCCTTCTTTTATCTTCTTACTCGGTTCAGTTAAAGACTCAATGATATAATCCACCGGGGCACTGGCACCGATACTCCCTAAGTCCGGGCCAATATCTGATAGGCCAACTCCTTTGAGTTTGTGGCATGAAATGCAAGCAAGTTGGGCTCTATGGTAGATCTCTTTTCCTTTCGCTGCGTCACCCGTTTCTAATTTCGAGATGAGGTCCATGGTCCTTTGGTCACTGCCCGGCCGGGCAGAATTGATTTCTACAGCGCCTGCTTTGGCCAAAGCAGCTATTAATTCTTCCGCACCTTCTCGCCCGGATACCTGCACATAACGAGAAGCATAACTGGCGGTTTCGGCAGCTATCTCCTTTCCTTCCAATGCTTCGCTTAATGCCCTAAAGGCGCCTTCCTTTCTAACTATTCTCCTTATGAGGTATTCGATTGTAGAGTTATCAATTTCTTTGCTCAACGTGTTGGCTATTGCTTCAATCCCTTTTTCCAGGTCAACTTGTACCAGGGAATTTACTGCCAGCCTGGTGGTGTTGATGGGATGGTCTTCACTAATAATTTGAATCAGGAAATCACGAATATCCTCCGTACCGAACATGGCCAGGGCTTCCGCAGCACTATTTTTAATAACATAACTTGTATTCGGCTTTGTGAGATTTTGTTTCAGTACATCTGTATATTCTTTACTGTTCCAATGACCAGCCAGAGCGCAGGCAGTTGCCTGGTCGTCATCGCTTGTGGACGCGAAGAGATTTTGAAGCACCGTTGTTTGATTTTCATTTGGGAATATACCTCTATCCCTAGCTGCGGTAAGTAAACCATTTGCTGCCTTGCTTGTATAGGGACTGCTTTGTGTACTGGCAATATCTGCGAGGAAATTTAGCTCCTCAGCGTTACCCAGACGACCAATAACAAGCAGTATATCTGAATCCGGGTTTTCACTATTCTTAAATAAATTAATCAAAGGCTGAGTGGCCCTGGGGTCTTCTGTGCTTTTAAGTGCGAATATGAGTGCAGAATCGTCTGCCTGAGGAGTCAGGTTACTGTTAAGGACAGAAGGGAGCCAGGTTTTTGATAAGATGCGACAGGTTTGACGCAATGCAAACGCGTAAGAATCATCCATATCCTCATTATAGGCCAGAAGTGCAATATCGAAGGCTCCAATTGACCTGAATTGGCTCAGAGCAGTAATCGCTTCACGTCGTACAACGGCATCCGGGTCCTGAACGGCTACTTTGAGTAAGTCAAGGGCGTCAGGCACTTTTTCATTCCAATAGTAGAGAACCCTGACAGCGGCAGAACGGGCACCTGCCGTCTTCGATTGTAATACTGACTTCAATAAATCGATATCTATTAAATTCAGGGTTTGTACGGTCCAGAGTGCTTCGAGCCGGTGATGGTCGTAATCAGCGTTCTTTGGATCCAGGGTACCCAACCACTTGTCTAAAGCCGACATCACCTGGCTGGCTTCTCTTGTTTTCAGGGTTTGTTTGGCCAGCAGCCTCACCCAGTTTTCCTCTGCTTTAAGGAGTTCTAACAATTCAGGGATGCTCGACTCCTTATAGTCAGGTTTGTGAACCAAAGGCCTTCCCTTAGCTGTAATCCGCCAAATCCTACCATGCTGATGATCTCTGCGTTCATCACGAAAGTCAACCTCTCCGTGTTGTATAATCGGGCTATACCAATCTGCAATATAAAGGGCTCCATCCGGCCCCATTTTGACATCTACCGGACGAAAGGATTTGTGTGCCGACTTTAAGAAAGTAGGCTCAAGGGTCGCTTCGTAAGAGCTACCGTTTTCTCTCAATGAATAACGGTCTGTAATATGCGCACGGAAATCGTGGGTAATCACATCACCCCTCCATGATGCAGGAAAATGTTTTCCGCTGATAATTTCAATGCCGCTGGCTTTGGGCCTTTCAGGAGTAAGTGATGGTAAGGCAAGTGTTTCGCCGGGAGAAGCCCTGAATACTGCGTTTGGAAAGCTATGTCCAAATCCGGTACCAGCTCCATCTGATTCGAAAGACTGGCCCCAGTAATTGATCGAATGCCCCCAGGGATTAATATATCCTTTTGTGAAGATTTCCAAACGTCGTGTATCTATATCATAGGTCCATAGGCCTCCACCATTAAGGTGGCGGGGGCCATAGGCCGTTTCTACATGTGATGAGATATAGTAGCCTTGTAGCATATACATCTTCCCTCCGGGCCCCCAACCAAGGCGGTGAAGGGTATGGTGTGTGTCTTCTGTTCCGAAGCCTGTAAGTAAAACATCTACCTGATCCGCTTTTCCATCACCATCTACATCACTTAAGTGAATGAGTTTGTCACCATTTGCAACATACGCTCCTCCTTGATTGTCCGGAAGTATGCCTCCTGGAATAATGAGCTTATCGTAGAAAATGGAAGACTTATCGGCCACCCCGTCGTTGTCAGTATCTTCAAGTATTACTATCTGGTCGCTGGGTTCCTCATTTACGTTTAATTGCGGGTAGATATGGCTACCGGAAACCCAGAGCCTACCCTCACTGTCAAAATTAATTTGGGTAGGTTTTGCTAACATAGGGGTTGCTGCAAAGAGATTGATTTCAAAGCCATCGAGGACCGAAAAGGAAGCCATCTCCTTCTCGAGGTCTGGTTTTGGTATGTCCTGCAGGCCATTTTGCGCGTGTACGTTTTGAGCTAACAAACTGATGCAAATAAATAACCCGGATATTCTTTTACTATTCATCATCATAAGTCTTCTAGTAGTAGTGTAATTGCTGCTTCCTGCTTTGCTATGAACGGTTCAATTTGTGCCGGTTCTTCCTGCGCAATTCGTTGTTCATCTTTGCGCTCCCCATATACAAATGCATCGTTGCGCGGACGCCATCGGTGAAAGAAAAGGGTGTTTTTTTTGATGATAGTATTTCGGATTTGAGCAGCCTTTTCAGAGTCAATTTCAATCGCTGGCGCCGGAAATGACAATGCCTGTGCAATCAACTCTCCTGCCTTACGGTATCCATTTGCGGTAAGATGTATGCCGTTGGCTGTGTATTTACTTTCCTTACTTAAGGGAGTAAATAAATCAACATACGAGTGGCCTCTATTGATGGCTATATCTTTAGTCATTTCCGCATAATTCTTAAGCTTCTCATTTTGAGCTTCAATATGCTCTGAAGGTATTCCAAAGCCTGTTTCCATAGGTATGGTAGAAATAAGGATCAATTCGGGGCAATGCTGACTGAGCATTTCTAAAAGTTGGTTTAGGCCTTCGCCATATGAATCAATACCTCCTTCATCATCAAAGGATTCATTAAAACCGTAGGCGATAAAAATTTTGTCTGGCTTAAGATCAATAATCTGATTGGTCAATATCCCAAAGCCTTTATCTGGATCTCCAAATCGTCCCCCTCCGCGTGCCCGTGTGCGTGTGTGTGCATAGACATTATCTCCGCTCCAGCCAATGTTGCGAAAAGTGATATTCTTTTTAGGGTAGCAAAGGGAGATTGTGGTTTCAATTTCTCCCTTATCAATGGCATTTTCAAAGAAAGCATTTCCCAGGAAGACAATTTTTTCATTTTGTTTAATACTAAATGAGTCCCCTGGAGTACAGGCTGCAAATAGGGTGCCCAATGTCAGCAAGAGAATTATTGAGCTGTGTATTGATTTCATAGTATTCATTCCATTTCAATAATTTATAATTTACTAAGTTCTAAAAGACATTCGACTTAACCGGCTAACACAGGTCCCAGCCCTGGTGAAATTTCCTTATGCCCTTTCCAATCGACGTTGTAAAAATGGTTTTCCTGAAAAACGGAACAGTCCATCCATTTTAGTTTACTCACACCTAATGAGCCGGTTTGAATCCTGAAAATAAGACTAAATAGTGTTACCCACAATAAATTGGTTGCATCCCTGGAATTACTAGCTGATATCCTTGCGTTTGATTTTTAGAACTCCCCCCAATCGATTGGAAAATTCTACCACTTTGCTAATTTAGGATTTATCATTTCGTTAAATTCTGACTAAGGTACGGCTGCAACACGCTTTGCACTTTATTTGCCCTGCCTCAAAGCCGAAATCTAAGTAAGTTAATATTCTTTAAATAGCAGTTTGCTAAAAAATTTGGTAACGAACTTTCATTCCGCAAGTCCCTTTTTGCTTTATGAAAAATATTTTCATAGGATCCTTGATAACTCTTAGTTACTGGCTTAAAATGCACTGGTGTTCTATCGCCACTCTCTTTTTCCCATCCGATATTATAAAATCAGGTTTTTCTCTCACCTCTTCTATTGAGAAATCAGGTAAATAGGTCACAAGTAGTTTCCCTAATTGGCAAATTTCTAATTGTTTTTGATAGTCAGATTGGTTATAACTATCTAAACCATTAAGATGCTTTCTTATCGTTTTCTCCATTTCAAATTTAATGGTTCGTTGGTTAAGTTTAGGTACTATAATCCTTTTCATATTATTGATAACGGGATTCAGCTTGGAGACGGCGGACTTTCGGAGCCATTCTCTTCCAACCTACTCCTAACTTCTTAAAGATACTAAACTTTCTATTTACTCTGAATCGCCCGCTGTATTCCAAGATGATGTGTGTGCCTTGATATGGTGAATATAGGTCAAAATGTTGACCGTTTCAATGGGTGAAAAGCCTGTGCCGACTTTCTTCGGTATCCCTTTTGCGTGGGAGTCGTTATGCGAAGCGAAGCAAGTGGCAAAGCCTGTCCCGCCAAAGCGGGGCTGGTTTGCCCTGAGAGGGCCGAACGTTAAGAAAATATCCAGTGGATATTTTTAGTAAGGAGCCAGCAAGCAGGGTAGGTGAAGCCCTGAAGTCTCAGGATTTTTAATAAGCCAGACTGAAGTCTCTGTACTGACGAACACGCCCGGGCACGGGAGTGCGAAGGGGGCGCACGTGGTGCTGGTATCCGAAGATCTTCCACTTTTGAGCTGCTGGGGCATGCATTTGTCCCGTCATACCAGAAAGGGTTCAAGGAGGACTGAGCGTCAAGAAATCTTTTTGTAAAAGTGAAAATTGTTTATTGTAAGAAAGAAGACCGTAATCTGAATGGGTACCCTGTTCAGTTTGACTTTCTCGGCTTCAGTTTTCAGCCAATGAGAAACAGACAGAGGAACGGGGGGAGTTATCTGCAGTTTGATTGTAAGATGAGCCGAAAGTCCAAGGTGCGAATCAATAGTGAACTCCGAAAGCTCAATTTCCACAATAAAACCCAAAGAGGTATTCAGGATTTGGCAATATTGTTAAATCCAAAAATACGAGGTTGGGTTCAATATTATGGAAAGATAAGCCGAAGAAGTCTAAAACCTGTGTTTTACTACCTGCACCATCGATTGATCAGGTGGATTTTGAAAAAGTACAAAAGCTTCAAAGGAAGCAAGGTCAAAGCAGTAAAATGGCTTTGACAAGTTGCGAATTCATATCCAAACCTTTTCTATCATTGGGGACTGGGATACAAATTAGTCTAATAATAAACTAAAACCGACTGCATAATAAAAGCCGTATGAATTGAGAGGTTCACGTACGGTTCTGGGAGAGGTTTAGGAGTGGAATTCCCCTTTACCTACTCGACTGAACGAATCCTGTTAAGGCAGGAAGCCGGTAGTTATTGCCGTTTCTTCCTACATTAGACTTATCGTAATTATTAAACATTTTAAGCTAAAAAAAAAGCAATCTATCATTGAAAGAGCCTGTAAAAATGTACCGGGCTTTGATTTACAGCTCAAAAGGTTCCGAAGATCGAAAACCATTTCCGGGAAAAGCCAAAATCGTACACATCTCTATAAGTTGTTCGATCAGACAGAACGCAGGTAGCACGCATACTTTTTCCATCCGTCCCATATTCAATAAGGTAATCTGGCCGATCCCCTTCTCCCCATATTGGAAAATAAACTCTTGAATATTCTATTTTTTCAATTATTTTATGGCCATAAATGGTAAAATATTTCTTTTTTTTGGCATAAAAATTGATTTTCGACAAAGGAAATTAAAAAACTATGGAAAAAGAAGATTTAAATCCGAGTAAGGAAAAGAAAAAAAAGGTTGCCCGGTTCGGAATAGCTACAAAAGGAGTCGTTTATGTTTTAATTGGCGGTTTATCTGCCTGGGCGGCTTTTGGAAGCGGTGGTAAAAAGACAGGTAGTGATGGGGCTTTAAAGTTCCTAATTGACCAGCCTTTCGGACAGGTAATGCTTTGGGTCGTTACGTTCGGCCTGGCCGGTTACGTTTTTTGGCGAATGTATCAAACCTTCGGTGACCCCGAAGACGAAGGCTTGGACGCAAAAGGAATAGCACGAAGAATCGCCTATTTTGTGAGTGGTATTTTTTATATGTTCCTTATTTACACTGCTGTGCAGCTATTGGTCGGTAGCGGAGGTGGAGGAAGTGGAGGAGGAAATGAATCCATGATTCAGAAGCTTTTAGAAAAGGACTACGGAAGATGGTTGGTCGCTGTAGTTGCACTCCTTTTTCTGGGAAAAGCACTCTACCAAATGTTCCGAGCCTATTCCGGTAAATTTAAGGATAAATTGAAGGAATCCGGCATGGATGAAAAAAAACAGAAACTAATGATCAATTCCGGTCGTGTAGGGTATACAGCCCGGGGTCTCGTTCTCGGAATGATCGCTTATCTGACGGTAAGAGCAGCCATCACCTACGACGCATCGAAGGCGGGAGGAACAAAAGATGCTTTTGAATTTATTCAGAATGAATTTGGAACAATTGTCTTCGGAATTATCGCACTTGGATTGTTAGCCTATGGCGTCTTTATGATAATCAAGGCGAGTCAGCGAAAAATGTACTTTTAATTTAAACGACCAAATAAAGATGGATTTATTTGAAGAAATCAAAAATGACCATGAAAAGCAAAGAACCCTTTGTGACCTATTGATAAAAACGAATGGAGCTTCCGATGGACGTAAAGAGTTGTATGAGCGGCTTAAAAGGGAATTGCAAACTCACGCCGATGCGGAAGAACGTTATTTTTATCGTCCGCTTTTTAAATACGATAATACACAGGATCAAGCAAGGCACAGTGTAGCTGAACACCAGGAGATGGACGAACTGATGGAAGAGCTTGACAATACCGATATGTCTTCTCCCGGATGGCTGGCCACTGCCAAAAAACTAAAGGAAAAAATTATTCACCATCTGGATGAAGAGGAAGAAGATGTCTTTTCACTAGCCGACCAATCACTGGATGATGCCAAGATGAATGCGTTGGCCAGAGATTACAGGAGTATGATGGATAGTGAGCGTTGAGAATTTGATTTTCTCAGGATCCGACGGATGACACAAAGGAAGAGTGGAGTGCAGGTCCGCCGGGCACCATCAAGCAACTATCTTAACCTTATTTGAAAATGTATTTTAACAATGGCTACCCGGCCGGATAGCCATTGTTTAATTACTTTTTTGCTGATTTTCAGAAATATAGCGACTTTTACAAGGATCGCTGCCACGTTGACCTCTGCCTTGTGGACATCAATACCGCCTTGGTCTATCTCCATGTAGCAAGGGTCGGTAGGAGGACTCCATGTAGCCCGCTGGAGAAAATTTATGAACAATAGGTATACTGCCTGTTCCGATTCATCGGGAAGACCCGTACGCCGCTTGGTGTGATAGCTTCAACCTGAGCAAATTAGCTCAGGTCAGGCTACTCGACTGTGGTGCGTTTATCTTTATCTTCGTCAATATCTCTTGCTTGTCTTTTCTCTCCTCTTCGATATCATAGTCGTCTTGAAGCCCAAGCCAATACTTTGCAGTCGTACCGAAATATGATGAAAATCTCAGTGCTGTATCGGCAGTAATTCTCCGTTTACCTTTAATTATTTGTGAAATACGAGTCTGGGGTATCTCTGTATCCTTTGATAATCTGTATGCAGTTATCTCAAGAGGACGTAAGAACTCCTCAAGTAAAATCTCTCCTGGATGTATATTTGCTAATCTGTCCATTTTAATCCTCCTAATTTTAGTGATAATCCATAATCTCAACATCGTGAGCGTTATTGTCAATCCACCGAAACACTATCCTCCATTGGTCATTTATCCTTATACTGCAAAAATCGGAACCTTGTAATTTCTCTAGTCTGTTGGATGGAGAAATTCTCAAATCAGTCCAGTTTTGAGAGTTGTTTATTATCCTTAATTTTCTCCGTCCAATTTGTTGTATCTCAATCGGCAATTTTTTAACGCATTCTCCATTCCAAATTTTCTCGGTATCCTTTGAACCAAATGAAACAATCATACTATCGTCCTACATTACTAACGTCAAAGATAAGTATAATTTTTAAATGTATGCAGAATTTTTTTTTCAAATGTTGCCTAACCGGCCCTGGCTATGGCAAGTGCGGGATTTGAAACCGATTTTTTGTCTGCCTACCGTAAGTTTCATTAGTTGCAATATCTTCATTTTTAAGCAGCCAGCCCTCATTTGCTATAGCGGGATTCAGCTTGGGGACGGCGGGTTATTCGGAGCCGTACCCTTCATTCCCTGAGCGGATTTAATTAAAATAACAAAATAAAATCTTTACCGGAATCTCCCGCTGGATCCAAGTTGAGGTTATAGCGCGTATTATTTGTTTTCACACTTCAATGGAAATTTTGACCTTTCCTCCCAACCCTTTTTCTACTATGTCGAAGAGCGTTTTAAGTGTCAGGTTACTTCCGTTATTTTCGACTCTTGAAATGTAGGTTCTTTTCTTATCTACTAATTCTGCCAATTGCTCCTGGGTCAAATTCTTGTCCTCCCTGGCTTTCTTCAATAACACACCGATCTTAAACGATTCAAAATCTCTTTCAAGTTCGTCTCTTCGTGATGTGCCTTTCCTTCCATACACATCGTCTTTTATGTCTTTCCAGCTTTTTGTATTCATGGCTTCGTTTTTTTATTAATTTCTGATTTTTTTCGGCAAAGTATTGATCCATCAACCTACTCGCCTTTTCAATTTCCTTTGCCGGTGTCTTTTGCGATTTCTTTTGAAAGCCGTTTAATAAGATAACAAGCTGGCCATCGTCAAAAAAACAAAACACCCTCCAGATGTTTGATCCCAACTGGATGCGGGCTTCAAATAACCCTTTCTTGGTCTTGATAGGTTTCAGGTAGGTTTTAGGTACTCTTTCCAGGGTCTCAATAGCCTCAATAACCTTGTAAATTTTGTTTTGAACTATTTCTGTCTGTTTTCTCAGAAAGTTCTCAAAATGGTCTTGGTAGGCTATGACTTCCCTTACTTTATCCATGGACGTAAATGTAACTTAAAAGTTACTATTTTCAAAAAATTGTTTTGTGAACAGGCGTTCTCAATATGCGCTGTAACGGTTTGCGTATATGGTTTGTGGCGGGCAAAAATGCGCGGTTTTTCCGGTTAAATTTTTGCGAAAAGGAGTCCCTCAGGGCTCCCCAATCAGCCCCTTACTGAGCAACATCCTGCT
>NZ_JABURL010000059.1 GCF_014762705.1 Cyclobacterium sp. | reverse complement strand
AAATCGGCTTATTTTGCTTATAAAGCCACTTTTTTTCTTAACTTAATAGCATTGTTAAGGGGTTAAGGGGGATTCTAACGAGAACTCAAATTTTTAAGCCATAAAAAAAACTTTAAAAACCTGTCTCACAAACCCTATTTTTAATTTCTCGATCGATTTTCCATTTTCATAAAAATCCCCCCACTCTCCGCCGCGGCGGAGGGATTTGGATACGTTCGGATTTACGGTCACGGTATTACCGGAGAGTTTTATCAGCCCGTCGAAATGGCTCCAATTCAGCTTTCACCAGGCATCCCGGCAAATTACCGTCTCAAGGCCTCCAAAATAGCATACTAAATCCAATCATAGAGAACAGATAAGTCTCATAGATTTTTTCTATCGAAAAAAAATTTACATGCATAAAAAAATTGGTACATTGTAGAACGTAAAGCTCAAAAATAAATCGATTCTTAGTTATGGAAAAAAACACAAACCCAAATGCAAAGCTATCAGACTTCAATGATAGTATGGCAAAATGTCCCTTCCACGGAGGAGCATTGAAACAAAGCGCCGGTGGTGGCACAAGAAACCGCGATTGGTGGCCCAATCAGTTGAAGTTAAACATACTCAGACAACATTCATCCATGTCCAATCCCATGGGAGAAGACTTTGACTATGCAGCCGCTTTCAATTCCCTGGATCTGGCTGAGGTAAAAAAGGACCTGGAAGAAGTCCTGACTACCTCCCAGGAATGGTGGCCGGCAGATTATGGCCATTATGGTCCCTTTATCATCCGGATGGCCTGGCACAGCGCCGGTACCTACCGGATTTCCGATGGCCGTGGAGGCGGTGGCACAGGCAGCCAACGTTTTGCTCCTTTAAACAGCTGGCCGGACAATGCCAACCTGGACAAGGCCCGGCTCCTGCTCTGGCCTGTGAAACAAAAATATGGAAAGAACCTTTCCTGGGCAGATTTGATGATCCTGGCCGGAAATGTGGCCCTGGAATCCATGGGCCTTGAAACTTATGGTTTTGCCGGTGGACGGGAAGACGTATGGGAACCAGAGGAAGACGTGTACTGGGGTTCTGAAGCCGAGTGGCTGGGAGACAAAAGATATACCGGAGACCGGGAACTGGAAAACCCTCTGGGGGCGGTACAAATGGGTCTGATATATGTGAACCCTGAAGGTCCGAATGGTAAGCCGGATCCGGTAGCCGCCGCGCGTGACATCCGTGAAACCTTCGGCCGAATGGCCATGAATGATTACGAAACCGTTGCCCTGATCGCCGGTGGACACACTTTCGGTAAAACCCACGGAGCGGGAGACCCCACCCAATATGTAGGTCCGGAGCCTGCAGCTGCAGGCATAGAAGAGATGGGACTGGGTTGGAAAACCACCCTTGGATCTGGTAACGGCAACAATACCATTACCAGTGGACTGGAGGGAGCCTGGACCACCACTCCCACAAAATGGAGCAATAATTTCTTTGAAAACCTGTTTGGCTACGAATGGGAGTTATTTAAAAGCCCCGCTGGTGCCAATCAATGGCGACCAAAAGATGGGGCGGGTGCAGGTACCGTGCCTGATCCACACGATCCTTCAAAAAGTCATGCTCCCTTTATGCTGACTACTGACCTGGCACTAAGAATGGATCCGGAATACGAAAAGGTATCCAGACACTTTTATGAAAACCCTGATGAGTTTGCCGATGCCTTTGCCAAGGCCTGGTTTAAACTGACCCACCGGGACATGGGGCCAAAGGCGCGCTACCTGGGACCGGAAGTACCACAGGAAGACCTTATCTGGCAAGATCCAGTGCCCGCAGTGGATCACGAGTTGATAGACAGTAAGGATATTGCTGATCTGAAAAAGAGAATTCTGGATACCGGTCTTACTGTTTCTGAACTGGTTGGAACCGCCTGGGCATCTGCCTCCACTTTCCGTGGATCAGACAAAAGAGGAGGGGCCAATGGTGCCAGAATCCGCCTTGCCCCGCAAAAGAATTGGGAAGTAAACAACCCAGGTCAGTTGAGCAAGGTACTGGATAAGCTGGAAGGCATACAGGAAACTTTCAACGGATCTCAATCCGGCAACAAAAAGGTTTCCCTGGCAGACCTTATTGTACTGGCAGGTTGTGCAGGAATCGAGCAAGCAGCTAAAGCAGCCGGTCATGAGGTGGAAGTGCCTTTCACTCCCGGAAGGACAGATGCCACCCAAGAGCAGACAGATGTGGAGTCCTTTTCCATTCTGGAACCTGCTGCGGATGGCTTCCGTAACTACCAGGCTTCCATGCACCAGGTAGCTGCAGAGGAAATGCTCGTTGACCGCTCACAGTTAATGACGCTGACTGCACCGGAGATGACCGCCCTTGTGGGTGGCATGCGGGTGTTGAATACCAACTTTGACGGATCCAGCCACGGGGTTTTCACCCATAAGCCAGGTCAACTATCCAATGATTTCTTTGTCAACTTACTGGATATGGGAACCAGCTGGAAGGCAAAGGATGATTCCGACAAGGTATTTGAAGGCAGGGACCGCAAAACCGGACAGGTCAAGTGGACGGGTACCCGTGTAGACCTTATTTTTGGTTCCAATTCAGAGTTAAGGGCCATAGCTGAAGTGTATGGCTGCAGTGATGGCAAGGAAAAATTTGTACGGGACTTTGTCGCCGCCTGGGATAAGGTCATGAACCTGGACAGATTCGATCTGTCTTAAAGCTAAAGCGAATTTCGATTTAATAAAAAAAGGTGATCCGTTTCCAGATCACCCTTTTTTTATGGATAATTCGTTAATCATTCCTGTGGAAAAGCAGATCGACCCCGCCAACTTCCTTTATTCAGTATATGCTTAGGGCAGCAGGCGTGAAAATAAAATGGCTTTAGCACAGGTTTATATTTTTACAGGGGGCTTATCTTCAACCAGAAGCTTTTTATACCATTCTGACAACCTTTTTGCCACATGACAAATATTATATTCAACTTTTTTCAAAAATGTTTCTCTGATAGGGGCATAATCTTCCAATAAAGTCGATTTTACCAATTCGGCCAGCTCCTCTTTATTGTGGGAGGAAGCCACCTTGCAATTTGGGATTCCATCAAGGATTTCGCCTACATCCCCAACCGGTACAGACACTACCGGAAGGTCACAATAAAGTGCTTCTTTGATTACCTGGGGGGAGCCTTCAGAAATAGACGTCATCAACAGGCAATTTGACGCCAACAAGACATCCCTCACCTCTTCCCTGCTCCTATTCTCCATGCATTGGTGTTGTATATTGTTTATACCCAATTGCTTTAAGGAATCCATTACTTCCAAAAACAGGGGGAAATTTTTCACCTCCCGCTTGGGACTAGCGGGAAACAATACCATAAAGTCATCGGTTCTCTTTTTTACATGATTCCGTTTAGGCGAAAAAAACAATGGGTTGGCGCCGCAGTGCAAAATTTCAACATTTGGGTTGATGTTTTCCACTTCCATTTTCATTTGCTGATTTTGTACAAAAACCAAATCAACTTTTTTGAGGATCTTTTTGGTTATCCAAACATGCCAGTAATTGCTGCCCCAACTTTGTATATCACAACCATGTAAAGTCATGATTTTTTTTATTTTTGGCCTGAAAAACAATAAGAAAATTCCAGAAATACCATAGTGGATATGTGCCCCGTCATATTTATTGGTGGCCAGCTTAAATGGGATCATGAAAATTGACTTCAGGTATTCCAATTTACCGCGGTGGATCCCGTCAATTAAAAAGATTTCAGCTTCCAGGTCCACCTCTTTTTGAACATTTTCAATTTGTTCCTTAATAAAAATCCCATCCGATGGATGGTTTGGAGTAGGATACATATTGGTTATAAATAAGATTTTCATGGTTTTGTGATTACATTTTTACAAAGTGTCCGCGGTTACTTCTGCTTAAGTTTTTTTCCCTGGGTTGTGCCAGACCCATCAGGTAAGGTCTAAGGTTTTCCTGTGCTATTTTCTCCCATAAGTGACCCGACATTTGTTTCCTGATTTTTTCAGGTTGATACTTTTCCATGCGCTGTACCAAAAGTTGAAGACCCGAAACCACATCTGCCGTTTTATCCTGAATCAGCACTCCATTTTTTTCATTAATAACTTTTGCATTTTCATGGGTAGCAGTTGCCAGGACTGACAGGCCTGAAAGCAGGTATTCATAGGTTTTTGTAGGAGGTTGGTTTTGAAAATAATGGGTAATCGGCACATAGGAAACCCCTATATTGCTCTTTTCAAAGTAAGGCTGCAATAAGTCGTTTTGAACGTAACCTTCGGTGGAAATGACCTGCTGAAGGTTGTTTTTTTGAATATAGGCCATTATTTCCTTCAACTCATCTCCGGGACCATTTCCCACTATGGTAAGATGGAGTGGCCTGTTTATATTTTCTCCAAGTGATCCCAGGTAAAATTGATGAAAGCCTTTAATAAAAGTCATCATGTTTCTGTTTTCCAATGTTCCTACATATAGCAGATAGAGGCCGTCTTTCTTGGAATTTTCAGTTGAAAAACATTCTCCTCCCAGGGGTAAAATGTGCGCGTCTTTTAGCCCAATTTTTCTGGCCAGATTCTCACTTACGATACTGATATGCTCAAAACCCTTACACTCATTTACCAATAAAATGTCTTTCAAACGGTTTTGAAGGGGGCTATCATCAACTGTGGCGGTCCGGATGTCCACAATGAATGTCCTCGAGGTATTGAGCCACCTGATGATGGAGCAGCCCACAAAATAAACCATGAAAATCAGGTCATAGGGATGATTCCGGATCTCCTTATGGACAGCGGTCAAAAATCTTACATACCGTTGTAGGGAGTTGCCGTTTCTTGAAATATACTTGATTTCTATTCCCTCCTGATGGATACGGGGCAGGCCGTAATCCCAGGAAAGGTGGGTAATGTTAAAATCTTTTTTTAAGTAAACACTGTATTTGTAGGGGTCCACATGATAACCATATTGGGCCCTGTTTACAATTAATACCTTTATTTTTGGTGGAGGGTTCATGATCTTTCACTAAAGCTTTGCCCGATTAGTCCCAGTATGGAAGCTAAACTGAAATCCATGTTGATTGTAAATTGACAGGACAAAAAGTCTCTATGATCCAATAAAGTAAAATCAGCTTGCCGTAGCACAGACATCCATCATTTTTGCCTGATGGATTCGCTAAAACAATTTTGTTCGAATTAAGATCGTCAATAAAAACCAATTGAAGCGTCACTGGGAACCCTTTGGCCTGGGTATTGGAGTTGGGAAAGGGTATGGCAGTCTCGTTTGGCCAGAGATTCCCACGGCTTTCACCGCTCAAAACCATCTTTAAGTCTACCGATGGGTTATTATTTACCATGATGATTTTTAAATAGTTATAAACAAATACCCTCATCCCGATTTCTGCGTTTTATAAAATGCTAATTTTCGCCGTGACAGTAGCGCCCGGCATCGATATAATTAGTAACAATTAAATGGATATTTATGATGTTACCGAAAAAATCCCCCTTACCCTCCGCCGCGGCGGAGGGATTTTGGTTGCGATCGATTTGGAAATCCAGGCTTAACTTTTCCAAAGTTCTAAACTTTGGAAAAGTTTGGAGTTACAGGTGATTTTCATTTTTGCGTAAAAAATTCCTCCCGACTCTGCCCTCCGCCGCGGAGGAGGGATTTGCCTATTTTCCGATGACGGTTTTTTAACGAAATTCAATCGAACTCAAGTTAGTAGCTTTTTAAAGAGAGCTGAATTTATACTTTTTCAATTCATTGGTGAGATAAAAATTTTTGTACCACAGTTCCAATGAAAGGATCATAAAAAGGTGTTTGGTATAATCTTTCTTATTGGACACATGCATCCAAATCATTTTTTCAATAAATTTAATATTAAAATAATTCCGACTAAAGGAACCTGAACTTTCTACTAATTGCAGTAAGGTATCGGAAAGCTCCTTTTTAAACCAGGCTCCAATAGGCGTTTCAAAAGCCCTCTTTTTTCTATTAATGATCGATGCAGGTAACCATTGCTCAGCGGCTTTGCGGAGCACAAACTTGGTCACCTGTCCATTCAATTTCATTTTTAAGGGCAGGGTTTCTATAAAGTTTATTAAATCAATATCTAAAAAGGGCACCCTGTTTTCTATAGAATTGGCCATGGTAATTTTATCGTTAAACAACAGGAGCTGATCCGGCAATAAACTACGGGTATCGATATAGAGCAGCTTGGACAATGAACTACCGGAAGGGTCTGCCCGGTTGTATAGGTTTTCAAAAGCAGCTTTCTGGTCATCCTGGATTAAAGGATGCAAACTATCCTGATATAAATCCGCTTTCAAAGAGGGGGTAAACAGGGTATAAATTCCAATAAAGCGTTCTAATTGCTTTTTAAACTGCGAAGAATAAATTACCCTGTCTAGTTTATGATTGGTGGGGAAAATTTTCGAAAGGAGAGATAAGGGCAGCAAGGACAATATCTTTTGATAATCGCCTATAATTTTTTCTCCTTTATACCTGTTATAGCCGGCCATCGGTTCGTCGGCACCTTGCCCGCTAAGCACCACTTTAACCGACTGGGATGCCAATTTGGACACGTGAAACAGGGCAGGTACCGGGGGGGCAGCAATGGGCTCTTCGGTATAATAAAAGGATTTGAAATAGTAGGCCATATACTCCTTCCGGCTGAGATAGATTTCCTGATGATCCGCATTGATCCATTTGGCAGTATCACGGGCATCTTCCAATTCATTGAATTTTCCCTTTCCCTTAAATCCCACTGTAAAGGTTTGAATGGGGCTGGATGAATTGTTGCTCATTAAATATCCTAAAACTGCAGAGTCCAGGCCGCCGCTTAACAATAAACCTACCGGAACATCACTCAGAAGCTGCCTCTTTACCGCCTGCTCCAATAATCTTTTATATTCCAGGATGGCATCATCTAACCTGATGGTATGATCGATCTTTTGGGTTTTGTCCCAGTACCTGACAAAACGAAGACTGCCATTTTTACTGTATTCCAAATAAGTAGCTGCTTCAAGCTTTTTGATATCCTTAAAAAGTGTTTGAGGGGCAGGATTAAAATTTAAGGTCAGGTAAGTATTAAGTGCCGATGTATCAATTCCCCTGGAATAGTCTGTATTATTTTTTATGACTTTCAGTTCAGAGCCAAATATTAATTTATCCCCTTGGCTAAAATAGTATAGCGGTTTAACGCCAAACTGGTCACGAACAAGAAATAACTTTTCTTTTTTCTTGTCCAGAAAAGCAAAGGCAAAAATACCGTTGAACTTCTTTACCGCATCAATACCATATGCTCTAAGATAATACAATATCGTCTCGGTATCAGAGTGGCCTTTAAAAGAAACTCCCTTCAATTCTTCTCTTAATGATAAGTGATTGTAGATTTCTCCATTAAATACGATGCCATAATTGCCGCAATCTGTAAACATGGGCTGACTTCCGGCTTCGGAAAGGTCTAATATAGATAGCCGGGTATGGCCCAGAAACACACGATGAGGCCCCATACTGGTCTGAATAAGCCCTCTCTCATCGGGCCCTCTGTGATGAATCAGATCAATATGCTCAGGTAATAACTTACTGTTTATATTTCCTGCAATTCCACACATAAAAACAATTATTTAAAGGGTTTGAAATAATGTTATTCAGAATGAGTTTGAATCGAAAAACCAATCCCTTCGGCAGGCTCAGGAAGCAGAAGCGCTGGGGCTACCGATGACGTGTTCGTTAAATCACTGAAATTCAACATGATAATAAACCACATCGTCATCCCGATTTCTGCGTTTTTTAAATTGTTAATTCTACCGATGACGTATTAAATTCCGATTTTACAGAGGAAAACCACCGAAAAAATTAATAGAAATCGAAGATTCATATTTATATACGCAAAG
>NZ_JABURL010000119.1 GCF_014762705.1 Cyclobacterium sp. | reverse complement strand
ATACCTATCGCTTCAACAGGCATAAGATGAAGGAGGGAATCTTTGAAAACCTCATGAAAAGAATGGTAGAAAAACCACCATACCCTTACAAAGAATTTTATTTATCATAGGCCTAGTTCAAAAAGTTAATCTCCCTGAAAAAAAGCCTATATCAATTTAATTTAAATAATAGGTTGGAATCGGATCGAAAACGAAGAAATTAGCTACACTACTCATGCCTAGCAACGGCGCAAAAAGTTCTATTTCCAAATAATCATAATTTAAAAGCTATAAAATTTTATGTGATTGAAATGACTGTTTTCTAGATAAAGTAAAATCCTATCATCAAAACTGCCTCAGAAAACTTCAATAGGCTTAATCCGCCACCTCACGAATCTCTCGTTTCCAATTATTCAGCCTATCTCGATTCCATCAACTTTCTATTAATAAATGAGGTACCAGCCATCTATATTTCCAGAAATGTTTTGAAAGTAGTGCATTTTTGAATCGCAGATTCCGAGACCATCTCAGGCCGACTTCACCCTTCTGCTGATCTTATTCAACAGGTCAAGCTTATTATTACTACCAGCCTTTTTGAAAATATTCTGTATGTGCTTGTTGACGGTCCTTTCGGAGATATTCAGCGTATCACCGATTTCTTTGTAGATGTAGCCATCCCTGACCAATTGGCATATTTGAATTTCTCTTTTGGTAAGTCCCAAGCCTTTGCATCGGATGGCGAAAATTTCCTCTTCATTTTTGGTTTGGATCAGGTCCAGCGTTTCCAGATCCTTGCGGTTCTCCTCTATCATGTTCCGGAAAAAAAGAAAGGTGATGATCAGGAATCCGCCGTTGGTAAAGAGCACCTCTGTAAGTTGGGTTACCTGCAAGTAGGCCAATAAGGGCATCAGGGCCCAGGGGGCTACGGCAATGTAGGATAAAATGGCATCGAAAGAGGCTTTTCTGTTTTTGTATCGCTGCCGAATGCCCCATAGGATATTGTATACCATGTAGAACGCGTAGGCAAACGGAATAATCATTCCCACATAGATGACCGTCATCAAATCCAACCCAAGTGGATAGAGTATGCAGAAGAAAATGATAAAGGGCAATATCAGGAAGATCAGCACGCCATATTTGGCATGAAATTCCAGATGGGTGATGTTGTAGGCCTGGTAAAAATAATAGGGGAAATAAGCGCCCATGGAAAAACCGGCCCCATAGGCCAGGATGTATTGAAACACTACCGACAGAGGAAGGTTTTCGTCGGGAAAGAGACCTCCAGCAATATTGTATATGATCAATAAGAATAGCAGGATCAGGTAATATTTTCTCTTTTTCTCTGTGGGCTTTTGCAGGTAAAAGACAAGTTGATGGGAAAACATTAATGTCTCCAGAATTACAAACAGAAGGGTTACAATATGTATTTCAGTATTGAGAACGGTCATGGCGTTCAGGCAGTTTTTAGAAAATAGAACGGAAACCCAAACCGCTCTGAAACGGTATAAATCTCCATGCCGTGTTTTTGGTACCAGGGTAGATTCCGCTGGGTAGAGGTTTCGAGATAGACCGGCCGGTTAAGCGTCCTGGAGTAATCCAATACATGCTTCAGAACGGCCGTCCCAAAGCCATTCCCCTGCCGGTCCGGATTTACACCAATAAACCAGAGGTAGGTAAACGGTTCGCTGGGGTAATGCTTTTTGATAAAAGATTCCCTGGCCAAGGCCTTGGGGATGTTGCCCAGGCCGATGGTTTTAAGTATTAACTGTATATCCAGATAGGTGCTTTTCCAGGAGAACTTTTTCCGATCCTGAAACTGGATCATGGCGCAAGCTTCGCCGTCGTCCGAAATAAATATCTCACCGGTATCCATGCAGTTGTCAAAGGAATACTCCATCAAATAGCGGATCTTTTTTTCTTGCTTCCCGGCAATGTAGTTGACGCTCTTGTTTTTTTTGAATGCTTCCAGCAGAATGTTTACTACTTTCTCCCGGTCATTTTGGGTTGCTCTTCTCATAATTTTAATTTTTAAATCCGAGTTGCGAGGATTTCCCTCCCCTCCTCCCACCACAAAACCGTATGGAAAAAGGAGGGGCAAGTTCGTTTTTGGCAGAAAAAAACCGGGAGGTTTTTTGTCGGACAAAGACACAACTTGCAAGGACCGCGCACAGCGGGTTTTAGGGTTAATTCAAAGTGCGTTTTTGGACGTTCTTTCATCCTATAGGGATGTAAATAAGAACGGTTTTAACTATAGTAGATTAAATAAATAATCCTATTTTTACCAACTAATATAAATTTATATCTAAATAAAAGCAAATATA
This sequence comes from Cyclobacterium sp., assembly GCF_014762705.1. GTDB lineage: Bacteria > Bacteroidota > Bacteroidia > Cytophagales > Cyclobacteriaceae > Cyclobacterium. Next base: position 197,862 of record NZ_JABURL010000119.1, on the reverse strand, counting down.
TTTAACTATTTTTTCTTATATACAGTTACAGGAATAGCTATAAATCCGGCTATTTGAATAGCCGCATACAGGAAAATACAGTTACCGATAGCATTTGTAGCAACCATCTGACAGGTCTAATGGATCACTTGTCTTTATTTGAATATTGGTATATCCGTATAAATTGCTAATCAAATAACTATATATCCACATATAGAACTAATTGCTTTTTAAATCGAACAAATGCCACCCTCTTTTAAGCCCCCGTCTACGTTAAGCCAGGGCCCGGCCAGGAAAGGCTGCTGGTAAAAGAAAAAGGAGCCATTTAGCAAAGCGGGCAAATTTTCTTCAGAATTCACCTGGCTTCTTCATCTTTTTGGACCATGATTTTCCCGACTCATCCAGTACTCGTTTAGGTCCTTAAACGGACCAATGATACCGGAACAATCCTGGCTTTGGGGAAGGGATTGTGTCAATTCCTCCGCTGCTGCCCTACCCGCCTGATCCCTGTCCAGAAACAGATTTACCTGCCGGTATTTCTGTATTTCAGGCACAGCCGGTTTTAAACTGGCCAGGGAGTTAAGCACCATAAAATCCATTCGGTATCGCTCCGCCTTCCTCATTTCCGCATAGCTCATAAGGTCGAATATGCCCTCGAACAGGCAGAGGTCGGCTGCATTGTTCCGGTAATGCGAAACCCCCTGAGCGGTGCAGCCCTTCCAGTATTTGTTCCGTATGGACCAGCCATTTTCATTTGCGTTGCCCAGCCCGAAATACCTTTTGTCCCAAATGCGGTAATATACCTCCCGGCAGAAGTCGCTTGCTGTCTCCAATGATATGCCCCTGGATTGCAGGTAATCCGTAATGGCACGATTGTTTCCAAGAGGATTGGTTTTAATGATGGTAATCCCAGGTGGTTCCTTTTCGGAAGGCTTCGCATTGGAAAGAATTGGCGGGTGAAGAAAAAAAGAGGATCCGCTTATGGTGGCGATTTCCTGGATGGCCTCCGAAATGGTAAAATTTGGGTTCATTTTCAAAACCAGGTCAATCAGGGTGCCACCAGCATTCCCATCGCCGAAATCCACCCAGAGATTCTTGATAGGGTGAACTTTAAACGAAGGCGTCTTTTCCTCCCGGTAAGGAGACAGGTAAAAACAATAGCCTGCTTTTACTTTGCTTGGTTTTATTCCCAGTTGATCTAGATAAGTTACTATGGATATCTTATTGGCTTCTTTGGCATTCATGGTCTTAAAGTTTAATTTTTATAAAAAACCGCCTACTACACCTACTACCTTACTACATTTTGCTCTTTACTCATTGGTATTCAGTTATTTATGTTAGGTAAAAATCAAAATTCATCTTACTACAAAATGGCTTTTTGTAGTAGGTTGTAGTAACTTGATTTATTATATCTTACTACAGGCTAATGGTTTGATTTTCATTTGTTTAAGCGTTACTTGTAGTAAGTAGTAGGGTGATTTTGTTTTATGTAATATCCCTTTTCGGGGAAGGTTTGGGCTTCGTTTCTTCTTACCTGAGTCTGAATATGGCCGAGCAGTTTCAGGGCCTTTCCGATTTCTACCGGGCTGATCCTTAGGTTTCCGGAAAGGTTTAAGGTCAGCTGGTGGCAGATCTCTGTGGCAGTCATGAATTTGTCATGGTCCTCCCTGGTACCAGGAGAAAAGAACTTCTGCACCAGTTCCACTTCGGGCGAAATGGTTTTGTACTGATTGTTCATCAGTTCATTTTCCTGAATTTCAGCAGCCGTCATCTCGTATTGGAAATCCGACTGATACAACTGATAGGCTTGAGCCCAAACCCGGTCGATATCAATGTCACGTTTATAATCCCAGTTGATCGCCCTTACCGTAAAGCAGAGCCAGCGGACACTTCCAGTCACATCGGTCAGGAACTCGCCCTTATTGGTGGAACCCCAGATGGATGCCCTTCTAGGTTCCATTTTGGGTTTTTTATCATAGGGGTGCCGGACCTTGACATGCGATTTGCTCATCAGGGTTTTCTGTGCGTTGATTTCTGTTCTGGACAGCGTGGAAAGTTCATCCTGGATCACGCCGAAATTCTGGCTTAATGCGATCAGACTGTCCTTATCCACGGAAATATTTTCCGCATGATAGGCCATTAATTGATCCGGGATCAGGAAGCGGGTCAGGGTTGTCTTACCACTGTTCTGTTGCTCCTGTACAAAGATCAGGGCCTGCTTGTTGAAGAAGTCATCCCTTAGGCAACAGGCCACGCAGCGGACCAGCCATTTTTTGAACTGCAACTCAAAGCGCTGCTGACCAACTACCTGGACATAGCCACTGAATTTTTGGATATAGTCTCCATGGAGGGTGTTATCCCATTTGTTCCGGACCTGTCTAAAATACTCCACAAAAGGGTTGGTTTTGGGAATAAAGTCCGAACAAAGGAAGGTGTTGATTTCACCCACCGAGGTGCGGTATCCGGCCTGCCGGCACTCTATGTAAAGGGTATTGGGATTGACCGGATGGTAGTGGTCTCCTTCTTTTTCTCTGGCAAAGACTTCATTAAGCACCAGGTTGTTCTTAAAGTCGTATTTTGACATCAGGAACCTGATCATCCGAATGGTAGGGCTGGAACATTTTTCATCTATCTTCCTGATAGGGTTTTCCTCGTCCATTTTTCTGTTGGTTTGGGTTGGTAAATCCACACAGAAATGGTATATTTAACTCATTGAAAGAGGGATACCATTTCCTAATGAAATTATTGCAAGCGGATCGGGCATGATCCGCTTTTATTTTTTCCGGCCGTTTTTCTGGTGACCGGCATTGAGTATATCCGACTTTTTGAAATACACCCTGGTGTTGATCACCTGTTCTTTGAGAAAACCTTCCCTGCGCCAGTTATTGATCGTGGTACGGGATCGCCCTAGCATCCGCATGGCTTCAGGGATCTGTATCAGTTCGTCTTCCTGGGTTGGTGGCTGTAGTTGAGGGATTATCCTGGAAGCCACTTCTTCGGCAATTTCATGGATAAGTTGCCTTTTGTCAATTGGTGAAAAGATCAAGTCGTTCATAATCGGTTTTTGTTTGGTTTGTTGGCCGAATATGGTCAGAACTTGGCAGGGGTAGTTAGCTGGGGTAGTACCCCAGGTTTTCGGAAAGCTTCATTAATGGCTGGAATGGAGGGATTTTAATGAAAAAAAATAGCAAAAGGAAATTGACAGATTGGCGATCAATAGAAAGCCCGATTGGATTTAAACTTTTGCGGATTTTCAAAGGAGAAAAAAGCCAACGTGAAAAATGATATTGCTTCCCGCAAACGGCTTCTAATGGGCTTTTATGAGGGTTCTGGTAACTTTAATTGTGTACCAAAAGCTTGGTAGGGTTAGTTTAGTAAGGCTTGGGTTCTTGTTTTACATGCCTTAACCGGAGGATTTTGATTTCTTTATCCGTGTGCCGATAAGCTACCCGATAAGAGTATTTCTCTAAAGCCCTGTAGTTCCCTGGATTGTCCTTTTTAAACCTGTCCAACGGATATTTCTCAGGGTGATCTGGCAAATTGCGAGTCATGACTAAAATGGTTTCTTTCACTTTCTCTGCACTCGCAGGGGAGTTTTCTTTTATTTTTTTGTAAGCTTTTTGAAGTGAAATAAAAGCACTTTTGGTCCAGGATACCTTTAGTCGTTGTTCGGGAATACTTTCCAAAGGATTTTCCACTACCATTTTTTAGCCAATTTCTCTACTTCTTCCTGGCTGTAGAATTCGCCCCGATCCATTTCGGCTTCAGCTTCATCTATTTCCCGGTTGTACTGCTCAACGCTGACAGGACCTTCCGAAAACTTAATCAAAGAGCTTTCTAATTCAGTGAGCTCTTCTTCATTCAAGTGCATAACCTTCTCTATAATCGCATATTTTCTGGCGGCAATTGTTTCCATCTTTATCAGTATTTAAGTCTTTTCAAATATAACGATTTTATAGGATTTTAGATTTTTCTGACTATTACCGTTAATGGCATTCAACCCCATTTTTTAATCCAACCCTTGGACTTTCCAGGGTGTCAATGAGTCTATCTATTTCACTGGCCTTCAGTCCCAATTTTGCCAGATGGAAAATCGCTTTGACATTCCTGAGCTGATCGACCCGTTTAGGCGATAGACATTCTCCGGATCTGATTTCGCTTACTCTTTTGGTGATATCCTTTTTGATGTTATCCGGAGAAGCTGTCAGGATTTCTCCCAACACCCGATATACCCCTTCCTTCGACAAACTGCAATTAGGATCCAGGCAGAGTTTGTTGATCAGTTCATTCAATGTCCCCGGCCCGCCTAATAAAAAATCGATGGCCAGCAGCTTTTCAGTTTTGTCCATCCTGCTTTCTGAAATTTCCACAAGATTATAATCCCGTTTTGCCCGCATGTTTTCATAGAAAAGTTGGGCCCCTTCCCTATCCCGAAAATCCAAGGTTTCAAATTCCCGGAAATTGGCCAGTTTCTTGGTGGCGTCGACATACTTTAGAAAAATGCCGGTCTCCCGAATATTCTTAAGGGTATTTCCAATAAGGTTGTAGATAATTCCCGCTGTTATGCCTGAAATAATAAGAGCAAAAGGTAATTTCAAGGAGAGCTCAATCGTAAGCACAGAAAGAGCCAGGACCAGGCTAAAAAAGGCAAATAGAATGGGGTAAATCAGGGAAAGGTAGATAAACCATTTCCGACGCCGGATGAAATTGGAAAAATCTTCAAAATGTTGCCGGTTAACCGAAAATATATGCCAGCCGTAACGGTATGCCAGCATCCTTTCTTCTTCAGAACTCCCGTCAAAAAGCAGCAGGTACTCCCGGAGCTTGTACAGCCAAAGGGGCCTTTTTGGATCGAACTTTTTCATGGTTCAAGGTTTGATTTTTTACCCTGGGGCTCCCCAGGCTTTTTGCATTTCGTTTCTTTTTCTTTCTTCCGTCACCTTCACATACCGTTGAAAGCTCTTGTAATCGGCATGGCCAGTAATCTTCATTACGGTCTCTGCAGGAATTCCTTTTTCCAGGGATAAGGTCGCAAAGGTTTTTCTTCCGGTGTGGGCACTGATAATTTCGTGCTTTTTGTAAATGGTAGATTGCTTGGTGGCCCCTTTGTAACGGATTATTTCTATAGGATCATCGATTCCCGTCAGCTTGCAGAGCTCCTTGACGTATTTGTTGAACTTCTGGTTGGAAATCATCGGAATGGGGCTGGCCAGGTCCTTGTATTTTTCCAGGATTGTTTTGGAATACCTGTTAAGTGGTACAATTAATGGCTTTTTTGTTTTTTTCACCGTTAACCTAATTTCGCCATTTTTAATATGGCCCCGGTGAAGCTGCTCCAGGTCGGAATACCGGAAACCGGTTACACAACTGAAGCAAAATACATCCCGTATCTGGTCCAATCGTTTATTATTTTGAAGATTCAATTCGAATAAAAGGTCAAGTTCGGATTGGGTCAGTGCAATGACTTCCATTTTGTATTCTTTAATGGAAAAGTCCTTATGCCCTGGATTGACTTCGATTCCCTTCTTCTTTGCATAGCTAAGAAAGGTTTTCAAAGTCCTCAGCTGTTTGGAAATGGTTGTATTGTTTAGCGTGCTTACTCTTTTGGTGTTCTCGTTTACCTCCTCCCAATCAATCAAAAAGCGCTGAAATCCCTGCAGAAAGTTATAATCGATCTGATCAAACCGTACTTTTATTCGGGTGTGATTTTGATAATTGGTGAGGTGTTTTTTAAGTGACTTATAAACTGAAAGGCTACCCTTTTCTCTTATATGCTTATGTTCTTCGATATATTGATCAATAAAATCGTAGACAATCGAGGAAGGGTTTTCCTTTTTCGTGGCTTGCTTTTGTTTCAATTTAATCTCCTCGGCAATCATATCTGCACTATAAGGAGTCTTCTCAAAAATAAACCTTGATTCTATGGACCTCACCTCAGAGATCAATGCTGACATTTGATCCTGATATTGGATCAGCTTGCTTTTAGTCGGAATGTTCTCTCCGTACTTTTTACTCAAAAGCATTTTCACTCTTTGAGTTAGACTTACTATTTGTTGACTTTGGTTTTCCCAGAGTTCAGGAAATAGCTTAATGCCAGTAGAAACTTTCCTGCGTTGTCCGGCTATGCGAATAATAAAAATCAAAGGGTGCTCTCCATTTTTGTTAACCGTATCCAACCTAAGCTCGAATCTTAATGTTGCTTCCATTATCATTTAGTTTTGAAAGCACCAATTTAAACAAAAAATTTTTGTGGGGCTAACTGTGGGGCTAAAATATGGATCAAATCAGGTTTTTACTGGTCATTACATTTTGGTAAATATATCCATATATATGTATATAAGCCATTTACGAATATTTTTGGTTCACGAAAATCATTAGGTTCGATTCCCGTCCATTCCGCTTAAAGCCCTGGTATTCCAGGGCTTTTTTTGTTTATGACTCATTATTTCTACAGCATAGAATCAGAAAAAGATGGATCTTTTTATATAGGTTCTTCTCAAGACCCAGTAGAGGGACTAAAAAAGCACAATCGACCTCATAAGGGATATACCGGAAGGAAACAGTCTTGGAAATTGGTACATGCTGAATCTTTTGAAACCGACGCTGAGGCCATTATCAGGGAAAAATATTTGCAAAAATAGAAAAGCAGAAAATTCATCCTTTCTTTAATGAAAAATGAAATAAAATGAAAGAATGCCCGTCCCGACACATCGGGAAGGTCGCGGGTTCGAGCCCTCCCGAAAAAACGGGACAAGCTGTCCATTCCGCAAGAAGAAACCCTAATGGCTAAATAATAAAGCTGTTAGGGTTTTTCCTTTTTTATGCGGGGCTATTTGTGGGGCAAATAATTTATCTTATTAACGTAAATAAATCCTAAACTTACCATGTCCTTGAATTCTGATAAGACTAAGTTGAAGTTTAGGCAAACCATTATTTTCCGGCGTAAATTTATGGTAACCACTCAAGTTGCTTGTTTTTTAAGCCTGGCTCTCCCCTACCTAAACAAATAAAGCAGGCAAGATTGGGCTCCTAATCCAGGTCTTTTTCATAAGTTTAAAACAACCTTGTTAAATGAGGCACAAAGTATTACTTGTAAGTGGGTTATACTCTTTTTTTTTTTACAAAAAACACTTTCATTTTGTGCAAAAAATAAGTGTCTTCCATTATCCCTTTAAACTAAAGTAATTTAAAAGCGACCAGTAATTCCAGACAGTTTGGATTGGTCATTGGAAAGACAATAAGTGGGCCTCAAAGGTCCAGTATTAACCCTTCTATTTCCAAATCCCTGATAAACATGCCAGCCTGGATCAGGTTGTCTTCCTCAATGGACTGCAGGACCTTTTTAATAAGTCCGGTAAGTTTTTTTCCCTTATCCAATCTTTCAAATGATCCAGGTTTTGGTCTATCAGCTGGTTGATTTTGCGGTCAATTTGGCCTTGCCGATTTTTTAATTGCATTACAATCAAGGAGATATCTTTCATTATTTATTTAATTAACATTTTTATGTTAATAATTTAAACGAAATATTGTAAATCCATGACTATTTATGGAGAAATTCTATTTACCTTTTTTCACCTGCAACCGTTTTCCACAATGGATTCCTGATATGAGACTGGATACGCTTGCATGGAGTGGTCGGATAGGATCTTGGTCGACCGAAGAGGTTAGCTAGTCCTACCCGGGAAGACGGAATGCATGGGTATCCTTGGGGAGGGGAAAAGTGTTTGGGTTTTGGTAGGAACGGACAAAATTCAAACTTTTTTCCCCGGGGAAATTGAGGCTGTGACCGAAGATTTAAGTTTTTGTAAATAATTCCAGTCATTTGTGGCAGAATTAAACTATCTTTAAGAATGAACAAATTTATTCTAGTCCTTTTTCTTTTTGCACTAGGTTCATGTCAAAAGGACTCTGAGGAAGGTAACTACAGAATTATTAAGGAGGAGGATTTCGAAATAATTTCCATTACATCAGAAAAAAATTATTTCGAGGAAATCATCAATCCTTCTAATATTGGTTTAGTTGGTAGAAAAGTTCTGATTTCTGAAGCATGGAGAGTTCCAGAGGAACATCCTCGTATTCATATTATTGATCCTAAAGATTGGAGGTATGATAAACCAAAGGGAAAATTTGGAGAAGGTCCTTTAGAAGTGATTGATGCCAGCATGTTTTATAAAGGGAAAAACTCCGATACTTTTTGGACGTATTCGATGAATAGGAGGAAATTGGTTGAATATTCAATGTCAGATTCTACCCTTCTAGGTAAAAGTGAATGGAAAATGACCGAGCCTATGATGAATATTTTATTTTTTACTCAGGCTACTGACAGTACTTACCTGGGAATATCGAAGGAGGATAAAAATCGAATTTTGGAATTTGATAAAGCTGGGAATAAAATTGGAGGGTATGGAAATTGGGAGAAAGTAAAGGATCGACCGGATCTTAATGATTACCAACTGTCGGAATTAAACAGCAGTTTTTTTAAAGGTAATTCAGATGAAGGTCTTTTTGTTAGAGTTGGGATAAGAAGGGATAGACTAGAGATTTTCAACAATCGAGACAAATCGTTTATCATCATTGATGGGCCGGATATGGAATTGCCACCTTTTGAATTAGTGGGAGCTGATGGCAAGGAGCAGTTGTACCTTGGTCCAGATCCTCGTTACCACTATAGAGACGCTGTAGTAACTGAAAAATATATTTTTGCATTATATGCAGGTGTAAATCCTTCTGAATTTAAAAAAACAGCGGTTATGGCTGAACAAATTTGGGTGTTTGATCACAAGGGAAAGCCTCTTTGGAAGTTAATGCTGGATAGATCAATCATCAATTTTGTAGTGAATGAAGAATCCAATGAAATCTATGGACTGACTACTGACGAAGATCCTGGAATTGCAGTTTATAATATTCCAAAGGAGTTGTGATAGAACATGAAAAATATTTATAAACTGAACACTTTTAAATGGCGTTTTCTTGACTTGCAAGCTTTTCCTAAAAGTAAATACAATTCTCATTTATCTCAGTGCCAGAAAAAAAGCCCATGAGGGCTTTTTATTAAGGTTTTGATTTCTTGGTCCTTCCCCCTTTCGGCGCAGCTACCTTTTTGCTGACATAGGCGGTATGGGTTTTTCCAAATTGGTCAGGCTCTTTCAGCGAGGCCACTTCAAATACCAGCTATTCTATGCATACGCAGATGACCATTTGGCTTCATAATACGGCTTCCATCTTTTTTCCTGGAGATGTATATCCAACACTTGCTAAAAGCTACATTGAAAATTAAAGTGAAGTTAGGTCAATGAGAAAATTTTAAAGAAGATAAATGTGTTTTACTAAGATATGTTACATTCCTAAGTTTTCAATTTGCAGGATCTGCGGCTGAAACGGTTGCTCATACAGCCGTTTTCCTGTAGCCCTGTAAAGGGAATTTCCCAATGCGGCAAAAACAGGGGGAAACAGCGGTTCTCCCAATCCAGTAGGATCCTCCTTGCTTTCTACGAAATGAACCTCAATTTTCCTGGGAGCCTCTCCGTGCCGGATCATGCGGTATTTGTCAAAATTCCTTTTGGTGGGCACACCGTTTTCGAAGGTCATTTCCCCGTAAAAAGCATTGCCTATGCCATCAACAATGGCACCTTCACCCATATTTGCTGCCGCATCGGGATTCACCACAATACCGCAATCGACTGCTGCATAGACGTTTTCTACTACCGGCTGTTTGTCCTGAATTCGCACATCTACCACTTCAGCCACATAGGAATTATGACAGAAGTAAGCAGAAACTCCCCGAGAAATACCATTGGGCACATTTGACCAGTTGGATTTATCCCGGACCAATTCCAATACTCCGGCATACCTTTTTGGATCATAATCATTGTTTTCCCCTACAGGGTTTGTTTCGGCTCTCTTAAGTAATTCCAAACGGAATGCTATGGGATCTTTTCCCATTTCTTCTGCCAATTCATCCAGGAAACTTTGCTCTGCTCCGGCGATGAAATTGGATCTGGGTGCACGGAAAGCTCCAATGGTGATGTTCGATTCGGTCTGCCAGCTTTCGGCCAGGTAGTTGTCTAAAGCACCCGCAGGAAATCGGTTCGCATGCAGCGGAGATTCCGGGATACCCCCGGCCTTCACATGCAGGGCCAATAGATTATCGTTTTCATCGAGAGCAGCCCGGTAAGTGGCTGAGTAGGTGGGCCGATAGACCCCAGCCGACATATCATCCTCCCGTGTATAGACCATTTTTACAGGGGCGTGGATTTTTTGAGAAATCAAGGCCGCTTCTACCATATGGTGACTATAAGCCCGCCGGCCAAAGCCTCCCCCCATCCGGGCAAGGTTGATCTGGATATTTTCTTTCGGAAGCTCCAGGCTGCTGGAAAGTGCGTTCATAATAAAATCCGGCGCCTGGGTTGGACCGTAAATGATGGCCCTATTCCCTTTCACATCAGCGAAACAATTCATCGGCTCCATGGTGTTGTGGGCCAAAAAGGGAGCTGTATACGTTCGTTCAATCACTCTGGCCGCTTTTTTGAACGCAGCTTCCGGATCTCCGTCTTTTCTTTGAATATTTCCTGGTTTCCGCTGGAATTGCGCCATCTTTTCCTTGTGCGTGCTGGAATTCTCCAATCCTCCGGGAACGCTAATATCTCTGGTTTGACCTCCCCTTCCCGCCATGGGAAAAGTGCTTTCCGGAGCTTCTTCCCATTCAGCTTGGAGGCTTTTTTTGGCTTGCAAGACCTCCCAGGTAGAATTACCCACAATGGCGATGATCTCCGGGAATGTAGTGGTATCAAAGAAATTTCTACCATAATCGTCCTTAAAAACCTTAACTTTAAAGGCATCCTGAATACCCGGCAGGGATGTCACAGAGCTTTTGTCAAAGGATTTGAGCTTCATTCCGAAGGCCGGCGGATGAACAATGGCGGCATATTTCATTCCCTCAACCTTATGATCAAGCGAAAACATCGGCTTTCCGGTTACAATTTTTTGCAAATCCACATTCTTTTTGGACTGGCCAATGATTTTGAAATCTGCATTATCCTTGAGTTTAATGGTTTCCGGATCCGGTGCATCCAGCGTCCCTGCCAGGGAAGCCATCTCACCATAGCCAGCCTTTTTGCCACTGGCTTGATGTTCCACAGTACCCATATTGGTGGTGATTTCAGCCACAGGAACATTCCAGGATTGTACAGCTGCATTTACTATCAACTGTCGGGCAATGGCCCCGGCGGTGCGCAGGGGTGTCCAGGCTGCACGCACGCTTTGCGAACCTCCCGTAAATTGTCTGTCAAAACGCTCCGGATAAAAATCCGCCTGCTCTACAAATACGTTTTTCCAGTCCACATCCAATTCCTCAGCCAGAATCATGGGGAGAGACGTTTTTACATTTTGACCGAATTCAGGATTAGGATTGAAAAGCGTCACTGCACCATTTTCGCCTATTTTTATGTAACTGTTGATTTCAAACCACTCATCTGGCATGGTCAATACTTCTTCCGGTGTCGGTTTGCAACCGGCCAGCCAACTAAAGCTCAACATCATTCCACCTCCTGCAAGGCCTGACACCTTTAAAAAGGATCTCCTATCTAATTTTTTATTTAGCAATGTCATATTTCAGTGGGTTAAAGTGTTTGGGAAGCCGTTTTAATGGCTGCTTTTATCCGGGTATAGGTACCACAGCGACAGATGTTTCCATTCATTGCCGAAGTTATCTCTTCGTCTGTTGGCTTGGGGTTCCTGGCCAAAAGGGAAGCTGCAGACATGATTTGCCCGGATTGACAATACCCGCATTGCGGCACATCATGTTCTACCCAGGCTTTCTGTACCGGATGATCTCCCTTTTCCGATAGGCCTTCGATGGTCACCACTTTTTTGTCCTCCACGATACTGATCGGATATGAGCAGGACCTTACCGCCTCTCCATTTACATGTACAGTGCAAGCGCCACATTGTGCTATGCCGCAGCCGAATTTGGTACCCACCAGGTCCAAGTGGTCTCTCAGTACCCATAACAGGGGGGTGTTGGGATCTACATCTACCTGAACGGATTTGCCATTGATATTTAAACTAAACTGTGCCATATGATTTGTATTTAATTCTAAGTTAATAATTTACACTTTAACCTGCTTACAAAATTCAAACAATGCGCATTTATATATTGAATTCATTATTGATTTAAAGGTCTTTTCTGCTCAGCTAGCTGTTCGATTGCCTGGAAAAAGGCTGATCGTAAAACCTGTTTCCTGTAGCTTTATAAAGCGCATTTGCCAATGCTGCGAAAACCGGCGGGTAGGCTGGTTCGCCAAGACCCGAGGGATCCTCTCCGTTTTCTACAAAATAGGTTTCGATCGATTTTGGGGCCTCTTTCATCCGGATATGCCTGTATTGGTCGAAGTTGGATTTGCTGATTACCCCATTTTCAAAGGTCAGTTCTCCATACATGGCCGTACCGATCCCATCTATTACCGCTCCTTCGCAGAGGTTTTTGGCCGCATCAGGGTTTACTACAAGCCCGCAATCAATGGCATTAGTGACTTTATCGATTTGAACCTGCCCATCGACTATTTTCATGTCCAAGACCTGAGCAGCGTAGCTGTTATGGCAGAAATAGGCCGATACTCCTCTGGAAACTCCTGGTGTTGAATTTGCCCAGTTTGCTTTTTCCCTGACCAATTCTAAAACTTTTGCATACCGGTCCGGATCGTAATCATTTCCTTCACCTACCGGGTTTGCTTTTGCTTTTGCCAGCAGTTCTAATCGGAAATCAATGGGGTCTTTGCCCGCTGCCTCCGCAACTTCATCCAGAAACGATTGCTCAACGCAAGCCATGAAATTTGATCTTGGTGCACGGAAGGAACCTGTAGTGATATTGGAGGGCACTTCCCAGCCTTCGGCCAAATAATTATCCACAGCTCCTGCCGGAAACCTGTTTGCGTACAATGGGTTTTCAGGTAGACCACCTGCGTTGACATGAAAGGCAATCAATTGATTGTTTTCATTGAGGGCTGCCCGGTAAGTGGCCTGATAACGGGATCGATAAACGCCACCTGTCATGTCGTCTTCCCTGGTGTAAACCAGCTTGACAGGAGCATTCATTTTTTGGGAAATCACCGCTGCTTCTATTAGCCAATGGGCATAGGACCTACGGCCATACCCGCCACCCAGTCGGGTCATTTCTATCTCAATATTTTCTACCGGAATGCCCAATCGGCTTGAAAGGGCATGCTCCGTCAATTCTGGTTTTTGCAATGGTCCGGCACAGGACACCTTATCCCCTTCCACATGGGCGAAAAAATTCATAGGCTCCATGCAGTTGTGCGCTAAAAAAGGACCGGTATAGGTTCTCTCTATAACTTTAGCAGCAGTGGAGAAAACCGCTTCGGGATTCCCATCTTTCCGTTGGGTTTGGGGTTTTTGAGCGGCTTGTTTCATAGCTATTTCCTGGGCATCCGTATTTTCCAGACCTTTTGGCACTACTCTGACAGCTTCACGACCAAACATATCCCGCTGTTCCTCATAGCCTTCCTGAATTTCCCAGTCCGCTTTTATGGCTTTCTTTGCCTGCAGTACCTGCCAGGTGCTGTCTCCGACGATGGCGATTAAATCGGTGAATTGCACGGTGTCAAAGAAGGTCCTTTTGTAATCGTCCCGAAGGGATTTGAACTGAAAAATATCCCTAATGCCGGGCATGGACCAGGCCTGCGAATCGTCAAATGATTTGAGTTTATTACCAAAAGCCGGAGGATGAATAATCATAGCATACAGCATTCCCTCCTTTTTATAATCCATTCCGAAAAGGGGTTTTCCGGTGACGATTTTATTCAAGTCAACATTCTTTTTGGAGGTGCCGATGATCTTAAAATCCTGGCTTGCTTTTAAATCAACCGCTTCCGGAACCGGCAAAGTAGCCGCAAGGTTGGCCATTTCCCCAAAATGTGCCTTTTTGTTACCTGGTTGATGAAGGATAAAGCCAGGTTCCGTGGTGATTTCTGATACCGGAACATTCCAGGTTTGAGCCGCGGCACGCATCAGCATTTGCCGGGCTGTAGCTCCTGCTGTGCGCAAGGGGGTCCAACCGGTTCGGATAGCCTGACTTCCTCCGATAAATTGCCTGGTGAAATTATCTGTATCCAAAGGGGCCTGTTCCACGATGACCTTTGTCCAATCGGCGTCCAACTCTTCAGCCAGAATCATCGGCATGGAAGTTTTGACATTTTGACCGCCTTCTGGATTGGGAGACATCAAAGTGATCAATCCATTATCACCAATCCGGATATAGCCATTCATTCTAAACCAGTCCTCTGGCATTCCCAATGCCTCCTCGGCGTTCGGTTTACATCCTGCCAGCCAATTAAAGCTCAGCATCATCCCTCCCCCGGCAAGTGCTGAGACTTTTAAAAATGACCTTCGATCGAGTTTGGTTGATTGGTTACTCATGGAAAATTAGATTTTATGCTAAATGAATGGTTAATATTCAGATACTCAATTTAATATTTATTTTTAGCGAGTCCTATTCAAATCAAATCGATTAGCCGGTAAAGCGCACTGACAGGAAATCCATCATTTTTGTTCTTATCTCTTCTACTTTAAATATGGGACCGAAATAAGGAGCCTCTTTGAAGATAATCCATTCACTTTAATATACTGATTTGTAGCAATCTATTTATAAGTTTCACTGATTACATATCCTCAAAACTATTTACCTTATATAAGCATTTACATAGCACCAATTCAATCACCTCCGGACCTCAGTTAATTTCCATTCCATTTAATTTCACCTGTACAGGTACGTATCCCATCTATACAGGGCAATTATCCTGATTCTTTAAATGCCAAGACCGTTCAACCAATCATCGACCGCTCTTCTTACTTCCTCTTCTTTTTCTCCTTCCATCACAAACAAAACTCCGTCTCGCTCGATCCCACCTCTGGTAGAGTAACCTTCCAGAATAGTACTATCAGGACAGAGCTCTTCAACCTTGTCAAAGCTACTTCCGATTCCATACCCCGCATTGGTATTGAAGGGAATTACCATTTTGCCACTGAGGTCATTTTCACTTAGAAATGTCTTCATCGGGGGCGGTAGCTGCATGCCCCAGGTAGGGAAGCCTACAAACACTGTCCGATACTGAGATAAGTCAACCTCGGTTTTTAATGGAGGAAGAATACCCGTCTCATTTTCTTTGGCTACCTGGGCAACGATGGCATCATAATCTTCCGGGTAAGGGGTTTCCAGCTCCAGGCTTACAAGCGCTCCTCCCACTTTTTCCTGAATCATCTCTGCCACCGCTTTGGTGTTTTTGGTGCGTGAGAGATAGACAATGAGGTTCTCGTCCGAGGATTTTTCACCCGGAATATCTAAGGCTTCCGTTTGGGTTTGGCCGGAGCAACTTAAAGCAGTGGTCAGGTAAATGAAAAGGAGAAATAATCTCATGGCTGTATTGTTTTTACCGGTCTGCAGGTCCTATTAATTTGGTGAATGACAGGGAGCCCAACTTCCAGCCCTCTGCTTTTTTAATATATACTTCCGTGACTTCAAATGGATTGGTTACTTCATTGCCGCCCACTTCAGCGATCAAGGTGATGCGGTTCAGCAAAATGGCCGTGTTGTCGATGATTTCGACAGAAACTTCGTGAATGTCTGCGTCTTTATACCAGATGCCACCGCTACGGATAATGTCTACTTCACGCTCCTTTCCCCAGGCACCACCCATATGGACAAAAACAGATTTGTCGTCAAAGAGCTCTGCGAGTTTATCCGCATCTTTGTCAGCCATCCACTGCCATTTGGTTTTTGAAAGCTCGATGATTTCCTGTTTGGCGTTATCCTCCTGGGCAAAGAGAAATGGTGTAATTAGGAAGAGGAGAAGAAATCCTAGAAATGCTTTTTTCATGGTCATTACTTTTTTAGAATTAATGTTCGATCTCGTGGGTATCTCTTACGCTGCTGAAAGTGAAAACCAGCATTTTCCAGTCTTCGCCCTGCTTTTGGTAGACTTCAGTTACCGTAAATTCATTTTCCACATCACTGCCTCTGACGTGGGCTGTCAAGGTGATTCGATTCCAGACTACCGCGGTATTTCCAGAAATCTCAACGGCTGTATCATGTACCTCAGCATTTTTATACCAGATACTTCCCGACTCGATGATCTCCAGTTCACGGTCTGTTTTCCAGCTTCCACTCATGTGGACAAACCTGGCTTGATCGTCAAACAGTTTTTCAAGTTTCGATATGTCTTTATCAGCCATCCATTGCCATTTGTCCAGGGAGAGTTTTTTGATTTTCTGCTCTGTTACTGATTGAGCAAAAGTGAGGGAGATGTTTAAAAGGAAGAGCGAAATAACAAAAAGGTACTTTTTCATATAGATTTAAGTTTTATTAAATTATTTTCAATGTGCGGCAGCAGTAAATGACCCACTTTTTCACTACTAATTGACGAAAAATAATCCAAAGATTTTGGCAACATCAATAGAAAGCATGATTCTCTCACCCGAACGACAAATTTGATCAACGAATGAAAATGGGCAGCTTTGGCATTTACCACTTATTGAATAAAAATTGCCTTCTGTAGATCACAACTGTCTGTTGGATGATCCCTTTATTTTCGTGTTATTTAAAAGGCTAAATTTCCGCCATGAAAAATAATTTTATCTCGCGACCGGCATTTTATGCATTGCATGTCCTTTTCTGGCTGTGTTACGGGGCGATTTTGTATGCGTCTTTAAGCAATTGGATCAATTCCTCTAGTGAAATCTGGGGCGCAGTAATTTCTGATGTCCTGACATCCTCCTCCATTGCCTATTTGAATTATTACTTGTTGTTACCGAAACTCTATAAGAAAGGAAAGTATTCCGGCTATATTATGGCGTCTATTGCCGTGGTAGTTACCATAGTGCTTTTGCGGGTTAACCTCCTCGGTATGACGCACCGGTCTGTTACCTATACCTACTTTATCAGATCAGTTCCCGCTTTTGGCTTCTACCTTATCACTACTGTTATCTGGTTTTTTGCCAACATGATTTCGGCGCAACGAAATGAAATCGAACTTCGCAACAGCCAATTGGCATCTGAGCTAAAGTTTTTGAAACTTCAGCTCAGCCCTCATTTTCTGTTCAATACCTTAAATAATATCTATTCGATGGCCTATTTCAAGGAGGACAACACCGCACCTGCGGTCATGAAGCTCTCTGAAATGATGCGCCATATGCTGTATGAGGATCAGGGGCGCTTTGTTCCCCTTGCCAAAGAAATTAAGTTTATGGAAAATTTCATTGAACTTTGGAGGTTAAAGTTGGATGAAAAACCAACGATTGAATTCAGCCATGAGGGCGTAAAGGACAGGCATAGTATCGCTCACCTTATATTTTTGGTTTTCCTTGAGAATTCCTTTAAACATGGCAATACCATTGATGGACGGATTGCAATTAAACTAACCATCGATAAAGAAGATGTGCTACACTTTTACATCAGGAATGATGTACTAAAAGCACGTAAAACAGCTGAAGAAGAAAGTGGTGTCGGCCTTTCGAATGTGAAGAAGAGACTCAACCTGATTTATCCGGAAAAACACGAGCTGGTACTGGATCAAACTACCAGCTCCTTCGAAGTGAACTTAAAAATAGACCTGAAATGAACTACCAAATCCTTATCGTGGACGACGAGCCGCCAGCCAGGAAATTGCTTTCGGACTACGTTTCCAAGGTTGGCAATTTGGAATTGGCTGGCGTTTGTAGCAATGGGGAAGAAGCGATGGGTTTTCTAAAGAAAAATCCTGTTGATATTCTTTTGCTTGATATCCGTATGCCATTGATGACCGGAATAGATTTGCTCAACGAACTCCCAAATAGGCCATTAACGATCTTTGTAACGGCCTATGAAGAATACGCAGTCAAAGGATATGAGCTGGATGTGATCGATTACCTGATGAAGCCGGTCTCTTTTGAGCGCTTCAGGAAAGCTATCGATAAGGCAGTGGAATACCTTTCCGTACAAGTTTCTGCTGAAGACACAACTGAGAAACCCGATTATTTTTTTATCAAAACCGACACCCGGATCGTCAAATTTTTGTACTCGGAGGTGCAGGCCATAGAGGCACAGAGAGAATATATCAAGATCATCACCCCGACCAGAAAGATCTTGTCGCTACTGTCCCTTACCAGTATAGCCAATGCCCTGCCGGGTGAGTTTGTTCGGATTCACCGCTCCTTTATTATCAACATGCGGCATATTGACGAAGTCCAATCCAATGAAGTGTTGATAGGAGAAGATCTTTATCCCATCAGCCGGAATTACAGGGAAGATTTTTTTAAAAAGCTGGGCGACAGAAAATTGCTATAGGGAATGCTAAATCAAGAAAAAACAAATTCATCTATTTATAAATATGCCGTACGATCAAAACTACGGCCAAAAAACTAAAAAAGCCCCGGAGGGCTTTTTATCACGTTTTCGATTTCCTGGCCTTTTCACCTTTTGGAGCAGCTACCTTTTTGCTGATACAGGAAATTTGCGTTTTCTGATATTGATCTGACTTCTATACCGTGGAGATTCCACTAACCGGAATTCTATGCTATTCTGGTCTACTACTATATACGAAATACCCTACTTCCTAATCGAGAAAAATGCAAGAGTAATAAATTTTTCCCCGTTTTGATTACTTCCCTACCGGCACCAGCGTCAGGGCTTTTAAATCCATCAATGCTCCATCTTCAAATTCCTCGCCGGAAGCCACGATGATCCGGTTAAAATCGGCTTCCAGTGACAGTTTACCTATCTTTGTTTTCTGAAAAGTCTCCCAGGATCCGGAAGGTTTTACAATCCCTTCAATGGTCTGATCGCCCGAGGTCAGCACAAAAGGTTTGCCTGCCTCCTCATCCGAAACAGACCATTCCATCCATACTTCGTACGTACCTTTCTTTGGAAGATCCAGATCCCATTCTACCCTGTCATTGGCTGTAAACCACCCAAATGCGTTCCACTCGGGCATGTATTTGATATCAGGACCTATCCCTTTGCCATTTTCCGATGTAAGGTAAACTGTTCCATTTTCTGAGGGCTCGGAAATACCGGGAATATTTAAATTACCTTCCATGGACGATCGTTTTTCCTTCACGTATTTGGCCACCGTACCTACCGGAGCAATCCAAATACCATTGGCCGGATCATTGGCATAGGCACAAAGCTTTCTCAGCATGCTCAAATAGGTAGTTTGATTGCCCTCCGTATTGGTTTCATGCCCTGCCAAAACCAACCATTGCCGGTTTTCTGCAGCCGCTTCTATTAAGGGTAAAATTTCTTCAAAGGACTTGTTGTCCATCTCCATACCGGTAAGCTGTGCCATGTCAACATAATAGGGGTCCACTGGGGCTTCATCCTTCCAGCCCCTTCCCGAGAGAAACAGTTCTGAGATCAGGGGTACATAACTTTGGGTACGTTCTCCCTTACCAACGTACGTAAGTCCGCAAGGATAGGCGAAAACTTCCGGTCTCACACCCAGTAGCCGCTCCACTTCATCATTGGCGGCGATCAATTCCTTTCGCATTCGTTCCAGGGTGTAATCTTCAAGGGCCTTATTTCTGGACCATACAAAATTACCACTACAGGGGTGATAAAGAGAGTGATTACCAATCTCATGTCCTGTATCTACCACCATTTCCCAGCCTGGAATATCTCTTTCCATGCTGGAGGGAACCACATAAAAAGTAGCCTTTACCCCATACTCATTCAATAAGGCTGCCCCAGGGCTGGGATTACTAGCCCGGGCATCGTCAAAACTTAAACTGATGGCCATTTTTTTACCGTCCGGCCAGGGGAAATCCGGGTTTTGGGCACCTGCGGTAAAAACCAGGAAAACAGATAAATTGACTATACATGCGGTTACTGAAAATAGTGACTTCATCTCTTTATTAGTTTAATTATTTACTTTTTAATTCACTTTGTAGATACGACAATACTGCCTCTCCGAACTTTGTCCCAGCATTGGGAACAAATGGGGATACCGTAGGTTCATATCCCTTGTAGGCCCATTCCTCCTCGGTTAGCATGTACCCCAACCAGCCGTTGGTATACCCATAATAAAAGGTATAGGGAAACGGAGACCGATCTCTTACCTCATTCGAAATTTCGCAAAACAGTTCCAGGGGACTTGCCCAAATACCTATTTTGTCATTGATGTTCAGAAAACGCGCAGGTACTTTAATCATTTTAACATCGGCCGTGGCATCCACAAGGTAATCATTTAAAGTTTCAGGCCACTTTAATCCTTCCTTCACAGGGGTCAGAAACTCCATCTCCGATGCACTAAAAGAAACCCAATCTTCGTAGTGCTGGATTTCCTCACTGCCCATCAGTATTTTATCTCCCAGCAGCCTTCTGAATTGATTCAGTCTTCCTGACCTGGCATCTGGATATACACTGTAAATAGGTGCGATGTTACCAGCAGCACCGTTGATAAATAGCATTGGCGCTCCTGATCTTTCTTCCACATAGTTGGATACCACTCCCGAAACGTCACCGCTAATCAATAAATTTTGTCCCCCCAAAACTGTCCCATGTATTGCATAATTGGCCACCGTGGCCATTAATCGGTGGTCTTCCTGATGCACTATTTTTAGTATACCAATCTTACGGTCTACCGGTCCATCCGGGTTCAACCCCAAAAAAGCAATATCATCAATATCCCTGGCTCTTCGATTAATATTCGCGAATGAATGTCCCCAACCCACGCCCAGGCTGGCAGGAGACAGCTCACTAATCCCTCTTTCAATACCACCCAATAATTTGGAGGTTACCAAATCCGTATAGGTCGTATCAATGGGGTGGGTATACCGCTCTCCCATAAAAGCCGCCGGGAGTCCGGGCCCGCCTACTTCCGGTGCAGAATGCGTATGTGTTACCGACCACCAAAAATTATTTCGTGTTATCCCAAACTTCTGCTCCACCAATTTGGCTACCCGATCATAGGTGGCGGGAGAGACCAAACAAATATCGGTGGAAACCAGCGCAAAGATTGACTGACCGTCATCTAATAGTAAAATCTGATGGTAAATACTATCCAGAACACCTTCAGATTGACGAGCTCCATACCCTAAAAGGAATTTTGATACTTTTGGGGTAATATTTTCCTTGACCACTGCTGCCCTAAAGTCTCCGGCAAAAGAAATTTGGCTTGATAAAAGCAGAACCAGCACCAAGACGAAAAAGACTACAATGGATCTATTCTTTTGGTCGGACTTAAAGGGAGTGGCAACTATTAATTGAGAAAATCTCATCATTTACTTGATTTTGGTAAAATAGAATAAATGCCGCTCATGATCGTCTCCTCCACGTCCTCAGTAAATTTGGAGGGCTTCTCGTACCCAATCATGGCTGTTTCTGCTTCATACCCACCCTCTCGCAATATCCGGAGCGAGGGAATATAGCAGGGCATATCATTGGCATAGGCATTTACCCAAACCCGATCTTCTCCCAACTCCTGCTTTAGCCTTAAGGCATAATCTACCACTACCTCTCCGGCCATAAAGATCATTACCAACTCTTTCCCGAAATCCCAAACCTGAATGGGATAATCTATTTTCTCAGGAATATCCCCGCTTCTAGCCATTCGACCCAGTAATAACAGGGAGTAATTGCTTGTCCTGCCCGAGCCTTTGGCATCCGCTGCCAGTTTTTTCGGGTCCGGCATAGTGGCAAAGGTCAGTTCCACATATTTCATTTTGCCCTCAGGCAGTTGTCCAATGCCCTTCCAGTCATTGGTAGCCAGCAAGCGCTGCACCTCATCCGCAATTTGTTTTCCCTGGTCTTTCGCATATACTAAATCCATCTCCGGCTTATCTGTATTCATCCGAGGTGAAGAATTCTGATCGGCACCGCAGCCTATGACCACCATGGCCATGGCTCCGGGAGGTAAGTTTTCTTCCATCTGGAGTTGGGCCTCCCCTACCCAATCCCCATGAACCACATTATTTAAAGGGCCAAGGGTTACTGCATGACAGGCGTAATTTACCAACACGGCCTTTGTTTCTCCCTTCATGTCTGTAATTTTCATTACCGGTAATGAATGGTCCGTAACACCATTTGGGTTAATGGAAGTCCTCCTATTGATTGCAAAACCCACCTCACCTTTGGTATGGGATACCAGCGACGGGGAAGCGTTTTCAATCGCTTCCATGGCCAGGGTTTTCAATTTTGGCACCAGTCCCATGGCAAAAAGGGCAATCTCAGCTAGCTCGTCAGGATCCAGTGGTTTATGAAAATGAGAAACAATATTTCCAATTTGCGGACCACTATGGGTATGGGAGGCACAAATGGAGAGGTTCGCAGGTAATATATTGATTTCCCGGGCAAGGGCTTCCCTTACTTTTTGCGTAATCTGATGCGGAATACCCAGTAAGTCTACAGTTATAATTATACGGTATCCTGTTTTTTCATCACCAAAGGCCATCACTTTGGCCCATAAATCGTGATGAACAGCTTCGAAGGGAACATCCCGGCTGGAATAGCCGGTTAGCCTAACCGGCGTTTCAGGAGTAATAATCACTCTTGCAAGCCCTACATTCAGGGGCTTGGGGGCTACTCCAAAACCAGTCAGCTGAAAGGCTCCGAAAGCCAGTAGTGATAGTATCAAACGTTTCATGAATATCAATTTCATTTTCTTTGGGTTACTTGTGAAATTATTGTAATAAGTCCTGCAATTGCATTATTCGGCTTTACGTATATAAGCAAGTAAATCTGCCATTTCCTGTACCGAAATACCTTGCTCAAGGCCGGTGGGCATGGCAGACATTTCTATTAGTTTCAGCGTCTTTATATTGGTTCTGGAAATGTTCTTGTCAATTCCTCCTGCATTCCTGAGGTTGATTGCCGTGGGAGTCTCCGAGGAAATAAGTCCCTGATGAAGCTCCCCGTTTTGTAATTCTACTTCCCAAAGATCAAAGCCATCCGCAATGGACGAATTAGGATTGAGAATATCCGTCATTATACTGGCAGGACGTCTGTTTTTCAGAGAGGATAGGTCTGGCCCAAAGGCAAGCCCCTGATCCTCTCCCATTTGGTGACAGATAGCGCAATTTTCCCGAAAAACCCTGGCCCCTTCATCTATGGTTCCCTTAAGTTCCAGGGCAGGTTGGTAGGTCTCCATAATTTTCTCACTTTCGCCTTCTGGCCGGGTCAAAATGGCCCTGGCCCTTACCCTGAGCGTTTCGTCTTTGTTGGCCATCAAGCCTACACTTCTTCTCCAGCCAATAGTGGCCTTTTGAATCAATCCATCCTCCAGGGCACTCAATAAAACAGTAATCCGCTCACCATTCATCATCATCGCACTAACAGCTGCATCCCTTAATTCGGGCGTGAAACTTTCCCACCGATCGATCACCAATTTTGAAAAGGAACTATCCTCAGATTTACTTAAAGCACGAAAAGCAGCCAACTGAACAGGCAGTGGCTCTCCAACCTGCACCATCCCTACCAACATGTCGTGGTATTGGATCGGATCTGTCAAAGCCAAAAACCGGATGCCTAAGCTCCTTTCTTCACCACTTAACGTTCGGTTCATGGCAATTTTTCTTGCTTCTGCCAAAGCCTCTTCCTTACCTGCGACGTTATCCAGTCCAATACCCTCCAGCACCTGCAGGGCTGCTTCCTGTACTTCTGCTGAGGGGTGATTAAAAATATTACTTGCCAAAAGGCCAGCAGCTGCGCTATGTGTACCTTCCAATTCCTTACTCTTGATTCCTTGTGCCAAACCACGCAAAAGAGCAGGTTGCCAATTGTAGTTGTCTTGCGCATTGCGTTGGGTTGCCCGTTTCACCATGGTGAAAATAGTCCTTTCATCCATACTGGCACCAACCATGGAGGCCAGTTTTTGCACCATACCATCATAGGCAGGCGTGCGGGTATATTGGTTCAAGACCGGATCAATAAGCCGGCTACTTTCTGAAAACGGAGCCGAAAGCGCTGCCAATTGCACCCATTTATCATCAATATCTCTAAACAAAAGTTCTTTTCTTGCCTGAAAAGCACTTTCACTTTCAATGTACCCCAGTGTTTGCATCAACTGAAACCTAACCTTTGGATCGGAATCATCTTTCAAAGCCAGCAATTGAGGGACAAGCTCGGGGGAAGAAGCTAAAAAGAGCTCTGATAATTTCACCGCATTTTCGCGAACCCCGGGCACAGGGTCATTTAATGCCCCGGCTACCGTTTCTACATCAAGCGCTCCCATTCCCTGCAATGTCCATAAAGCATGAAGCCGGCCCATAGGGCTTTCCCCGGAGACTGCAATTTGCTTTAAAGAGGGGCTAAGATTCGTCGGTTTCCGATCTACTAATATCCTTTGGGCATTCATTCTCCACCAGGCATTTTTATGAGACAGATGACCCATTAATTCTTCGGGAGATGCTTCCCCTAAAGTCAATTTATCGGACCAATCAATCGGTGATGTGCCCTTGGGTGTAATGCGGTAAATTCTACCTTTGTCTGTACCATTATACAAGGCTCCCGATTGAACCACTTCTTCTGCCATCCATTCGGGATGTTCTATAATCTGACGGTAATAATCAAGGATATACAAGGCTCCATCAGGGCCAATATAGGCATTGACTGGCCGAAACCAGGCATCCGTGGACGCCAAAAACTCCTTATCAGGATGCTCCCTGGAGGCTATAAACCCTGTCCCATCGCTCTTTACAAAATCCACATGTACGATATTACTTACCGGTTCTGAAACAAAGGTGGCCTGATCATATCGCTCCGGAAAAGCTGCTCCCAGGTAGGCCGTCAGTCCGCAGGCAGATGTCATAACGCCCAGGTCCGTCAATAGCTGATGCTGTGGATTGATGGTGATCGGAAAAACCTCTGCGCCACTTCCATGGTCAGAGGAAGATTGAGTAACCTCTGTAATCACCAAATGAGGATTTCTTTGCAGGTATTCTGCGGTAAGAACTTCCTGGATGATATGGTTGCTGTTGTTTACCAAAAACCGGTGTCCGAAGGCATCGGCAGTATGGCCAAATTGGGTCCTGCTACTCAGCAATTCAAGGTCATAGGAGTCAGGCTTAAACCGGATGCTTCGCCCCCCTGCATTTTGGGGAAGTCGGTTCAAGTCCGGCTTCTCCGGGAAATAGACATCGGTACCTTTATCACCGAATTTATCTTCGTAAATGGTGGTGGTAACCGAAGGCTCATGTCCCAAATAAATCCAGTTATCCAAAGCCAATTTAGGGGTATTAACATTGTGCTGGGGATTAGATAAGGCAAAGCCTGTAAGGAGGGTTGATTTGATATCTGCCTTACCGTCTCCGTCACTGTCTTCCAAATAAAATACATTTGGTGGATCTGTTACGATTAGGCCTTGCTTCCAGCGCATGATCCCTGTAGGCATCAGCAAACTATCCGCAAAAATGACACTTTCATCCATTATCCCGTCTCCATTTGTATCTGATAAACGTTTCACTCTGCCTGAACCACTGAGATCCAGCGGGTAACCATGCATCTCTACAACATATAACCTGCCTTGTTCATCTATTTCCATGGCGACGGGATCTGATACAAGCGGCTCACCTGCAATAAGCTCAATCTGGAAGCCTTCTTCCAGAGAAAATGTAGACAAGGCATTTTCCAATGACCTATCATCAGATGGAACCCCGGAATGGCAGGCAAAAACCGTCAGTCCTACCCCCAAAAGTAGAGGTAGGATCCGAAGGTGATAAAGACAAACGTTAATTGCAGGTACACACAAATTCTTTTTTAGCATATTTTTATTGATTCGTTCAATCCACATCCCACCAAAGAGGAGTGAAAATATTATCTTCTCCATTTAAATACAAATTAATTGCTTCGGCTACAGAAGCCTGGCTACTATTGGTAATGGAGGTAGGATAACTTATCCGCTTTATAAATTCTCCTCCTGAAAATTCACTGTAATTAACGGCAACAGGATATAATTTGGGATAGCCTGTCCTCCTAAACTCAGACCAGGCTTCCTGACCATCAGGATACATTGCTATCCATTTCTGAGTGATAATTCTTTCAAGCTTCCTTTCAAAGGAATCATTTTCTTCCCATTTTACGGTAATATCTGTCATCGGAGAGGCATTGTTTTCTGCATTGTAGGGGTCTACATAGGGTAGCTGTTTACCCGTGCTATTATTGAGGTATTCCTCGGCGCCTCCAACACCATTTGCACTAAAGGAAACGCGAATACCCTCCTCATAGAAGTCTTTTGCTGTACCTCCCATGTTCCAACCCCTGAGCGCCCCTTCTGCCCGAAGAAAGAAACTCTCGGCCACATCCATTACTTTCACATACGGATTTCCGAAAAAATTCACTTGAGAAAACCCTAGATAAGGTCGCGGACCAAAAATGGCTCCTGATCTCACTCCTTTGATCTGCCCATTAAGTGCGGGATCTGAAGCAGGTATGGCATAAACGGGTAATCTCGGATCATTATACCCCCCAAGTAATGTTTCAACCATTGCATTTATGCGGGTTTCCTGCCATGCTGAAGTAATTGTTTCCAGAGGATGTATGGTCCCGGTTGACATTTCAAACGAGGCATCACCCGCGGTCAAAACTCCTCCATCCAACAAAGCGCTCTCAGCTTCCTGCTTAGCCCTGTCGGGATTTACTTTTGAAATCCGAATGGCAAGTCTTAGCCGTAAGGTGTTGGCTACTCTTATCCAGGTAGCATAATCTCCTCCGTATCTTGATTTATCAAATTTTGCATACCTTACCTTATCTGCATCCGGATTTTCTTCTTCAGCTTGCTTTAAAACCGCCACAGCTTCTTTCAATTCCGCAAAAAACACCTCATATGCTTCCTCTACCGAATCAAAACTCACATCACTGGATTCACCGTATTTTGAATAAGGAATCGGTCCAAATATATCGGCCAGCCTATGGCCTGCAAAAGTTTTAAAAATAATCGACAAGGCATAAAGGTCCGGGTAGGATTGATCAAAGCCCTTTTTTTTCATCATGACCCATTGATCCAACACCTTTTCAGAGGGTACTAACCAAATTTGATTGTTCCAGCTATCAACCATCGCATAGGTTCCATTATTTCTGTTATCGAAAAATGGTGCCGGTAGACTCATATATCCGCCATAATTATCTGCGTTTAAGTTTTGTTGCATCTCAATTCGCCAGGTGGTGAGGACATCCATTATCCCAAGTTGCATACCTGGAAGGGAAACTCCACCTTCATTTGCATCATGTCTTAGCAATTCATCTGTAATTAACTTTTGATCCTTATTGAGATCCTGCATGTATTCCACACAAGAACCCGACAATAAAAGGATTCCGGCCATCAAGATTGCATTCAAACAGGTTTTATTTATGATATGATTTTTCATCTTTTTTATATTTTAGTTGACATACTCAGGAAAAATTCATTTGAAACGAACGTTTTCGATGAATTAAAATATAGCTCTTAAACTAGCCCCAAATGATCTCGTTTGGGGTTGACTAAAGGAAGCAATACCTTCGGAGGTGGGAGAAGTATTTACACTGATCTCAGGGTCAAATGGAGCATTTTTGAAAAAGAAAAACAGGTTACGTCCGATTAATGATAAGTTTAATTCCTTGATGAAGTCATTGGTTATTGGCAAATTATAACCTATTTGAAACTCCCTTAACCTAACATTTGTCGCATCGTAGAAATATTCAGAGGCTATAGCTGTGGCTCCCGCACCGGTTTGGTTTAAATAAAATTCTTTGGCATCCACTACCTGCCCATTTACCAGAACTCCTCCATTATCCCTTGCGACTCCAGTTCGTTCAGAGAGGCCTTTATAGTCCAACCACACTTCTGTTCGGTTGACTACCCCCCCTCCAAACCTGCTGTCTATCAGGAAAGACAAAGAAAACTGCTTATAGGCAAAGGAATTATTCAATCCAGCCAGAAAATCAGGGTTTGCATTCCCAATGAACTGATCCGGGTTTGGTGAGACCAGGGGAACCCCTGCCTCATTGGTTATAAGGTTTCCTTCATCGTCTCTTTGGTAGGTCCTGCCATACATGTCTCCAAAAGCACCATATTCCCCATCCTGGGGTCTTGTCAGGAAGATGGATACCAGCCTGCTTTGATTAAAACTGGTCAACACAAACCTTTCAGCTTCTAGAAGGTCACTCAATTGCCTGATCTGATTTTTATTGTGTGAAAAATTGAGCGATGAAGCCCATTTGACACTTCCTAAATTTGTGTTGTAATTGATAATTCCTTCTATTCCTTTATTTCGAATAATGCCTCCATTTATCCAGAAATTTGATGCACCTGCTCCGGCTGGAGCCTGAATTTGTAGTATTTGATCATATGTGGTGGCATTGTAATAGTTTAAATTAACAGTCAATCGGTTATTGAAAAACCGAAGCTCCGTGCCGACTTCATAGGACTTCGTTCTTTCGGGGTTAAGGTTTAAGGTATCACTACCATCAAAATAAGGAAGTGTGCCTCTGGGATTAATATTTCCATTATTATCCAAAGACATCGGTGGTGTCCAGTTGGCAATACCAAAAGGAAGACTGTTTCCAACCTCCGCATACGAAGAAGATACTTTTGCAAAGGATAAAACACCTGAAGAACCTGAGCGACTGTTCGATGCATCTTTTAGAATATAAGAAACGCCCACCGATGGGTAGAAGAAGGATTGAGAAACAGTAGAACTCCATTCATTCCTTCCTGTTATATCCAAGTAGACTTTATCCCTGAAACCAAGGGTAGCATTTCCAAATGCCGCCTGAGTCATGCTCTTTCTAAGGCTTTCACTTTTATTAAATAATCCATTTAAAGCAAAAACGGAGAAATAATTGGGAAATGTCAAGGAGGTGGCAACCGTACTTGAAAGATTCAACCCACTGCTGGTAGTTTCCCGATTACTAAAACCCAGTGTCCCTGCCAAATTAAAATCACTGCTAATGTTTTTATTACCAATCAATAACAAATCAGAATAAATATTATTTACAGAAGATCGACTGATTCCGTATCCTCCATTTGGACCAGCTACAGTCGCCTGAGTACTGGCATAATTTCTAAATTCCGATTTATCAAATATCTTATCATAGGTAACTCTCCCTTGTAAATCCAACCAGCTGTAAAGCTCAAGTTTGGCTGTAATGGCAGAAATGGTATGATCCCTTAAAAAATCGCGCTGATTTCTGTTCTGCACCCAGTAAGGATTTTGATTGGGAAAGGTTTCATTCCGGATGTAGGGCCAATTTTGAACATACATCGCCCGAACAGGATCCCAAACTTCAAAATTGTCCTTGTTGTATTTTGAAAAATCATCCCCTACCGGAAAGGAATATATTCCTGGAAGCGCACTATAGCCCCCTGCTGAATTTTGATTATAGATCTTCTGGTCGGTGTAGTTTATGGAAGCATCAACTGATAATTTATCATTAAAAAACTGAGAGGTTAACCTTACCGTAAAATTGTTCTGCTCTAAATCATTTTCAGGAAGTATTCCGCTTGCATTGGTATTTGAATAGGACATATAAATCTGACCAATTTCACTCCCATTAGAAAATGAAACCGAATTGATCATGGTTTGACCCGGCTCAAAAAATTCCTTCAGATGACTGTCGCTCCCGTTACTGATTCTCTCCCCCCAACTATCATTAAAATTTGGATTTGTCTGACCGTATGAGGTTTGTAGTTTTGGCAAATCCACAGCATTTTCTACAGTAAAGGTTGATGAAAACTCCACCTTAGAAACACCATGCATTCCTTTCTTTGTATTGACCAGAATAACTCCGTTGGCTGCTTCACTTCCATATAAAGCCGCAGCAGATGCTCCCTTTAACACCTGAATACTTTCAATATCTTCAGGATTATAATTGGAAAGGATGTCTGTGCCGCCAATCATGGGTACCCCGTTTAGAACAAACAAAGGTTCACTATTGCCCGTTAGTGATTTATTCCCGCGCAAAAGGATTCGTGGTGCACTTCCCGGCCCAAAATTACCTTTGGTAATAACTGCTCCTGCTACCTTTCCTGCCAGGCTATTCATGAAATTTGGATCTTTCACTTTTATCGCTTCATCAGGAGAAACTTTCTGAGTGGCGTAAGTAATGCTTTTAGGATCCTTTTCCACGCCTAAAGCAGTTACAACCACTTCATTTAAACCTTGAATATCTTCTTCAAGAATTACATTTACGGTAGATGTTTCAGAAACGCTAATCTCCTTTTCTTTAAACCCGATGGAAGAAAACACTAATATTACTCCGCTACTGCCCGGAACTTCCAATTTGTATTCTCCATTGATGTCGGTGACAGTCCCATTGGAGGTTCCTTTCACCAAAACAGTTACTCCGGGTAATAGCTCCCCATCTGGAGAAGTTACCTTCCCCGAAATAATCATTTCAATTAATTTAATTTGAGAAATTTTACTTTTTATATCACTAATATTGGATTGGTTTAAAATGATTTGTTTCCCCAGCACAAAGTACTTTACGTTTCGTGGGGAAAAAATCTGATCCAATACCAAACCCAACTCCTTATTTTTAATGTTTAACGAAATGGTCTCTTCAGGCTTTACCATCCCAACCGAATAAGCAAATTTCACATCAGCTATTTCTTCAATTTGCTCCAAAACTTCCTTTATAGGCCTCTCATTAATTTCCAATGAAAGATTGATTTTCAATACATTCTGTGCGCTAGAAGGGCCAGCAAATGAAACCCCTGTAACTATCAGCAGAATAATCAGTTGAACCAATGATATTCTCATTATTTTTGTAAATAATGCAGTGTGGTGTATTTGAATTTTCATACATTTGTAAAGTTTTTGTTACACAATAATTAAGGCAAAAACATCCCTTTAGGCTATATGCCTTCGCAGTAGGGAAATAATTAGGTCAAAAGTGGCTCAAACACTTTTGGCCTATTTTTTTTTCATTTTAATTCATTCACATATACTTTTTTTAGTTTAAACATCCCTTTCCATCAAGGTAAATTTGATCTTCTATTTGGTAATATTTGGCATTTAATGCCCTCGATATAATTTCAAGGCAAACATCTAATGTTTCGTAGGTCAAATTAGCAGTAATACGGCAACCATATAATGCTTTATTCTTTATACGAATGTCCACCTCGTGTACCTGATTCAATTTGTCAATAATCTCCTGTATAGGATCTTCCTCGAACTTCAACTCCCTGGTAGTCTCAGGAACAAAGACAGGAGAATCATTCTTTTTTATCCCCATCCCTGAAGGGGCTGCCTTATTGAAACTTACCTTTTCCCGGGATTTTAATACCACATTTTCCCGACTTCCATCTTCCCGACTTAAGGACACCCTGACACTTCCCGTTAATACTTCAACAGCCTTTTCACTCTCCTCTTCGTAATCCCTTACATTAAAACTGGTGCCTAATACTTTGGTAACCATGTCTTTTGAATAGATGATAAAGGGTCGATTCTTATCTCTTACCACATCAAAGAAAGCTTCTCCTTCCAAATGAACCTCTCTGCTATCACGGTCAAATTGATCCGGATAGTATAACTTGCTGTCGCTCTTTAGCCAGACAATACTTCCGTCTGACAAATGGACTTCATTAACTTTTACATCCAAATGAGAAATGGTGTCATTTTTAAGTTTTGAATGATTGTTCACCAATAGTGAAACAGTAATCACACTTATAATTAAAACAGCTGCAATTCGAAGAATATAGGTATATCCAATAGGTATTAAACCCTTACTGATAGGACTTGCAGCATATTTTGCATCCTCTTTTGCATCTATTTTACCATTTATCCTCTTCAAAATACTTTGACCTATGCTACTTAGCTCCTCTTTGGTAAAATTCTTCTTCCGATTATTTAACGAATCATACCATTGGTCTATAACCTGATCTTCTCTGGCTGATGTACGACCAAATCGATAATTCCTTAAAATTTCTTTAATTTTTTTTATTCTCAATTCCGGCCTGATCTATAATATAAATTCCAAATAAAACTGACTGATATAGTAAAGTCAGTTAAATACCACCGGAGTACTATCGATGGCAAAAAAAAATAATATCAAAACGGGCAAAAACCCAAGACAACTATATGGTATAAAAGCATTTTTTAGAAATATTACGATTATTCTTTTTGTAAAAAAAATATATTGTACTGTTCAATGGCAATCTTTATTATGGAATTAGAATAAAATTGCCTTTTACACCATAAAGATAAAATGAGATTAACTAAATATTAAATAAATAAAAGTGGCAAAAATGATCCATAAATAACTATGGTTAAGGTGTGCTTTGAGTATTTTTAGCGCTTTTGATATTTGATTTTTAACGGTCTGTTTTGAAACCTCGAGTCTTTCAGCAATTTCATCCAAGGATAAATTTTCATCACGACTTAATTGGTAAACCAGCTTTACTTTTGGAGACAATTTATTAATACCAACCTCCACCCTTTTTTCCACTTCTTCTGCAAGCAATGTATTGGACGTTCCATTGTCAAGCTCACTAAATGCGTCCTTTAAGGTGGCAAGATGTTTTCTCCTGACTTTTTTAAATTCAAAATGGTTAATAATTTTGTATTTTAATGCGGTAAACAAATAGGCTTTCAAAGAAGAACTAATTTCAAAATCTTCTCTTTTCATCCAAATTGAAACAAATAAGTCCTGAATGAGGTCTTCTGCTTCTTCTTTTTCTCCCAGCTTCTTAAGCGCACAGAAAAACAATCCTTTCCAATACCTGTTGTAAATGCAGTTAAAAGCATCCCTATCCCCCTTTTTTAAAAGAACTAATAGGTCATCGTCGGTATGGTTGACTAGATTTTTGATAATGGTAACGTGAATAAGGTGATGAAACGGCCGTAGTGATAAATTTATCAAAGAATTCGCTATTTCCAAAATAGATTTTTCAGAATGCAAATTGTATAAAAATGAGGATTTACAAAACAAACCATTGCTTTGCGAAATATGACCGACCATCCTTTTTACCTTCTTTTCATCAATTTTTTAAGCTCCCGACAGAATGCACGCTCGTGAATAATAATCCAAATTGGTTCAAACTGAGAAACGCTATCTGACATTTTAAGGATAAAATGGCAAACCTAACTGAATAATGATTTACCTGCGACAAAGGAAAGCCTAGGCGGAATATTCCATAAATTAAGCACTTCATCGGAAAAAGCTAAATTATTATTTGATAACCCTGTTTATTTGAACCGAACTTTTAAATCCAAAAATCATGCAACAGTTGTTATTTAGCTTAATTGTCCTGGTAGCCACCTTCAATTCAATGCAGGCAAACCCAACTACAAAACCCTATGAAGAAACCACCTGGAATGTAATTCGGGAAAGACTTTTTAATGGAGAAAACGCAAACGCCTATAGGTTTGAAGAGGATATTCGTTTACAAGTAATAGGCCTGAAAACACAACAGGATTCTTTGATCATCACAAGAATGATAAGCGAATTAAACGGGCTACTCGAAACCGTAAAAATAAAAATGGTAAATGAGAACCCAAATTTCAAACTAACACTAATGCAGGAACCTGGAGGTATTTCATCAAATAATTGGAAACGAACCTCCGGTTCTAAAATAGTATTTGTCAATTTGGACATTGGGATTCCCGATTTAACTGACACCATACCTGCGAACGTAATTTATTTCCATACCATTCGCAACTTAACCAAGTTATTTATGCCTCAGCAAGGCGAAACCGGATATGGCGGTATTTTTGATTCTTCTGATGCCTCCAAAGCTGAATTCAAGGAAATAGATAAGGACTTGCTAAAAAAGTTATACTCCAGCGATTTCTATGAAAAACTGAAAAAAAGCACTGTAGAAAAATTCGGCTATCAATACTATTTAGATTTGAGGTACCAGAAGCTAACAAGTAACCTTTCCTATTTTTTAAAGGCAATTTTAATTCTATTCGGATTCCTGTTTTTTCTTTCAAAAGAATCTAAAAGGAAAAAAAACCCAAGCTTACTGATGTATATTAAGCAGAGAGCAATTATCCTATTTATCCTTCCCTTTTTTCATACTATAGTCACAACATCCGAAGGTTCTTTGTCCTTTTTAGTCAGTAGCCCAGGTGCTTTTATCGCCAACATCATGGGAACGGTTTTACAAGCGTTGTTGGTTCTCGTTTTTCTGTATTATACAGAACCGGTATTTGTTAAGAAGTTAGATAATTTTGTTGGAAAGCAGGCTTTTATCTTTCTGAGCACCCTTTTTGCCGGACTTATAGTCCCAATAATTTTGGTTTTTCCGTATTTACTGATTTTCTATCCGAACTTAATTTCAAGTTTAACATTTTCTACTTTCTTGCTCCCAAACACAACCTATTTTTTCCTGATAGCATCGGTTGCGACACTCCGTGTATTCTATAACTTTGTTAACTATCGCATCCAAAGCATGGTAAACCAAAAAGACGTAGAAATTGCCAAAATGAAAGAATTAAAAAATCAGGCAGAACTGAATGCGATTCATTCGCGGATTAACCCACATTTTCTTTATAATTCGCTAAATTCTATAGCCAGCCTGGCACATATCGACGCCGGCAAAACCGAGGATATGGCTACAGGCCTTTCAGAACTTTTCAGGTATTCGATTAATAAGGAAAACAAAAACTATGTTTCGGTTGCTGAGGAACTGGATATGGTTAAAAACTACTTAGAAATCGAAAAAACTCGTTTTGGTGATAATCTTGAATACGAAATAAATGCTGATGAAAATACGCTTGAAAAACAAATTCCTAAATTTTTAATTCAACCCCTTGTCGAAAATGCGGTAAAACATGGGGTTTCACAAATAAAAGCCAAGGGAAAAATTGTAGTGGTGGTAAAACAACATAAGAAGGAATTATGGATTTCGATTTATGACAACGGTCCCGACTTTCCTGAAGAACCCGTAAGCGGATACGGTCTGCAGAACCTGAATGATAAACTGGAAATTATATATGGAAATAATGCACACATCAATTGGGAGAACGGAGCAAATAAACATTTTAAAGTCACACTGAAAAATCAATTCAATTCATGAAAATTAACCGACCCTATAAAACTATTATTGTCGATGACGAACCTCTGGCACGATTACGTCTTCAAACATTAATGAGGGAATATCCGGATTTTTTTGAAATAATTGCCGAAGCGGCAAACGGAGAGGAAGCCATAGAAAAAATCACCCAAATGAAGCCGGAATTACTATTTTTAGATATTCAGATGCCAGTAATCAGTGGGTTTGATGTACTCAAAAATTTAAACTATTCCCCTAAGGTAATATTTTGTACTGCTTTTGACGAGTTTGCATTGAAAGCTTTTGATACCAATTGCCTCGACTATCTGGTAAAGCCACTCACAAAAGAGCGGTTTGCTAAAACCCTTGAAAAGCTCGACCAACCCATCAATAAAATCAATTCCGAAATTAATCTCAACAAACTCATTGAGCAGTTTGCCCAGGAATATAAGAAAAACGAAGCCTCCTCCATTCCGGTAAAAGTTGGTGATCGCATTATTTTTCTGCGGCTGGAGGAAGTTTCTTACCTACAGGCCGACGAGAAATATGTGTCTATTGTTACCAAATATGCTAAATCGTATATTTTAGATTCGAGTTTAAAGAAGTTAGAAGACAAATTGCCCGCTTATTTTATCCGGGTACACAAGTCATATCTCATTAATAAAAATTTGTTAAAGGAAATCCGGAAACACTTTAATAGCCGTTTTTTATTGATTATGGATGATTATTCTCAAAGCGAAATTACCAGCGGACGTAGTTACTACCAGACAATAAAATCTTTATTTGACTACTAATTTTGCTGTCTGGCCCATACACCAGATAGGTTTTTTTCATACAATGCTATAAATTGTAGGACCTACAATCAACATGAAAGCATTAGCCAAAGATCTTAATGTGCCTAACAAGTGGACCACTGCCCTCTTTGTTATTTATTTGATTGCATTGGTCTGGATACTGCTTTTAAAGTTAGGGGTGGAATTCTCCTATATGGAAAATAGAAATACCAACTTCAGTCCATTTAATGAACCGATTTTTCTCACTGCTGAAAACATGTTGAAAGCATTGATTTTTGTACCCCCAGGCATTTATGCAGGGGTTTTATTTAGCAGGCCGGACATTTCTAAAGGAAACCTGTTTTCCCCCTTTCGCATTAACCCAAAGCCTGAGATTTTCCTCAATGTAAGGCCACCCTGATAAAGCCCAATTCATCCCCAATATTCGCGAAAATCCAAATATCCCCCTCCCGGACAAAGTACTGCAGGGGATTTTCTTCCAATTGGGGAACGGGTGCTTCAGCCAATAACTCAAAATCAGTAGTAATTTGTTTTTCATAATTATTTCGGTATTAATTGGGGAAGTCGAAATTATACCTTTTTACGAAAAAAATAGGTTAAAAAAGGTTAAAGTACCGAAACCATAACATATTTTAAGGTTATTCTTAGTATTTTCAAAACATTAAATGATTGTAATAAGGTAACATAGTGCGGTATTCCGGCTGTCGGAGAACGATAGGTAGAAACAAAACCAAATCGAAAAAATGAAAAAATATACGATAGTCATTGGCTTGCTTGTCATTTTTGGCTGCTCGGAAAATAAACCCCAATCCGATAGCAATCTGGATTTTGATTTGACCCAGGACACGGTTGTAATTGATCCTAAGGGCGGCATTATAAATCTTAAGTATGGGCTTTCCAGTCCAGAGCTTTCCAGTGATGGGAAATACCTTTATCACTATTCGCATGGAGAAGCTAAGTTTGATAAAATCAATCTGGAAAATTTGGAATTGGAGGAGACGCTCCAGTTTGAAAAAGAAGGCCCAAATGGAATGGGTTCTTACATAGGAGGCTATTCACTTAATTTAAGCGACCAGTTAATGATCTGGTCTAATGGGCTCAACGCTGTTTTTGACCAACTAGGCAAAAAAGTCAGGGACTTAAAATTGACCAAAATTGCCCCAGAACTAAAGGGTCCGGAAGCATTTCCCTTTCGCCTGATGGAGCATCCCAGTGACCCGAATACGATTTTCGGCCTGTATGTTCAAAATCTTGAAAACCAGTATTTTTTAGCCAAGGTTGATCTGGAAAACGAAACGTACGAAAAAATATCATTGCCTGAAACGGAGAAACTCGATAACTACCGGATGGAAATAGAACAAGGTGGAAGGCCGGCCGGAGCTTTTAGACCGGTACCTATGGCAACTAAAATCCGGGATAATAAAATTGTACTGACCAACGGCGCTTACAATGAAGCTTATGTCTACGATATTTCGATGGATTCTCTCTACCTGATTTCGTGGGACAGTAAGCTCACTGGAAACCAAAATGAGTATAAACTCCCAAAAACCGTAGAGCTGGAGCAAGCAGAAGAACACAGAAGAAAATTCAAGGAGTCGATCAATTTTTTAGACCCTATATGGGATCCTATTTCCGAGCGATATGTTCGACTTTCATTTAAAACCAAATTTTCCGCAGACCTCAATGAATATGGCGAAGCCGAAGAAATTGGTGCTGAAGTTTTTCTAACTGTTTTGGACAAGGACCTGAATATTATTAAAGAGACCTTCCTGGACCAGTATCAAAAAAACCCTCGAACCCACTTTTTCATCGACAACAAAATCTGGTTGTATGAAAATATAGCTGATGAATTGGGCTTTGTGAGAATTACGGTAGATTAAAATCCGCATCGAAAAAATTAATAAGGTGTTAAGGGTGGCTTTTCTATATTAGCTCTTTATCTGGTGAATTGACCCTCCTTTCCTCTTATTTTTGTCCCTGAATCGGTTAGCTACCCGGGTCAGGCTTTGAAACAAAAAAGGTCCAGAAATTTTGATTTATGGTCCTTTTTCTGACGTTTATATTTAGTCAAAACACCAGATGTGGGATATAAAACCAAAGTCCAGCTTATCAAAAGGCTGAAAAGCGAACAATCCT
Organism: Cyclobacterium sp.; assembly: GCF_014762705.1. GTDB lineage: Bacteria > Bacteroidota > Bacteroidia > Cytophagales > Cyclobacteriaceae > Cyclobacterium. Next base: position 159,998 of record NZ_JABURL010000119.1, on the reverse strand, counting down.
ATGTGAATTTTCCGGCAGCCCTTGCGCAGGCAATGGAATTCACCGCCGGTGCAGAGGTTGAATGGCTCGTTGACGACCATCAACGGCTGGAGTTAAGTAGAAATGATGCTGCCGTGGCAGCGCTGAAAGAAAAACTGAAGACAAAGCCAGCATAACATCAATACCTGGTGCGGTGGACTTCAACAACAATAACCCTGGTTTAAACCCGGGGATCACGAGTCTATCTATCCTGCCCACAACCCCGGAGTGGGTTGAACCTCGGCCGGTGAATCCTCTTCGCCTTCCACCTATACCACTTCAGAAGTTGACCATGAACCGATATTAAGGAATCCTTATTGAAACTCATACACGGCATATTCAACCCCTTCAGGGGTTGTGGGTTTATCGTTTCCTAACGGCCGTGGGCTGCACCCGCGGTTATTGTTGTTCAGGCCGTTCAGGCCTGGGTTCTCGTTAAACGGAGAATCAAACGAATAGTACCGGTTTATCTTTTCAGGTTAGACCGTGAAGCCGATACCTCACCTGGAAGAAGACACCGTATCCGAACATCCGAATTTCATGGACCAGTAATCTTTTCCAGCTCCACCCACAGCGGAAAAATACTCTTGCCTTCCGTCACATAGTGGGGAATCAGGTCCACTTCCATTTCCGGCAGGTACACGTTCTTCATGGTAATTTCATCTGTCGGAACCTCCTCATACTGCTCCTGAACAATAAGCGAGTTGGTCTCAAGGACCATTTTACCATTCGTTTCCAGGGGTTTGATAAATTTGAAACGGATATTGTACCTGCCCTCCAGGGTTTTTACCTTCCACATCCCAAAAACTTCCTCCTGGGTCCAGATTCCCCGCTCTCCGTCGGCATCGTTTCGGTTGAGATAAACGGGGTTTTCATGTTCGCTGCCGATTATCATTCTTTGGGCCACATTGAGATTAGCCGATTGCGTCAGGTCCGCAATTACTTCGTCCATTTCGGATTTAAGGTCTTCCGCTATAGCCCTATTTGAACGTACTATGTTTTCTTGTTCGTAAGGATCTTCTTTCACATTAAAAAGACCAAATGCCTCCAGGGACGCATCATGATCTGTATTTCCTACCAATTTAAAATCTCCCTTATGCAGGGCAATGTTATTGTACAACTCGGGATACCGTCTGGTCCAGTAAAAAAACAGCGGTCTGTCCTCAAATTCAACCGCTGTTTCTCCCCTAAGCAGGGCATGAAAGCTCTGGCCATCTATTTTTGTATTTTTGGGAAGGGGGGCATCACAGATCTCCGCCAATGTAGGCAACACATCAATATGGGCCAGGTTAGCTTCTATGTCCTTATTTCCTTGCAGGCGATCTGGCAACCTGAGGAAAAAAGGCACCCTGACACCACCTCTGAACACATTGCCTTTTCTGCCCCGCATCCCGGCCACATACCTGGGTTGCTGAGGCCCATTATCAGTCATGAAAATAACCAGGGTATTGTCGGCAATTTCCAGTTCATCCAACTTCTTTAACAATCTACCCACATTGTCATCAATATTGGAAACCATGGCATACACTTTCCGGGCATCTTCCTTGTTCCTTTCGTTCATTTCAGGAAATGGCCGCCCATCTGCTTCAAAGCCTGAAGCTGGATCAATATCCTTGTACCTTTCATAATATTCGGCTGGTACCTGAAGCGGGGTATGCGGGGCATTGAAAGAAAGGTAAAGGAAAAAAGGATCGGCCCGGTTTTCTTCCAAAAAGCCAATGGCCTCATTGGTGAAAATATCCGAACAATAACCCGAATAGGCCTCTTGTTGGCCATTGTGCCAAAGTACCGGGTCAAAATAGCTGCTGTCTCCTTTAAAGAAGGTAGTAAAATCACCCGGCTGGCCCATTCCTCCCGAGAGGTGGATCAGGGATTCATCGAAACCCTGATCTCCAGGCCTGAAAGGATAATTATCTCCCAGGTGCCACTTTCCAAAAATACCCGTGTTGTATCCCACTTCCTTTAACATTTCAGCAATGGTCACTTCTTCTGTAGCCATAATCGCACCACCATTGTAGGTATCCCTAATACCTGTACGCAGGGAATACCGTCCTGTCATCAGACTCGACCGGGTTGGGGCACAGACGGGTGACACATAAAATTGGTTCAACCGGATACTTTCCTTCCCCAATCGATCCAAAACCGGAGTCTGTACATGGGGGTTACCCGTAATGCCAAGATCTCCATAGCCCTGATCGTCTGAAATGATTAATACCACATTGGGGCGATCAGTTTGCTGATAGGCATGCAAATTCACCATGCACCCCATTAGCAGAATAATGAAAAGCAGCATTCTACTACCAATAAAAGATAATTTCATTTTTTGATGGGTTTACTTTGTAAGAAAACTTGTCTGGCAGAATACCTACGGGACCTTCAATAGCTTATTTTTCCAATTGGTTTTCCACCGGTTCTATACCTGCTTTGTGCGCCTCTACCACAGCCCTGATTTCAGCAATGATTTCAGGATGGTCTGCCGCGATATCAAATCGCTCGCCCGGATCGACATTTACATTATACAATAGCGGTGTTTCCAGCACGGTTGGTGTATTTTCCAGAGGCACCGGAGGTTGGGTCACCGGGTGGGCGGTGGGATTGCCGTATTCCAGTTGGGTGATAAAATGGGCTTTGTAATCTCCTTTTCGAACAGCATATACCTGCTGCCCGCGGTAGTAAAATACCGTCTCCCGTTCACTCTTCCCCGTTCCGCGCAGAAGTGGACTGATGTCGTATCCATCATAAACCCTGTCGTCCGGAAGATCGGTGCCGGTAATGGCACAAAAGGTTGGTAATAAATCCATGGTTGTTGCCATATCTCTAACCACACCAGGTTGTATTCCTTCAGGCCACCAGAAAACGGTTGGTTCCCGCATACCACCCTCAAAAGTTCCACCTTTTGCTCCCCTCAGTGGGCCAGCCGTACCTCCATGAGTGCGGAAAACATGCCAGGGTCCATTATCGGAGGTAAAAACCACCAGTGTGTTTTCAGCAACACCTTCCGCTTTCAGTGCTTCCAGTATTTGCCCCACCGACCAGTCGATCTCCTCAATGACGTCTCCATAGATGCCCGCCAGCGATTGGTCTCTAAATTCCGCCGACCGAAACAAAGGAATGTGAGGCAGGTTATGTGCCAGGTAAATAAAAAAAGGATCCTTTCCGAATTCCTTTATTTTTCCTACGGCCTCCTCAGTGTACCTGCGCGTAATGGTACGTTGGTCCGCAGGTCGTTCAACAATTTCCTTGTCTCTCATTAGCGGAACATTGTATGCCTGATACCTTTCCTCTTCGGCAAGGGTATAATGATCTGTTTTCTCCACCTTATCCATATCATTGGAATAAGGAATGCCAAAATAACTATCAAATCCATGATCTGTGGGCAAATGGGGAGATAAATGCCCCAAATGCCATTTTCCGATGGCAGCAGTTTGGTAGCCGTTTCCCTTAAGGGCCCTGGCAATGGTAATTTCCGATTGAGGCAGGCCTCCTTTGGAATCTGGAAATAACACCCGTCGTTTATCACTGCTCATGCCTGACCTAATGGGAAGCCTTCCGGTAAGCAGGCCTGCCCGGCTGGGGGTGCAGACCGGGGCTGCTACATAGAAATTGGTCCACTTCTGGCCTTCAGACGCCATGCGGTCCAGATTCGGTGTGGAAATAGTGGGATGACCGAAGACACTCAAATCCCCATAGCCCAGGTCATCGGCAAATATGACAATGATATTTGGAGGATCGGCTTTTTTATTTTCCTTACCAGTGATGGCATGACCGGGAAAAGAGGACATGCCAACTAACATCAAACAAATAAGGACAAATGATTTTGGGTTAAATTTTTCCATAAATACTTTAAGGTTAAACAACAATTTCTGCTTTAAATGGATAAAAACCTGGTGGATAATCCAGTTGGCCTGGATAAATGCTTCATTTCCCGAAAATCAGGATCAGTTACATTTTGTAAATTGGCAAAAAAACAGTTTAAAATGAAATCAATTTTACTAAAGATTATGGCCTTCTGTGAAGAAACAAAATTACCAACCACTATTTTCTACAATAAAAAAAAAACCACCCTTATTCCTCTTATATGTTCTTCTATATATGGTTCCCCATTTTTTTTAACCATAGAAGGCATATAAGGAATTATAAGGCTTCGCCAGACTATAAAAAAAAATTCATTAAAATCTTTGCCCTTCTGTGGTGAAACAAAATTACCAACCACAATTTTCTACAATTAACAAAAATAAAAACCACCCTTACTCCTCTTATATGTTCTTCTATATATGGTTCCGCTTTTTTTTAAACCATAGAAGGCATATAAGGAATTATAAGGCTTTGGGTGGACCCATTAAAAAATCCATAAAAATCTTTGCCCTTCTGTGGTCAAACCATTGCCAACATTCCAATTCTTATGTAATTTGAATGTCCATCAATTCATAAACCCAAGATGATATTCCTTAAATTCCTTTTTATCCACATTTTCCCCATGCTGGCAGCTTCCTTGATTTGGTCTGAATCAGGCTTTGACAAGAAGGCAAGCCCCCCTGTCAAACCTAATATCCTGTTCATCTTACCCGATGACCTGGGTTGGGCTGATGTGGGCTATCATGGTTCTGATATCAAAACACCGAATATTGATAGGCTGGCCAGGTCGGGGAAGATTTTGAAGCAGCATTACGTCATGCCAACCTGTACGCCTACCCGTGTCAGCCTGATGACGGGAAAGTATCCGAGCAGGTATGGGGTGCTGGCCCCAGCCTATGGAGAGGTGATTGATCTGGGTGACCCTACGCTTGCTTCCCTGTTGGCCGAAAATGGGTATTATACTGCCATTGCCGGAAAGTGGCACATGGGTTCCCCGCCATACACCCCTTTAAAATACGGGTTTCAATCTTCCTATGGCTACTTTGATGGACAAATAGATCCTTATACCCATGAATACAAAACCGAAACCGAACTGACAGAACGCAGGTCCTGGCACCGCAATGATGAATACCTGGATGAAAGTGGCAGCCATGTGACCGACCTGGTCACAGCGGAGGCCATCCGTATTATCGAGGAGGATAGGGACCAACCCTTTTTCCTTTATGTAACTCACCATGTCCCCCATTCTCCACTATCCGAGCCTGAGGAATACCATGACCTCTATAAGGACGATGTGCTGATGCACCCCTCCCGCCGGCTGTTTGCAGCAGCGGTCAGCCACCTGGATGAAAGCATAGGCCAGATCATCGATGCCCTGGAACGTACCGGCAAAAGAGAAAATACCTTGATTGTATTTGTCAGTGACAATGGTGCCCAGCAAAGCTGGCAAAGTAAGACCGAATACGAGGGCCGGTATGCAGATGATCCCCATCTGGTATTGGGCAATAATTATCCGCTGAGGGGATGGAAAGGCAGTTTACACGAGGGTGGCATAAGGGTGCCTGGTTTTGTCAATTGGCCGGGGCAATTGGAACCGGGCATCATTGATTTTCCCGTCCACGTTTCCGATTGGTTGCCTACGCTTTGCAAACTCACAGGTTTCGAAAATGGAATACCCCGGGATGTGGACGGCAAGGACATTTGGCAAAATATTGTCGATGAGGGGAAAGAGCAGGTACGGGCGCAACCCATGTATTGGAAAATCAGGGGGACACATGCAGTCAGACGGGGCGATTGGAAATTACTCCTTCATGGGGTAGATAAAAAAGAACTTTACAACCTGAAGGAAGATTTCAGAGAGAGCAATAATCTCAGTGAACGGCATCCGGAAAAGGTGGAAGAAATGATGTTATTGCTGGAGGAATTTAAAAAAGATGACCGGTAAAATTCAGACCTTTATAAATCCGATTCTTTCATTAATGCAGATCCCATTTCTTTGTCAGTTTTGGTTAAACTAATTGGTGTCAAAATTACCTGAATGTAGTATCCATACGCTTTTTCAAATTACTTTGGATTTCCTGATAGTCAGGGTGCCCTGCCAGGTTGTTGTACTCCCTGGGATCCTGGTCATGGTCATATAGCTGTGTACCTTTCTCACCACCATCCCATTCAATGTATCGCCAACGTTCGGTCCTTATGGTTCTGCCCATATATGGCCCGGAGTTCCGCCTTACCTGCGTAAATCCGCCATGGTCCCAAACTTCATTTGGATTTTCCAACAAGGGTGAAATGTCATTGCCTTGCAAATATTCAGGAGCTGCCAAGTCACATAGGGCTGCCAAAGTGGGGTAAAGATCCAGTAACTCAACAACCCGATCTGTAACCATGCTGTTACCCGCCTTGCCCGGTGCCGCAATCATCAGGGGAACCCGGGCGGACTCCTCAAAAAGGCTTTGCTTTTTCCATTGGCCATGTTCGGAAAGGTGGTATCCATGATCACTCCAGAATACGACTATCGTATTTTCTGCGAGTCCCAGATCTTCCAAGGCATCCAGCAATTTTCCAACCTGAGCATCTATAAACGTCACTGCGGCATAATAGGCCCTGATGACCTGTTTGCGTTCATGTTCGTCCAATCCCCAATACAAAGGGTTGGTCCAGAAGGCAGCTTCCGGAATGTCCTTGAGATGATCAACAGGTTCATCAGGCAAAGAAATACTTTCCAAAGGATACATGTCAAAGTACTTCTTCGGAGCAATATATGGACAATGTGGTCTGTAGAAGCCGGCGGCAATAAAAAATGGCTTATCCTGATTTTCTTGCATTAATCGGATCGCTTCATTGGCTACCATTCCATCCGTCTGTTCCTCATCCGTACCGGCGGCCTCCAGCCAGCTTAAGGATGAACCCAGCCCCCTGTTTGGAGTCAGGTTGATAAGCTTATCCTCTTCCCTTTTATCCCTGCCAATGGGATTGATGACCTGATTCCAGGATTTTGCATCATCCAAACCATTCGTGCCAATGTCCCCGGGCACCCCATAATGATAAATTTTCCCCACCCTTGCAGAAAAATATCCATTTTCCATGAAAAGTTCGGGTAATGTCGTGACAGTGGGAATAATGTCTCTAAAATCTGTTTTAAGATCAAAAACCTGAGTAGTGTCTGGTCGGAGTCCCGTCATTATCGACACCCTACTTTGGCTGCATTGAGGGTATTGACAATAAGCTTTATTGAACTGAACACCTCTTTTTGCCAACCTTTCCAAATTGGGTGCCTTTACCATTTCATGTCCATAGCCACTGATACCATTGTTGAGATCATCCGAAGCGATAAACAATACATTCATTTTTTTGGTCTCCCTGGTTTCCTGAGCTTTCAAGGGGCCCAAAAATCCAATTAAAACCAATAGCTGAAAGCCTGCTTTTAAAGTCATAAGGCAATTTATTCACTATAATCAATAACCGCCATGGATAATCGGGGAAAAACCAAGAATCCCCCAGGCATTCATTGTTCCATTGTCTAAACTTTCAGTTCCCAGCCATTTCTGTATTCCCTGGACAAATATTGGTTGGCAGCATCATGATTCAGGATTTTCAAATTGCTGGTATCCCATTCCAAAACTTCATTGGGTTGCCTGATGGCCACGGTACCCAAAATCACCGTTTCAGACATGGGGCCGGAAATGCCGAAATGACTTTCTGTATTGGTTTTTCCCAAACAGGCGTCCACAAAATGATGGTAATGATCTCTTTCTTCCAGGTTTGGTGGAGTAACCTGCTCGAATTTCTCTGCTGGCAGCAAAACAGGCATCTTGGTGTGCGGGATCAAAAGAGCTCCCTCAGTTCCAACTAGCATGGCAGATTCAGCAGGATAATCTTCCACAGAAAACATTGCCCTGACCTCCTCAGGGGGATAAAATTCTCCATCGTACCAGTGAACCTTAAATTCGTTTGCTGCAGTATGCTTATTTCCGGGAAATACCCAGGTGATATGATTGCTTTGGGGCCAGGTATCCGCCCTTCGTTCAGGGGAATTCTCCCAGGAATCCTGCACTTTGGCCACCACCGATTTCGGAGCTTTCAAATCCAAACCTTTCCAAACCGCATCCAGGATATGGCATCCTATATCACCGGACCATCCGGTACCAAAGTCCTGCCAGGCCCTCCATTTGGAAGGATGATAAATGGTTGGTGCATAAGGCCTCATCGTAGCTGTTCCAATAAACAAATCCCAATGAAGGTGCATGGGGGGATTCTCACCTCCATCAGGCCTGGGCCCTTCAAAACGATAGGCCTCCGTTGCTCCAGGTCTGTTGGAGCAGAGGTAAACCTCCTTTATTTTACCGATATGGCCCTCTTTGATCCATTGAACGGCTGTCCGGTCACCCTTTCCGGAAGCATGCTGGGTACCCAACTGACTTACTATTCCAGCTTTTTGTGCTGCTTGTGTAAGTTTTCTGATTTCTGCCACATCATGGCACATGGGTTTCTGGCAATATACATGCTTGCCCATTTGAATGGATTGCATGGCAATGGAAAAATGGTTGTGGTCCGGGACACTCACATTGATGGCATCAAAATTCTCAGCCTCCTTTTCCAGCAATTCTCTCCAATCCGTATATTTTTTGGCATTAGGGACTGCTTCTGCTGCCCTGTTCAAGTGGTTTTCATCCACATCACAGATGGCTACAATGTCCACATTCGGATGAGCTTTGAAACGGTTCAAATCATGCCAGCCCATACCTCCTACTCCTACACAGACATGCCTGAGTGGATTTCTTTTGATTTTTCCCATACCGGCATGGCTAAACAAAAGGGGCTGCGCCAATGCTGCCGTTGCTGTAGTGATTAAAAATTTGCGCCTGGAAACGGAATTTTCTTTTCTCATTCTTGGTTTATTTTGGGTTGGAATTAAAATAAAGAATAGCTTCTCCAAAGAGAAGTTATTCTTTATTACATTTAATTATGGTATGAAATCTCAATATCCCGGATTATTTGGGGTAAGGTTGGGGTTGTTTTGTGTTTCAGGTAACGGGAATGGCATCAGGTAATGTCTTTCCTGAAGTGTCTGATTGGAACTCAGGTTTTCGTGGCCGACGAAGTTATCAAAGCCATTGGTAATTTCATTGTAGACTTTGCGGAGCCGCAACATATCAAACCAGGTAATTTGCTCATAACAGAGTTCATGCCAACGCTCTCTCCAAATTGCTTCCCTGAAGCTCTCAGTTGTAAATTCCCCTAAAGCAGGCGTTTCGAGTTCTGCACGATCCCGGATTCTTTTCAGGCTTTCAAGCGCCATGGCGTTAGGACCTCCCACCTCATTCTGGGCCTCTGCATAAATCAACAACACCTCCGCAAATCGAATCAGAGGTACATTTAAATTATTGGCTCTGTTTCCAGGGTTTCCTTCAGACCCCAAAGCCCTTTGATTGAAATGTTTGAAAATATATGGTGCGCCCAAATCAAAGGGTTCTCCACTTCCATTGGTAAAATAACTGGTGTAGAAAAAACCTTCCTGATTGACAGCCCTCAGATCACCTTGCTCATAGGAATTGTAAAACTCATTGGTAGGTACCGTGCTACCTGTACCAGATGGTCCCTGAAATGTAACTGGCTTGAAATTGGGAAACATGTTATTCATGGGATTACCGGCCACTACAATATTGTATTGCAACATAAATATATGCTCCAATAAGTTGTCATTGGTTTCATCATGAAGATCTCCATAGGTGGGAAATAAATTGATTTGATTGGGATTTGCATTGGCATAATCAATGACTTCAGCTGATTTTTGTGCCGCCAACTGATAATATTCGCTACCCATACTTAAGGGGAATCCAGCCATAGTCAGGTAAACTTTTGCCAATTGACTTTTTACGGCCGCAAGCGAGGCCCTTCCGCTAGCATCCATCCAGGGAAGACCTGCTGCCTCTGCCGCTTTCAAATCATCCACAATCAGTTGATAAACCTGCGCTTGTGGAGACGGTGAAGGCCTGAAATTTTCTGAACTTGCGGTTTGTGGAGCAGTGATCAGGGGAATATCGCCCCAGAGTCTAACTGCATAGAAATAGGCCCATGCCCTCAAAAACCTTGCTTCACCAAGAATTTTTGTTTTTTGCGCTTCATCCATAGGAGTGATGGCAGGCACCTTGTCCAACACCAAATTCGCCTGGGCGATCACTTTGTACAAGCCATTCCACCAATTGATCACATGTTGGGTCCGACCATCATAGATCAAACCATACAGATTATTTAAATCCGAATTTTGAGCAGTCTCCGTAGTTGAAGTTCCGGTGGGAGCCTCCAAAAGCTGCCAGGTAGAGGAAAATATTCCTGCTCCGTCTCCAATGAATCTGGTATCAGCGTAAACAGCGGCCAGGGCTGCTTCGGCATGATCCGGAATGGTATAAAAACTTTCCGGTGTAAGGTTAGAAGGATCTTCCTCGCTTAGAAAATCCTGACAGCCCGTCAATACAGCCATGCCAAGCAAACTTATGCCTATATAGATCCAAAATCTTTTCTTTATAATATTTTTCATTTCTAGTTTCGTTAATGATCACCTTAATTTACAATGCAACCTGAATACCCAATAAATAGGTGGTTGGCTTAGGATAACTGTGCCAATTCATACCCTGAGAAAATACATTGTTTCCGTCGCCTCCCCTGATCGGTGCCACTTCAGGGTCACCAATGATTTCATCTCCTGTGATCAGGAAGAAGTTTTGGGTCGAAGTATACACCCTCAACCTACTCAAACGAAGTCTATTTGCCACCTCAACGGGAAAGGTGTATCCTAATAGCAGGTTTCTTCCACGTAGAAATGACGCGTCTTTAACCCATCTGGAATCCACATTGGTTACATAACCTGCGCGGGTGTCTCTGATTTCCGCCACCATGGAATTCTGGTTGTCCGGGGTCCAGGCATCCAGCACCGTACGGTAGCTATTGGCCAGGGCTTGCCGGTCCTCACTTGGGTGCAGGTTCATGTCCAAAAGGTCATTGCCATACATGTATTGCAGATCAATGGCCAGATCCCAGTTTCTAAACCTGATATTATTGGTCAAGGCACCCCAGAATTTTGGGTTTCCATTTCCGATAATCATCCTGTCCGAATCATTGATGGCCTTATCTCCATTTACATCCAGGTACTTAATATCTCCCGGAAGAATAGTCAATCCATTTCTATAACTTACGTACTCAGCGGCTTCACTTCTTTCGGATTCATTCCAGGTTCCAAGCCTTACCAAACCCCAGAAAGATCCTACGGGCTCACCTACCCTGATAATATTGGTTTGGTTGGTGAAATTAGGCCCGCCTACACCGAAAATATCTGCAGGTGTAGCCAATGACAATACCTTATTCCGATTGGCAGAAAAATTAAAGCTACTATTCCAGGTGAAATCCGCTTTTTCAACAACCACTGCATTTAATGTGAGTTCAACCCCTTTGTTTTCCATTGAACCTACATTTCTTCTTATAGTGGCATACCCACTTGTTCTTGGAACCGGAGAATCCAATAACATGTCAGTCGTTTTTCTGTAATAGTAATCAAATTCCACGGTGAGCCTGTTTTGAAACAGACCTAGTTCTAAACCGACATCGGTCTGAGCCGTTTTTTCCCATCTAAGGTCAGGATTGGCCAATCGGTTGATACCTGTACCTCCTACCTGTGTCTCATTCCAAATGGCCGAATAATTGGAGCTCAATAGGGAAAGTGAGGAATAGGGCGGGATCTCTGAGTTACCGGTAAGACCATAACTGGTCCTCAATTTCAAATTTGAAATGGTACTGTTTCCCTTAAGAAAAGCTTCTTCGGACAACCTCCAGGCCAAAGCGGCAGAAGGGAAAATTGCGTATTTGTTATTCTCACCGAATTTGGATGCCCCATCTGCCCTACCGGTTGCTGTAAATAGATATTTATCGTCCAGAATATAATTTATCCTCGCAAAATAGGAATTTAAAGCATGTCTTGAAGCATTGGAGCCAACCCGGGGAAGTTGTGAACCGGCTCCCAGGTTATTGTATGTAAAGAAGTCCGTTGCAAAATTCTGGATACTGGCACTCATGCTGGAGTAAGTGTTTTCCTGCCAGGAAATACCCAATAAACCGGTAAAAGCATGTCTTTCTCCAAATACTTTATTATAGGTAAGGTAATTTTCCAAGGACCAGAAACTGTCCCTTTCCAAACTTTTAGACGCCGTGCCTGACTGGGCAATGGCTAAGGTCCGGGTGCTGGATTGGTTATTTTCCTGGGTTAAAATATTCACTCCTAACACGGTCCGCATTTCCAATCCCTCTGCAAATTTTATATTTGAATAAGCACTTCCCAAAGTCGTTTGGGTATTCAAAATATACTTTCTCCCGTATAGTCGGTGCATGGAACTCATCGTTCCTTCTGCAAAAGGATAATCCCTGTTGTTGGCAAAAGTGCCATCCTCATACCTTACCGGTAAAAAAGGAAAATCCTCCACAATTTGTCTTGGTACTGCATCACTGACATCTACCAGATTTTCTGATTGGTTATTATAACTGATAGTACCCCCTATTTTCAACCATGGTTTAACCTGATCATCAATGGTGAAGCGGGTGGAATACCGGGTAAGGTAGGATGTTTTTAACAAGCCCTGATCATCCCTATAACCCAAAGACAAAGAATAAGTCGTCCTTTCGTTTCCTCCTGTAAATCCCAACTGATGGTTTTGGGACAATTTATTTTGAGTCGTTTCATTCAACCAGTTGGTGTCGAACAATGGGTTTCCCTGGCTATCAAATACCCTGGGATCAGTTCTTCTAAGTGCAGGGTTCAGATAGGCCCATCTACCGGCATTCCAACCTTCCGGGTCGTATTTTTCCATATTTCTCCAGGCAAGATCTTCCACAGCCATGTATTCTGCTGCATTCAAAACCTCAGGTCTGTTAGGACCGATGGTATTCACGCTGAAATCTACATTATAAGTCAGCGTTCCCTCACCAGATTTACCTTTTTTGGTGGTAATTAGGATTACTCCATTGGCACCTCTGGATCCATAAATGGCAGTAGAGGAGGCATCTTTCAATACCTCAACAGACACGATGTCGTTAGGGTTAATGTAATCAATGGCATTACTGGCCTGAGCCTGGTTACTCATAGGAAGCTGGACACCATCCACCACATATAGGGGGTTATTTGAAGAGTTAATAGAACTGAATCCACGGATACGGACATTGGTTCTACCACCGGGGCGTCCTGAATTCACGTTTACCTGAACACCCGCAACCCTGCCAGCCAGTGCCTGATTCAGAGATGGAGAAGGACGCTCGTTTAATTCCGCTTCTCCTACTGAACCCACCGAACCTGTCAGATCTGATTTCTTCTGTGTTCCATAACCAATCACCACAACCTCTTCCAGTGCGGAAGAATCCTGAATTAGCCGAATGGTCAATTCTGTCTGATTGGTTATCTTAATGGTTTGGGACTGATAACCGATATAAGAAATCACCAAAGTGGCTTCTTCAGGCACAGTAATGGAAAACTTGCCATCTAAATCTGTGACTGTTCCTCTACTTGTTCCTTGGATAGATATAGTAGCACCGGGCATAGGAAGCCCATTTTCATCTAAAACCGTCCCTGTTATGGATACGTCCTCTTCAGAAAATTCCGGATTTGGATCATTGTTTGTCATCCCTGAAGCCTGAGTTGGTGGGCCCCATAACAGGATAATTAAGGGCAAATACAGAACATAAACTGCCCTGTGTAGCAGGTTTCTTCCTGCTTTTGGTAATTCGTTTTTCATTTTAGATTGGGTTTATGATAAATGATTAATTGCCACAGTGCCCATTCTCAAAGAAATTGGGCGTCACTGTTAATGGAAAGACTTTGAAAATCTTTCACCTTGAATGGATTCAGGAACTGTTCGCTATACTCATCTGGATAAATTGAATTATGGTTAATAAATAAAAATCAAAACATCCCCGATCCGGTTGAAAACCTGCTCAGGGCAAAATTAAATCCCTCTTTAACCGCCAAACCTTAAAGGTTTCATTTTAATCTTCCTACAGTTAAAACCTTTCTTCTGAAACCCAAAAAGTTTTTTACTAATGATCAACTGGATAATTGAATGTGCTATGAATTCATTGTCTCTGGTCAAACTTTTAGCAATACTACTGCTATCGGAGTTTTAAGGTGGAATAGGTTGCTGGTTGTCAGTTAGTCAGGAGGTTAAATAATTAAAATTGGTAAGTAAAACTCAAACCTGTATATGCGTATTTTACAAACTTTATATTCCATTTAAATTTTAATATGTAAAATATAAGCTTATAAAAATAAAAAATACCAATACAATTTCCAATACTAAACAGCTTAAATATTGATTTTTTTAATGTGAAAAATAAGGACCTGGAATGTTTGTTCCAATTAGCTGAATTTTCTATCAATACCAATAAAGAGCAGTGGCCTTTATTCGGCTCTTCCGGGGAAAATTTTGACCTTGTGGCTTATCTTTTTGGAAAGAAAAATCCCCGTTTGGGGATTTTTTATTCGTTGGGATTTAAGTCCAATTACCTGATAGGATAAACAATTTTAGGCCCGGTCAAATTTATCGTATCCATCCCAAAACCTCAGCACGAGAAAATCCCTGTATCCTTAGCAAAAAAAGGGTTTACCGGGATTTCATTTTCTAAATCCCAAGCAGGGGGGAAAACGGCGGCCCAAGCAAAACTTTACATGCAGGTTTATGTATAAAGAACGTCTCAGGTAATTAGGTCTTCGTTATGGCCTCTTCCAGGTTGTACAAGGCAATGATTACCTGCATCAATGCTGCTGATTCCTGAGCTTGCTGTTCCTTTAACATTGGGAATTCCCCGACTTCCACTGCCTTCTGTGCGACCTTGGGTTCAGCACTAAACCTGAGCAGTTCTTCTTCATAAAATGCCAGCATCATTTCCATTTCTTCCTTTTTAGGGATTCGGGATAAAATTCTGATAAAGGCTTCTTCTATGGCCGATCCGGGATTTTCATGGGCTTTATTCAATTTTTCTGCCAGTACCCTTGAGGCCTCTAAAACCATGGGGTCATTGAGCATGGCCAATGCCTGTAAGGGGGTATTGGTCCTGTTTCTTTCTACCTGACAAATGTCCCGGTTACTACCGTCAAAAATCAACAGGGATGGTGGGGGCAATGTCAGCTTGATAAAGGTATAAATCCCTCTCCGGTATAATTTATCGCCCTTATCCTGACGGTAAACGTTCAATTCTCCCCTTCCCGAACTGGAAGCCTCCCACAAACCGGCAGGTTGGTAGGGTTTTACACTGGGGCCTCCAATCTCGGGAACCAATAAACCACTACTGGACAGCACAAAATCACGAATAAGTTCGGCATGCAGGCGAAGCCTGGGAAATCGGGCCAAATATACGTTTTCGGGGTCCAATTCCATGTGTTTGGGTTCCACCTGAGCAGATTGCCTGTAGGTAGCCGAACTGACAATCAGTCGAATTAGTCTTTTGATATCCCAGCCATGCTCCCTGAAATCCACTGCCAGCCAGTCCAAAAGTTCAGGATGGGTGGGTAATTTCCCCTGCATGCCAAAATCAGCTGATGAAGGCACCAATCCCTTTCCAAAGATCTCCTGCCAGATCAGATTGACAAATACCCGGGAAGTAAGCGGGTGGTCATCTGCAAATGCCCATTTCGCCAAACCCAATCGATTCCTTGGTAATTCAGGATCAAAAGCCTTGATAACTCCGGGTGTGCCAGCCACTAAAGGCTCTCCAGTAGGCGCATCATAAACCCCCCTGTCCAAAACATAAGTCGGCCGGATAGAATCTTGCAAGTCCGCCATGATAGAAACAGCAACGCTGCTGGTGTCCGGGTGATTGACAAACGACAAAATATTTTTAGTATCTTCTTCCTCCACCCATATCAGTGGGGTTTTTGCCCTTACAGGTGATCCGGCTCCTCCTTCAAATCCCTTCTCTGGAGTATTGTTAAAAAAAGCATAAAGACTGAAATAATCCTTTTGCGAAACAGGATCATATTTATGATCATGGCATTGGGCACATTCCATGGTTATACCAAGGCTTACCTTGCTAAATGTATTGGTTTTGTCAAGGGCATATTCTACCCGGTATTCTTCATGAATGACGCCTTCCTCCTCTGTAATTTTATGATTGCGATTAAATGCGGTGGCCAACAACTGCTCCTTACTGGGATTTGGAAGCAAGTCTCCTGCAAGTTGCCATGTCAAAAATTGGTCATAGGGCATGTTTTGATTAAAAGCATGAATCACCCAGTCCCTATAGGGCCATTGCGTCCGAATATTGTCATTCTGATAGCCGAATGAATCAGCATATCTCGATATATCCAACCAAAGTAAAGCCATCCTCTCCCCAAAAGCTGGCTTTGCCAAATAATGTTCGATCATCTCTTCCCAGCTTTGCTCATTGTTCAAAAACCCTTTTACCTCTTCCACCTGCGGAGGAAGGCCTGTGAGATCCAAACTCAATCTTTTCAGCAAATACGACTTGTCCGCTTCAGGGCTGGGCGAGAGACCATTGGCTTTCATTCTGGCCAAAATAAAAGGATCAATTGGATTTTCAGACCAGCCCTCTCTGTCATTCTCGGGAAGCTCCTGTTTTTCAGGAGGAACAAAGGCCCAGTGTTTTTCATATTTCGCTCCCTGATCGATCCACTTTTTGATCAGGTTTTTATCATGCTCCGTAATTTTGAGATTGGATTCCGGAGGAGGCATCATTTGAGCGGGATCTGTTGAAAAAATTCGTTGGATCAACATGGATCCCCTGGGATTTCCAGGAATAACAGCGTGTTTACCGGGATTCTCTTTCAGTGCTGCATAGGCGCCCTCTTCCGTATCAAGGCGTAATCCAGCCTCTCTCTTATTGGCATCCGGACCATGGCAGGCAAAACAATTATCAGATAAAATGGGTCTGATATGAAAATTATAACTGACTACATCCGGAATTTCAGGATTGCTTTTGGCTCCACCTTCCTGACAACCGTAAAGTAAAATACTGGCCATTAATGGGGCAATCAAGCCCGCCAGCAAATATTGATACACTTTTAAATGCATGAGGACATTTGGTTAATAAGCAGCATAAGGTACCAAATATCCGTTAAATTCCCAATACAGTAATCGATTAGTCAGACAATACATAAAAAAATAAAATATACTGCCTGAAATAGCCAGTCCTTTCATCTGTTTATAATTTGTTTTTAATAGGTTACCCCGATTAGTCGGGGAAGGCTATCTGAGCAATAAAAATCAAATTATTAATAAATAAAAACCATGTTTTGCGAATTTGGGACAGGTTTAAAATTCGTATTCCATAATTGGCCCTTTGGTAGCTTTATCTATTGTTCTTCTCCCAATGCTGCATACCTCCAGCGGGGATTGGAGGCCGGCACATGTGCTTCAGCAACAATAGCTTCCACTTTTCGGATGATCTCAGGGTGATCGGCAGCCAGGTCATTGCTTTCCAAAAGATCATTAGTCAGGTCAAATAGTTGCCATTCCGATTCCCCTTCGTGTATGTTTAGCCTCAGGGCTTTCCAGTTTCCTATCCTAACAGCCATCTGACCACCATAGGAAGGGAATTCCCAATACAAGTATTCGTGCTCTTTTTGATCTTCTCCAATTAAGGTTGGCAGGAAGCTGACACCATCTGAATCGTAGGTTTCCTCTGTTCCGGCAATTTCCACCAAAGTAGGCATCACATCGTAAAATACAGAAACATGGTCACTTTGGGTTCCTTTCTCGATTTTTGCTGGCCAGGAAGCAATCATGGGTACCCTGATTCCTCCTTCATACAAGTAACCTTTGCCATAACCCCTTTCCTCTCTGAAAACCCCTGCGCTATTAAACCAGGGAGAATCCGTACCCCCATTGAAGGTGGGGCCATTGTCTGAGGTGAAAATAATCAGGGTATTGTCGTATACCCCCTGGTCTTTAAGCTGTTGTACCAAATTACCTACCTGCTCATCCAGGTAGCTGACCATGGCCGCATAGGTAGCCCTTGGATGTCGGGCCGGAAAATAAGACCTTTCACCCAGGTAGGGTTCCTCCTCACCAAACTTGTCCACATAATAATCGATCCATCTTTCTGGGGCCTGCAGGGGAACATGCGGAATAGGTGTAGCCCAATAGAGGAAAAACGGATGATCGGTCTCTTCCTTTACAAATTCCTGAATGCGTTTAAACATCTCTTCTGGTGCATAATCGGTAAGAAAGTAATCAGCATAGCTTTCTTCGACATAGGGATCCGCCCCTTCAGGCAAGCGGGTATTTGGTGGAATGGTATCATTGTTTAAATATACCCGCCGATCATTTTCCCAAAGGTGTACAGGGTATAAGGTGTGCGCCTGCCGTTGGCAATTGTAACCGAAAAAATAATCAAAGCCTTGCTTATTGGGTACCCCAACCGTATGTGGGGCTCCTAAACCCCACTTTCCAACAACGGCCGTGGTATACCCTGCTCCCTGCAGGAGAGAACCCAAAGTAGTGGTTCCCTCCTTTATAGGGCGCTGCCCTTCCAGGGTAGAATCGGCAAGCATGGCCATGTAATTCCATACATCACCCCTATCTCCCCATTCGTCATTTCCCCTCACCTGCGCCCTGCCACTGTGCTGGCCTGTAAGCAGTACCGCCCTGGCAGGTGCGCATACCGGAGCGCCTGAATAATGTTGTGTAAACAACATCCCGCTGGCAGCCAGGGCATCAATGTGAGGGGTCTCGATCTTTTCCTGCCCATAACAGCCCAAATCCCCATAACCCAAATCATCGGCCAAAATGTAAATGATATTGGGTGGGCTTTGGGGCCGATCCTTTTCGGGTGAACAGGCAAAGAAAAGGACTGCAATCAAGGGTAAGATGATCATTCGGAATGTCATGGAATATTTAAATTTGGCAATAATTAAACCTGATAATTTACAAATAAGGTCTCTTTTTGATTCAGATCCAAAGCCAATCCCTGAAATAATTGTGTCCTATCCTGTCCATCTTCCCATACTTTTACCTGGTATTTGCTATCTTTAAATACTTTGGGCCGGAAAGTTTTTTCCCTTACCCTGAGCGAATAGACCAGTTCACCGCTTTCTTCATCCACCACCTCGATTATGGGATTGTGGCAGTTGTTCAGGTCCAGGACAGGCAGGGTACCTGCGCTTGCTTTGGCAAAATTATCCTGCTGGGTGATAGTAACAGGCCAACCTTCGAATTGACCATCGGGTTGTTTTTCAGGATCTACATACCTTGGCCAGCACTCCAGGTTAATTTTCTTTTGGGCTTTATCAAAAGTGACCAGACCATAGCCGGTGGACCGGTCATGAATCAGAGCCGGCTCCTGACCTGTTTTTCTGGGATTGGCCACCGCATGCACCGTCATTTTATTTCCGAAGCCATCATGAAAATTGCCTGTATAGGCAGGCTTACCTGGAAGCCCTTCATGTTGATCACCAACAGGCGGCCACCAACGCCTGGGAAAGAGGTTATTTAATGCCGGACCGGCAAAGGCATAACCCGCATCTCCAAATTCATCCACCCCATAGTGAACTACAGAAGCCAGGTGTTGGTCACCCGCCACGTGTAGTGCAAAGGCTTTCCGAATTATTCGCAAAGCTTCATCCCGGCCTTTTTGTGGCCAGCCATTGGAGTCCATATCCGTGGTAGGGGCGTCGCCAGATACATAAACACCGGGTTCGGGAATAGGAAGCCGGGGAACGATACTGTCAATGATGCTGCCTTCCGGCAGTGTGGCAACCGTGCAAAAATTTGTTTGAGACAGTACTGCCTTCATTTCAGCACCTTTGCTCCAATCGGTGGACCAGTGTTCTAAAAATTCCAGCTGTCTTTCACCCAAAAGCTGCGCTTCTACATCGTAGTGGGCTTTGATATCAAATTCACGATTCTGAATAAACCCATTCGTCACCATGGCCTCCTCAGGCAAAACATTCTTGGGTGCGGATTTGAATTTCCGATCCTCCAAAATCGCAAAACTTACACCTCCATAAACCCAATCGGTATAATAGGTACCTATGCCCTGTTTGACCGGGGTAGGGTCAAAAGGATCCGGCAGGTGGCCGGTCTGGGTCAGTTGCACCATGTTCACCCATTCAGGCGGCATTTTGTATCCACCCTGGTCCTGGGCCACATAGCCCCATCCCTCATCGGTGGGGGCATTTTTGCCGGCTTCTCCCCAAACATTTCCATGGTACACATCATGGTCATCTGGAATAAAGGCACTTGGAATGTGTCGGAAAATTTCCCGGTAAGACCAGCCAAACATGTACCATTTTCGCAGGTAATCGAGGCTGGATTTTTCCAGGGGAGCGGTCTGAATGCCGAATCCGCCAGTACTTTCATAAAACTGATCGCCCAGAAAAACAGCCAGGTCGGGCTGGTGTTTCAGGGAATGGATGCTTACCTCCTGATCCGGAAACCCATAATCTGCATTACAGCTGAAAACTGCCATCTTGACCTGATCCATATCCTTTGGCTCTTTGGCAATGGTGCCGGTATAATAATAGGAACTGTTGCCAGATTTCAGAGGCAGGTCCAATTTGACCCTGTATGGGGTAGCCTTTCCGGCTTGCCAATTTTCCTGCCTGAAATGGGCCACTCTGCCCAAAGGATCTGGCAAGGCTTCCTGCAAGGTTTCCCACTGGCCATTTTGCCAGACCTGAAGGCTGAGCTGAAGCCCGCTGATTCCATCTACCGGCGTCAGCTGGGCAGCCAATTTAAGTGTTCCGTCATGCAGGGTATACTGGGCAAAACAGATTGGTCCAAAAGCCTGCGCTGCGTCTGCTGCAATTTTGTCTCCGGATATTTGCCATCCGGAAAAGGCCACCGATGGTGAGCCTGTGTTTTCCAAAGGAAAATGAGACACCAGAGCCAGATTCCCTTCCCATGTAGCCTTGGGTTGGGTATAGGTCAACATGGCCAGCAATTTGCCATTCCCTGAATGCTGCGCTTTCAATTGGAGTTCATTTCCGATTCCTTCCAGTTTGAGGGTGATTTCAGCATCAAGGGAGAGTTGTTGGCTGCCTGTTTTTTCTCCAATAAAAAGGTAGCCCTGTCCGTTGATCCCAGCATCGAGTCCCTGGCCAAAAACTGCGGCAGAGCGATAATCTTCAAACTTTCCTTTTGCTGCAAGCCGAAAACCGGCATAGGCTTCCTGTATTCCTTTGGCTGCTGCATTCAACCAATCCATGTTGACCTGTAGGGAAAAATTTCCGGAACCGGAACCCATTTGATGGGTAAGGCAATGAAGCGAGCGATTTTTGTCGGAGATGACACAAACGGCACGTCCCTGACGGATTTCCCAATCCTGCAACCTGTTGCCCCAATATTCCGGCCCTACCCAGGGCATATCCGGCCATTGCTGCCATTGACTGGCAAAATTGGAGGGAGCTAAATTGCCTTTTACTTTTGGTGCCGGCACAAAACCTGCTGTGCCGCCCAACAGCAGGTGGGGTGTAACAGATCCCAGGGCGATTGCTTTTACTGCATGTCTTCTTTTCATGATATCTATTCTGCCAATTTTGGGTTAATGTTGGTTTCTGACTCAGGAATAGGCCATTGGTAATCGCCTGGCCTGAAATTTTTGGTAGTAACATACCACCTGGATTGAGGGTCCAATTTAATGGAAGTAGTTGGATACCTTACCGAATTCGGAAAGGGTGCCCCCCAAAAATCACCATTTAACACTTCCTCTCCTATTTCCCAACGGAAAATATCCCATAACCGGGTACCTTCAAAGGCCAATTCAATTCTGCGTTCGCTTCTTAGAATTTCCCGGAGAACATCCGGGTTGGTTTCTGTAATAGGAGGCAAATTTACTGATTCTCTTCCTCTGACAAGATTAATCGTTTGATCCAGTAAGTTTTGGGTAATGGGGTTTCCTGCTTCAAGTTCAGCTTCCAGATAACTCAACAGGACCTCCGCATACCTGATAATCGGGATATTTCCGCCATAGTCATTTCTTAAATTACCATTAAAAGTTTCATCAAAATATTTTCTAAACCCAAATCCGGTACGTGTCGCTTGTTTGGAATAGGTAAGCTGATCGACGGATTGGGTGGAATCGGGATGACATACATATCTTCTTCCTAGGAAAGTTGATTCATTCCAAATAAAGGTATCCCTAAATCTCTGATCCCGGTTGGCTCCCATATCCTCCTGGACAAACTTTGGGTCATCATAGGAAAAGGGCGTTCCGTCCTCAAATCCATATTCCTCTGCCAGGCTTCCCAGTGGATTGATAATATGCCAGCCGCTTGAGGCAGCAGGAAATGCATGCTGGGGCATGGCATTTGGGGCTAATCCTGAAACAAATTGCACGCTGAAAATATTTTCTGCACTGTTTTCGTTTTCTGTGGTAAAGAGCGGCCCGTATTCCGAATCGATTATATTATCTCCATAATTGATGATTTGTTGGTATACTTCAGAGGCCTCATCAAATCTTTTCTCAGCCAGGTATAATCTGCCTAAAAAAGCCAGGGCCGCTTGTTTGCTTGCTCTACCAATTTCGGAATCAGGAATTTCGGAAAATCTGGGAAGTCCATTTACTGCTTCCGATAATTCCTGTATCACAAAGTCCACAATAACCGTCTTGCTTGATTTTTCAACGTTATTGGCTTCATCCGGTGTGAGTGTATTGGTAACCAAAGGAACATCTCCCCAAAACTGAGACAAATAAAAATACTGCGTTGCCCTAATAAACCTGGCTTCGCTTTTCATCCGCTGCATTTTTACTTCTGGCATATTGACATTATCAATATTTTCCAGAAAATCATTGGCAATGGCTATGCGCCTGTAGGAACCCTGCCAATAACCGTTTACCACATTATTGTTTGGAAGCAGTGTTCCATCCGTCAACCGGTTATAGGTAGAATTGTCTCCGCGCCTGTCATAGGAATTATCTGTGGCGAATTCCAAAAAAACGATTCCACAGTAAGTCCACCAGTCTGAGGGTACTACCTGCGTTCCGTAATTTATATTTCCTCTGTACATTCCTGTTAAAGCTATCAAAGCATTGGATTCCGAAGTCCAGAATGTCCCACTGGCAAAAGCATCGGTGGGAAATTGCTCCAGTTTATCATCGCAGGAAATACCCGAAAGCAACAAGAGCGCGACGAACAATGGCTTATATATCGTTTTCATAAGATTAGTCCTTAAAATATTTGTATTCATTTTTTCTTAAAATCTAGCATTAATACCCAAAGTATAGGTTGCCAAAATGGGATAATAGGCTCCTCCCGTGTTGATTTCAGGGTCCCAACCTTCCATGTAAGAAGTAAAAGAAAGTACATTCTCTCCACTAAGGTAAAGCCTTAGGTTTTGAAGGCCTATTCTTTCCAGCAGTTGCGGATTTAAGGTATATCCCAACTGAAGGTTTTTAACCCTGAGGTAAGATGCATTAGTCACCCAAAAATCAGAAATGACGGTATTTGGTGTTCCACTGTTGGTGATGACTTCCAAACGGGGATAAGCCGGATACCTTTCCGGACTCTCCGGATTAAATCTGCCATCCATTTGCCATTTTTGGATGTTTCCAAGATTAAAAAAGGCCCAGCCCGCATAATTATTTAAAAATCCATCTACGCCCGAAACACCCTGCAAAAATACAGATATGTCAAAATTCTTGTATTTTGATCCAAAATTGAGGCCATAGGTATATTTAGGAATTCTACTGCCTAAGAAGGTCCTGTCGTAGGTCGGGTCCACTCTGCCATCAGGCACCCCATCAGGGCCGCTAATATCTTTGTATCGGATATCTCCTGGCATTGGGTTGGGGGTAATGGCAGATTGTGTGGGCCAATCAGCAATATCCTCTTCACTTAAAAAGACTCCATCAGATTCATATCCATAATACATTTCCATAGGGAAGCCTACAAACAAGCTGGAACCATTTCCGACCAAACCATTTGGCTGTTCTACATTCCCAAGTCCCAGAGAAACCACTTCATTATTGATAATGGAAAAATTTCCCGTAACAGAATATTGAAAATCATTCATTTGGTTTCGATATCCAAAATCAAATTCCCAGCCTTTGTTTCTGGCTGCTCCGGTATTGATTTCTCCGATCCCCACTCCCAAAATGGATGAAACACTTGCCGTAGGTTGAAAAAGAATGTCGGTAGTATTCCGGTTAAAATAGGTGAAGTTAAAGGACAATTTTCCCTCCAAAAAACTTGTTTCTGCTCCAAAGTCTAAAGTTTCGGTAGACTCCCAGCGGATATTGGCATCCCTGTAGTCCGAATAAGCTGCCCCGGTGGAAATACTTCCTCCAAAAGGATAATTCCTGCCTGAATTAAGAACGGTCTGATAAGGGTAATTGCCAATGTTTTGATTTCCCAGAATCCCCCAGGATGCTTTCAATTTAAAATCCGAAAGCCAGTTCCAGTTTTCCAGGAATACCTCATCGGAAAGTCTCCAACCGAGAGCCATTGATGGAAAAAGAGCATACTTGTAGTTTTCTGGAAACCGGGAAGAGCCATCATACCTCAAAGTAGTTTCAAACAAATATTTTTCGGCATGATTAAATTTTATCCTGGAAATGAGGGATTGAATCGCCCATTCCTCATCAAAACCACCTACTCTTTGATTGTCTGCGCCTCCCATACCAATTACCGTGTAATCATTGCTGGGAAAGTCTTGTCTGTATCCATTGAAATAAGTATTGATTTGGTTTTCAAAAGTATAGCCCACCAAAAAATCCAAATTGTTGTTATCGAAACTTTTCGAATACTCTCCAATAAATTGGGCTGTTTTGAAAATCTCCTTGTTACTATATTGGTTCAGGTACGATTGTGCATGAAAAACATCATCATTTAACCTTTGTGAAGCCAGGTAGGACCGTTGTTCCAGTAAAAAGGAATTATAACCTCCGATAGCAGAAAAAACCAGCCCTTGTACCGGTGTCCAATCCAATTTCATATTTATTCCTGTCCGTGTTCTGGGATTGGTCAAATAGGAATCTGATTGTAGCCAGGAAACAGGTGTACCCCCACTCTCCGGACCTATCCCAAAATCACCATTTGAAGCCTGGCCCAAGTAAACTGCGGGATACCTGATGGCATTTTGTATCAACTGATCATTGAGTTCTCCTCCTTTGTTGGCAGTTGCCTGAGGCTCGTTTCGCTCCTCAATAGATCCAAATAACCTGGTGGTTAATTTGAATTGTTCACCTAGCTTATTTTCCAGATTCAGTCTCAAATTATACCGGTTGTAATTGTTTTTTGGAACAATTCCCTCCTGACTTAATATACCTCCTGAAAGGAAATATTTGTTGTTTTCATCCCCTCCGTTTAAAGTAAGGGTATGGCCGGTCTGAATACCATCCCCTGCAAACACATGGTCCAAAAACCGGGTATTCGGATAATTGTCCGGATCAGATTGTGACCTGTATTTCTCTATGTCTTCCTCTGTATAACTATTGCTTCCTGAGGCAATGTTATACATGGTTGCATAATCCCAGGAGTCCACAAATTGTGGCAACTCAGTTGGCTGGTTGAAGCCAACATAGCCATTGTAACTCACTGTCATTTTTTTATTAGATCCATTTTTGGTAGTCACCAAAATGACCCCATTTGCCGCCCTTGCTCCATATATCGCTGCTGAAGAGGCATCCTTTAACACTGAAATGGACTGCACATCATCCGGATTGATGTCATTCATATTGCCCGGTATGCCATCAATCAAAATCAAGGCGCTTGGTGTTGCTCCAAAGGAGCCAACCCCTCTGACCCTGATATTACCTCCACTTTGACCCGGCCGACCGGATCTTTGGATTACGGTTACTCCAGGCATTTGACCAGTTATGGCTTGAGAAAGTTGTTGAACAGGTCGGTTTTCAATGTTCTCAGCACTTATCTGTGAAACTGAACCAATCACATTCACTTTCTTCTGTGTTCCATACCCTACTACCACCACTTCTTCCAGTGAGGACTGGTCTTCGTTTAAGGTAATGGTCAGGCTCGTTTGGTTACCTACAGTGATGCGTTGAGATTGGTAGCCAATAAAAGAAAAAAGCAGTACAGAACCCTCAGCTGCTTCGATGGAAAAATTACCTTCAATGTCAGTGGCTGTCCCCGTGTTTGTACCTTCTACCAGGACCGTCGCTCCCGGGATGGGTTGCCCGTTCTGATCTACAACTGTTCCACTGATTTCTATAAAATCCAAGGAAATGGTTACTTCCTGACTTTGGTTTATGCTTTGAGAACCTCCCACATAAATGGAGTTATTGACCTGCCTGAACTTCAATTTGGCAGATTGAGCTACCTGTACCAGAATATCATTGACGGATTGTTTTCCGGCCTTTAATGTTACCCGCCCCCTGTCCTTAAGCAGGTCATCCGGAAAAATAAAAACATAGTCTGTTTTGGATTCAAGGTTCTGAAAAACTTCTTGTACACTCCAGTCCTTATTGGCCATGCGGAGAAATGTTTCGTCGATCGGTTTGATCTGGGCTTTGGAATCATTGGCCAGCAAGGTAGTCAAAAACAAACATTGCAGTACACAGCCATATAACAGGTTTTTGGATACCATCTTTATTAGGTATAGTATTTTTCTTTTCATAATTTTAGGTGTTTTATTGAATTGATTTCTTTAAAGCGGGCAGGGTAAAATGTTTCATTTGGCGATGGGAATTTTATCCTGCTTTTCGTTTTTATTTCATAGGCAATCAGAATTTTATGACTACATTTTTTTGATCGATCTGGTATTCGAACCCCAGGGAGAAACTCAAGCCTGTCAGTATGTCTTCCAGGCTTTCATTGTTGAAAAGGCCCGTAACTTTTCTGTTGTCAAAAGCTTTCGTTTCGAAACGAACACCGTACCATGTTTCCAAAGATTGAAGAATTTCCCTGAGGGGTTTGCTTTGAAACCGGATCTTCCCTTCCTTCCATAAGGTGGTCCGGTCCGGATCAAATGTTCCTTTGGTTAAACCGGAAACGGCATCAAACCGAACCGAAGCCATTTCTCCGGGTAAAAGGGAAATTTCTTCTGCCTTTTGAGCTACATGGACGCTTCCCTCAGTAAGCGAAATTTTAACCTCTTCTTCTCTGGCATAGGCATTGAAAGCGGTACCCAGGGCGGTAGTCACCACAGTGCCTGTTTTTACCTTAAAAGGCTTGTTTTTGTCGGGAGCAACCGAGAAGAAGGCTTCCCCTTCCAGTTCTATTTCTCTATTATTGCTGCCAAAATCCGAGGAAAAGTTTAAAGTGGATAAGGAATTGACAATTACCTCAGACCTGTCAGGTAGTGTTAACCTCAATTTCTCCCCTGCTGCGGTTTGTTTCGTGATCTTCGTAACCGGAATTTCCGCAACCGCTGTTTCATTATCCTTAAAAACTATAGCTTCATAAAGGAAATAACCTGAAAATAGGAACAATAAAAAAGTAGCGGCAACCTTGCCGAATTTCAGGAAGTAATGAAAAACCTGTTTTCCTTTCAGGCTATTCCGGCTTTTCAATGTGGCCTGATGAATATGACCCAGTATTTCTTGCTGCTTTAATTTGCTTACCTTATTGGCCTTCCCGGAATCCCAGTCCTTTTTAAGCATGTTCAGAAACTGATCTTCCGAACCGGCTTTTTTCAACCAATCCATCACTTCCCTATTTTCTTCGGGTGTAGAAAGGTTATTTAAGAATCTTATTAGCTTTTCCTTCTTCAAAATATCATTTCATTTTAAGCAATACACCTGGCACCAACTTATTACTTAAAAAAAATGAAAAAAAATTTTATTCTGCCAGATTTGAGCAATAATTTTATGTGCCACTTAGGCCTTATGGCAAGATTTCTTATTGTTTTACGGCAATGAGCATGTTCCCTGATTCCCGTACGATATACCCAATAATAAAGGTAAAAAATACAGAAGGCTGAATTTCAAATGTTTCAAATCGAAACCAAAAAGCGAATTCCTTTTCCCGAATTGGGTTAATACCGGCTCGATACTATTTAAGCTTTTGCCAGGGAGTTTTGCCTCCTTCCTGAATATGGGACATCAACAAGGCATTTAATTTTTGATAAGTTTTCTGATTTTGCTCTATGACATTATTTTCCTCCTTCGGGTCTTCCTTAAGATTATATAACTCCATCGGTTGGTAAGGGTTGTTTTGGAGTAATTTCCAATCACCCAGTCTAAGGGCATGGTAAGCTTTTCCGCCATATCGTGTTCCCCCTTCTCTTCTGACAAAATAAAGGGGTCTTTCTTTTTCCTCCATTATTTGGCCCATAAGGGTCGGCAAAAAACTTCTGCCATTAACCCCATGTTCCAATTTAACACCTGCAATATCCGCAAGGGTAGGGAAAATGTCCATTGACAGATTAACCTGTTCCGAAACAGACCCAGGCTCAATTACTCCTGGCCAGGAAATCACTGTGGGTACTCTTAATCCCCCTTCATACATGCTTTGTTTCCCATCTCTTATAGAGCCATTATTGGCCGAAGACGGTAAATGTCCCCCATTATCGCTGGTAAAGATGATGAGTGTATTTTCATACTGCCCGCTTTCCTTTAAAGCCTGTATCACTTCTCCTATCCCATTGTCCATGTGTTCAATAAAAGCAACCAATTCGGCTCTTGTATCCTGAATGCCTGATTCTCTATCCTTTACTTTTTTTAGCCACTCCTCAGGAGGCTGAACAGGAAAATGAGGGGCATTATAGGCCAGGTAAAGAAAAAATGGATCCTTACTTTCCTTGCGTGATTTGATGTATTCCACAGACCATTGGGTAAACAGATCAGTTGCATGCCCCTCCGGATCAATAATTTCTTCGTTGAGGCGCATGTAATTTCTTCCATGCCTTCTATGGGTCCAGTAATCGTCCATCATGTCTTCCAGCCAGCCTTGAAAAAGGTCAAAACCATGATCATTCGGAAGATTCGGTTTTTCCAAACCAAGGTTCCATTTCCCGATATGTGCCGTATGGTACCCTGCCTTATTAAGCAGGGCTGGTAATAGCACCGTGCCGGGATCCAAATATCCCCAGTTGTTATCCGGAATAGACCTTATCAATCCGGGAACCCCAACCTGATCCGGATAACGGCCTGACATCAAAGAAGCCCTGGTGGGTGCACAGACTGGAGAATTGGTGTAGAAAAAGTCCATGCGCATTCCGTCGCTTCTTATGCCATCTATATGAGGGGTACGAATGTCTTTTGTTCCATAATAAGACACATCATGGTACCCTTGGTCATCTGTAAATATGAGTAAGATATTGGGTTTTTCTACATTGGTATTTGATTGGCCTGAAACCTCCAAAAAATTCAAGAGTAAGCAAAAAACCCACAAAATCTGTACGTTCCGGTATATCATCATTTGGTATTTATCATTTTAAATTTATTCTTCCTGCCAGGAAAACTCCCTCCAGTCAATGGCTTCATGGACTATTTCCTGGTGCAACTGCATCATTTTTCTTTTCATTGATTCAAAAATTTCCGGATTCTCAGATGCAACATCAGTGGTTTGTTTGGGATCATTTCTAAGGTTATACATCCTGAAATTTTCCAATTGAGTGGTTTTGATCATTCCGATGTAATTATCCTGAAAACAAAATCAGTATAGAAAATAATACAAATTTACGCTTCATCACGAACTATAGATATGGATAAGATTAGAAATCAAGATTTAACCGGCAATTAAAACCAGGATCAGTGGTCCGTACAGTGAAGCTCTTTGTGTCAACTCTCCCTTTAAAAACTTTGTTGCTAAATAAATATGGTGTTCCACGGTTCTTTTGGAAAGACACAATTGGGCAGCGATTTCATCATGGGTCAATCCTTCTATTTTGCTTAAAATAAAAACTTTTTGCTGGGTTTTGGGAAGGTTATTAATGAGTGCTGTGGCTGTATTTTCCAGTTCCTTATAGGATAATTTTTCGAATACATCTTCTGAACTGACGAAATACCTCTCTGGAATTTCTTCCAGGGTACAGTTTTTCTTTTGATTCCTAAGCTTATTGAGCAATTGATTTTTTACAGATTGAAACAAATAAGATTTGAAGTTTTGGTTTTCGTTCAGGCTTCTTCTTTTTTCCCAAATTTTTATGAATATCACCTGTACCGTTTCTTCTGCCTCCATGTCATCACTAAGGTACCTGTAGGCAAAACCGAGTAGCTTGGGCAAGTAGCGGTAATATAATTCATCAAAGGCCTTCATATCCCCTTGCCTCAGGGAACATACCAACTCCTTCTCACTTTTGTTAATCAGCAGTCTCAAAATCCGGGTTTAAGTTAATTGATGGTATACACTTCAAATAAGCTAGATTTGAAAGATAGTTATTTTACCCAAGTCGGTTGTATTGGATTCAATTATAATAATCCAATTTATAAAAAATAAATGAATAAAATAAAAACACCGCTAAAATCTACCGGCGGCAATTCCTGTTTTGTTAGGCGAGTCGGTTGCTGATGCAGACCCCTTGATGTTCAGGATTGCCAAAAACGACCCTAATGTCCCAATAAAATATATTTCTTTAATTATCGAAGTGATTTAAATCCATGATCATGGTCTGTAGCAGCTCTCCGCTCTTCACTTTTTGCTGACAGGCTTGCTATTACCTCTTGGTATTTCTCCTCATCAATGACATTCCTGGTTTCTCCCGGATCAGACTGATGGTCATAAAGTTCTTTTTCCAAAACCTCACCAGTGTTTAGTTTTACCCATTCCACATAGTTGAAGCGGCCATCTTTTACAGCATATCCCATTATGGTCTTATCGTACTTCCAACGATTTTGTGGCCAAATGGTAAACGCATATTCCTTTGATGCCGGTTGTTGTTCAGGATTATTCAAAATAGAAATTAAACTTTTTCCTTCAAGATGGGATGGTTCGTCCATGCCGCACAATGCTGCCAGGGTAGGATAGATATCTAAAGCTTCGACCGGTCTATCAGCAACTTCCCCCTTTTTTCCACCCGGGACACTGAATATTAACGGAATACGGGTATCAATATCCATATTCGACCATTTGCACCAGTTGCCGTAATCACCCAATTTATAGCCATGATCCCCCCATAGCACCACAATAGTATTTTCCCGCAATCCCAATTTATCGAGTTGGTCCAGCAAATATCCTACCTGGGCATCTGCGTATGAAACACAGGCATAATAAGCCCTTCTCAAAATAAGTGTGGTCTCGTCTTCAATATCTTCGTACCTGCTGGGCATACCATAGTAATTGCCCAGTTCACCAGCTAACCGCATGGTATATTTACCGGAGTTCCCGGGCATTTCTCTGATTTCAGGCATCGCAATGGACGCCTCAGGATACATATCCCAATATTTCGCGGGAGCAACAAAAGGCAGGTGAGGCTTGGAAAGGCCCACCGCCAAAAAGAATGGTTTGTCGGACTTTTCCAATTCTTCCAGCTTTCTCACTGCATGAAGGGTATTAATACCATCCTTATAAATGGTATCATGCACATCTGCCCTTTCATAGGCAGGCCCACGTTGATGCGTCGTATTGAGGGATATTTGATTGATCGCTTCCCCGGTCACATAGCCCCTTCCTGTCCAGGATTTTTTGGGAATGATATAATCCTCTCCGAATTGCTTTTCATGGTCAATACCATGATGATAAATTTTTCCTGCTGCCGCGATATTATACCCGTTTTCTTTAAAAAACATATTCATGGTCAGTACACCGGGCATTAAATCCGCTACAGATTCCCCTGTATAAATACCCCGCTTCTCAGGTCTGATCCCTGTCAGGATGGAAGCGCGGGAGGCCATACATATGGCTTGTTGCACATGAGCCTCCGTAAACCGAACTCCCTCAGAAGCAAGTCGATCAATATTCGGAGACTTAATATGGTTTGCACCATAACAATTCAGTTCTGTACGCAAGTCGTCAACAGCAATAAAGAGCACATTGTACTTTTGCCTCACTTCATGTATATCTTTTGGTTGACAGCAAATCATCCCCCCTATGACCACCAAAAAGCCAATAAAATACCTGGCGTGGTATAAGGTTTCTTCCAAACCTTTTTTGGTATTAATCAGAAGAGGCATTTGTTTAGCAGAAGCTGTAACTTTTAAAATTATCCTTAAATACCCGTTCAGAAATCCTTTCATCGTTCGAACAATTTATGGACAGTTTATTTTAAAACAAAATACCGGTATCCCCGCTCAGGGATGGTGACTTCGACTGGCAGGCTAAAATCCCGGTTTACAGCAACCGACTGTGATTTCCCCCATTGGTCTTCCAGCAATACCTCTTCATGCAGACCCGTATAGTATACCGGAACCCTAATGGTTCGTGTAATCTCTTCGTTCAAGGGATTGTAGAGCATGAGCAAGCCCTTTTCCTCTCCCTTGGGATTTACGTGCAAAATACCATCCCAATCGCGGCCATCCGGCCGGCGTAGATGGATGATGTCTGCATCCAGCACCTCCCGGTGCACTTTGTAAAAACCAACCCATTTTTCGACCAATGCCTTTGTTTCCGGAGCATCGTACAACTGCGGCCCGCGGTAACAGGCTTGTACCCCTGCACCGAAGAGGTTGGCCAACCGCTGCTCGTAATGGGGCAAATGTGCTTTTAGTGGTTCGATTGTGGCGGCCTCCCCTCCCCCATGGTATTGTACCAGGGGCACAAACATCCAGCCCATGGACGGTGTCTTGGTCCAGGTGCCGTCGTATATATTTTGACGTTCGATGATTTCCTGCTGGGCCCTGGGCAGCGACCAATTGGTCTCGCGATAACCCATCCCTGTTTTATTGCTGCCCGCAAGAAAATAATAATCGGGCACGTTCAGGTAAATCCCTTTTGAACGCGCCCATTGGTAAAATTCAGCAATCCGCTGGTACTGGTTCCATTGCGAATCGGCCAATCCCTTGTGTCCGGGGTGATCAGTTGCCGCGCACACATCCCCCGGATAAGACCCGTCATGCTCCAGGATATCGAGTCCGGTTGTGCTGTATAAATGATAAAGGGATTCAAAATAATCGTGTCCCCATTTACTTTCCAGGCAGGGTGAATTACCAAAACGAGGCGTCATGCCTTCTGGCATCAACACGTCGTTTCCACCGCCAACCTTCCGGCTGGCCAGCAAAGAATAACCGCCCAGTGCAATACCCTTTCCATGGGCGTAATCGGCCAGGCCCTTCATGCGGTCCAGGTTTTCCCTACTCGCATCTTCCGCATTGAATCCACTGCCAAATGTCATGATCACCATTTCAAATCCCACTTCAGCACTTTGGTCTATGGCTTTTTTTACCGCCTCGGTATCAGCAGATCGTACATGCATCAATATGGGGTTTTCGGTCACCCAGGGAGCCAGTGAACGCATCATTCGCCGGTGCTCAAGCCCTTTTCGTTCCCGATCCCAACTATCGTGCAGCAGTTCCCATACCCGATATGAGGAAAAGGAAGCCCCTGGATGCAGCTCCTGCTCCGGGCCATACTTGGGCGAAACTTCCAGCAAAACCGGCATCGTTCGCTCGTAATTCACCTGGGTTTTATACTGCGGATCCGGTTTCCAGTCAATGCTGGAACGCAAGACATTTTCGGAGGTCATGCCGCCAAAGTTGTAATCGGTTTCGATCGTTATATTGGGAAGCATCCATTGCTCCCGGCTGTCGACGGTACTTTCGGGCTCGGTTACCGCCAGGATTTCACTTGTAAACGAATTGACGGTTACCGGCTGGCCGGAGCGATTCTCAACGGTAATCCATTTGCTGAATACAGGAAGCCCATCGTACAATTCGTAATGTACATGCACGGATATATCCAACAAGTATTGGTAGGATGCCAAGCCGGCAGCTTTTGCAGATGGAGAAATTTCTCCCAGCATGAAAAATTCTTCGATTTTGCTGCGCCCTAATTCTCCCTTTTCATTGTGGTCACTGTTTTTGCCTGTTCCATCCATCTTGCCAATCCGGACTCCTTGCGGGGCTTGTTGAAGCGGAATATCTCCAGCCTGCTGCCAATCATTTTTGTCATAGGACCAGGAAGCCAGCAGCCGGTCCTCCCCCAATTCCATCCGCAGCCAAACCGGCTTTCCCCCTTCCAGGCCCGACCTGAGGTATTCCTGCTGTCCATCGTAAAAACCAATTTCATTGCCACCAGGACGAATGTTGAGTTTGATTACTTTGTCTGAAAACACCAGTCCAAGCCCCGGCCCCCAACTGCTGCTCTTGTCTGTGCCCGGATTGATCTTTGCCAGAAAAACTCTTGCTCCCGGAAGCACCGGCTGCTGGGCATAAACCGCCGTATTGGCCAATGCCATGATTTCACCGGCTTTCCCTTCGTTGATAAAGGAATTAAGGGTATGTGCCTCTGATTCTACCCGCTTCCAATTTTTATGCATGGTATCAAAGGAATCTCCAAATAGGGTTTCACGGCTTTCATCGGCGATTGATCGTTCCAATATGACTTTTACTGCCTCCTCATCCAATTGATAGGTAAAAACAAGTTCCTTTCCCGGTGCCGGCCAAGGCATGTCTTTGGGCATCCATTCGGCTCGTTTCTTCCAGGCAAAACGCTCCCTGGTGTTTTCCACGGTATGGCCCACCAATTTGAAGGAACCCGGATTTGCCTGCATGGATGCGATCCATTCCGGAAGCAAATAATTGTGGATGGGTTGGCCGGTAAGTCCACCCACGTCAAAAGCAATGCCGTTCAGTTGAATGACTGCTTCCGGACGCACTGAGCGCAAAAAGGACTCCCCGGTTTGCAGGTGTTCCAGTCCGATGGTCGCCCCATTGGGCGCCGTTGCGAAGGTTCGGCTAACCAGTCCATTACTTAGCACCAGGTGTCCGTCCTTGTTGGTTTTGAACCCGGCTGGCTGATCGGAATGGTACAGCAGCCAGTCATTTTCCGTAACCACCGGTACGGTTTTTACAGGGGATGCACCCTGCTGTGCCTTGCCAAAGTGAATACTTACCAAGGAAATGAGAAGGACAAAAAAGCTTGTTTTCATCTGCTTATAATTTGATTTTAAATTGCCAGATGGAATCTCGCATGGTTGATAAATCATTAAAAAAAACAAATTTATTGACTAGTGAAAGGTTAAGCATTAAATAGATTGCTCCGCAACTCTACTCATTTGCTAATAATCCGATTCCCTGAGTTTCGAAAAGACATCACCGAAAGGTGCTTCCGGAAGGGTAGCTTCCCAATCTTCCAGCATGGCGAGAAGATATGCTACTGTTTCTGGTTTCTCCGCATATAAGTCCTTAGACTCAGTTACGTCTTGGGAGATATTATAAAGTACGAATCGGGAGTGTTCACTATTGGTGACGAGTTTCCATTTATCGTGCACAATGGCAAAGGCAGCCCAATGATCAGAACCATAACGAGATCCGGGATGGATCTTCCAGAAAAGAGGCTTTTTTCGCTGGAGCATGGGATCTCCCAACAAAACGCGAGTAAAGCTTACTCCGTCTGGTATAAAATCATCAGGCAATTTAGCCCCTGCAAGTTCACAAAAGGTAGGCAGAAGATCCACGGCAGATATAAGAGATACCTCATCGATCTCACCCGCCTTGATTTTTCCTGGCCATCGGGCGATAAAAGGAACGCCAATACCCCCTTCGAAAACTGAAGCCTTGAAACCACGGCGACCACCTGTGATTCCCCTCGATGCAGCAATATTCCAGCCAGCTCCAGTGGCGTGCCCATCCATTAACAAAAGTTCAATACCGGACTTGGCACGTTCCGGACCGTTATCGGAGCTAAATACAACCAGTGTTTGGTCAGTGATCCCGAGACGGTCGAGCGTGTTGAGCACCTGACCGATACGGTCATCAGCATGAGCCAGCACCGCCGCATAGATTTGATCCTCCCGGTTTTCAAGATGGTTGAACATTCTCTCGTATTTCGGCAGCGAATGATGCGGGGTGTGCGGTTCATGAATCCAAAGGTTGATAAAGAAGGGCTTATCCTGTTGGATGCTTTCTTCTATGAACGCATTCGCCAAAATAGTGTCTTCAAACCAAGGCATCTCCTCTCCGGAGC
This sequence comes from Cyclobacterium sp., assembly GCF_014762705.1. GTDB lineage: Bacteria > Bacteroidota > Bacteroidia > Cytophagales > Cyclobacteriaceae > Cyclobacterium. Next base: position 124,171 of record NZ_JABURL010000119.1, on the reverse strand, counting down.
AGTTAAATGCAGCGTAATCGTCATAGCCATAAGCATCGGGTCTAGGTGAATCCGTAACAGGGCTGTTGGACAAATGCCACTTGCCATAGAGTGCGGTCTCATAACCTGCTTCCTGTAGAAATCGGGGCAGGGATGGCGCATCAAGCGAAAGCCAGTCAGGCATTCCGCGAGCGACATTATTGGCAACCTTGTCAAAGTGCTGGATAATGCCCTGACGGGCAGGGAACTGACCGGTCACAACGGCAGCTCGGCTAGGCGAACAGACACCTGAGGCCACTGTGAAGCGGGTAAAATCGGTTCCTTCAACCGCAAGACGGTCAATATTGGGGGTTTTTATATAGGGATGGCCATGACAAGATAGATCGCCCCAGCCCCAGTCGTCAGCAAAGATGAATATAATATTAGGCCGCTCGCCCACCGAACAAAACCCATCATAATCAATAACAAACAGTATAAAAATTAATGTAATTAGCTTTTTCATTTGTTTAAAATTTGATTTCATCGGTCATAACTTGTCCTGAGTAATGGGATAACCTGTCACGACTTTCGGGAGAATCTCACATGGCATAAAGTGATGCTTTATTCATGCTCAATTTCATGAAAATTTACAGATAAATAAAACAAGTAATTATCTTTAGAACCGATAAATACTCTTTAAATCTGATATATAGTATCATATCTGACCACACTATTTTATTCTCACCTAATCGGATCATTTAACTGCTCTTGCTGCTCAGCGAGCAGGACCAACAATTGCTGTTTCACTCCCTGATATAGCAGGTCAGCCGAACGGTCTCTAAGTTCTTCAGGATCCTTTTCCAGGTCGAACAGCAAGGTTTTATTCAATTTTGGATAGAAAATCAATTTGTATCGATCCGTCCTCACCATTCGTTGAAGGTTGAGGTAGCAACTGTAGATGCTCGGATAAGCACTTGGCGCATCTTCATTAATATAAGGCATCAGGCTATTAAATACCGTACTTTCCGGCTTTTCCACTCCTGCCAGATCCATCATGGTGGCACTTACATCCTGCAGGTATACCTGTTGGTGAAATTGCTTGTTCTCCGGTATACCTGGTCCGGCAATGACCAAAGGCACCCTTACGCTGTGATCGAACATGTTTTGCTTGCCCATCAAGCCATGATGGCCTACAGCAAGTCCGTGATCTGAGGTAAAGATGATATAGGTGTTATCCATTTTTCCGGTTGCTTCCAGGGCACCCAGGATTTTGCCGATCTGTGCATCCATGTGGCTGACGATGGCATAATACTCCTGTATGTTTTTTCTAACAGCGTAGGCTGTCCTGGGAAAAGGTGCCAGGGCTTCGTCCCGCAGGGATTCGCTCAAACCTATGCTGTCTTTGAACGGGTACATGTCCATATGGCTGGGGGGCAAAGCAATGCTTTCCACCGGATACAAATCAACAAATTCCTTTGGAGCCTGCCTGGGGTCATGGGGGGCATTAAAGGCCAGGTACATCATAAAAGGGGATTCGCTTTTGGCAGCCTGATCCAAATAGCCCTGCGCATCGTCTGCCAGCACTTCAGACCAATGTTTGCCTCCTTTCCAAAATCCTTCAAAGCTTTTGTCCCAGGGTTGCCAGGTGGTATCTGCCTTGCTTTTGGGACGATCGTAGCCTTCGGGGGTCTGATTGGGCATGCCTGGTCGTACATGCACCACGTTTTGAAAAATGCTTTCTGCATCGGCTTTTACATGCCATTTGCCCGTCATATAGGTTTCATAGCCGGCTTTTTCCAGCAATTGGGGCCAAAACCTGCCCTCATCAGCCATTTCCTGAAATTCACTTTCCTGTTCCCGGGCATCCCATACCGAAAGGCCGCTGATCATCATGGCCCTGCTGGCCACACAGACAGCCCCGTTCCATGCCCCCATATTGTAGGCATTTGTAAAGGTGGATCCGGATTTCACCAGCCTGTCCAGATTGGGGGTTTGCACCTGTGGATTACCCAGGGCATGTACCAGGTTGTATCGCTGGTCATCGGAAAAGATAAAAAGAAAATTGGGCTTTTCTTCTGTGCCCCTTTGTGCCTGGCAAATTCCTGACAGGAAAAGAAGCATTCCAAGAATGGGTATTTTGAGTGTCATATATAGGTAATTTATCGAGCTAATATTTTACTTTAGGTAGTCTTTCTCCCTGTTGCTTTTTTCACAGGAAATCAGCCACTCGGCCAACTCCCTGGATAAGCGGCTGGTAACTTGTGGATGAGCTTTGGAAATATCCTTCTTTTCCCCCGGATCATTGAACAAATCATATAAGACGAAATTTTTTCCATTGTCAGCAGAGTACAATTTAAATTGGTTGTCCATAATGGCCCGTTGCTGCTGAAAATTAAAAGCGATATTTCCTTCCCTTTTTTCAATGTTTCCCTGAATTAATGGAAAAATATTGATACCATCCAGCGGTTGTACCCCTTTTTTCGCATCCAGGTCCAATATACCCAGAAGGGTCGGAAATATATCACTGGTAGAAACCGGTAAGTTGGTTTTTTGCCCTTTCTTTATTTTTGCGGGCCACTCAAGCAGGGCAGGCACCCGGATGCCTCCTTCGTACAGGCTTCGTTTTCTCCCCCTAAAAGGACCTGCTGAGCCCTGTGTCCGCTTGATCTGCTCCGGTCCTTCCGGTCCATTGTCACTGCAAAACAAGATAATGGTATTCTCTGCCAGTCCTTTCTCCCGGAGGAAATTCCTCAACCTACCGATTTGTTCGTCCATGGCAGTGATGCTGCCAAAATAGTGTTGCTTATCTTCAGAAAAATCGGCATACATGCTTCTGTAAGCGGGCCCTGCCACCACCGGCAGGTGGGGCGTATGAAACCATATTACAGATAGAAAGGGTTTTTTGGCAGCTGCCGCCTGATCGATAAAAGGAATTACCCGATCCATGATAATTCTGGAATCATCCCCTGAGAGGTTATCGGTGACCTTTTCATCTTCACCCGTCCAGTAATAGGTCCCAAAATGTGCTCCGGGTACCCGGTTACCAATATCCTGTGCATCCGGTTCCGGTGTCACCATGGGATCCCATGTTGGAACTTTGGATTCTGTTGAGAAACTAACGTCAAAGCCATTTTCCCATGGGGGGGAGTAATGAGCAGCTCCTTCCGGCCCTCCCCTGTTGGCGTCTTTCTCGGTTACCGTTAAGGTGCCCAAATGCCATTTTCCAAAGTGGCCGGTGCTGTATCCCCGGCCTTTCATTACCTCTGCGATGGTCCGTTCCTCCGGTTTCATGTGACCGGTATTGGCGTGGGTGATGCCGTACCTTTCCGGATGCCTGCCGGTAATGAAGCTTCCTCTGGTCGGAGAGCAAACGGCCGAAGCGGCATAAAAGCGATTGAAGGTAATCCCATTGCGGGCCATTTCATCCAGTTGGGGCGTCCGGAGGTACAGGTTTCCATTAAACCCCGTATCTCCCCAACCCAGGTCATCGGCCATGATCAGGATGATGTTGGGGGGATCCTCGTTAGCATTCTGACTAAAAGATTTTTCATTGATGGTTAAAAATACCAAAACCACAAACATCAATCTAAATAAGTATTTCATAGTAGAAGGAAAATTAAAAAAATAGGGGCAAGCAAAATTGCATCCCCCTATTTAAATTAAAATGTTACCAACCCGGATTCTGTTCCAGATTGGAATTCAGTTGGGTTTGTAAATCCGGAATGGGAAAGAGCGTCATGAAATCTTCCACATTTTTACCTTGAGCCCTCATTTTTTCTAAAAATAGATTTCTTCTTTTTAAATCCCATGCCCTTTGATTTTCGAAGGCTAACTCGAACCTTCTTTCCTCCATTACGGCTGTTCTGAACTGATCCTGCGTCATTGAACTTAAGTCCGGCAAATCGGATTCAACACCATTTCTAGCTCTTTCACGAACCCTATTTATCCACTCGTATTTCTTTGGATTGTCCGGGTCTATTTCATTTAATGCCTCTGCAGCGATTAACAGAATATCTGCATACCTAATAATTGTATAATTCACACCACTTTGCAATTCCCCTTCTCTATCGTCAAATTTACTGATGTAATAGGGAAAGCTCCCACCGTACACCTCCTGCATGGTAATGGTCCCGGAAACACCATCTATGTGTTCATACTGATCGGCAATTGTAACGGACCTCCTGTACGATTCTGGATTTTGAGATACAAATTCTGCAGATGGAGCATAGGACCCAGGAATGGTCGTTCCTGCCCAAAAGGAATTTCCGTAGGGACCTGAAGGAGCCCTTGGACCATACCTACCAGGAAGTGGGTTATTGGTTTCTCCACTGAGGTATTGAATTTGAAAGATGTGTTCAGGGCTATTATCATTTTCAGGCTTGAAAAGGTCTGCATAGTCATCTAGTAACCTATACCTATTGGAATTAATCACGGTCTCAGCATGAGACAGTGCATTTTGAAAATCCCCTCTATATAAATAAATCCTTGCCAGCAAGGCATTAGCGATATCTGCATTTATTCTTCCTGCCGGACTGGTAGCACCTAATTTATCAGCTGCTTCTTTCAAATCTTCAATGATAAAGTTGAAGACTACTTCTTCAGTGGATCTTGGTTCATATATATTATCAAAACCAACTGTAGGGGAATCATATAATGGAACTCCTCCCATTGCCCTGGCCAAATGAAAATAATATATAGCCCTTAAAGCCCTTGCTTCTGCTATTAAAGCTGCTTTTCTGCCAGATTCGAAATCTATTCCTTCTGTGTATAGAATCACTTCGTTGGCACGATTTATCGCAGAATAACACTGAGACCACAGCCCACTAGTGACTTCACTGTTGAAATTAAATTCATCCCATTCAAAGGCATCGGGAACAATTGGGGAGATGGTCATGTCGTCAGCAATCATTTCTCCATAATTGGGCTCTTGGGATACCAATCCATATAGATTACTATAGGCACCGTATAATCCTACAAGGGCATCTTCTTCTGATTGATAAAAGTTTGCCAAACTGATATTACTTGGTGGATCTTCTTCCAGGAGGTCATTGCATCCCTTTAAAGGAATTATCAACAGAATAATGATATAGATTCTAAGTTTATGTGTATTTTTCATGGTGTATTCATCTTCAATTAAAATCCTATTTTTACGCCTATCCTTACACTTTTTGACATGGGGTATGCGCCATTGTCAACACCTATTTGCACGTTACTTGAAGCATACAAATCTACTTCCGGATCAAAACCCGTATAATTTGTAAAAGTGAAGAGATTATCTCCTGCTACATATACCTGTGCATTTCTTATGCGGTTCGATCCTATTAAGTTGGATGGGAGATTGTAAGATAGATTGATGGTTTTTACCCTCAAAAACGAACCATCCAACACATCTCTGTCACTAAAATTTTTCCATTCCCCGGCATTGGTTATTGGTGCCTCGATAGTATTACTTGTACCTGGTCCTGTCCACCTTTCCTCGAAAAAAACCTTATAAACATTATGTTTTTGGGGTTGGGCCAATAACCCAATTCTGTTCATATCGGCAATTTCATTTCCATATACACCATGGATAAAAACAGAAAGTGTTAGGTTTTTATAAGAGAAATCATTAGAAAACCCATAAATAAAATCTGGATTGGGATCTCCAATTATCTCCCTGTCATCATCATTCTGTCGAAAACCATCCCCATTCAAATCGGCATATTTGGGTAATCCTGGTCTATTGATGCCCCCCACCGTATTTCCAGCCGCAATAATTTCTTCTTCTGTCTGCCAAATACCTGCAAACCTGTAACCATAAAATAAACCTAACGGTTGCCCGGGTAGCGCAACTGAACGGCCATGAGCGGATTCTCCTCTTCCAATTCCAAAAAGAAGTCGATCTGTTCCTTCTGCTAAAGAAAGCAACTTATTTCTATTGAAGGAGATGTTAAAAGAAGAATTCCAAACCAGTTCTCCAAATGAATTGTTTACCCCAACCTGGAACTCAAAACCCTTATTTTCCACGGATCCAATATTCTGGACTGATGTTCCGTAACCTGATTGATTAGGAATAGTAACATTTAACAATAGATCCTCTGTTTTTTTGATATAGTAGTCAGCCGAGAAATTAACCCTTCCCTCTGCAAATGAAGCATCCAAACCTACATTGAATTGGGCTGTTTTTTCCCATTTCAAATCCGGGTTAGGGATTCTATTAGGCACCAAACCAATTACAGGAGTCCCATCGATGATTGGCCTTGTAGTATTATATAGGGCCAATGAAGAGTAGGGACTGATATTTTCATTTCCGGTTAATCCGTAAGAAGACCTTATTTTTAAATCATCGATGGTATTTAATTGTTTAAAAATTTCTTCATCACCAATCCTCCATGCAAATGCTGCCGAAGGGAATACCCCCCATTTATTTTCAGCACCAAATTTAGATGACCCATCCCTCCTTACAGTACCAGTAAAAATATATTTATCATTATAAATGTAATTTAATCTGCCAATGTAAGATAACAAAGCAGTATTTACCGCATTACTTTCAGAAGGCCTGGGATTAGCTCCAATTCCTAAATTATTGTATTTAAGCTTATTGGTAAAGAATTCGTCTGTTCTGCTTAATACACTTTCGGTCTCTCTGGTTTGAATTGTATATCCCAAAAGCGCATTTAACCTATGCTTTGAGCCAAAATCACTATTGTATGACAAGGTATATTCCTGAAGCCAGTTGTTACTTTGAATGGTTCCAATTGATGCAACTCCCAAATTGGGAAGCGCTTGTGTTTCTGCAGTATTGGGAATGTATACATCACGTTTGGAATTGATCACATCTGTGCCGAAATTGGTCTTGAAGTCAAGACCCTCAATAATATTGAAAACTACAAATGCATTACTTAATACCCTGGTGGTTTCGGTGATATCTGTACGTGTTTTTGCGATGGAAACAGGATTTTCCAGTATTTTAACCGTTTCATCATGATTATGAAGATAATTTCCGTCCTCATCAAAAACCGAAATCACAGGAGTAGTCGTCAATGCGTTCCACAAAGGAGAATCATGCTGAAAGCCACTTCCGTCTGAAGGAACGGCATCATTGACAGATTTATTTACATTCAAATTAATCCCGGCTTTTACCCTCTTATTTATTTTTTGGTCTAAATTGAATTTTAAACCTCCTCTCTTGAAATTCGATTCGATGATGATACCCTCCTGGTCAAAATAATTTCCTGAGACAAGGTATTTGGTATTTTCTGTTCCCCCGGAAAGAGAAAGATTATAGGAGTGGGTAAGTGCAGTTCTGAAAATCTGATCTTGCCAATCAGTCCCTTCTCCCAATTCTTCTGGCAGAGGTTTATTTATCCCATCATATATCAGCGGTTGATTATTATTTATTGCCCATTCATTGGTAAGAATGGCCAGTTCTTCGGCATTGGCCAAATCTAGTTTTTTTCTGACATTTGCAATATTTAATGAATAATCAAAGTCAATTTTAACACTTCCTAACTTCCCTCTTTTTGTGGTAATCAACACTACCCCATTAGCACCTCTGGCTCCATAAATGGCAGTAGCAGAAGCATCCTTTAATATTTCAATAGATTCAATTTCACTTGGACTAATGGAGGAAAGAGGGTCTGCAGCCAATGCATTGTTTCCTGCCCCACCTGGCGTGGTATTGATATTATCTATAGGAAAACCATCAATCACATACAAGGGATCACTGGAGGCGTTAATCGAATTGGTTCCCCTGATTCTTATTTTCATTCCTCCTCCAGGTGCATTCGAGGCTGCTCTTATATCCACCCCTGCCGCTCTTCCCTGCATGGATTGAATCAAAGTATTTGCAGGCGTCTTTTGCATGTCTTCACCTTTTACTGAAGAAACCGCTCCACTTAAATCAGACTTCTGCTGCGTTCCATAGCCCACCACCACTACTTCTTCCAGGGACGATTGATCTTCCAGGAGCGTGATGGAAAAATCCGTTTGGTTCCCCACCGTAATGCGCTGGGACTGGTAGCCGATAAAGGAAATCAACAATACCGACCCTTCTTCTGCTTCCAGGCTAAAATTGCCATCGATGTCCGTGGCAGTACCCGTAGTGGTGCCTTCAATCAATACCGTGGCCCCGGGAATCGGATCGCCGTTTTCATCGGTTACTGTTCCCCTTATTTCTACTTCAAATTTAGAAACTGAAACGATGGGTTCTGCCTGTCCCTTCCTGGAGGTCTGTACATGGATATTATGGTTAATTTGCTTGAAATCCAATCCGGATTGCCGGGCTATCGCCACCAATACCTCATAGAGGCTTTGGTTCTTATCCTCAACGGAAACTGGAGGCAAATTCCTGACTTCCCTTGTGAGATAAACAAAGGTGAAATCGGATGCTGCTTCAATCTTCTTGAATGCATCCTTGACCGGGACCCCTTCCAGGGGCAGCCTGACGACTACCTCATCTATGCTTTTGATCTGGGCATTGCCATTCGAGGCTAATAAAAAGCCCATGGTCAAACACTGGAAAAGAAAAGCATAGGTAAATAATTTGCTCATGCGTATAACATGCCTAAGTATAAGATTTTTCATATCTTTACATGGTTTATTTTGGCTATTGTGTAAATGGTTGAATAAACTGGCATCGGGTACTGATTAGCGTCAAATGCCCCGATGTTTAACTACTTCCGAAGGTGTTACAGCACCTTCGGTTTTTTTGATGTTATTTTGAATTAGTTTTCCATAGGCAGTGATTTTTTGGGTTACTGTTTGAATTTTATGCTGACCTGGTCCTTTTCAATTATGAATTCCAGCCCTGCCGTATAGCTCAGGCCTTCCAGCAAGTTTTCCAGTGTCTCATTGTGGAATTTCCCCGAAAGGTTCATCCCGGGCTTAGGTTGGTTTTGAAAGTGAAATCTGACTCCATACCAGTTTTCCAGAGCCCTGATGGCTTCCGCCAACTTTGTATCATCAAACACGATGGTTTTTCTGGTCCAGGCCAGGATAGCTTCTTCATCAAATTTATCCAAGGAAACCTGTATTTTGTCCGGACCAATACTTATTGCCTCTTTTGGAGCCAGTAAAATCTTTTCATTACTTGAATTTGGCAGCTCAATAGATACCTTTCCGGTGAGCAGGGATACCATTTGTTTTTCATCCTTATAGGCCATGATATTAAAGGAGGTGCCCAGTGCAGTAGTTTTGACCCCTCCCGCATTTACCGTAAAGGGCCGATTTGGGTCATGGGCAACTTCAAAAAAGGCCTCACCTTCCAAAAAAACATCCCGAACGGCTTTGAATCTGTTCTCCTCATAGGATAAACTACTTCCCGCATTGAGCATCACCCTTGTACCATCGGCCAGGGATATACTGGACTTTACGCCGGGAGGGTTATTGAAAACAACATTTTTTACGGGTTGGGGTATCTCTTCAGTTGTTTCAGGCAGCGTATTGCGGCTCGCTAAAAATCCTAAACCCAAAGATATCAGCAATATGGATGCAATTCGCCAAAAATACCCAATCTGAAAAAAATCCTGACCGCTACTGGGCTTCTCTTTTACCATCCCTTGCCTGATAGGCACTACTTTTGCGAATTGCTTTTGTTGGTCTTCTTTAGTGGTTTTGGTCTCTATTTTGTCCCAGATCTCCTTATATTCCTTATCCTGAAGTGGGTATTGGTTTGAAAACAACTCCAGAATAAGTTCCCTGGCCAGCTCCACATCCTTCACAAATGTGGGGTTAGTGGACAAATAGTGCTTCCAGGTGTTATTACGTTCGGGACTTGGATTTAATACCCATTTCCTAAACTCCGGGTTTAGTACAAGGCCTTTGACTGTATCGTTGTAAATATCCATTTAGGCATGTTTTCATGGATATGTGTCGGACAAACCAAAAATCTATCCTTTATTTTTGGACTATTTTCAAAAAAAATTACCTAAAACAGCTTTGCAGGCGTGAGAGCTCGATTTAAGAACGTCCCTAAAAACCAATTATATCGTCATTCCGAAAACTAACGTTTCAACGAATAAGAAATTGGGATACCAACTAAAAGAAAATTTTATTAAAATCTATCATAATTTCTAAGCCCTATTTTCTCAAAACTACAAAATTTCTCGCCGTCACATTTTACATCCTCAAGGTACCTTTAAAAATTTCCGGAGGAAAACCGAGTTATCTCCTCCGGAATGAAACCCGAATGGCTACCAGATAAAGACTAAGTGTTTATTGTTTTTTTAACCCTGGTATTCGATCCATTCCAAAAAAAATATTTAATATCCCGCATTTTGGGGAAAATCAGCATCAACATTTAAATCAATTTGGTCCTGTGGTATTGGCCAATGGAAATTGTGTTCCTCAATGGCTGCTCCAGGAACAAGCGGGTTATCATTGTATGCCCTTACCCTTTCCAGGAGTTTTCCGGTCCGCCTCAATATAATAAGCCTCCATTCTTCACCATACAATTCCCGAACACGTTCATCCAATAAGAAATCCATGTCTATGTCCGAGGCTGAAACAGGAGTTGCAAGGGAACGTTGCCTAACCCTATTCACATCCTCAGCTGCCATGACTTTGTTCCCTAATTCCAAATAGGCTTCGGCTCTGAGAAGCAAGGTTTCTGCAAAACGCAATGCATACCAGTCCTTATGAGTAATTCCACCTCCCGAACGGTTTGGTTGCAAGAAATAATTTAACGGATCTGTAAATTTAATATGGATAGGGAATATGATTTTACAAGTGTCCGCTATTGGATCAGGTCGTGGTGGATCGTATAGGCTGAAATCTATCTTTTGTTTATCATAAACAGATTCCGGTGAATCAAAATAAAAATTTCTCTTCAAATTGTGCTCCGCATTTCTTATATCAATGTCCCAGTTATCTTTCCATACATCATAATAAACCAAGCTGGTTCCTCTGCAATTTGCTGTGGGACGACTCAAGGTATCAGAATATCCAGTATACATTCCATTGTATAATTCTCCCTGGAATCCCTTTTTACCATCCGGAGTTAAGCCAATATCAAAATAGCGAGGTCCAAAAATATAAGCGCTGGCTATCTGGCCGCCTCCAATAATAAATGGCTCAGCTTGAATTACCCACATGGCTTCGGTATTTTCCGGCAAGTTATGATTCCCGAAACCGAAAAGGTCAAAGAATACATCCCCAGAGCCAAAAACATCATTGCCAAGTTTTGTCCCAAAACGACTTGTCATCAAATCATACTCAAAGTCATCAATCACATTTGTTGCCGCATCCACGGCATTTTCGAAATCATCCTGCTCAAGGTAAGTTTCCGCAAGGTAATGCCACGCAGGACCTTGAGTAATCCTTCCCGGGGCATCTTCTTCACCAGGTTCTGGTAAATTGTTGGCAGCATATTGAAAATCTTCGACCATCAAATTGTGAATATCTGCTACTGGGTTCCTAATAAAATCTGCCCTAGCCGAGTTTATTGGTTCTGTTAATAAAGGAATATCTCCGTATGTGGAAACCAAATACCTGTAAGCAAACGCCCGGAAAAACCTTGCCTCAGCGATGTATTTATTTTTACCTGTTTCTCCTTCTGCAAACACCACTGGATCGGCCATCTCTACCCTGTCAATCAATACATTTGCCCATTGAATAATTTCAAATCCAACATTCCAAGTAGCGATTACATTCCTCCAAACGGGCGTCATGTCCGAATAGGAATTTAAATAGGGTCCACCCGGTCCAGGGGTTTCACCATTGTAACCCAAATCAGATCCATGGGTTGCCCAATTCATCACTCCAAATTCACCAAACGAATAATAGGCAGACCTGACACGATCATGTATAGCTGTTATTCCTTGTAAGGCGCCTGCTTCAGTTAAATATGCATTGTCGGGTGACAGGAAATCAAGTGGTTTTTCGTCCAAAATATCATCATTACAGGACGTAAATATAACCAGCGCAAAAGCGCCGATCAGCAAAGAATTTACTGCAAGAATTTTTATATTTATATTCATTTTTTCCTTATTTATCAAATATCACTTAATTAAGCTGAATTCTTACAAACTAAGATTCAAACCTAGAATGAAATTTCTCATTAGTGGCGTATCACTAATACCAGTTTCAGGATCCCATCCCTGCCATTTTGTCCACACATAAGAGTTTTTGCTGGAAATATAAACCTGAGCAGACCGTAAGTTTAGTTTATCCAAAAGGCTTTGTCTGAACGTATAACCTAATGAGATATCCTGTAACCTAACAAAGCTCCTACTTTGATAAATACCGCTCTGACGAAGAGGGACATTATAAATACCGGTAGTATTGGATGTTGGATTTTCCGGTGTCCAGTATGGATTAACAGCGGAATTATTTCTTCTATCCGGAAAGTAATAGAGAGGATTTATTATCTCAGCATTGTCAGACTGGTAATAATTTCTACCTCCTTGAATTGAGTTAATAAAAATAGAAAGCGTTAAATTGTTATATGTAAAGCTATTGTTCAGGCTGAACCTATAGCTCGGAGCTTCATATCCGATAACCGTTCTGTCATTAGTTGGGTCAATTTCTCCATCACCATTTTGATCTACATAACGGAACTGTCCAGGGTACCAACCATCTAATGTGTTACCACTAAAAAATTCTTCCTCTGTCCAAACTCCCCCGGCCATTTGATAATCGTAAATAGCACTGATCGATTCACCTACAAACCATCCATTCCCGATATCGTTGTCATCTTCTCCACCATACAATTTGGTGATTTTATCTCTATTTACGGCGAAAATAAAATTGGTTTCCCATCGAATAGGTCCATCCATATTTATAGATCTCAAATCAAACTCAATCCCTTTGTTTTTTAGTCCACCTATATTTGTCCAGATATTTGCATAACCTGCAGTTCTCGGAAGTTGCCTTAAAACCAACACATCTGTTGTATTTGCAGTGTAGGCATTGAGCGTACCGGTAATCCTATTCTGCCAAAAGCCAAAATCTAGTCCCAAGTTATAGGAAGTAGTCGTTTCCCAGGCCAAATTTACATTACCTAGATTACTCGGATAAAGCCCAATGGCAGTAGATTGACCAAACACATAATATCGGGTACCCATCCTGGACAAACTTGAATACCGGCCTATACCTTGATTACCATTTTTACCATAGGAAGTCCTTAATTTAACATAGATATCCATGTTGCCAAGAAAAGGTTCGTCAGTAATTACCCAAGCCACTGAAGCAGATGGGAAGGTTGCCCACTTATTTCCTGCTCCAAATCCAGAAAACCCGTCACGACGTACTGTTCCGGTAAACATATACCTGGAAAGAAAACTATAATTGACCCGAGCCATATAGGATAAACTGTTTTCTTCATAGGCAGAAGAATTACCCGTGACCACCTCACCCAAGCCAATATTATTATAACCGAGAATTTCATTTTCAAAACCCGATGCTGTGAGTGTGGATGCATTTCCTGTTCTCCCTTCTCTACTAAATAATAAGGTAGAATTCACCTGATGGTCACCGAAGGTACTGGAATAATTAATTATGTTGTTGAGATTCCAGTCTCTGGACTCTGAAGGATTCTTAATGGCTAACCCTCTATTGGAAACTCCGGAAGGAGTAGAACTCGAATGAAAAGTGTTGTTGTTCCGATTGGAGTAAACATGAGAATAATTGAATTCATATTTAAGGCCTTCTATCCAGGGAATGGATACCTTTAACCTCCCTACGGCGAACAACTCATTGGTAATATCTGAATTGTCAATGTACTTATACACTAGAGGGTAAGGTTGGAACAACTCCCCTCCAAGAAAAATATCATAGTTGGATTCTCCAATATAATTATTTACCAAGGGACTTGCTACCCTGGCATTGGCAAGGCTTGTCGGAATACCCGAATTATCCCTTGTACTATAGCTTGCGTTTAAGCCAAAAGTCAGCCAGTCCGTAATTTCACTTTCCACATTGCTTCGAAGGGTTATACGCTTGAACTTATCATTAACCTGAATACCTTCCACCTCTGTAAAAGAGCCGGAGATATAATAATTAGAACGGTCTGTCCTCCCTTGAAGGCTTAGATTGTAATTTTGCATTGGCGCAATCTGTAATACCTCATCTACCCAGTTGATTTCATTACCTGCCAGGTAATTCTGTTGTTCTTCAAAGGTTCTTAAATAAGAAGCTACCGTTTCAGGGTTGGTTAAATCAGGTCTTTGTGGTTTTCCTTCTGCATTGGTAGGATTGGTTTTATACCAAGCGTAAACTTTGCTCTGATGGTCCCAATCTACCAAACGATTTGCAAATTCATCGGAATTCATAACACGCATAGGATTATTGGTCATATCCTGAAACCCTGTATACATTCCAAAGGAAATGATGGGCTTTTCAGATTTTCCTTTTTTGGTAGTAATCAACAAAACCCCATTAGCAGATCTGGAACCATATACGGCAGCAGCACTGGCATCCTTGAGAACATCAATGGTCTCTACATCATTAACATTTAAGTTAGAAATGCTGCCATTATAAATTACACCATCCAAAACGATCAATGGTCCGTCTGATGCAGAGAGTGAAGTTTTACCTCTTATTGATATTTCCGGCTCGCTGGAAGCTCCTCCCCTTGATTCAAGGTTTACTCCAGCAGACGCTCCAATTAACGCCTGAAATAGGTTAACATTGGCTTGTCTGGATTTATCTTCCATAGAAATTCTGGAAACAGATCCAGTCAAGTCACTTTTCTTTGCGGTACCATAACCAATGACTACAACCTCATCCATAGAGGTCACATCCTCTTCCAGCACAATATCCAATACACTTTGGTTTCCTACTTCAATGCTTTGGGTAATGAACCCAATATAGGAGAAAGACAGCGTCGAACCTTCCGGAACATCAATGGAATATTTCCCCATCAAGTCGGTTGCTGTGCCGTTGGTAGTGCCCGGAACAAATACCGTGACCCCGGGTATGGGCTCGCCATTTTCATCCGTCACCGTTCCCGTAATCGGCCTTAACTCTAATTCAGCTAAAACGTCAACCTCCGACTGACTCCTGAAGACCACATCAATTGTATGATTCATTTGCCTAAAACTCAAACCTAGCTGTTGACCGGCATCTTTTAGCCGGTCTTCAACCGTTCCAGTTTCGTTCTTAAATTGGATAATTTGGGATTTATCTAATCCCTGATTCTCGTAGGCAAACTTAAAAGGGGTGTTTCTTTCTACTTCTTTAAAAAATTGCCGGACACTAAGTGCCTGCGCTGATAAATGGATATTTACCTCTTCTATACGTTTGTATTGGCCCTTTGCCTGCATGATGCTGGCAAAATTGACCAACAGCATTTGTAAAATTAAGCCATATAGAAAGCCTTTGGACAACATGAGGATTGCCGTTAGTAATTTATTTTTCATAATTTTGAGTGTTTATTGGAAATTAATTTCAATAGGCCTGGTCTATTGATGGCCCCATTCCCCAATGTGCACCATCTTCAGACCAGCTCAGGGCCGGTTGGTTTTGCCAACCGGCTTTTTTTATGGAGCATGTATGTATACCATCGTTCTAAAATTTTAAATAAACTACCTTTTCTTCTATATTGAATTGAAAGCCCTGTATATAGGCCATACTGCGCAATACCTCTTCCAAGGTCTGCTCCTTGTACTCTCCTGAAAACTGCCAGGATGCAGGTGCTTCGTTTTTTAACATAAACTTTACCCCATACCAGTCTTCCAGGGTCTTCAGCACCTCTTTTAAATTAGCACTTTCAAATCGAATCCAGCCCTCTTTCCAGGCCAGAACCAGATTTGGATCAAAACTTGCTACTTTTTGCCGTCCTGATGCGACCTCATGGTGCAGGGATTGACCCGGTTTCAACATTACGGGCTCAGCGGATGCCTTTTTTGCTACCTTCACGCTTCCGGATACCAGCGAAATATCGATAGTCGTCTGAAGCTGATTCCGAACATTAAAAGCCGTTCCCAATACCGTGGTCAGCAATCCATTCGTTTCTACATGAAAGGGCTTTAAGCTATCTTTCTCCACTTCAAAATAGGCCTCCCCAATCAGTCGAACCCTTCTTTCCAAGGAGTCAAAAGGCTGCGGAAAAAATAGACTGCTGTTGGCATTAAGCCATATCCGGCTACCGTCTCCCAATGTCAGCTGCAGTTTTTCTCCCGGCATGGTTGTTTTTTCAATCCATACCGGATCATTTTCTAGCAGAATCGTTTCTGTTGGTTGTTTGGAAAGCCACCATCCCAACCCAAAACTAAATAACAATATGGCTGCAATCCGCTGAAATTGCCCAGCTCCTTTCCAGATGGGGAATCCCAGCCGGCCTGAGCTATTTTTTTTCACCTTCTTTGGTCTCACCTTCTTATCTTTCAATAGTTGCTGTAGGATTTCCTCACGGACTCCTTCAGGGGCCCTGTGCTCCGGGTAGCGGACAAGAAGCAGAATTTCCCTGGCTTTCTTTAATTCTTCTTTTTGCTCCGGATTAGCAGCCATCCACCTGAACCAGTAAGCATCCAATTGCTCATTCGGTTGCTTCACCCAGGCTACGAATTCCTGGTTGGCTAAAAAATCCTCTTTGGTTTTCATGGAGTTTAATCTTCTTCTTTACTGTAAATGCGGCAATCCACCCAAACAACACCTAAAAAATTTACTTTTTTTAATAGATATGGTCAGCATTTAAAAATGTCCTGCCGTATTCCAAAATTATTGGACACGAAGACTTAGGGACTAAGCGAGGGGAGACTGAGAGACATAGAGACTTGGAGACTTGGAGACGGAGTGACAGGGGGACGGATGGGAGGTACAGGATATTTTTTTACTGAGGTCACAAAGAGCGAAGGACACTAAGGAAATAGGAGACTTAGAGACTTAGGGACTAAGAGGTGGTATTTAAGGAGATTGAGGGAGATTGAAAAGGATTGAGGAAGGTTGAGAGAGATTGGTTGATGTTGTGATGGGGGACGGAGTTATGGGTATTGGGGGGCCTGGTCCATGCTGATTATCCCAGGGTTTTGCGCAAAAAAGCCAGTGCTTTGTACATCAGGTTGCGGGTAGTATGATCGCTGTCCATGCCCATCAATTCCCGGATTTCCGCATATGACAAGCCTTCATAAAAAAAATAATAGATGATCTCTTTTTTTCTGGGACTCAACCGGGAAATGGCCCGGTTCAAGGCGTTGACTTTATCCTGATCCAATTGCTGGTCGATCAAATGCTGCTCGGGAGACAAAACAAAATCAAAACCATGCTCACCCGCCAGGGGCTGTCTTCTGCCTTCCCAGCGACTTTGTTGCTGATATAGCTTCCTCTTCAGGCATTTCAGCAAATAAAACTTGATATGATCCGTAGGACCCAATTTTTCCCGAAGCTTCCTGAGGTCAAAAAACACTTCCTGTATGCCATCTTTGGTCAGGGATTCGTCCAAACTGATTCGCATGCCATAGGCATACAAATGGTCAAAATACTGCTCATAGATCTGTATAAATGCCGCATCACTACCCTTACGGAATTGATCCCAAAGCAGCGAATCGGATGGGCTTTTGGCAGCATTTTCCAGGGTAGGCGCTTCCTTTGCGTATTTGGGATAAGGGGCAGACATGGTAGGGTTTATTGGTAATGGGGTCTAAATTTAATGAAAAATCGGGGAATACCTACAGATTACCAAATATTATCCCATCCCTTTTATTCAAAATGCTTTCTGCACCCAGCCGATGTCAAATATACGATCCCTTCCCGGAGGTCTTCTCCGAAAAAGGGATCGTTTACTTTTATCATTGGTTGAATACACACTTATTCATCCGGTTTTTTCTGGAATTTTTTTACGGTCCAGGCAGTGGAAAATGAGGTAACCATCCCCACAATAATTGCCCAATAAAATCCAAAACTATTGGGATCAGTAGATCCAAGTGGAGTTAAAACCATAAGAAGATAGGATCCAATTATCCCGAATATAAATGAAGTTAAATGAGATTTCAGTTTACTGGATTCCATATTAATCATCTCCAACATGTTAAAAGCAAAGACCCCGCCAATCCTCCAAAAGCACCTTCGATAAATCCTACCGCCCCGCCCATGACAGCACCTCCTACACATCCTGAGGCTGTGCCTAATAACGGGAAAACAACTGTACCCCCGGCACAGCCAATAACTCCTCCTCTAACTGCATTTATTCCTCCTGATACGACAGCACTGGCCCATACCGCCCTCATGTCTACTCTACAGCGCAAATTAGAAGAGTACCCTGATCCTTTAACCAGCACAGCCATTTGTTCTCCAAATCTGTCCATCCCACCATTTTCCAAGAAGTCAGCCAAGGCATAAACTCCGGAACCTATGGCATGTAGTTCCAGCTTTTCCTCATTAGACAAATTACTATCAAATAGCTTATTATGAAAATTTTTAGATAAAAATTTCGCCTTCCCAAAATCATCCGATTCAAACAGCTCATTTAAAAATTCCAGAAGGATCGGTAGCTGCTCCCTACTATAAGCATCTTCAAGGGTTTCTAAAAATTCTAAAGAATGAGGATCAACAATAGTATTACCAAAATTTTTGTTTTCTAAACTTTCTCCAAGGAATGATTCCGAATCAAAATTATCTATGAGAATGTAATTATTTTCCCAATGCTGAAACGTTTTGGTTTGTAAGGATTGTCTATCCAAATACATCATTTTACCGTTCTCCTCTTTTAAGATTTCATCCAAAGACTGAATAGCAACACCCAGCCCATCCGAGTACATTTGTTCAAATCTTTCAGGAGCATTAGAAAGATCTAAATCAGGGCGTTTTACATCCAAATCCTCCTGACATGAAACGAGAATGCAAACCGCAGATACAAGTGAAATGTTGGTTTTCATAAGTAAAATAGTTAAAAGTTTTGCCTACTCTCTTAACATCTTTTCGGCATCCGATGACAGCAATAGCTTGGTAGTTTAAATAGTAGTTATGTTCTTACGTAATAAATAAGCCAATTAGCTGACTAAAAACTGCAAAGGATTGCATATTCCTGAAGTTGCAGTACCAGTGACTATCAAACAATAATAAAATCGCACTTAAAATAGTGTTATAATTTTAAAAAAACAACTATTATTTATAAAATTTAAAAAACTTATAGAAAGGATATTCCATTTGAATAAGAAGCGATGATGATTATAAAAAAATAGACTCCGCGACCTTTTACAAGAGAGTCCATCCCATTCTAATATAACATCAATTTTCTACTCTTTTTTTGGTTTTATTGAAGCATAGAGCAATCAAAACTTTCCGATATAGAACTAACATTAAATTAAAAAGTTGTTAAAACTCTAGTACATGCATTCCACTATCCACTAACAATTTGGTGTAAGATACTGCCAAATCCTGATTTTGGATCAAATCTCCAAATAACTGCTCTCCGTCCAACAATAGTTGCTTTCCTACCCCCACGGGTAAACGTATTTCAGCTTGTGTATTGGCAGGCACTTCCACTTCCAACAAAATGCTTTCTCCTAGCTTTTTCCAATGTGACCGGATCCAGCCGAAGGGGGAATGATGTCCGGCTTCCACCCATTCCAGATCATTATCAAAGGAAGGCTGGATCAGTATCTTTTCAAATCCGGGATTCTCTTCCACAGGACGTATGCCGGCAAGTCCCATATAAAAATAGTCCCCGATGGTACCAAACATGATGTGGTTGCGGCTTTGGGAACCATCCCAATTTTGATACAAGGTATTGGCATTCAATTCATCCACCCAGTACCCCCAACCAGGAAAAGTACGCTTATTGGCCATTTCATACAATATCCTATCCTGCTTGAAATCCATCAAAACATGGAGAATGGCCTTGGTACCCACTACCCCTGCATCGATATGCCCATCCTTTGCATCAATGGCATGTAACAAACCGGCCAATACAGCCCCTTCCTGATCTTTTTCTACCAGCCCAACAAACAAGGGAACCGCCTGGGCGGCCTGCCCCCCGTGATTGTAGCTTCCACTTTGTGGATCATAGTACTTAATATTGAATGCTTCTTTTACCTTGCCAGCCATTTCGGTATAGGTCTGCCTGTCCTGTTCCTCTCCGGCAATCGCTGCCATTCGGGAAAGCATATCGCTGAAATAATAAAAAAAAGCAGAGGCCAGAAAAGGGCCCTTTGTCTTTTTTTCCAACTGCTTGTGGTCATCAATACCAAAATTAAGAAGATCACCATGGGCATGTGCCCTGAGGTAATCCACATATTTTTTGAATGCCGGATAGTAGTTGCTGATTATGGTAGAATCACCCGTAAACCGGTACAGCTGCCAGGGTATTTCCATAAAAGCTCCTTCCCATTGGGGCCCATAGCCACGCTCCGGATCTTCACTTTGGTTGTAGGTATATCCCCAACCACTGGTGGGGATGATTCCGGGAAGATCTCCATTTGGCTGCTGTTCATCTACAAAGTCATCTATCCATTTCAGGTAAGCCCGGCTCATGTCAAAATTGTAGCAACCAGCTTCGGCCACCAATAGCGCATCTCCGGACCAGCCCATTTTCTCCCGGTGGGGACAATCGGTGGGATAGCCATGATAATTGCCCAAAAATGACCATTCAAAATTTTCCTGGAGTTGGTTGAACAACTCATTGGAACTTCTGAAGTAGCCCTTTTCAGCCAGATCCGTATGGACCACGTCGGCCTGAATCTCTATAACCTCTATCTCCGGATCACTTCGGGTCAGTTCCACATACTGAAAACCCTGATAGGTGAAAATGGGGTGCCAGGAGGCCTCCCCAGCTCCCTTCAAATAATACCTGTCCGTCTGGGTATCGCCGGTCCAGATAAAACGGCTGAGTTCTTCCACATCCAAGGTACTGTCGGGATAAATGCGCTCTCCATACCGCATTTTGACACGAGATCCTGCCGGGCCATTGACCCGGATATTGGCCCAGCCCGTAAGATTTTGGCCAAAATCCAGCATGATAGTACTGTCATTGACTTCCCATTGTTTTTGGGCCTTAAGAGATTGTATCCGCCTGATGGGGGGCATAAGCTGCGCGGACATCTTGCCTTCAGGACCGGAAATTTCATAGGCATCCATCCAGGAATCACCGAAATAACCCGGTGCTGCCCATCCCTGCATTTCTTTTCGGGCATCATAGGTCTCCCCATTATGCACCCCGTCAAAGATGATGGGGCCTTCCAGGCTGAACTTCCAGTCTTTGCCGGAATAGATCCAATGTTCCTTTCCTACTGTATCCACCACCTTCAGCTGTGCCCGGAGGGCTGGGGAAGCTCTCCAGGGAGCCTGATCAAAGTCCCAGGCCTCACGTGTATGCTGGTTGTACCAACCATTTCCCAAAACTACGCCGATCACATTCTCCCCTTTTTGAAGTAAATCGGTCACATCGTGAACCACATATTTCACTCGTTTATCATACCGGGTCATGGCGGGGTCAAGCACATGGTCGCCCACTTTCTGCCCGTTGATCCAAGCCTCATGGTACCCCAAACCGGAAATATAAAGCCTGGCAAATTGAAAGGTATCGGGCAATTCGAAAGCCTTCCGGAAATAGGGAGCCGCTGTTAATGGGGGAATTTCATTTCCTTCCGGTACATGGGAAATCCATTTTGCTTCCCAATGGCTGTCCGGCATCAGCCCCATTTCAAACCAGGAAGGCTCACTTGCTGACAGCTCTCCTGCTTTGTTCCATACCAACACCTTCCAATAATACCGCTTACCGGCCTGCGGCTCTTTGCCCTGGTAAGCCCGGTTCACAGAAAGGGAAGAGGGCACTTTGCCGGAATCCCAAAGATCTGCCTTTCCCCCTTCCAGTTTTTCCGGACTGCTGCCCACCAAAATCTGGTAGGCCGACTGCCTGCAACCGGATTCAACAGCTATTTGCCAGCTAAACAAAGGATCTTCTTCCAGACCCAAAGGCTTTTCCAGGTGATTGGTGGTTAGTTGATTAACTTCAAAGCGGCTATCCTTTTGACAGGCGCTCAGCAATGTGAGGAACAGGAAGAATAGAATCAACTTAATCTGCATCATCAATGTTTTTTACCTGTTGACATGATATACCGGTGCTCTCCCGCAATGTGAACGAATGGCTCGTACTTATTCATCCACCACATTTTTTCATCCGGCATGGACTGAATGAGCGTCTGATTGATAAGGGATTCCTGCAACCCCTCCTTTAGCCTTATATTGGAAAAGTAGATGCCAAAACCAGGGCTGTTGCCGTCATTGACATGCCAGGTACCCAGGTTGATCACCAAGCGGTCCAAATGGGAAATGTCCACCCCCTGATCCCGGTAATCCGAAAACCAATTGAGCTGCACCTGCTGCCACTGCTCCATTTGGTCATTCAACTGAAAGTGAAGGAAGGGAATATCCTTTTGATCCGTAAATCGGTCTGTCAACTGAGAGGTTCCTTTACCCACCCAATAGGCCATATTCAAAAGTTTGACACTTCCCTGAAAACCCTCCAGCCAGACAAAGCCTCTTTTCATGTCCCTACCAATTCATGTCATACCCATGGTCCATGGGATCGATGTTCCACTTGGTCAGCAGCCCCTTGGCCGCCCTAAGGTCGTAATGGCTGCGGTTAAACTCTCCCACCATTCCTATCATGTCCAAAACAGCCATTTGTGTAGCCTCTGCCTCATCTTCTATGCTATCGATGGCGTTCAGTGCATGAGTTCTGGCAAACGAATTGGGGGTTTCCAGTACTTCATACAAAGCCTGAAGACCTTCCTCCTCAAAGCCTAACCGGTACATGGCTTCAGCTGCAACCACTTTGACATTGGGAGAGGAATCATTCAGGACATTCCTGAGGGCTTCCTGAGCGTCGCCAGCATCTTCTCCCAGAATCAACATACCAGTCGCTCCCCAATACCGGATGGCCGCCTCTTCATCATTCAGCATCTCGACAAGAAAAGGAATGTCTCCTTTTTGCGGATCTGAAGCCAGGTTTGCTCCATCTATCAATGCATTGAGATCCAGGTCTGCTGTCCTCATATAATCGTAGGCTGTGGTGCCTTCAGTACGGTCAATCAACTCTGCCTCAGGGATAAATCCGGTATCTTCAATTTCCAGCATCCAGTCTTTGGTAGCGCCACGCATCCTTTTCAGTATATCTTCGTATTGGGGATCATTTGCCAGATTGTTGACTTCCCAGGGATCATTTTCTGTGTCATATAGCTCCTCTGCAGGCTTGGTATTCCAGAATTTGGATTGGATCTCATTGCATTCGCCTGCTTTGTAAGCCGCTTCCCAGGATTGGATGGAAGGGGCTCTCCACAGGTATTCCAGAAACTGCCCATACACCCGATATGGAATGTAATTTCGGATATACCGGTATTTATTGTCCCTGGCCGAGCGACTCATATCGTAGCGCTCATCCATTCTACCCCTAAACATAAATGCATATTCAGGGTCTTCCGTTTTTTGCGCTCCTAAAAATGCATTGCCTTGCAAATAATCCGGAATATCCTTTCCTATCAGACTGAGCAAGGTCGGTACTAAATCCACAAAGCTGATAAGTCGGTTAATTTTTGTTCCCGGATTTTCGGCAGGATAAAGGTGCTTGTATTTTTCAGGAATTCTTACAATGAATGGAACCCGGGTGCCTGTTTCATATACGTACCTTTTACTTCTGGCCAAAACCCCTCCATGATCCCCGTAATAAAATACGATGGTATTTTCTGCTTCCCCACTTTCCTCGAGTTCCTGTAACAACTCGCCGATTTTCTGATCCATATCCTCTATTTTATCGTAATACTGCGCCCAATCATGCCGCATTTCTGGAGTATCCGGATGATAAGGAGGCAAAGTGACATCTTCAGGCTTGTGCCGCAATTCCCCGGAGGGAATGGATTGATGAATAGAACTTTCATGTGAGATGGTGGTATTGAAAACCGCAAAAAAGGGCGTGCCTTCGGGCCTGTTTTTATAATGCGCCTTATTACTTGATTCATCCCAAAAATCCTCATTTTGCTCTGGATTGATGTTATAATCCTCTTTGGAATTATTGGTGCAGTAATAGCCGGACTCTCTCAGCATTCGGGGGTAGGGCTGTATTTTGTCTGATTTATCATAATAGCTCCGCATGTGCTGGTGTCCTCCTGAGGTAGCATAAATACCGGTAAGAATGGTATTTCTTGCGGGGGCACAAACAGGCACATTGGCATAGGCATGGGTA
Source organism: Cyclobacterium sp. (assembly GCF_014762705.1). Taxonomy (GTDB): domain Bacteria; phylum Bacteroidota; class Bacteroidia; order Cytophagales; family Cyclobacteriaceae; genus Cyclobacterium. The sequence continues at coordinate 100,119 of NZ_JABURL010000119.1, read as the reverse complement.
TATAAAAACCCTTCAGCAGCCAGTGCATCCATATTGGGGGTAGTGGCAAACTCATCGCCGTAACAGCCTGCAAAGGGGCTATTGTCTTCACTGGTAATCCATAAAATATTGGGAAGTGGAAGTTCCTCTTTGGGAGGGTTGCAGGAAATTATAAAAAACAGGCTTATTATAACTATCAGGTTTTTCATTTTGGGTTGGGGTAAATATTTTTTATTTAATTTCTAAAATAAGCCAAATAATTGAATTATTAAATTTATTAGATTTCAAGGGACTTACCTGGTCCTGCACCTCCATAAAAGATTATTAGAACAGGGCCATTTTCGCAAATATTTTGAATTATTAATCATTGGTACCCACATCACTGCCCCACCATTGATTACCCGGATCAAAATCCCTGGACAGGAAATCCATGCGCTGTTTTTCCAGGGCAGGCATACGGACATTTTTTATCCTTTCCAGGTACTCTTGTTCCTTCGCCGGATCGTACATGGGATCTTTTTCAGGGTACAATGCCCCTACTTCATCCAGATAGGCAAATAGCTGATCACTCAACTTGCCTGCCAATTCGGGGTTTTCGGCAGCCACATCATGGTTTTCTTCCAAATCCTGATCCAGATTGTACAATTCTTCCCGGCCATCTTCATAATAATGGATCAATTTCCATTCCCCCAGACGGATAATGGAAGAGGGCTCCCCGCCCTGATTGCCATAATGGGGATAATGCCAGATAAGGGGTCTTTCCTCAATCGATCCCCCGGTGAGCAATGGCAAAAGACTGACCCCATCCACATGCTCTTCGGGTTTTAATTCCTCACCAATCAGTTCCAGCAAGGTGGGGTAAAAATCTGTTCCTGTCACCGGAGCATCCGATGTTTTACCTGCATTGTCCAGAAAAGGCGTCTTGATAAAGTAAGGCTCCCGAATACCCCCTTCATACTGATACCCTTTTCCTCCACGTAATGGTAGATTGGAAGTAGCAAAGGCATCTCCTGCAGACACTCCTCCATTATCAGAAGTAAAGATTACGATGGTATTTTCATCAAGCCCTAACTCCTCCAGGGTGTTTATAACAAGCCCGACGGCATCATCCATGGTTTCCACCAATCCACCATAAACGGGATTGTCCTGCACCTGCCGGATGGGAAGAAAATGCCCCATTTCAAATCCTTTGTCCGCTATGCCGGAAGCCTCGGCTTTGTCCCTGTATTTAGACCATTTTTCTTTGGTAGTCTGAATGGGAGCGTGCACAGCATAAAAGGAAAGAAAGGCAAAAAAAGGTTTGTCCTGCTCTTGCCGGATAAAATTGGCTGTTTCCCTGGCCAGACGCATGGTCAGGCTTTCTCCATCGGGACCACTTTCCAGGTAAGGATTTTCCCAGGGCGCGTAAAATCCTCCCATGGGGCTACCCTTGTCCCAGCCACCCTTATTGATATCAAAACCATGATCTTCAGGCAAAGAGCCTTCTCCGCCCAAATGCCATTTTCCGGCAAAAAAGGTAGCATATCCGGCTGCTTTCATGGCTTCCGGCAAGGTGGTGTAATCCAGGTCCAGCTGGTCCTTGTTTTCTGGCGGCAGCAGTTTGTTGAACCTTCCTGCCGCTCTCCAGTCCTCTCCTGTTTTGGCACCGATCCAATCGGTGATCCCATGTCTTGCCGGAAATTTGCCGGACATCAGGCTGGCCCGGGAAGGGCTGCAAACCTGACAGGCGGCATAACCATTGGTAAAAATCATGCCCTCATTGGCTATCCTGTCGATATTTGGTGTCTCATAATAATCGCTGCCCATACAGCTTAAATCGTGATAACCCAGGTCATCGGCCAGGATAAACAGGATATTGGGTTTTTGTTTTGCAGCTTGCTCCGCCTGCTCCTGCTGACAGGAGACCATCAGCAAAGTAGCAAAGAGGGGCAACATATTTTTTAATGTCATTGGTTTAAATGATTTGTTGGGATGGAAAGTAAATTTATTGCGTAAATAAACAAAATAAAGTTTCAATTAGTACCCTGGGTTTTGTTCTAGATTAGGGTTTCTATCAATTTCATTTTGGGGAATGGGAAACAGAACATGGTAATCAAAAGCATTTTTCCCCCTTTCGTTAGCCAATTCTATGAATTTACCATGTCGGATAAGATCCTGTCTGCGCAACTCTTCCGTGAAGAACTCCCATGCCCTTTCGTCTAGTATATGATCTCTAAGTTCTTCCTTGGTATTAAAATCACTTAATAAAAGTGCCGGAACTCCTGCTACTTCCCTAACTTCATTGATCAGTGAAATCGCTTCATCTGTAGGTCCTGAAATTTCATTCAATGCCTCGGCCCTGGATAAAAGAATATCCGCATACCTTATGATGGGAAAATCATTTCCCATATGTACGCCAACCCCACTCGGATCTTCACCAAACTTAAAGCTTCTTGAGTTATCCGGGCCCAATTCAATTAAATTCCCGTTTACATCCATATATTCCTGAATGATCACTGCTTTTCTCTGATCTTCCGGGTGAAAAGAATTGACAAATCCATCCAATAACTGATACTGAGCGGCGTAATTCCCTCTGGGAGGGTATTTAAATTGATAGGAAGGCGGGGCTGCATGCGCCAAATAAGTGGTACTTAAACCGGGAATCGGTAGATTGGGTCGGATGTATATAAACTCTTCATTTTCCTCATTTTCAATATCAAATAGCGCATCTCTGGATCCTGCGGTAAATAGTGAATATTTGTTCAAGTCGATTACCATTTGAGCCGTTTCGGCGGCTTGTTGCCATTTTTTATTATTCAGGTAAAACTTGGTAAGCAAACTCAAGGCGATGCCCTTATTTGCCCTGCCATAATTTCTGGCTTCCACCGGTAGTATTTCACTTACAGCTTGCAATTCATTTTCAATAAAGGCAATAATTTCCTCTCTGCCTGCCCTCGTAGGCCTGGCTTCAATCTCAAGTTCACTACTGGTGATCAAAGGGACAGGCCCGAAAATATCAAATAAGTAAAAGTAATTGCTGGCCCTGATGAATCTTGCTTCTGCAATTATTTCCTGCTTTCGGTCTTCATTCATATCGATCTCCGGAACCCTGTCAATGATTAAATTGGACCGGTAGATGGCTGTATAATCCCTTCCCCATTGCCCATCCAAAAATGAATGGGTGGGATTCCAGGTGAAGTCTTCTATTAATTGGGCATCTCTCCTTAACCCCCCTCCTCTCTCAATCAAAATATCCGTGGTAAGCTCAGAAAGTAGCAAGTAATCCCGGCTGCTCCTTCTCTGATCTGATGCATAAGCAGAATTTAGCATAGATTCCGCATCCTCCGCTGATAGAAAAAAATTGGTAGGGCCCAAAACTGAATAAACTTCTTCCTGTAAAGGGTCTTCACATCCCTGGATGGAAACAAGCAACAAAGCAATTGTCAGTATTTTTATATATATGGTTTTCATTTCTTTTACAATTTAAAGTTCCAAATTAATGCCTAGCGTAAACATTCTGGTAAATGGATAAGCATTGTAATCTGCTCTGACATTTGAAGTACCAAATGAACTTACTTCAGGATCCATTCCTGAATAATTCGTAATCGTAATCAGGTTTTGTCCGGATAAATAAATACTGGCATTAGAAAAATATTTATTAGTCAATGTTGGAATTCTAAAATTTAACTGGACATTTCTTAACCTTAAGAAAGAAGCATCTTCTATGGCCCTGCTATTCACAGGACTCCCATATGCTACGCCTGCCGGCTGTCCATTCGGGTTTTCATTGGTCGGATTTTCAGGTGTCCACCTATCGGTGTAAGAAACTGCCAACCGGTTTCTTCTGAAGGAAATTGGATTTTCTGATTCCACCCTGTTGAAATTGAAAATCTGACTTCCCTGAACTCCCTGAAGAAAGAAGGATAAATCAAAATTTTTGTATGTGAATGAATTATTTATCCCATAGGTGAAATCAGGAAAGGGAGAACCTAAAATATCTCTGTCAGCAGGGCTGATCTGACCATCGCCGTTTACGTCCCGGTACTTTAATTCCCCCGGTTGAGCTAAGGGCTGAGGAGAATTTTCTATGTCATCATTTTGCTGGAAAATGCCATCTACAACAAAGCCGTAATAGGAATTAAGGGGAAGTCCATTCTGAATAATAGAAATGTTTTGTGTAAAACCTGCACCACCCTGTAAAATAAAAGGCAGTCCTGAGATATCTAGCACCTTATTCCTGATGACAGAGAAGTTTAAGGAAGTATTCCAGGAGAATTCTCCCACTATATTCCTGGAAGATAGCGTGAATTCGAAACCCTGATTTTCCATACTGCCCACATTTTGAAGGGAACTGTTAAAGCCTGTAGTTCTGGGGATAGGCAAGAACATTAATAAATCATCTGTTTGCTTGTAAAAATAATCCACAGCACCATCTATTCTTCCTGAAAGAAAACTAAAATCCAAGCCTAGATTTAATTGTTTGGTAACCTCCCATTTCAAATTGGGGTTTTGGGCTTGAGTGGTGGATATGCCAACAAAGGGATTCCCATCAAACTGCGCCTGACCCTGGGTTCCCAATAAAATCAAAGAGTTATAATTCCCGATTTCCTGATTCCCGGTAAGGCCGTAGCTGGACCTGAATTTCAATTCAGAAAATAAATTCTGATCTTCCATAAAGGGTTCATCTATAATTCGCCACCCGAGTGCAACGGAGGGGAAATAGCCGTATTTGTTATTTTCACCAAAACGTGAAGACCCATCTGCCCGGAAAGATACTGTCAACAGGTACCTGTCTTCATAGGAGTAATTGAGCCTTCCCAGGTAGGATAAAAGTTGATTCCTGAATTTATTGGTTCCTATGGCATAAGTTCCCTGAGCCCCGGCATTCAAGTTATTGGTAAGGAAAGCATCTGAGGGAAAATTCTGTCCACTAGACCTGACGAATCTTCCAACAAATTCCTGATACGTATACCCCGCAAGAAAATTAATTTTATGTTCATTGAATTCCTTATTGTAATTGCTGGTCAGCTCCAATAAATAATTACTCCTCTCATTGGAACGAACATCTGCAATGCCTCCATTAAATCCTCCCCTTCTGGTAGTAGTTGCCACATAGTTATCTCTTCTCGAGGTTTGCCTATCAGAACCGAGATTTAGCTTAACTGAAAATTCATCACTGAAATTATATTGGCCATACACATTCCCAAAAGTCCGGTTCGTTTCAGCCATATCATATACATCATTGGCAAAGGCAACTGGATTTTCCAGGTTGACAATTGGGGATTGAAAGTAATTTCCCTCGCTATCAAATACCTGCATGGTGGGATCTTGGTAAATGGCAGAGTTAATTACACCTGAATTTTCATTTATCGCCACCCCAAAAGGAACGAAATTATCTTCAATAAAACTGGTATTTAAATTCATACCGAAAGTAAAATTTTCTCCGGAGACATGTTCCAGATTCATTCTTCCCGTGTACCTTTTAATTCCCGAATTAATCACTACCCCATCTTGGTCAAAATAATTTAAGGATGCAAAATATTTAGTACTCTCATTACCTCCGGAAAAAGAAAGCTGGTGGTTTTGAACTGGAGCTGTCCTGTAAATCTCATTTTGCCAATCGGTTCCCTCTCCTATTTCACTGATTTCACTTTGAGAAAATTCAGGTGCCTCATTATTTTCAGTCCTTAGGTCATTTAATAGTGCCATGTATTGTCTGGCATCTAACATGTCAATTCGATTGGCTACCTCTTGTGTACCATAATAGCCATTATAATTGATCTTCATTTTACCTTCCTGGCCTTTCTTGGTCGTAATTAAAATGACTCCATTAGCTCCCCTGGAACCATAAATAGCAGTGGCAGATGCATCTTTTAAAATCTCTATGGATTGTATGTCACTTGGGTTAAGGGAATTCAATGGGTTCCTTGGAGTGGGATTATTAACCACCCCCGAACTTGGGGTAGATGCTCCGTTATCTATAGGCAGACCATCTATCACATAAAGCGGCTCATTATTGGCATTAATAGAATTGGCACCCCTTATCCTGATACTGACCCCACCTCCCGGTTCAGCACTTGCCTGGGTAATCTGTACTCCAGCTGCCCGGCCCACAATCAATTGGTCAACAGAGGTGACTACTCCCGGATTAAATTGCTCCTCATTCAGTGAAGATACCGAACCCGTAATGTCTCTTTTCTTTTGGGTACCGTACCCCACAACAACCACCTCATCCAATGAAGCCTGATCTTCATTCAGGGTTATGTTTAATTGCGTTTGTTTACTTATTGTAATCCGCTGGTTTTCATAACCTATGAAAGAAATTTGGAGAATTTGTCCTTCTTCTGCATCGATAGTAAAATTTCCATCTATATCCGATATTGTACCAATGTTGGTACCCTCCACCAATATCGTGGCACCTGGAATAGGCTCCCCGTTTTCATCTTGTATTTTACCGCTAATTTCTACTGCATCCTGATATTGGATAACACTGGTTTCTGCATTTCCCTTGATAGAATCTTGCTTTAAAGGACTGGGTGCTACATAAATGGTACTGTTGAGTCTTTTAAAATCAAAATCTGTCCCTTGAGCCAGGTATTGTAACACTTCTTTGACATTACTGTCTGGAAAGGAAAAAGAAAATCGCTGCTTACTTTTGACCACTTTCTGATTATAAGTAAAAGTAAACATCGTCTTTTCCTCGATAATTTTAAGTACTTCTTCCAGACTCTGGGAATTCGCCTGAATACTTATCCCTACATCTTCCAGGTTTTGACTTTTGGATGGTGTCGCAAATATAAACTGCATTGCAATCACCTGAATAAGCAAGGCATATAAGAGCCTTTTTGACAACATGATCAATAGTTTTAGTAAATTAATTTGCATAATTTTAAGTGCTTTAAATTCTTTTGAGTTTGTTAAATTGATTGGAATTTGAGCCTGATCCGGCACTGTTGCCGCAGTGGCCGGATCATTCTTTTTTTGCTTATTTCATTTTTGTCATAGGCATGGGTTTTATTTGCATTGAACAATGTTAATCGATATGGTTTTTGTACGGATATCCGTCTGGTAATCAAATTCAAGCAGGTGCTTCATTCCCCTCAAAATGGTCTCTATCCTTTCTCCCTCGTAAGTCCCCGTGATCAGGCATTGGGGTCTTTTGCCTGAAAATGTGGTGTGAATCTCTACCCCATAGGCCCTTTCCAGAATTTCAAATACTTTTTCCACCGGCTCTTCTTCAAAGGAGAGTTTCCTGGTATGCCATCCCAGAAAATACTCCGGATTTACCTCAGCGATTCGGATGGCTTTTCCATCCAATACTGCCTGCTGTCCGGGTTGAAGGAATGCCTGCTCCCGGGAATCCCTGTTGGCAACTTTTACCTTGCCACTGGCTACGGTGACTTCTGTAGCCTGATGGGTATTGATATTGAAGGATGTACCCAAAACTACAATTTCAGCATTTCCGGTTTGAACTATAAATGGCTTATCCGGATCTGGTGTAATATCAAAAAATGCTTCTCCTTCCAGCCTGACCAACCTTTGCCCATTTAGGAAAGCCTCCGGAAACTCGAATTCACTGTTTTCATTTAACCTGATCTGACTGCCATCACTGAGAGTAATGGTGGATCGCATGCCTTCAAGGGTTTGCTTTACGATCATTTCAGGTTGATCAACAGATGAAAATGCCATTTGCCAATAAACCCATGCCGTAAATCCCAACAAAATAAATACGGCGGCATACTTGCTGAAGCCTTGGATCCATGCTGTTTTTCTCAGTTGACTGATCCTTCTTTCCTCTAAATGTTTCCACACAGTCAATTTTGACTGCCTGATGGTGTCTTCATCAGGATACCTCCCCAATCTGGCCAGATTATCGAACACCTGCCTCAGGGCAATCTGACCCTTTTTGCCAGTTTTTGCTTTTAACCAGGCTCCAAAATATCGTTTAATTCTCTTCGAATGCATTTCAGCTTTATCCCATTTACTATCTAAGTACCCCAAGTGGGGTGGATCAGCTATCCTGAATTAAAAAAAATTCATTTTTTTTGAAATTATCATAGTATATCGAAAGAAATTGACAAAGAAATTTAAGCCAATGGATTGCAATTGGCAGACAAATTTTTTTATATTGAGTAAAAATTTTTACCAGCCCATGTCCACTGTCCATAAAGGCCTTACCATAACTGTTACCCTGGATGAGGAAAAAATACCTTATGTCAATGGCCTGCTTTTTGAGTACCGCAAAGATCTGAGTATATATCAGGAGAAATACCATAAATCCCTACCCAGCACTTTTTTTATCAGTTGGCTGACTTTGCCTGCTCAAACTTATGCCGGCAAAGAAAAACTTCCAGCACGGATCATCCTGATGAGCAGCTACGTGGGAAGCAAATCCTCGCATATACAGGAATTGGCTACCTTTCTGGGTCCACAGATCAAACAGGTATTAAGTCAAAGTCGGGAATATCCCAAAAATGACCTGGATAAACCTGGCTTGGTTTCCTTTTTGAAACGAAAAAGCATTCCAAACACCTTCTATTCAGGTTTCAAATTTATCAGCACCACAGAAGTCGACAAGGAGAAAAAACTCAAAGCGGAAGTATGGAAATACGCACAGGGATTGGCAGATCAGGGAGATCCTTCCTCTCCGAAAGAGGTGAAAGAAAAAATCGAAAACTTTGTTAAAAACCATCCCCAACTGGTATGGGCAAGCAAAAAAATTCCCTATGGCCTTAGCAATAAGGTACACATGTTATGGCCATTGGCCCTATTCGGGTTGGTGATGTTGACCTCCTTGGTTTCCATCGTCCTTTGTTTTTTTATCGATCCGCTGGTAATCAAAATTCTGGCCTGTATCCTGCCCTTATTTATCCTGGTAGTCGTTTTCCTGTTTTTGCTTTTGCGACTCAACGAAAACATATCCCATGAACCCAGTCCTGAACTTTCTGATGAGAAAGTAAGGGAGATAGTGGCACTGGAAACCAATCCGGTGATCAATGAAATGACGGTGATCGCTCCATTGAAACGAGGGTGGATACGCCGGGTATTTCTGGCACTTACCTTAAAGCTAGTCGGATTGGTGTCCTATTTTGCCTATATCCCTACAGTACACACTGCGAGATGGCTGCAAATGGACAAAGGGAAAAGATTGGTATTCATCGCCAACTTTGACAATCTTTCAGAAGCATATGCCCACGATTTTGTGGACAGTGAAAGGAGATCCATGAACATGGCCGTGATTTTCAGCCATGCCTTTGGTTTCCCGGCTACACGTTGGCTGGTACACAAGCAATACAACCACCGGAGCAACTATATGAAAGGCGTAAGGGCCCATCAGAAAGTCACCCAATTCTGGTATACCTGCCAGCAGGATCTGAGTGTAGAAAATTTAAAAAGAAACCGGGCATTCAGAGCGGGCCTGTATAAAGAGATGGATGATCCGGAGATCAAAGACTGGCTGTTAACCTTATAAAAATGACTACACTGGAAAAAGACGACATTCAGGGATTATTGATCAGGGGCCATGGCAATCTCAGCAGTGCCAGCTACTTATTGTATACCTTTACCGATCCTGCCAAAGCGAGAGTTTTTTTACAAGAGATTGTCCCAAAAGTCACCACCGCATCCGAAAAACCAGAAGAGCAGGCCCTGCAAATTGCCCTTACCTACGAGGGCTTGGCTTTTTTGAAACTTCCCCCTGCCCTTCTGAACAGTTTCTGCAGGGAATTCAAAGAAGGAATGACAGAATTACAGCGGCAATTTATCCTGGGCGACACCGGAGAAAATGCGCCCCAAAACTGGACCTGGGGAGAGAAAAACATACACCTTATGTTGATGGTCTTCGGAAAAGACCTGGAAAAACTGGAAAGCACATTATCCCAAATCAAGATTTTGACTGCATCTTTCCAGGTAGAGCTGTTGCATACCCTGCCCACTGGTATGCTGCATGCCCGGAAAGAACATTTTGGGTTCCGCGATGATATATCCAGACCGATAATCAGGGAGTTATTAAAAGAAGTACCGGGTGATACCGCCGGCACTTTTCCCGCAGGGGAATTTATCATGGGGTATAAAAACCTCTATGATGAATATGCACCCAGCCCGACTGTTCCAGAAGCTTTAGATAAAGAGGGCGAATTACCACACCATCCTGATGATGCCACCCTTAAAGACCTGGGAAAAAACGGCACTTACCTTGTGTTCAGGCAAATGGAGCAAAAAGTACATGCTTTTTGGCAGTACATGCAGGCGCAAAGTAGTGATAAAGCTTCAGCCATTGCCCTGGCCAGTAAAATGGTGGGTAGGTGGCCTGACGGTTCTCCTTTGACCCTATGCCCAAATCAGCCGGATCCCAACCTTTCCGAAGCCAATGATTTTGGATTTTGGAAAGAAGATAAGGCCGGATTGAAATGCCCCATCGGATCCCATATCCGGCGCACCAATCCCAGAGACCACCTGGTAACGGAAAACACCCAGAAGGATTCCACAGAAATGGCCGCCAAACACCGCATGATCAGAAAAGGCCGGCCCTATGGACCGCCGGTAACCCCCGAATTGAAGCCTGAGGATATGCTGGATAGTATAGAGGATGACCGGGAAAGGGGGCTTCATTTCATCTGCATGGTAACCGATATTCGCAGACAATTTGAATTTGTCCAAAACAATTGGGTGAATTTTCACAAATTCGGGGGTCTGGAAAATGACGCTGACCCCATTATTGGCAACCATTACCAGCATGAGTCCAGAAAAACCAATGAATTCAGTATACCGAAATACCCGGTAAGAAGAAAACTGGACCATTTGCCAAATTTCACGATCATCAAAGGTGGTGCCTATTTCTTTTTTCCCGGAATCAGGGCCTTACAATACATGGCTAATCATGATTAATACCTATACACCAGGCGAAGAAAAAGACATACAGGAATTGATCCGGGTAATGAAGGATTACCTGAAGCAAGAGTACCCTGAAGGGAAAATACTCAGAAATTTTCATCCCAAAATGCATGGACTGCTGAAAGGGACCCTTACCATTCGTCAAGATATTCCGGAAGCCTTACAAGTCGGACTCTTCAAAGAAGCCAGGCAATATGATGTCTGGATACGGCTTTCCAATGCTCCTCCAAAAGTGAGATCTGACAAGCCGGCATCCGGAAGGGGATTGGCTATAAAGGTATTGCAAGTGAAAGGGGAAACGATTGAGGAAGATCCTATAGGATTCTCTACCCAAAATTTTTTGATGACCACAAGTCCCATCCTTTCAACCTGGACCATTCGCTTGTACAAAAAAGCCATTAAAGCAGTACTTTTTGGCCTTTGGGAGCAGTTGCGATTTGCCATTAACCCCTCCCATTGGCGCAGTATTTACCTTACGCTTAAATATGCGGCCAAACACGATAACCTGCTCTCGCAGACCTATTTCTCAGGTGGTGCATTCAGACATGGGCCTGACCACTTCGTGAAATTTGTTTTAACACCCAATAATCCGGCATTGGGTTACACCCTGGCCGAACCCCGGTCGGAAAATTTTCTCAAAGAACAACTTAAGGAAGATTGCCAGAAAAGGGAACATGCATTTACACTGAATGTACAGATTCACAAAGACGAAAAAGAACAACCCCTGGAAAACACATCTAAAGTTTGGAAAGCCGACTTGGTACCACTTGCCAGTCTGAACATTCCTAAGCAGGAATTTGATACCGAAGAAAGAAGAGCCATGGGTGAAAAAATGGAATTTTCACCATGGATTGGACTGGAAGACCACACACCCGTAGGAGGCATCAACCGGGCAAGAAGAAGGGTTTACAAAGAATTGGCAGCCTTTCGGAAATCCTTATGAAGTTTGTATCCGCTCCAGAAACGCATTGCGGAAAGTGCTGCCACCGAAGAACTCCTGCTCTTTTTCCCAATCTTTGAACCTGGGAAAGGCTTTTTCCACCATTGCCCGGTGCCAGGGTTCTACGGAAAGTCCCCAATGGGGAACAGCTCCCAAAGCCAATAACTCCCTTTCCAAACGCATAAACAATGGATAACTTCCAGTAACACCTTTGACACTGACCAACTCGATCATGCACATGTCGGACTGGTTCATCATGGATAAATGGGCGGGGCATTTTTTGACAAACCGCAAAGCAAAAGGTGCAGCTAAAAGCTGATCATACCCCTGAGATTCCTCACAATTTTTTATGATCAAATCCACCGCTTCAAAAACCTTTTCCAAAGGAAAACCAAATTCAATGGCATAACCATAAAATTTCAACTCGCCCAGTCCCTGATCCAGTACATTCCTGGCCAGGTCCTCAAACCCACCACCAGCATCATCTTTGTGGTCAACGAGTCTTTTCAGGGAATTATTAGTCATTCTGGGGATAGACAGGTGGTTTTTATTAAACACCCAGGGAGAAAGCCTGCCCGAAATGGCAATGCCGGAGATAAAGGTCGAAATATAATTTCTCTCTATGCCAGCATGGTGTTTCCCTGGTACTTCTTCACTGTAATCCCGGGTAGTTACCAGGCATTTTCTTTTTTTACCTTCCTCTCCTGGAGCTTCCTTATCGCAGTAGGGATTAATCAACACTTCAAAATGCCGGTGGCCATTGATATACTTGTACATCCCCTCCTGCATCATCTCTTTCTTGACATCATCCCAATTACGCAGGATCCTTTCTTCGAAGAGCCTGTAGTCCGGTTGGGCTTCCAGTATCATTGAAAAAACAATGCCAACAGACCCGATACCCACCATAACCGCATTGAATTTTTCATCATCCTGAATCAAACTGATGTCATGCTTTTTAACCATCTCGTCATTTTCAAAAGCTTCCCTGTCGGTAATACCATCACTTGGTTCGACCCGGAAAACCCTGGCTCCTTTGCCCACTATGGTCATGGACTTTGCAAAAGCGGAAACCGGGCCTATTCCTATTCCCGATCCATGTGTTGAAGTGGCAATGGCCCCTGTAATGGACTGAATGCTGGATCCTCCCTGGTTGATCAGGGCCAGTTGGTGGTGGGTCAGGGCCTGAATCAAATGCCTGATCTTTGTACCTCCTCCTGTTTCAAACAAATAATGGGTTTCCGTACTTTTTTTATTGCCAAAGTTTACTTCCACCTCAAACCCATCCCGGAATTTTTTCCTGATCCATTTTTTGGCCGGCCTTTGGGTCATGTTCATGTCCTGGGTACAAACCATATAATCCTCGCATTGGGCCACTGCAGTCAGGGCATGCCCCGAACCTATAGCGCGAATCTTACGGCCATTTTTCTCGGCCAGCCTGACCAGGGAACAAACTTCTTCCAGTCCGGCGTAATCGTATGATTCACATTTAGGATCCTGTGGAGAGAAATTTTTATAGGCTCCATTGCCGGGAACAAAGAATTGCAGGGGTTCCGAAAAATGATTCCCAAACCAATTGCCCCATTTCTGTCTTTTATTCTTTTCCTTAGGGAAAAAATCTTCCCTTGTCAACTCCTTATCCAAAGACAAAACCACCCTTTCATGGTTATCCATATTTCTGTTTAACCGGTTTTCAACAAATCTGCGCACAAACCTTGGCCTCACCAGGAAATTAATTACAGTTACCCAACGGTTTCGTTTGGTTCTGGAACAATGCGCTGTAAGGGTGTCGTCCAGAATTTCAATGTGTTTGGGTACATTTTCCCGGTTAAAAATCACTTGAAATACCAATCTTGCAAGGACCCACGAAACAATGGTATTCCCCTTTTTCCAGGATATAAATTTTGATAGGGCAGTCATGAAGTTAATCTTTTTAATTCCAATAAGTTATGAATATATGGTAAAAATTTGAAAACAGGAATAATTGTTTGGTGATCTTTTTTCAAACAAACCCTTGAAAAATTTCAAAAGCAGCTTGCTTTTGTTTTGATGATAGAATTGAATATCTTTGAACAAAGAAATAAACGCACGGGGTGCTGGAATTCAATCCGGCTGAGATCAAACCCGATACCTGATTTGGATAATGCCAACGTAGGGATGCCAGCCAGAATTCCATTTGTATTTTGTCGCTCCATTCCCTGGCCCATACAGGTGAATGGAATTTTTGTTTAAAGACAACGACAATATGGAAATTGAGAAAACTGCAGGCGGACTGATTCCCCAAACCAAGCAAAACTGGCAAAACAGGCCGGAATGGTTTTTTAACCGCAAGCATACCGATACTTACGAATTGTGGTATGAAGGCCGGTACAAAAGGGCAGAAATCTGGCAGAAAAAAGTCATGGAACAGCTGGTATCCAAAGACAGCAGGATCAAAACACTGCTGGAGTTTGGATGCGGTACCACCCGTTTTACCCGTTGGTGGAAAGAAATTGGCATTGAAGCCTCCGGCGGAGATATCTCACCTTTGATGCTTTCCCAGGCCATCCATCTTTTTGAGGGAGACCTGGTGATGGCAGATTCGCATCACATGCCCTTCAAGGACCATTCTTTCGATGCTTTGGCTTTCATCACCACCTTTGAATATTACAAAGACCCGGTGAAGGTCATCCGGGAGGCGGCCAGAGTGGGGAAATACGGCATTGCCATGGGCATGATGAACCGAAACTCCCCCAAAGTATTGCGAAGAAGGGTACAGCAACTCTTTGGGAAAAATCCCTTCTATGTAACGGCTACTTTTTACACACCTGAAAAACTGATTCAAATCATACAGGAAGCTTTGAAAGGAAGATCCTATTCCATTGAATGGTCCTGTACCGGATTGCCCAAATGGTTTCCTGTACAGCAGTGGAGTCTTCCATATGGGGACTTTTTTGGTTTATATGTTCAACTTCATGATGTGGAATAAAATGTCTGATCAACTGGGTAAAATAGATGAAACTTTGCTGGAAGAATTTATCACCTCTCATTGTGGTGCAAGCAGGGACGAGGTCCTCGTAAAACCGGGCTTTGGCAGGGACGTATCCCTGGTGGAATTGGCAGGAAAGCAGGTCATGGCTTTAACCAGCGATCCCCTGTCCCTGGTACCCACCCTTGGCTTACAGGAATCAGCCTGGCTGTCCGTGCAATTGATGGCCAATGACATGGCCACCACGGGTTTTTCCCCTCAATACGGCCAATTTGTATTGAATTTACCAGCAAATTTTTCCAAAGAAGATTTTAAAATTTATTGGAAGCATATTCACCATTATTGTGAGAAAATAGGCATGGCCATTACCGGCGGTCATACCGGATTTGTGGAAGGCCAAAATTCCACCATTGCAGGAGGAGGAACTTTTGTCAGCATCCTTCCCAAAGAGCAGGCCCTGACATCCAATATGGCCCGTTGCGGGGATGTGATCCTTGTAACCAAGACTGCCGCACTGTCCTCAGCGGCCATCCTGGCCATGAGCTTCCCCAAGACCATCAGGGAGAAGTTGGGCAAGGAAATCTACCTGGAAGCCTGTGAATCCTTTTACCATAGCTCCTCCCTGAAAGAGGCTTTGGCAGCAGTTGGCGACCCCAAGGAAAAAGAGGTTACCGCCATGCATGATGTGACTGAAGGGGGTATTTTAGGAGCCATCTATGAGCTGGCTGTAGCATCCGGATGTGGGGTCTGCCTGGAGAAAAGGCAGCTTCCCGTAGGCCGGGTCCAGCAAGCCATATGCAACATTTTTGACCTGGACCCTTTAAAATGTATCGGGGCTGGCTCCATGATCATTACCTGCGATGAATCAAATGCCAGACGCATAGAGGAAAGGATATTGGATAAGGGAATTGCCTGTGCTCAGGTAGGGGAATTGACGGAGAAAGCGCAAGGAATGGTTTTACGCCAGGAAAATGGAACAGCCAAAAAGCTTAATTATCAAAAAACAGACCCCTACTGGGCAGCTTTTTCGAATGCATTCAAACAGGGCTGGAAATGAAAAAACTTAATCTTCAGGCAAAAAAAGGAATTTACCTGATCATCGATCCCGCAGACAGACCGGAAAGTGAATGCTACGGGATCCTGGAAAAGCTATGTCGCTACCCCATCATTGCCCTTCAGATCTGGGACCATTTCAGAGAATCCCAGGATAGCCTGAAGTTTATCCGCAGGGTCTGCCAGGTAGCCCGCCCCTACCCTTTTCCTGTATTGATCAATAACCGCTGGGAATGGATAAAAGAAACAGGAGCGGATGGAGTGCATTTTGACACCATACCAGAAAACCTGGAAGAAATCAAAGAGGAACTGCCTGACAAATCCATTTTCGGCATCACCTGCAACAATGACCAGGAACTCATTCAGCAGGCTGAAGAAAAGGGCTTTGACTACCTTTCCTTTTGTTCCCTGTTTCCTTCCAAAACTGCAAATAGCTGTGATATTGTTTCCTTTAAAACCATACTGGAAACGGAAAAAAAAAGCAGGCTACCTCTCTTTCTGGCCGGAGGCATTGACCTGTATAACTTGCCAAGACTAAACGAGCTTTCCTATTCTGGGGTGGCCGTAATCTCAGGCATCATGCAGGCAGCAGATCCCTGCAAGGCCATGGAAGAATATTTAAATCAATTACAAACCAACTGATCCCATGAAAATAAATACCATAAAAAAATTGTGTTGCCCCTTTGACAAATCCGATTTGACATTGACCAGGATTTCAGAAGATACTGAAGAAAGAATCCTCGAAGGCTGGTTACATTGTCCTCAGTGCAAGCGGATTTATCCTATCGTAAAGGGTATTCCCATCATGAACCCGGATGCTTACAGGGAGTTTGAAATGGAAAAGCCACTGTTTGAAAAATGGCAAAAACAACTCGAAGGAAAAGAGGTGACAAATTTCAGGTTGATGGAATAACACCAGAACCGATGGTTAAGGAATTCAAAATCTAACAGATCTCCCTTTTCGGTAGTAACCCTTATTAAGTTGCAAAGTGGAAATGACAGTTACAGTCCTGACTTAAACATGCTTTGTTCAGGTCATATTTGTACCGTTAGTTCAAAAATTTCAGCTGTAGCAAATTCCCATTATTAAGGGGAAATTGGTCTTATACATAGTTGTCAGTTTCATACTTGGTTTTACACCAGATTTGAACGATTAAATGATGTCCGTCCAGCCCGAAATTAGCTTCTCAATGTTTAAATTTTCTGCCATAGCCTACAGGCATGTACAGTAATTGAAAACAGGTTAAAAAGAGGTGGTTTATAATATCCTTAATCACCTTTGGTTTTACATCTTTAAGTAAAAAATTCTTAGCTAATTCTATTGAAATGGCTAAATTGGGAAAATTTTGCTTTTTAAAAAATCACCATGCGCTTAAAAAGACCCAGGATTCGCCGGAAAATAATTTTTACCCTGGAAAGGCAACTGGTAAAAGGAGCCCATTTTCAGTTGTTGCTGGTAGCCGCGCTAATTGGTTTGATTTCCATTATCGGGGGCATTCTGGTGATGCCATCGGGATCCCCAACAGCTACTTTCGGGGAGTCAGTATGGTGGGCTTTTCTGAGGCTTACAGATCCGGGATACCTGGGTGACGACGTGGGCAACTGGAGAAGGTTTATCTCAACCCTGATAACCGTGGCCGGGTATGTGATATTCCTTGGATCTTTGGTGGCCGTTATTACTACCTGGATGAACCGTAAGATCCGGCATTTGGAACAAGGACTTACACCTGTAACAGCAAATGACCACATCCTCATTTTAGGCTGGTCCAACCGAACCATACACATAGCCGCTGAAATTTTTCAATCAGTGGGAAGGATCAAGCGGTTTTTGGAAAGATACGATGCCAAAAAGTTACAATTGATTATTCTTTCAGAAGAAGTCAGCCCCTTTCAAATGCAGGAACTCAAAGACCATCCAATGATCGGCAGGCGAGCTCATGATATTGTTTTGCGTACCGGTCTGGCCATTGACCGGGAACACCTCCGGAGAGTGGATAGCTTAAATGCATCATGCATCATTATACCAAGTTTGGCCTATGGAAGAAAAGAACTTATCAATCCGGATATAGAAACCATCAAGTGCCTGCTTTCATTGAATGCAGAAGCCAACTCCCAGAACATTCAGAAGCTACCATATGTGGTAGCAGAAATACAAGATGCAAATAAAGTTAATGCTGCCTATCGGTCTTATTCGGGGCCATTGGAAGTAGTGGGCAGCAATACCATTATCAGCCGGCTAATGGCTCAGAATATCCGACATCCAGGGCTTTCGGAAGTATACAATGAAATTCTCTCTCAGGTGGACGATAATAACCTGTTTTCGCAGGCCTTTCCTGAATTGGTGGGCCAAACAATAGGAAAATTGAAGAAGGCATTTACCAAAGCCGTTGTCCTGGGAATAGTAAAAAAGGAGGGTGAGCATTTTTCGCCTCAATTAAATTTGCCTGATGAAAAGTTATTGGAAGAAGGAGACCTACTGGTTTTACTTGCCAGAAATTCTTCGGATTTGATTTGGAGAAAGGACAGACTTTCGATTGAAAGTGAATCTGTCCCATTTCTTGGCCAGCTGCCTGTGGACGAGCTGGAAAATACCATACGCATATTGATTTTAGGATGGAATGAACATGTTCCTTCGCTTATCAGGGAATTGTGTACCTATGAGGAAGAAAAATATTTTATCCGTCTGGTGGCTTTGCGACCTGTGACCGAAAGGGAAAAGGACCTGGCATTTTTGTATGAAGAAAACCTCAGGGTTTCGGTTGAGCATTTTGTTGCCGACTTTATCCGGGAATCCGAGATCAAAAAAACTGAAGCAGAAACTTTTGACCACATTCTCCTGGTCAGCAGTGACCGGATGGAAGAGGAAGAAGAAGCAGACGCAAGGACCATGGTGGGTTATGTCTTGCTTGAGGAGGTTTTGGAGAAAGCACCCAAAAGACCTTCAGTTTTACTCGAATTGTCGGACCCCAGCAACGAATCCCTTGTCAAAAGCTTTCAAAGTGAAGTCATCATCAGCCCCATGGTTTTGAGTCACCTTCTGGCAGGGATTGCCCTGCAAAGGGAACTCAACAGTATTTATAATGAACTTTTTACCGTTGGAGGTGCAGAAATAATATTTAGGGATCTTAACGAGTACGGGGTTTCTTTTGGGAAAATACACTTCCATGAGATTGAATCCCTGGCCACTGCTCATGGAGAAACCGTGCTGGGAATTTATTTGAATCGGGCAGATGAAGCAGGAAACCATCTTTTACTCAACCCTTCAAAAGGAAAGAAAATAGACCTTTCCGATAAAGACAGGCTCGTGGTGCTCACCACTTTTTATTAAAAGCAGCAGGGCAGTTTTGCGCTGTTGTATTTTTCCTAAAAAGAAGTTAAATGAATTCAAAGCAATAAAATACGATAACTATTAACATTTTATACCCCCATTGGTTACAAATGCATACCTTCTAAATTAAAGGAAAGGCATACCTTTGAATTAACAAAGTAAGGACATTTATTTATCTTGCCTGTTAAACCTAACTCAACTACCGGTCCTCTCATATACCGGTAGTTTTTTTATTCCCATCCCGGGAAATACGCTTATTACCTTCTACCTGTATAAAAAATAGAGCTGAAATAAAGTGTACTGCCCAAAATGTACCAAATGGATTGGTCCAAGGTTTTCGCTTTGAGGAAAACATGCTTCTTACCAATTTAAAGGAAAGCGGGCCCGGCAGCGTAAATTTAGCCAATCATGCCTTGGCAAATTTCCAATTTCCTTTTCGAAAAAACCAAAGAGCAATCAATGCATGGAGGGAATGGCAAAAGGCAATAGTGATAAAGATACCCTTGGTTTCCAGTCCATAAGTGATGGCCAAAAGGTAGGCCAGTGGGATTTCCAGCAACCAAAACACACCGATATTGATATATGCGGGCGTTCTGGTATCTCCCGCCCCATTGAAAGCCTGCACCATCACCATGCCCACTGCATAAAATATGTACCCCAAAACTGTGATTTTTAATCCTGATGAAGCAATGGCCCTTACATCCTCCTGCGGCGCAAATATACCCGCCAGGGTATCTGCAAACAAAAGATAGATCAAGGTGACTGCAGCCAGAAAAATGAAATTATACCTGGCAGTCAGAAAGGTTGAAATTTCCGCCCTGAAGGCTTTTCCGGCTCCCAGATTTTGACCTACGAGTGTAGCGGCAGCAGCCGAAAGTCCCCAGGCCGGCATCAGGCTGAACAAAAGTATGCGGAAAGCAATGGTATAGCCAGCCACAGCAGCGCTCCCAAATTCCGAAGCTATTCTGGTTAGCACTATCCAGGCGGCAGAATCCACCAAAAACTGCCCCATTCCTCCGGCAGAGATATGAATGATTTTCTTCAGGGTTTCCCAACGGACTTTCAGGTTGGTACGGTTAACGACCAGACGGTGTTTGCCATTAAGCAAATGGTACAATTGGTACACCACACCCAGACTCCGCCCCAGGGTGGTGGCCCAGGCCGCGCCTACCAGGCCAAATCCTTCAAATGAACCCAAACCAAAAATCAAAAGAGGGTCCAGAATAATATTCAAACCATTGGAAATCCAAAGTGCACGCATGGCCAGGTGGGGTGATCCGGCACCCCGAAAAATCCCGTTGATCAGAAAAAGTAGCATAATGGCCGTATTGCCCAGAAAAATGATTTCCGTATAGGCCTTTCCCGTTTCCAGAACCTGCTCCTCTGCGCCCATCAGAGAGAGGATTTCCCCGGCGTAGACATAGCCACCTGCCCCCAAAAGCAGGGAAGCCAAGATCCCGACCAGGAGCAATTGAAAGGCAACCGTTCCTGCTCGCTGGAATTTTTTCTCCCCGAATCGTCTGGCCACCATGGCCGTACCTGCCATGCTGATGCCCACGCCCAGGGAATAAATGATGGTTAGTACCGCTTCTGTCAGGCCTACAGTGGCTACGGCATGCTCACCCAGCCGGCCGACAAAAAATATATCGACAACGGCAAACAGGGACTCCATGATCATTTCCAGGATCATGGGCACCGCCAGCAGGATGATCCCCGATTTGATGGGGATCCGGGTATAATCCTGTTCATTTCCACGGATAGATTCCGATAACAATTGCCAAAAAGGAGTACGCTTCTTCATCAGGAAAAATCAAAGCCCAAATATCGGAAAATTACAGGGAATATCGGCTTGTCCCGGGACAGGAAATTTCAGTAAATAGTAGGTATAACTTATCCAAAGTTCAGACCTTTATAGAAAAACCTTTTCCAAAGTTTAGAACTTTGGAAAAGGTTTGTTGAGGTGTAACTTTCCCAAAGTTTGAAACTTTGGGAAAGTTGAAAGTTTATTTAGAAAAGGTGGAAGTTATTTTCGAGGGAAATTTATATCAGGACCAGTGCAACTTGCCTTGAGAAACAGCCGCCAGATTGGCTATCCTGTAAAGCAAACGTGCGCCGACATTGGCATCCCATTCATCCTTTTCCGTACCGGGAGCCACTTCCACCAGGTCAAACCCTATCAATTGCCTTCCGGTTTTTACCAGGGTTTTTACCAGGAATACCAGTTGCTGATAATCCAGTCCCCCCGGTACGGGAGTGCCTGTATGGGGGCAAAGGGCCGGGTTCAGGCCATCAATATCTATGCTCAGGTAAACCTTTTCGGGTAAATTTGCGACGATATCCTGGCAAATGGAGACCCAGGACGTGCCTTCATACAATTCCGCTTTTAGCTGGCTATCGGAAAACAGCCGAATCCTTTCATCCGAATGTATGTAGGTCCATTCTTCTTCACACAAATCCCTGACCCCTACCTGTACCAGTTGCTTTACTTCTGGGATTTTAAGGGCATTATGGGCGATGGAGGCATGAGAATAGTCAAAACCTTCATAGGAAACACGCAAATCCGCATGAGCGTCTATTTGCAGTATCCCAAATGAAGGATGCTTTGTTGCCAGAGCCCGGATAGCTCCCAGCGGGGTACTGTGGTCTCCTCCGAGAAGGCCAAAAATTTTCCCCTTATCCAGGTAGGTCCTGGCCTGTTGATAAACCCATTCGTTCATTTCCTCACAAGCCTTGTTGATGATCCCGGGAACTGCGGCAAACCTTTCTCCCTGTAATTCTCCTGCCCCCTTCTCCAGCCATTGGATGTAATTGCCGGCGAGCAACCGGAATTTGTTGTTGTCTGCTTCCAGATTTTCATCAATGGGTAAAAGGGAAATTCCCAGCTTCCAGGCATCTATGATATCTTCCTGAAAAAGATCAACCTGCACAGAAGCATCCAGAATGGCTTGCGGCCCCCTGGCCGTGCCCGCCTGATACGAGACCGTAACCTCCCAGGGAACGGGAAGGATGATCAGTTCACTGGTCTCTGGTGTAAAGGGAAGACCGAATAAATTTCCGGCTATACCCATACCGTTGGGATCAAAATTTTGCACAAGGGTAATTTTATTATTGTTGGCCATGTTTGAAATCAAAATGTTAAACTAAAATTTATATTGTTGTGAATAAAGCTTTACTGAAGGATTTCTTCCAAAGTTCCGGTGTTTTTTGATAGTATGTCCCAGCCCAAATCCCTGAAATGCAGCCTGGCCATCATGCCGGGAGAAAACATCAGGTGATCCTCTCCTGTGAGGTAAGCGGCTATCATGCTGATGGCCGGATTGTGTCCCACCAGTAATACCTGATGGACTTCGGCAGGAAATCCATTGATAACGAAAAGCAACTCATCCCGGTCGGCACGGTAAATAAAGGGAACGGCAAGCCTGCTTACCGGCTCCAGGTGTTTGCCTAAAATTTCTGCTGTCAGCCGGCAACGCAGGGCGGGACTATATACCATCAACTGGCATTTCTGCCCATTAATGGCCAGCAAATTGCCCAGCCTATCTACTTGTTGTCTGCCTGCAGCTGTCAGGTTGCGGTCTGCATCCACAGCGGCAATATTTGGTGAAACTGCTTCTCCATGACGGGCGAGTAAAAGTTCCTTTACCATAAACCAAAATTGTTGTCTGAAATGAAAATTAAATATGTTGAAATTATACCGGCAATAAAAATTGCTTTGGATGAATATTTGGAAGAGAATTATATGACATCTATTTTTAGGCCAAAATAAGGGGATAATTCCTGGTCCCTGGTATTTTTATATTTAAACAAGCAAACCATGCCAAAGAATTTAGTCATTGTCGAGTCGCCAGCAAAAGCCAAGACCATAGAAGGTTATCTGGGAAAGGACTTTAAGGTCACCTCCAGCTACGGGCATGTGCGGGACCTGCCAAAAGGGGAAAATGCCATCGACATCAAAAATAAATTCAAACCTACCTATGAGGTTAGCCCGGACAAAAAGGAAGTCATCCGGGAATTGAAAAAACTGGTAAAAAAGGCAGAGACCATTTTCCTGGCCAGTGACGATGACCGCGAGGGAGAGGCCATATCCTGGCACCTGAAGGAAGTGCTTGGTTTAAAAGATGAAAATACCAAAAGAATCGTATTCCGGGAAATCACCAAATCTGCCATAATTAAAGCCCTGGAATCTCCCAGGCAGATAGACCTGGACCTGGTCAATGCCCAGCAAGCCCGCCGTATTTTGGACCGGCTGGTGGGCTTTGAGCTGTCGCCTGTTTTGTGGAAAAAGATCAAAGCAGGCCTTTCTGCAGGAAGGGTACAATCCGTGGCAGTGCGCTTTATCGTGGATCGGGAAAGGGAAATCGAAAAATTCAAACCTACATCTTCCTTTAAAATCACCGCCCTTTTTGATGTAGAAGGCAAACAACTGCAGGCCGAATTGCCAAAGAAATTCGATACCAAGGAAGAAGCGGAAGCTTTTCTGAAAAATTGCCTGGAAGCCGATTTTTCCATCAAATCACTGGAAACCAAACCGGCGAAAAAAACACCGGCAGCTCCTTTCACCACCTCCACCCTGCAGCAGGAGGCCAGTAGAAAGCTTTATTTTTCAGTGGCCCAAACCATGAACATTGCCCAGAAACTCTATGAGTCCGGGAAGATCACCTATATGCGGACCGACAGTGTCAACCTGTCCGAAGATGCGCTGAAAAGTGCAGAAAATGAGATCAAGGGCGCTTATGGCAATGAATACCACCACAAGAGAAAATTCACTTCCAGATCTGAAGGCGCACAGGAAGCACACGAAGCCATCCGGCCCACGGACTTTTCGGTGACCGAAGCCGGCAAGGACCGGAATGAGCAACGGCTGTATGAACTGATATGGAAGCGGGCAATTGCATCTCAGATGGCCGATGCCCAACTGGAGAAAACGAATGTTTCTATTGCCATTTCCAATGCCGACCAAACCCTGAGTGCCAGTGGTGAAGTGATCAAATTTCAGGGATTCCTGAAAGTATACCTGGAGAGCACGGATGAGGAAGAGGAAGAAGAATCCACTGCCAAAGGCCTGCTCCCTCCCCTGACGGTGGGTCAGGAACTGGATTTGATAGAAATGAAGGGCAGGCAGTCCTTTACCCGCCCACCGGCCCGGTATACGGAAGCCTCCCTGGTAAAAAAACTGGAAGAAATGGGCATCGGACGCCCATCCACTTATGCCCCAACAATCTCTACCATTCAGAAACGAAACTATGTACTGAAGGAATCCAGAGAAGGAACACCCAGAAAATACACCGAAATGCTGATTCATGAGGGCAATTTTGAAGAAGCAGAAAAAACAGAAACCACCGGCACAGAGAAAAACAAACTCTTCCCTACCAATATTGCCATGGTGGTGAATGATTTTCTGGTGGAGCACTTCCCCAACGTGATCGATTTCTCCTTTACCGCCAATGTGGAGAAGGAGTTTGACCATATCGCACATGGGGGCCAGGCCTGGGAGGAGATGATCCAGAATTTTTATGGTGCCTTCCACACCAAAGTAGAGGAAACAGAAAACATCAAACGCACGGATGTCAACAGCTCCAAAGAGCTGGGCATAGATCCCAAAACCGGCAAAAAGGTCATTGCCCGGCTGGGCAAATTCGGACCCCTGGTTCAGATCGGGGAACAGGAGGATGAGGAAAAGCAATTTGCCAGCCTGCGCAAAGGACAGTTTATTGAAAGCATCACCCTGGAGGATGCCCTGGAACTCTTCAAACTTCCCCGTGATGTGGGGCAGTTTGAAGACAAGAAAATCGTGGCTGCCATAGGAAGGTTTGGGCCCTATATCCGCCATGACGGAAAATTTGTATCCCTGGGCAAGGAATATGATCCACATTCCGTAAACGAGGAAGAGGCCATAGAACTGATCAAGGCCAAAAGAGAAGCCGATGCCAAAAAGCACATCAAGTCATTTGATGAGGATCCGGAGGTACAGGTGTTGCTGGGCCGCTGGGGACCCTATATCAAAAAAGGCCGCAACAACTATAAAATCCCCAAAGACAAGGAGGCAGAAGAACTCACCTTTGCCGAGATCACCGAGATCATAGAAAGCCAGGGCGATGCCAAAAAAGGCAAAGCCAAGCCGAAGAAAGCTGCGGCAGGGAAAAAGAAGACGAAAAAGTGATGTAGGGAGCTGCAGGTAATTATTGTGGAAGAAGTGGACCTGGCTATAGCTTTCCTTCTTCCACTTTATCACCAAAATGGTTCAAGGATTCATTTTTTAACGATCCACCGCTTTCGCTGGATCTTAAGTTGCGCTCGCCTTTCTACACAAACCAGCTTAAAGGCAAAAAAATTATAGGCTACCGAATTAATTCGGCATTTGTATTTCCCCGTTGGAACCGCCAATTTTTTGACCTATATTCACTATTTCAGGCATTTCACAGCATAAAATTACCAAAATATGAGGGTAGATGTGTCCACAGAAGTTATCATCAACAAGGCAATTGACATGGTTTCAGACTATGCCTCAAATCCTGACTATGCACCTGAATGGTACATAAATATCAAATCGGCTGTCTGGAAAACCCCTAAACCCCTTGCAGTAGGTTCCCAAGTTGCTTTTGTGGCCCATTTCTTAGGAAGAAAACTTGCATATACTTACGAATTTATTGAATTAATTCACCGACAAAAATTGGTCATGCGGACAACAGAGGGACCTTTTCCAATGCAGACAACTTACACCTGGACCGCCATCGACGACAAGACAACAAAAATGACCCTGCACAACCAGGGTAATCCAACAGGTTTTTCAAAAATTTTTGCGCCACTTATGGCAATGAAGATGGAGAAAGCCAATACACAAGACTTGAATAACCTTAAAAAAATACTTGAAAATACTTGATGGGATCAACAATTCCGTTCTGCTGCTCTATGCCTTGATCTGTAGACAGCAATAGCCTGTTTTCCAATTGTATACCAGCTAAAGATGAAAGAATTGTATCGTTTAACAACTGGTTTTAGGGAACTGAACAGAGAAAGGAGACACAAAAAATTAACAAAGCCATTTAAACTTGCTGAAAAATAAATAGGTATGACCCATTATCTAACAGAAATTAGCCGGATCAAAAATATCTGCTATTCCAATAAAAGCCAAATTGACAGGGTAGTTGGGACCCGTCACTTTATTATTCACAATTTTGAAAAGGAATTAAACTTGAATTTGCTATCCCGGGTACGATTTACCTCAAAATTCCATTTGCTTCGCCTTTATAAATTGTATTATGGACAAACACCAAAACAATATCTTATTGAGAAAAGACTTGAAGCAGCCAAGCAGTTACTAAGCAAGGGCCTCAGCATAACTGATACTTGCTATGACATTGGGTTTGAAAGCCCCTGTTCATTTAGTACCTTATTCAAAGCCAGGTTTGGACTTTCGCCAAAGGAATATCAAAAGAAAGCAACTTTCACAAAGTCAAATCACTCATAATTGGAGATTTTGGCCTTTCAAACATAAAAATATACGAAAATGAAAGTTAAAGTTATCGGTATTCCGGTACATGACCAGGAAAAAGCATTGAAGTTCTACACAGAAAAATTGGGCTTCTTAAAGAAAATTGATATTCCACTAAGTGAAGGAAACCGATGGTTGACTGTCGTGAGCAAAGAGGAACAAGATGGTGCAGAAATCTTGTTAGAACCTTCTCCCAACCATTTTGAACCAGCCAAAGTCTATCAAAAGGCCCTATTTGAT
The DNA here is from genome assembly GCF_014762705.1 of Cyclobacterium sp. Classification (GTDB taxonomy): domain Bacteria; phylum Bacteroidota; class Bacteroidia; order Cytophagales; family Cyclobacteriaceae; genus Cyclobacterium. Next base: position 73,250 of record NZ_JABURL010000119.1, on the reverse strand, counting down.
GCAGGCATCCCCTACACACAGTTCAACTCCGAGGATGTTCAGCAAGAATATGACAGACTTTCAACTCTCGGAGTGGAATTTAGCGTGAAGCCAACAGAAATGGGTACAGTAAAGATTGCCGTATTCAATGACACCTGTGGAAACAATATCCAAATCGTGCAAATGCTATGATGAAAAATAAGGAGTATGTAAATGGTCAAAAAACGTATGAGCAAACAGGTGAAAAGCTCACCTACTTTTATAAAGATGGCAAAGTAAAAGCCGAAGGTGTTTCCATCAATGGCCTTATGCAAGGTGAGTGGAAATTTTATAGAGAATCAGGACAACTGTGGCAGATAGGCAACTTCAGAGACAATGAAAAACACGGTAATTGGATTCGCTATGACAAGCTCGGCAATTTGGAATACGATAAGACTTTCATCAAGGGCAAAATCAAGAAATGATTGCCTCCATGTCCTGTGCTGTACACAGTGAAAGACCAGGTAAGGCATTATTTTATTACACCTACGCCCGGGAGGCAGGTTGGTATAGCCTGATTATTTTGATTAATAATTGGTGTTGGATTAAGTTTGGACTCTTTTAAACAGGGATCTTAAAACGCAGTTTAGTTGGTTTCAAAAGTACTCTTCCCCGAGACCGGAAGAAAACGCCAATAGCATGAAAATAGGATCATCTGGAAGTTATGACAAAGCTGAAACTGCGGGGATTAATTTTGTCCGCAGCTCAGCTTGCCATAAAAATTTCTAAAACCTATTCTGGTTTATCCATCGGGCTGTCATCTGCTGACAGGTCGCCTACCACATATTGCATGCCATCCAGAAAAAACTGAAGCAATTCAGGATTGTCCATGCTTTGGGCATTGTGGGAGGGAGAGCTGTAGAATACCCTGCCTTTACCATGCTTTTTGATCCAGGCTACGTAGATGGTATTGTGGCTGACTTCCGCCCTCTTGCCTTCCAATTTGTCTGCTTCAATATATAAGAGCGGTCGGAAGTTGTAATCAAAATAAGCATTCTTAAAAAAATAAGGCTCGTCTACGTGGGTAAAACCATTGCCACTAAAAGCCTGTACCAGGGCATGATCCGGGTCCACTTCCTTCAGGTTCATTTCCTGTTGCTTGGGGTGGTAGTCAAAGCTACCGCCTACCATAGCACTGAATTTTTCAGAATTGTTTTGCACAGTGATGGCACCGTGCATGATCATCAAACCACCACCTTTGGCCACATAGTCCATCAAATTATTCTCGTATTTGGCAGACAATTCCGCAATTTTATTTTCATTCAGGCTGCTGTTCTGCTTCAGCAAGTCAGCAAAAAGATCCCTATCTGGTCCCGAAGGATTGGAGTTGTTCAGGATGACAGCGTCATACTGCTTTAAATTCTTTGCATCAAAGCTATCGATATCCCTGGCTATGGTAATCTCGAAAGCACCTGTCTTCTTGGCCAGGATTTTCAGCATTTCGTTGTTGTGGGGAATGATCCAATGGTAAAATCCGGTATGTTGGGAAAAAACCATGATTTTTTTGACCGATGCCTCCACCCTGGTGTCGGATGGCGCCAGGGACTCTATTTTCTCCAGCCATTCCTCGCTTACCGGGAAATCTTTCATGCTCTGTGCGAAAATACTGCCTGTAAAAAGGAAGAAAAGAAAGGTGTAGATTGTCTTTTTCATTGTAAATACCTGATAATTCATTGGTTATTTTGTTTGTAAATCTGTTAAATGGTGCGACTGATTTTGAAATTTAGTGAACTGATTCTTTCATCCAAAGTAATAACCAGTTGCAAGCTTTATTTCGTTATTAGAATGCATTTGGAAGTGAAGATAGGCCAAAAAATTGATCGTACCAACGGTTGAATGCCTGTTCTGCCATTATTCTTTTTTGCCGGTTTAATACCTTTGACCATAGCAGCGCATTGAACCTGGATAGGCCGGAGTACTTGTGCACCCGATTTTTGCTGAAAAAACATCACAAAAAGTACCTGGATAAAGCCCGCCCTTTTTGCCCCCTCCATTCCAATTACGATCGATATGGAACATTACGTTTTGAACTCCATCCTGCATTTCTAAGAGCGAGTTATCGCCGCCTACAAGCCGAAGTAACGAACTTATTGAGGCTGGAAGGTATTGTAGTATTGTGCAATAAATGGAAAAGCGTTGGATAAATGAAACAACCGATACCAATAAGCTGCGAAAGGAATCTGGCCTGGCTAAAAAGAGTCCATGGCCTTAAAAATGACCTGACATACCAAAGGAGCATCAGCCGAAAAGCTTTGAGAGTAGGTGAAAATGTGAAAAAAATCAAAAATGAAATTCAATATCACCATCAACGAGGTAAAAACCGTGGAAGAATTGCCCAACTATTGGAACAATCAAGACTACATTTATTTATTGGAACAATTTGATTTTCCGGATGCCAACACCATAAAGCCCGAAAATTTACTGGAAATGTTGCACATGGCAATCACAGATTTTGAACCCAACGAAGCCGCAGCAATAGTATTGACTTATAAACTGGCCGACAGATTAAATGAAGGTCAGATTGCTCAAGTTTCAAACGACATGTTGCAGGATAAAGTGAGTGAAGAGTATCCGGAAATTGATTTACATTATGATTTATTCAATATCAACCAATTGCTTTACAAGGCATACAATGGCAAATTCCCCAATGCAAAAGCAACGATTGTCGGATTTTCCATGGTTCCAGAGGAAGATAAGGACAAAGAGGTTACCAAGGAGATGGTCTTAAAATCTTTCAATAATGGGATTTCAGACCGAAATCTTATCAAAAGACTGTTTACCGAACAATTGAGCACAGCAATGGAATTTGCGGAAGCAGAAGCTGTTTTGTGGAAATTAAATGAAAAAGACCCAACTCATTTTACCTTGATCACTTCGGAATACTGGTTAAGTAAAGAAGATTTCGTAGCGCCAGAATTTGAAGGACTTTGCTTGTTGCCGGAAGAGGATGAGGAGGATAATTGAGGATTTTTTAATTTTTTAAAATTAAAATAATTGATGATCAAAATTAACGGATAAAATAGCCTGAGCAGATCTCAAAAAAAGTACGCTTTAATGGAATAAGGAAACTATCCTTTCTTTGCAATCTAGGCAAGAAATTATTCGTATTGGTACAACCGAAAGACACCATGATTATTTTTTTCTGTCAGTTTACACCAACCGGTTTTTGAAAAAAATAAGTATCTTGGTGCTGGATAAAGTCCGACCAATGACAAAAATCTTAACCTTACTTAATACCTTTAAGGTAAGGGTCAATTTCCTTTTCGTATTAGGGATTAGTTTCCTTTTCGCCAGCTGCCAATTTCCGGAGGATACTGTTGATGTGGATGTTTGCATTTATGGCAATTCCAGCGCCTCCATTCTCGCTGCCATACAGTTAAAAAAACGTGGTAGAGAAGTAATCATCGTCAGTCCCGATAAATATATTGGCGGCATGACCATTGAAGGACTTGGCGGGTCGGATATAAACAATCACTCAGGCTTTAAAAACGATGCTGTGATTGGCGGACTAACCCTGGCATTTTACAAGGAAGTAGCCCTGCATTATGGGGTTACCAACTTTGACTCGGCGAGAACTCAGGCCAGCACCTGGCGTTTTGAACCCCATGTGGCCAAGGGCATCTTTGATCGCTGGCTGGCTGAACTGGAAATCCCGGTCTATACCGAAACCAGGCTGCGCCTTTCACCGGATGCGGTAAAAAAAGAAAACGGGCAGATTTCTTCCATTGAAACGGTCAACGGAAAAACCTTTCGTGCGCAACTCTTCATCGATGCTTCTTACGAGGGCGACCTATTGCATTATGCGGGGATATCAACTATTGTAGGTCGGGAACCAAACAGCCTTTATGGGGAAACAAAAAACGGGATTCGTGAAAACAATACCTACCGGAATTTTGAAGTTGTTGTGGATCCGTACATTGTGCCTGGTAACCCGGAAAGCGGACTCATCCATACCATTCAGGACGAAGCCCTGGGAGAAGCCGGTACAGGCGATCGACGCATTCAGGCCTATTGTTTCCGGGCCTGCCTGACCAAAGATCCTGCAAACAGGGTACCCTTTATCAGGCCGGAGACCTACAACCGGGACTGGTACGAGATTTACCTGCGCTACCTGGATGCAGGAGGTACGCTATATCAACCATCCTATTCCATTCCCAACAACAAAACGGATCTAGGTGCCTGGCATGACCTGTCGCATAACCTCTACGGAATGAACCACGAATATCCGGAAGGGGATTACCAAAAAAGACAAGAGATTTACCAATACCACCTGGACTTTACACGGGGGCTTTTCTGGTTTTTGGCCAACGATCCGGAGGTGCCGGTAGAAGTCAGGCAGGAATGGAGCAAATGGGGCACCACGAAAGATGAATTCACTGATAATGAAGGATGGCCTCGTATGCTATACATCCGGGAAGGCAGAAGGATGCAGTCGGATTATGTGATTACAGAGCACCATACCCGAAAAGACAGTACTATTGTCATTGTGGATCCGGTAGGCATCGCTTTCTGGCCCCCGGATGTGCACCATGTGCGGCGGATCGTAAAAAATGACCAGGCCTATAATGAAGGCTTCGTTTTTGGTGAAGAAAACTGGAAGCCTTTTCCCATTCCCTACCGGAGTCTGGTCCCCAGGAAGTCCGAATGTACCAATCTCCTGACCCCCACCTGCCTTTCGTCCAGCCATATCGCCTATGGGGCCATCCGGCTGGAATGGACTTATATGCTACTGGGAGAAGCTGTCGGAATAGCAGCCGATTTATGCCTGGAAAAGAATATAGCCGTCCAGGACCTGCCCTATGCTGCATTAAAAGCCCGTCTTGAGGAAAACCGGCAAATCATTGAAATAGATTAAATCCATATTTTAAAATTTTAATTTCTTATACTTTTGAGTTTATACAATTGGGGAAACCAAAAAATTTTCATTTTTTAACTTAGATATATTTATTTCTGTTACAGCCAAAGAATTTCATAGAAAGTTTTTTGGTTTTTAAATTTAAAATCACTGATTGCTGAACATTCGACTGAATCAATTTTACCTATCCATTTTGTTTTTAAAAAAAAATAATTTAATTTAATTTTCTAAAAAAAGCTGATTAAAAGCTTGATAACCAGACATGTTTACTAATAAAATACTTTTAATCCAAACTTTGTATACAATCCTATTGGTGTTAGGTTGTTTTTTGATGGTTATGACTTCTTCCAAAGGTTCCCAAACACATGATGACAATCTTACAAATATCCTTAGATCTGATTTTGATGACTTGATAGATCAATTAGACAAAGAAGATCTTCATAAAATCGCTCTAAAAATGAGGGAAAACATTCGAGTTTACATAAATGAAGCCAAAAAACAGGGCTTAGCGGACGGTAACCTTCATGTTATAAACTTACGAAGAATTCAAACAGCATTAAACATGGGTATTATTGATGGAAGCAAAGAAGAATTAACAAGTAGACTTAAGGAATCAGTTGCCATGCAGGACAATATAATAGGTCTTGCCGCTTTGAGAAGTATGCTGGAATACATTTCCACAAAACCAATACCTATTTCAAGGGGTGTTTCAGCGATTAAATATCTTTTTAACTCAATCAAAGCAGTATTTAACGAAGAAGAAGGGAGGGAACTTGAGAATCTCATTGAAGATAGTTTGGATGACGCATTTGAAGTAGCAAAAGATAATCTTGACAGGGTTGCAAAAAGAACACTCCAGAATAGTGAGTAAACAACCAATTCATTTTTCAAAATTGACCAATATACTTGTGCATGTTTCTCCTCGTTCGGACAACAATATCTTTGGTCAACAAAAGAAGATTCTACTTCCCAATGGGAACGATACGACCGGTTTCCTAATGTTGCTAATGAAGTTCTAAATTATTACGACCAACATAGATATTACTATGATTATACCGGTTACAGTAAGGAAAGATTTATTGAAGAATTTGACTTTGGATTTGATGATTGGGAGTGGATAATCGATATTAGGGATTTACATGTTTTTGCCTTAAAGTCCAATACTGGACAAGGTTCGGTTATTGTTATCATGTGTATTGGTGAAAAAAATGCTGATGCACTTATTTTTTCAAATACCCATCTACCAAGTACTCCCATATTTACTCGACCGTCTGATAAAAAGAAATTTGAAAAATGGTTTAAAACATTACTTAATTAAAAATTATTAAATGTGATAGCTTAGACAATGATCTAGCTTATAGCCACTTCTTGTTCTCCCAAAAAGGGGCCCGATCCAACCCTCAAGTTAAATCTTACTATGACTGGTTACAGCTTTTCTCTCTTGCTTTTGCAATTATTTTCCTTTTAAACGATATTTACCTTATTGCTGCCGGTCTGGAAGCAGGTCTGCTTTTTCAATAACCCGTTTTCAATACCCTTATCAAACCTAACAGGAAACCAAATGAAACGCATTTCATTGCTACTAACGGCACTATTGCTGTCCCTCTTTGCCAATGGGCAGGATCTCCCCTTCCTGAAACTATCTGAAAACCATCGTTACCTGGTAACGGAAGACAACCAGCCTTTTTTTTGGCTGGGGGATACTGCCTGGGAATTGATCCACCGACTGGACAAAGTAGAAATTGACCGGTACTTACAGGATAGGGCCGATAAAGGCTTTACCCTAATTCAAACCGTTATACTGGCAGAACTAGACGGTCTTAATACGCCCAATGCTTACGGGGAAAAGCCCTTGATTGATAATAACCCTGAAAAGCTGAATGAGGCCTATTTTGAATTGGTAGATTACCTGGTAGAAAAAGCGGGCCAAATGGGACTGTATGTAGGTATTTTGCCTACCTGGGGGGATAAAATCAATAAAAAATGGGGAACCGGTCCGGAAATATTTACACCGGAAAACGCGGAGAAATACGGAGAATTGCTAGCAAAAAGATACAGGGACCACAGCAACCTGGTATGGATCCTGGGAGGTGACCGGGCCATGGAAAATGATACGCATTACCAAATCATTCGCTCTATGGCAAAAGGCATACGCTCCTTTGACAAACGACACTTAATGAGCTTTCACCCGGTAGGGGGTAAAAAAGCTACTGACTTTTTTAGTGAGGATGATTGGCTGGATATGGACATGTTTCAGAGCGGCCATAGCAGGAAGGCAAAAGACTATCAATATGTGATGGAGGCCAGGGAATCCGGCCGGACAAGACCTGTGATCAATGGCGAAGCGCGCTATGAGAATATTCCTGATCGGTTTTGGGAAGAAAAGCACTATGGTTGGCTGGATGACGCTGATGTAAGGATCGCTGGCTACTGGAGCATGTTGTCAGGAGCCGCAGGATATACCTATGGTTGCAACGATGTCTGGCAAATGTATGACAGCAACCGAGCCCCCATTATCAATGCCCGGACAGGTTGGCAAGTAGCCATCAGTCTTCCGGGTGCCTCCCAAATGGGATACATGAAAAGTATTTTTGAAGCCCTGCCCTGGCAGCAACTTCAGTTGGATCAAAACCTTATTCTGGATGAAAACCCGGAGAACGAATCCTACATGCTTGCCTCAAAAACAGAAAAAGCTGATCTGATCCTTGCTTACACTCCAACAGGCGCTCCATTAACCATTGATTTGACAAAAATGAGCTCGGGTACCATTTCTGCCTGGTGGTTTAATCCCCGAAATGGAAAAATGGTATTTATCGGCGATTTTGAGACAGGCAACTCCCAAAAATTCACCCCCTTGTCCCGAGGTTGGGGAAGTGATTATCTATTGCTGCTTGTGGACAAGAATAAAGCATTTGATTTTTCAGGTTTTAAAGAATAAATTCAAACCTGGTGAGCACAGCTCGTCTTTCTTTTTAAAAAGGGAATACGAATGTTAATAAAAAAGGCTTTGCAATCTTAAAAACCAAACCTGATAGCTAAGCAGAAATTTACTTCATCAAAACAACAAAGAAATTGACCTCACTCACCGAACCTACATACAAAATCCCTTCCCAAACAAGGATAGGTCACGTACACCTAAAAGTTGCAGATTTACAGCGCTCCCTGGATTTCTATTGCGGTCTGCTTGGATTTGAATTGACCACTACCTATGGAGAAGATGCCGCCTTCATCTCGGCTGGCGGATACCACCACCATATCGGATTAAATACCTGGTTCAGCAGAAATGGAGGTCCGGCACCAAAAAATAATGCAGGGCTTTTTCATACGGCCATCCTTTATCCGGAAAGAAAAGACCTTGCTGCCATTTTTCGTCGCCTCAGGAACGCGGATTATCCTTTAACCGGAGCTGCAGACCATGGTGTATCCGAGGCCCTCTATCTAGACGACCCTGACAGTAACGGGGTTGAGTTATACTGGGACCGGCCCAGGGAACAGTGGCCACTTAAACCCGACGGTGGCCTGGAAATGTATACCAAAAGACTTGATTTGGAAGGATTACTCAAAGAGTTGAGATAATACTTTAATTATACCCCATTCCCAGAGACCTTTCCTGACATTCACCAATGGCTGATTCCGATGATTTACCCGGTTTATGGTTTCACCTGTTAGCATTTCCCTATTCAAGTCAAAATCAAAAACCATCATTTCAAACCAGCCTTTGGCCTGCTATTTGTGCCATTAAGCCCATGATACATATTCCACATTCATTAAAAAACGGTCTTTGGACAATGATACTATCGATCATCTTCGTCCTTCCGGCAATAGCGCAGAAACAACCAGGTATCCCACAACCCAGAGGGCCTGTAGATCTTAGTGATACTTCAAACCTGGTGATTTTTATAGTACTTCCAATTTTGGTGATCATCTTCTTTTTCTTTTGGAGAAAGGCCATGAAAAAAAGAAAAGCTGAAGCCGAAGAGGAAGAAAATGAAAAAAAGCGCCGCCAATAGAAAGGCTTAGTGCGAGCGCAGCTTTTCAATAAGTTCACTTTTGCGGAGTTTGCTAATTCCTGAGAGACCTATCTCCCGGGCCTTTTGATACAGTTCTTCTTTGGTCCATTCTTCATAGGCCGGTGCCTTACCCCCTTTTTTTCCGGCTACATTATCCGGTGTATTCGCAATCCGGGCAGCTTTTTCCTTGCTATAGCCCTGATCCCTAAGCGCTTCATACTGATCCTCGTTTTTAATTTGGGGTCTTTTATTTTTACTCATGACAATTGTTTTTGGGTTTAAATCTGATGATGTTTTGGATTTGGTTTTAGCTTGTCCCGGGTTTCGGGAAAAATTGCAATTACAAGAAATCAGGCATGTCGCAAACGACTCAATGAGGCATTCCCCCATAACCCCGTTAACTTACGGGACTGAGGTAACATGCAAAATTTTCCCGCAAGTAGGGACAATCCGATACGGAGCAGGTTATGACCTTTATAGAAACAAATCATAAACAGATGAAAATCAGGCATTCTGAAAACACTATCACTGAAGTGAAGTTGACCACTGCAAGGATCGACTAATTGTTCCATAGGTTGAGTATACCTTACAAAAGTCGCAGCGAAGAATGCCTATTTCGGGTTTAGGCATTGTCCCTTCTGAACCGATCACTTTCACTGCTCCACTCTTTATCCGCTTCCTTTGCGCGCATCAATTCATCTTTGGATTTTTGATCCGCCTCCTTTTTAGAAAGTTTTTTGGTAGCCTTTGGTCCACTCCCATCCTGTGCTTCCTTTTGCGCCTTGTCGAAACTGTTGTCTTCGAAATTTTCAGGCTTCTTGTTTTTCTTGTTTTGGGTCATTATTTCGTCAATTTTAAATTTTTCTTCCAATTAATGGTACCAAAACCATTCCAATCTGGATTTTCTGACTTTTTTTAAAGCAATATATTACCCTATGTCCCATTTTATTTGTTAATCCTTTCTCAAGGAAATATATTCACGTGTTGATTTTAAAAAAAATTGAGTAATTATGAATCATAAAACAAAAAATTCCAGAAGGTCATTTCTCAAGGGAAGCCTTCTGGCCCTGGGAGGCATCAGCATAGTACCTAGACATGTGCTGGGGAAGGGTCATCTGGCCCCCAGTGACCAACTTACCAAAGGTATTATTGGCGTAGGAGGAATGGGAAGAGGGCACTTCAATTATGCTGGCACCAAAACTGTGGCCATTTGTGATGTAGATACCCGGCATATAGGTATAGCCCAGGAAACACTGGGAAAAGGAGTCAAGACCTTTTCAGATTACCGGGAGCTGATCCAATTGCCTGAAGTAGACATTGTCCATATCGCCACCCCACCCCATTGGCATGGTATCATGGCCGTGGATGCTGCCAGAGAAGGGAAAGACATCTGGTGTGAAAAACCGATGACCAGAACCATAGGTGAAGGAAAAAAAGTAGTAGAAGCCATCAAACAACATGGCAATATTTTCCGCCTGAATACCTGGTTCCGCTTCGATTCCAATTTTTATGGCATGAATACGGAAGTCAAAAACATCAAAAAACTGGTGGATTCCGGTATGTTGGGCTGGCCACTCAAAGTTACCGTTGGAAAGCTGACCGGATTTGATTGGAAATTTTATTGGGTGGGAAGAACCGGTCTGGATACCATGCCGGTACCCAAAGAACTGGATTATGACCGCTGGTTGGGACCCGCTCCCTTTAAACCCTATCATGAACACAGAACCCATGGCACCTTTAGGGGATACTGGGATTATGATGGTGGCGGATTGGGGGATATGGGCCAACATTATATGGATCCCATTCAGTATTTCCTTGGAAAGGATCAGACCAATCCCATAAAAGTAGAGATAGATGCACCTCAGCAGCATCCGGATGCGGTAGGTACCTGGAGAAAGATCACCTACACCTATGCCGATGGATGCCAGATTATCCTGGATGGTGAGGGTACCACTGAGGCCCCTTACATTGAAGGACCAAATGGTAAGCTTTACAGGGGCTTTAAATCGGATATTCCCAACATGGAAAGAAAACTGGCACAATTTCCGGATCCCGATCCACAGGTGACAGACTTTGTGGATGCGGTTAAAAACAGAAAAAAATTCGCTTTGAATGAACAAAATGGTCACCGCTCCTGTACCCTCGTAAATATGGGCTTGGTTGCTTTGAGACTGGGCAGATCACTTGATTTTGACCCTGAAAATCAACGCTTTATTAATGATGAGGGAGCCAACAGGCTTATAGACCAACCCATGCGGGCACCTTATACCATTTGATCCAATTAACATTAAAAGAATCAATCCAGTAACATGCAAAAACAATCTATTTATAAAACCACCCTGATAGTTGCTTTGCTGCTTGGGCAGGTATTTTTCTTAAGGGCACAAAATCAATTGGACGATGGCAGGACCACCGCTACCAAAATAGCAGATTTGCTCAACCGCTTTCCTGCCTCAAACGCTCAAGGCCTGGAAACTGCCATGCAGCAGATGGAAGAATTGGGACAAGAGGGGATCAGCCAGATGGCTTCCATGCTGAAACCGGGAACAAATAACGAGAAATTGGAATATGCCCTGTCAGGATTCGCCTTTTACGCCAGCAATCCCGAAAAAGAAAACCTGGCCAGAATGGCCGTTCAGGCATATGGGAAGGCACTCGATAAAATAGCTGATTCTGAATCCAAACACTTCTTGCTGACACAGTTCAAGTGGATAGCAAAAGAGGACGCTGTACCCTATGTGGAGCCTTACCTTCAGGATGAGCGCTTATCAGGCATTGCTTCCCGGATCATGGCCAACATTGGCACCAGTTCTGCGGAAAGGGCGCTAATCCTGGCCTTGGGAGCTTCTGAAAATGTGGCGCAACAACTCAATTATATTGAGGCTCTGGGAGACTTCGGAAGTAAGGAAGCTGTGCAAGAAATTTCCTCTTTTGCAGATTCCCCCAACCCATCGGTTAAGAAAGTTGCCCTATATGCCCTGGCCAATATTGCTGACCCAGGCAGTGCCAAACAATTTTACGCCGCAGCAGAAAGTTCGGGTTTTACCTATGACCCTAGCAATGCCGCAGCCCTTTACCTGCGGTATATCGACAATTTGGGTGAAAAGGGACAAGGCAAAACCGCCTTTAAGCTAGCTAAAAAGTTAAACAAAAAAACCAATACACAGGACCATTTCCATACCAAGGCAGGTGCCTTGGGTTTAATGGTTAAATTTAACCCGGAAAAGGCCGGAAAATGGCTTACTTCAGCAGCCCTGAACGAGCAATTCCGATACAGGGGAACAGCCCTGAAACTCCTTTCTGATGATAGGTTGGTCACGAATCTGGAAGCCTGGGAGAAAACTTTGGAAAAGGGATCCCCAGAGGCAAAAGCTGCGATCATTCGCAGAATGGGCGAGGTAAAAAATGAAAAAATTGCCCGGGCCATCGTCCCTTATCTGAAAAGTGACGATGAAATGATCCGAATAGAGGCGATTGCCGCGGTAGTAGCAGCTGGTGAAAATCTGGCGCTGGAACACTTGCTTGACAGGCTGGCGCAGGCAGGAGAAGCAGAAACTGAAGCACTGGTATCAGCGCTCAAAAGTATGAACGGTGATAATGTTACGGCCGCATTTGCCTCAAAAATTCCGGAGGCAAATACAAATAACAAAATTTTACTTTTGGATTTATTGGCCTCAAGAGCCGCAGAGGACCAGATTGATGTAGTATTGAATGCTGCAAAAAGCAGTGAACCTGCTGTGAAAGAGGCCGCAATGACTGCCTTATCGGCTATGGCCACACCCAAAGACCTGGATCAATTGGTATCTTTGTTAAAGGCAGAATCAAATACCACAAACCTTGAAAAAATCCAGGAAGCAATCATTGTGGCGAATGCGCAAAAAGAGGATGTGGTTTCACAAACCAGCTGGGCAATGAATTTACTTCCAGGCCTTGCTCCGGACAAGCAATTGTACCTGTATAAGGTATTGGCTAAAACAGGAGGGGAAATGGCCCTGGAAAAATTACAGGACATATATGAGAATGGAAACAATCAGCAAAAACAGGCTATCGTTGCGGCCTTAAACCAGGCAGATGATGCCAATGCCACCGAAGCCTTGTTGCATATCGCCAGAAATGCCCGGAACAACAGCCTGAAAGAAGGTGCCTTGATGGGATATATCCGATTGATTCCGGCTGTAGACAGCCCCGACGCGCAAAAAGTATTGATGCTAAGAAATGCATTGGAGCTGGCTGAGAATAATGAAACCATTTTGGCAGCAATTGACCAGATGGGCAATTACCCAACCTTCCAGGCTTTGCTTGTGGCAGCTGATTACCAGGAAAAGGTAGCTTTTCAGCAAAGTGCCGCCAGAGCGGTTATGAAAATTGTATTAAACAACGAAAACATCTTTGGAGATCAGGTAAGGGAAATTGTTGAGAAAACCAAAGCTGTAATCAGTGGACAGGACAGTCAATATTACAAAACTTCCCTGCAGAAATACCTGGATGAAATGCCTGAAGGTAAAGGCTTTTATTCCCTGTTCAACGGAGAAAATCTGGATGGATGGAAAGGTGTATTCAGCAACCCGATAAAAAGGGCGGCCATGAGTGAAAGGGAATACAACCGGGAACAGGATAAAGCCAACGAGATGATGGAGAAGGGCTGGAAAGCAGAAGACGGTCTGCTGGTATTCCTTGGAGAGGGTCAGAATATTGCCGCTACCAAAGACTATGGGGATTTTGAAATGTTTGTAGACTGGAAAATCACCGAAGAAGGGGATGCAGGCATTTACCTGAGAGGTACACCTCAGGTGCAAATCTGGGATCCCGCCAGGACGGACGTAGGAGCCGAAGTGGGGTCAGGTGGGCTCTATAACAACCAAAAACACCCCAGCAAGCCCCTTAAAGTAGCCGATAATCCTGTAGGCGAATGGAATACTTTCCACATCAAAATGCAGGGAGAAAATGTAACCGTTTATTTAAATGGGGAACTGGTGGTAGATGAGGTGCCTCTGGAAAATTACTGGGATAGGGAACAGACCATCTTTCCGGAAGGCCAGATTGAGCTGCAGGCTCACGGCACCTACGTGGCCTATCGGGATATTTACATCAGGGAATTGATTGGTGCTCCCAGGTTTGAATTGAGCGAGGAGGAAAAGGCTGAAGGTTTTGAGGTCTTGTTTGACGGTACTAACCTGGACAAATGGACAGGAAACAAAACCGACTACGTGGCAGAAAATGGTGTTTTGGCCATTTATCCGGGCAGAGGCGGACAAGGTAATCTCCTCACAGAAAAAGAATACGGGGATTTTGAATTCCGTTTTGCTTTCAAACTTACCCCCGGAGCCAATAATGGACTGGGGATCAGAGCCCCTTTGGAAGGAGATGCAGCCTATGCAGGGATGGAGCTACAAATTTTGGATGATACGGCTGAAATTTACAGTGAACTTAAGCCTTATCAGTACCATGGATCTCTTTATGGGGTCGCGGCCGCTGAAAAGGGACATCAAAATCCAGTGGGAGAATGGAATTACCAACGGGTAATTGTGAAAGGTGATCGGATTCAGGTAATCCTTAACGGGACCAAAACACTGGATGTCAACATTGCCGAAGCCAAGAAAAACGGCACACTGGACGGCAGAGAACATCCTGGTCTATTCCGTGATAAAGGCCATATTGGATTTTTAGGCCATGGAGATATCGTATATTTTAAGGATATCCGGGTAAAAGAATTGTAACAGACGAATGCCAATTGTATTCAAGGTTGCCTCAGGTGGGGCAACCTTTTTTTATGGGCTATAAAAATCCAAAAACCATACAGGTAAAGTTGATTACCGGCATTCTTTAATTCAAATGGAAAAACTGAAAATTTCAACCATTTAGAGCAGCTGATTTCAGGTGTTGTTTTTTGTTTGTTCAACAATTTGACAGTCGCGCTATTATTTTTGAAAACTACCTTAAAGCACAATCCAAAATTCAGGTAAAAACTCCCGATTCCTAACAATAGCCCTTTTCAAGTGTTTAATAGCTGTAGTAAAACCTTAGCAACCCCTTTTGTGGCAGGCTGCCATTAAAACCAAAATAGGATCAATTTTTGCATCTTTTAACTTTTGTAAGGGGATTTCAGTGCACAGGCATTAAATTCTTGTTTCATTTAACCTAAGATTTGTTTCCATGAAAAAACTTTTATTCTTTCTTTCAATACTCACTTTGCCGGCTATGGCACAAGATCAATCCGTCAGCTTTTCTCCTGAGAGAAACCAAATCAACAGTGGCCGTCCACTACCTGCCGAGAACCCCTTTTACATAGAAGGCAACCTGCCCGATGGGGTCAAAAGGGTGAAATTAAAAATATTCAAAAGCAAAAAAAATGAAAACCTGGCTGATTCCTATTCCTGGAAAGCTGCTTATCTGAGCAAGCCGCAGAATTATGAAATTTTTGTAGCCTATCCCCTTCGCAGTAGTGAAAATTACACCTTAAAATTTTACTATTACAGTCAGGCTGCACCTGAAGAGTTGGCTGCCCTTCAGGAAGCATTGCATACCAATCTGGAAAGCTATGTCAACGCCAATTTTATGGCCAATAAACGGGGCATCAAAGCGCTTACCAATCCCAAAGCCATGTTGACACATCTGGATCAGGTGGTACTACAGGGCATGCAAAATTATACCCATCCCCTGGAGCAGGAGTTTAGGGGTTTCAGCGATATGGTCAAATTAAAGATCGAACAATTTCAAGGGGTCAAATTGAAAGGGGCAAGGTTCAACCTATTGTCCAAAAACAGGGATAAGGACGATGCAGGACAGGCTGAATACACTGCTCAATTAAAAAACGAGCTGATAGACTTGCTTCATGCTGAAGTGGACCAGTACCTTCGGGCAAATCTGCTGATGTTGGTGGATATCCGGGAACTTGAAAATTATCCCACGGAGAAAAAGCCATTTTACCTTCCCCTTAATCTGGGCTATGCAGGAACTTACTTTAGCGGGGGCTTTAATGACCTGGATTATGGTACATCCGCATTTGCCGGTATTTCCGTTCCCCTGGGCAACAAGAGCTTTACGCGATTTCTCGGCAATGCTTCTGTTTCTACCGGCGTGTTTTTCAGCAACATGCGCAACAGCGATCAAACCGAAATAAGTGGCCCACTGATCGGAAGGCCGGTATATGTAGGCCTTGGATACCGCATATTCAGGATTTTGAGATTCAATGCGGGAACGGTGCTGACTGCTTCAGATGTAAATGCCAATATTGAAAACATTACCCTGTACCCTTTTATTGGCTTCAGTGCAGAATTTAACCTCTGGCTGGGATTGGACAAGTAAACTTCCGATGAAACCGGGCATGGCAAGGACAAGAAACAACGGGATGATCATCATGGGGAGTTTCTCCCGAAGGCGGAACAGGCTAGCCAGAACTTTGGCAGGTGACAAGCCATTTCAGTTTGAAATCAATAACAAACAAATGAAAATCAAAACCTTAGCATTTCTCTGTCTTTTATTTATATTATTGGTCATGGAGAGTCATGGGCAGCTTAACCCCTACCAATGGAGGTTGGGGCTAAGTACGGGTTATAGCAGCTATCTGAGTAAGGATCAAATGAAGGAATTTTCAAATTTGAAGAGGATTTACGATCTGGAGCTGCCTTTACGTCCGGAGAAAAACTGGACCCTAAGCCTGGAAAAACGGCTGAATCCAAGCTTTGGTCTGGCTTTCCATGGCGGGGAGCTCAATGTGGAAGGATCCGTCAAATACAGCGACCCCCAACAGTTAAGCACAGATCAAAAACGATATTTTCGGACATCGGTTGTGAATTTCGGCTCTTCCCTGGTATTCCGAACGGATAATGGGAAAATTATCCGGGAAAATGCAAGGGTAGCCCCATACCTGAGCATTGGTGCTGTATGGATGCAGAAGCAGGGAGAAAGCTACCTGTCTCGGCCGGATGCCTTAACTTCGGCTTTAGCCGGAGGTATGGACAAGGAAATCCCCTTTTCGGATGAGGATTTTTACTGGACAGGGGGGGTAGGAATCAGGCTAAAAATAAACAATCAATTGGAATTATTTATCCAATCTAATATGCTGGGAAACTTTTCAACATATAATGAGGATGAGGCCTCCATGGTCTTAATTGGCCAAAATAGTACGCAGGACGAAAATTTTGTCCCATCCATGGATTGGATTTTTAATCATCGCCTTGGCCTGAAATTCAGCTTTGTTCCGGCAAAATCAGCCTATCGGGCCAATGTGATCAGCCCATCCACCTCGATGGCCCCATCCGGAGGGAAAAACAAGCCTGCAACCCCGGCCCAAACAACAAGAACTCAACCGGAAGTTTCAAAAAATGATTCCTTGTTGATTTTTCAGGATAGCCTACTTGGAGCAATGCCTAAATTGGCAGGAGAGCAGCCAGCAATCGCCACATCCGGGGAAATCCGGGAGGAACCAAGGTATTTTTATCCCAATTACAACTATGGCGCTACACCAACTCCGGCACAATCTATCATAAGCAGTTCACCTGTACCAGAATACCGGTATAGGGTTATCTACAATAACCCCCCATTTAATGGCAGTGGCCAGGAAGAAAATTATAGCAGAAATTATGGTAGACCATTCAACTCCTCTGACAGATTATCCCGGGAACCTATTAAAAGAAACGAATTCTGGCGTTCACCTCTATGGGCAGTACCGGCCATGGCGCTTCCAGCAGCCCTCAGCAGATCAGCTGCTGACCCCATACCTGTGGATACATCTTCCGTTAAAAGCAGTGGCAACACCAATCTGGATCCTCTTGAACCGGAAAAAAACTTATCCCCGGGATTGAGACTGGATCCCAACGTACCTTCAGGGGGTTTTAAAATAGGCAAGAGCTTTTGGCCAACACTTATAAGGCCAGCTTTTTCAATCAATCCCGAAATAGACACTACAGAGACCGTTCCGATTAAGCTACCGGTCACCTACGCTGTAATTTATTTTGAAAACGAACAAAGCGAAATTTCGGAGATTGCGCTGGAAAAACTAAAAGCAATCGCCAGCACCCTCCAGAATAACCCAGAGGCAGTGATTTCCCTGAAAGGTTTCGCCGACCATACCGGAAGTATCGCCTATAACATGGCATTGATAGAAAAAAGGTCTCATGCAGTTGCTCAGGCTTTAAAAGATAATTTTGGTATTTTGCCGAATAAAATAAAAATCCAACCTGGTGCCTTACTGGTCAGAAGCCCCAACAAAAAACCAATGAAGGAGGATCGCATGGTGGAAATACAAATCTTATTTTAATTTTGGAGAAATAAATAAGCATTTATGGGATTGCACAAAAAAAGGAAGTTAGTGGTGCTGACCGGGGCTGGTATCTCTGCCGAAAGTGGCATTAAGACTTTTAGGGATGACAATGGCCTTTGGGAGGGACATGATGTAATGGATGTAGCCACACCGGAAGGCTGGCAGAGAAACAGGGAGTTGGTACTGGATTTTTACAACCAAAGAAGAAAAGCCTGTTTGAAAGCCAAGCCCAACCAGGCCCACTTAAAGCTGGCGGCACTTGAAAGCAGCTATGAGGTGACCATCATCACCCAAAACGTGGATGATCTGCATGAAAAAGCGGGCTCTTCTCAGATCATTCATCTTCATGGGGAATTGTGCAAATCCCAAAGCAGCATAGACCCGGAAATCACCTATCCCATAGAGGGTTGGGAATTAAAACTCGGAGATAAATGTGAAAAGGGATCTCAATTGAGGCCTTTTGTGGTTTGGTTTGGCGAACCCGTCCCCAAAATGACAGCAGCCATTGCTGCAGTCCAACAGGCGGATGCCCTGGCTGTAATCGGAACCTCCATGCTTGTTTATCCTGCTGCCGGATTGATAGATTATGTGGCAGCAACTATCCCGAAATTCATCATTGACCCCAAAATACCCTCCCTGTACCCCATGGAGAACCTGTTTCCCATAGAAGAAAAAGCCGGTACAGGAGTGATGAAAATGGAAAATCTTTTGAAATCATGGGACTTCAAAAACTAATCCCATATTTTTTTTACTTTTGAGCTTAAACGCAACACCTTGAAAACAGCAATAAAAACGAACAGTCAGACGAGTTTAGGAATAATCCTCGGTAAAAATACACTGAAATTAACCCTGGCAGGATTATTTATTGGCTTCCTTTATCCGCAGGATGGCTGGGTGGCTCTTTTGTTGGCAGCTTACCTGGTCTATTCCCTGGTCAAAAAATGGAAAACAACTGCTAAGGACAGGTACATTTTCCTGATTGGAACGATTCTCAGTGGCCTTTTAGGCGTTTGTTGCGAGCTATGGGGGATTTATTTTGGCTATTGGGAATACCATGATTTAGGTTCTGGAAGGGCTTTTCCTTACTGGCTCCCTTTTGCCTGGGCTTTGGCCTTTACCTTTATCTATCAACTTGAAAAAGAATTGTTTTTACTTACAGGAGTCAAACAGTTATCAGGTAAAATCATCATCACCCTGCTGGTAGCCATGGTATTTCCTACCTATGGAGAAATCATAACCATTAATATGGGAGTATGGACCTATACCTGGCCCTATCAGGTTTTTGGCGTTCCACTGCTGGCCATCTTATTGCTGGTCATTTTCCATACAGGACTCAATTTTTTAATGGTGCTGTGTTGCCGGTATTTTGGATGGAAAAATGAGGTTTTTAATCCTTGAAAAATCTCATCTTTCCATCCTTTTGTTTACCTCACCACCGTCTCCAAAGTGGCCAGATAGACCCATTTCTGATCTCTGGAATTCAAGCCTGCCTCTACCTCCTCTTGTTGCTCATCGGTAATTTCCATGTCTTCAAATTCCATGGAATTAAAAAATTGCAGGTAATCCGAATAAACATTCATGGTCAGGTGCGTAGACTTGGCTTCACTTCCTGTAGGTAAGGCAGTCCTTAGAAAGCGCCAACTTTCCATCAGGTCGGCATTAATTTTTCTCTGGTGGTGGGGCAAAAAAACTTCTTGTTCTGCTCTTTCGTAATCCTGAAATTTACCTTCTACCGCCTTCATCAGGTCAAAGGAGGCAAGAATACCTGGTTGAAATTCAAAATTATCAGCGGTTCTGGACACTTGCACCATATAGTTTCTAACCGCCAGGTCCCGCATGTCCAGCGCATCTCTGATTTTTTGTCTGGCCTCTGCTGCACTCATATCAGGGAAAGCTTTGATGGCATCGGCCACCAACTGCTCCATATCGTTGCCATTCATCATTTTAACAGGATCACTGTAATAGGTTACCGTAACATACTGAAAATTTTCCCCTTCCAGATCTGAACCGGATTGCAAAGACCAAAGATCCCATCCATTGATGTGCCCCTCTTCTTTGGATACCTTGTGCACAGTGGCCAAAAAATCCTTGTATTCCAAATAATCCAGCACCCTGTCTGGCTCAACCTTGATAAATTCAAGGACCACATACTGCTGTTCCTGTCCATATAAATTGAAACAGGTGAATAAAGTGATAAACAATACTGCTAGCTGCTTTTTCATGACTTTGGTTATTTGGGTACAAAACCAATATACAAAGTTTAAAACAAAATAAATACCGTTAATCAGTTTTTTTTGCCAGCAAGAGCATTTGTATTGTAAAAATAAAACCCTGCACAATTACAATCATTGTACAGGGTTAATAAAACGGAGATATTTTTTACTATTATTTTAATATTTGTTCGATTTCTCCAATTTCGGCATCTGAAAAATCTAGCTTGTTCAAACTGTCTACATTATCCCTAAGCTGCTCCGACTTACTAACGCCCACCAAAACAGAAGTGATCCGCTGGTCTTTCAATAGCCAGGCGATGGCCATTTGGGCCAGACTTTGACCCCTGTCCCTGGCCAGTCCATTCAATTTCTCCACTTTGGCCAGCAATTCCGGAGTGATCTTTTCGGTATTCAGGTACCTTCCATCTTTCACCGCTCTTGAATCTTCAGGAAAACCATTCAGGTATTTATTGGTCAACAAGCCCTGCTCCAATGGGGAAAAGGCAATGGCCCCTATTCCTTCTGATTCCAGGGTATCCAACAATCCATCCTCTACCCAGCGGTCCATCATGCTGTAGCGGGGTTGATGAATCAAACAAGGCGTTCCCAGGTCTTTTAATATCCGGGATGCTTTGGCTGTATCCTCAGCATTGTATTGGGAAATGCCCACATAGAGTGCTTTCCCCTGCCTGACCATCAGGTCCAGTGCCCCCATGGTTTCTTCCAAAGGTGTTTTGGGATCCGGCCGGTGGTGATAGAAGATATCCACATAGTCCAAACCCATTCTTTTCAAGCTTTGGTCCAGGCTGGCCATCAGGTATTTTTTGGAACCGAAGTTGCCATAAGGTCCAGGCCACATGTCCCAGCCGGCTTTAGAAGAAATGATCAATTCATCTCTCAGTGATTTAAAGTCCTTCTCAAAGATCCTCCCAAAATTTTCCTCTGCAGCTCCATAGGGTGGTCCATAGTTATTGGCCAGATCAAAATGGGTAATGCCCAGGTCAAAGGCGGTTCTCAATATATTACGCCCATTCTTAAAATCATCGCTGTGACCGAAATTGTGCCATAAGCCCAAAGAAATCAGGGGCAAATCCAAACCACTTTTCCCACATCTTCTGAATTTCATCGATGTATACCTGTTGGAGTTTGGTTGATACGGCAACAAAGGGTCCTGATCGTTTATTTTCATAGCTTTCTATTGGTTATTTTAAATTAAAGGTACACTTTATTACCTGCATTGGAAATTCAACCCGAGCCTAATTGAATGATTCGATCCGTTGAAAATTTACCAATAAAAGATTGAAGTAATAGCCGGGTCTCAGCCACCCTTTTAACAGGCTTAAGGCAATCTACCACTTCCTGAACATGGTTGAAATCCAAGGTCAGGTCTACATAGCCGAATGCTGCCAGGAAACCTTCTTCAAATAACAACACCGCTTCTTCCTCCGGTCTCCTTCCCTTGTCCTTAATCAAAAACCGCTCTCCCTCTTTGAAAGCATTGCCAAAAACCTTTTCAGCCCTTTGGTTATATACCTCAAAAGGCTCTTTTCCACAGCAGGCTCCCTTGCATTTGCCAAACTGATAATCGTAACATGCTCCGGATGTTTTCTGTATGCCACTGAGTTTTGGGCAAAGATCAAATGCTTCAATTTTATCTGACAGGTTCTTCCAGGCTTCTGCATGACTGGAAAAGGACATCAATGGTTTTACACCGGGGACAATCTTATTGATTTGAAACCTATTGAAGCCATCCTGATCCATATAAGCATAAATTCCCCATGAAACGGACCTTACTTTAAGAGAGCGGTTGTATTTTGGCCACAGCCTTTTGATTTCCATCGCCTCCAACAACAGTGCCAGCAATTCGCTACCTGTCAATTCATAACTGACATCAAAAATTTCCGTTTTCAGGTTTATTTTAGATTTGCCAGTAAAATGACCCATAAACCTACTCTTGATATTGATGGCCTTGCCCACGTATATGACCTTGCCATTTTTATCATGGAAATAATATACACCTGTGGCTTGTGGCAATTGTTCGTATTGCTCACTACTGATATTTGGTGGTAAGGTAAGGGACTTGTTCCTGCCCTTTACCGATTGGCTGATCTCTTGCTGCTGGTCTGCCTGAAGCAGCTGTCCAAAAAGAATGGCGGTGGCCCAGGCATCCCCCAGTGCCCGGTGTCGGTCATTGACCTGAATGCCCCTTGATTCGCATAGCCTGCCCAGGCTGTAACTTTTCAATCCCGGAAAAATCTTCCGGCTTAGCCTGACCGTACACAGGCGTTTTGGTTTAAACACCTTGTTGACCTGTTCAAATTCACGCTTGACAAAATTATAATCGAAGGACACATTATGTGCAACGAAAATTTTATCTTCCAGCAAACCGAGCAACTCATCCGCTATTTGCTCAAAAGAGGGGGCTCCTTCCAGCATCCCGGAGTCGATACCCGTCAACCCGGTAATAAATCCCGGAACAGCCCTGCCGGGATTCAACAACTTTTCATAATGGCCGGTTATCTTTTGTCCATCATGAAGAACTACAGCAATTTCTATGATTCTGTTGCTGGCGGAAAACCCACCTGTAGTTTCAATATCAACGATGGCATACATATTTTAGGAACTAAATAAAGGCATTAGCCGGGAAAATCAAAATAGAAAGTTTTAATTTCTTTCTTGAATTACTAACTGCAAATGCTTAATATTACTTTATTACCACAAACCTATCAGGTATTGTCGGTAATCAGCTGTTTGTTGAAATTTAACAAGTGAAATCCAAATGGTCTTTATCCATACGCATCAATAGCTTATAATACTTAAAATCCG
Organism: Cyclobacterium sp.; assembly: GCF_014762705.1. Classification (GTDB taxonomy): domain Bacteria; phylum Bacteroidota; class Bacteroidia; order Cytophagales; family Cyclobacteriaceae; genus Cyclobacterium. The sequence continues at coordinate 50,066 of NZ_JABURL010000119.1, read as the reverse complement.
CAAACCTGTCAGGTTTATGGTGATATTCAACCAACAACAAACTTTGAGTAGATGAAACCTGACAGGTTTTTACCCCTATTAATCAATTGATTAAAGTGTGATGCTGCGGATTATAGGTTTTAACTTTTAGTTTTTGGTTTGAAATTTGCTTGTTCTCCTGAACCCTCAACCCAATTAGTTAAACCTGCCCTTAATAATACATCCAATGAAAGAAAAAGCCGATACCTGGCAAATGGAATTGACCCAATTGACCTGGAAGTTTGAAAAACTACTCCAAGATTATGATTTAACCCGGTTGAACCTAAAACCAGCCCCCAATCATTGGAGTCCCATGGAAATTATCCATCACCTGGTTTTGGTCAATACTTCCTATTTCCCAACCTTTGATCAGCTTGTCGAAAACACACACCAAAGCCCATTTTTGGGAAAAATCCCTTTTATCGGGAAAAAAATGGGCCAAATGATTTTAGAGGCCAACAAAAAACCGCAAAAAATCAAAACATTCAAGACCTGGGAACCATCGGGTTCCACTTATAACAATGACCTTTTAACGGCTTTTTTCAAGCAACAAGATGAACTTTCAGTCTACATTCAGGATTTAGATCATTTGCTGGACCAAAATCTCATGATCAGGTCTCCAGCCAACGATTGGATCTTTTATTCCCTGGATGATGCTTTTGAAATCATAATAACCCACGAAAAAAGACACCTGAATCAACTCGAAAAAATCCTGAAATGAAATCTGAAAAAGAAAAGATGTTGGCAGGAGAATTATACCTTGCCTCCGATGAAACCCTTACCCGGGAAAGGCTTCATGCCCGTAGACTTTTGAAAGCACTCAACGACAGCTTCCCCGATGAAGTCCACAAAAGAAAGGAAATCATGGAGGAACTTTTTGGAAGAATGGGCAGGGATTTCGGTTTAGAGCCACCTTTTTTCTGCGATTATGGGTACAATATACATATTGGTGAGCAGGTATTTTTTAATTTTAACTGTGTCATTCTGGATGTCAATCAGGTCACGATAGGAGACCGTTGCCTGTTCGGTCCAAATGTTCAGATTTATGCAGCTACGCATCCCATAAACGCTGAAACCCGCGGTAGCCTGCTGGAATTTGGAAAGCCGGTCAGCATAGGCTCTGATGTATGGATCGGAGGAGGAGCCATCATCTGCCCGGGAGTAAGCATAGGCGATCGCAGCATCATTGCAGCCGGGGCAGTGGTGACCAAAAGTATCCCTTCAGATATGCTGGCGGGAGGAAACCCTGCCAGAATTATCAAATCGCTGGAAGAAGGCCCAAAGTTGGCCTGATCAGTGGTTTTTTTCATGGTTCTCCCGGATTACCCGCCTGAGAATCTTACCCACATTGGATTTCGGAAGTTCATCGACAAAATAAATTTCCTTGGGCACCTTATAGCTGGTGAGGTTTTCCCTGCTGAAAGCTATCAGTTCTTCTGCAGTCAATGGAGCATCATTTTTAACCACATAGGCCACTACTTTTTCTGTAGATTTCTCATCCGGTAAGCCGATCACGCCTACCTCATTGACAGCATCATGTGCAGCCAGGGCATCCTCTACTTCATTGGGGTAAACGTTGAAGCCGGAGACCAGTATCATTTCCTTTTTCCGGTCAACAATCTGTAAAAAGCCATCCTCATCCTGTACGGCAATGTCTCCGGTTTTGAACCATTCCTCGTAAAAAGCATCCTTTGTCTCTTCGGGCCGCTGCCAATAACCAGGCATGACCTGCGGACCCCTGACACATAATTCGCCCCTTTCACCCACGGGCAATGATTTTCCTTCATCGTCCACAATCTTGACCTCTGTATTGGGTAATGGTACGCCAATGGTACCTAACCTTTCTGTGCCATCTATGGGATTACAGGAAACAACAGGGGAAGTTTCTGTCAGACCATAACCTTCGGCCAATGGCGTACCGGTAACTTGCTCCCAGCGCCTGGCAACCGATTTTTGTACGGCCATGCCCCCACCTACGGCGATCTTCAGCGAGCTAAAGTCCAAATCCCGGAAAGAGGCCTGATTGAGCAATCCGTTAAAAAGCGTATTCACGCCGGTAAATACACTGAAGGGATGCTTTTTAAGTTCCTTACAAAATGCCGGCATGTCCCGGGGATTGGTGATCAACACATTGTGTGCACCAATCTTCATCATGGCCAGACAGTTGACTGTCAAAGCAAAGATATGGTATAAGGGTAAGGCGGTGATAACGGTTTCCTCCCGCTCTTTGAGTTTGGGTTTCATCCAGGCGGAAATCTGTTGCATGTTGGCCACAATGTTTCCATGGCTCAGCATGGCTCCCTTAGACACCCCGGTAGTGCCTCCGGTATATTGTAAAAATGCCAAATCTTCCGATTTTAAAGTTGGTTTTTCAAGGGTTTTATTTTCCCCGGCAGCCAGGGCTTTATTGAAGGTCCAGGCTCCGGGCAAGGAATAGGCCGGTACCATTTTTTTGATGTATTTGACCACCAGATTAACAATGGTCCCTTTTAGCCCTCCAAGGAGGTCTCCAATTTCGGTGGTGACGATATGCTTTATCCCTAGTTCCTCTCTGATTTTTTCCAGGTTATGGGCAAAATTTGCCAGAATAACGACAGTTTTGACGCCGGCATCCGAATACTGGTGTTTCATCTCAGAGGAAGTATACAAGGGGTTGGTATTCACCACAATCAGCCCCGCCCTCAGGGCACCAAACATGGCTACCGGATATTGTAACAGGTTGGGCATCTGAATGCCGATCCGATCTCCCTTTTCCATATGGAGTTCCTGTTGCAAAAAAGTAGCAAAGTGCCTGGACAGCTCATCGAGCTCATTGAATGACATGGTCTTGCCCATACATTCATAAGCTACCGCATCCCCATATTTCTGGATGCTTTCTTCAAATAAATCTACAACACAACTGAATTCATCGGGGTCTATTGTCGTGGGGACGGCTTTCGGATAAAATTTAAACCATGGAAAGTCCTGCATATCTGTTTTTTTGAGGTTATTGAAATGGGCAATGCTACTAAGATATTCAATGTAATACTTTTTTTAAAATGATTATTCCAATAATATTTTTTCCTTCCCGTTTTAAATAAAAACTTGCTTTCCATTCCTGGTTTTTAGGAAGCCAAACATATTCTACTTTATTTTACCGGGTAGCTAATAGCACTTTCCTGGTTTTTTTGGTGATTCTACCAAAATCCCTAACCAAAAAGGAATATATTTACTTTACCTATTGGCATTCAATTCGTTTTTTAGGAATGTATTTTCCACCATATTATCCAGGATTATGTACAGGTTTCTAGCCGGTATAGTTACGGCAATACTGTTATTCTTAATGATCTTCTACTTTGTAAAAAAGAAAAATGAAAAAGAAGAATTACAGCTCAATACCGCTTTAATTGAACAGGAAATCAAGCAGGTGGGTAAGCTCATCGTGACAGAGGGCCATTTCTCCCAGATATTGAGTTATAAAAATACACGGAGAAATTATTTTGATATTTTCTCCGCCAATAAAAAAGCCCTGGTGATCGTGAATGCAAAGGTCACCATAGGCTACGATCTCCGCCAGATTCAAACAGAAATAGATCCTGAGGCCCGGCAGGTTCGGATAACCCATATACCTGAACCAGAAGTCAATATCTATCCTGACCTGCAGTACTACGATATCAGCCAAGATTATTTCAATAAATTCGATGCGGCGGATTACAACAAAATCAAGGGGAGGATCAATACTATTCTGGAGGAAAAAATCAATCAATCAGACCTGAAATCCGACGCCAGGGAACGATTACATACCGAGTTATCCAGGATTTATATCATTACCAAAACCATGGGCTGGAGTTTGCATTTTGAGGAAACCACCATCAATTCTCCCGAAGAGCTGAAGGGTTTGGAGTTTTGAAAGTACCTTGTACCGGAATAAGCTACAATTCCAATTTGTTTACGAAACCAGGATTGCAAATCCAGTTTATATGTGTTAATCTGAGTAATCTGTGGTGCACCCTTTTTAATCAACTTCAGCCAATTACTCCTCCATTCTCTTTACCGAAATACTCTCCCCCATAACGATACCTATGCCATTCGATATATTGGAATAAACCTGCACCGGCTGGGCAAAAGGATCACCATCGTTCCACCATTGCAGGCCATAGGTAGAATGGAACAGGTAGTAATTCCTTGTCACAACCTTCAGGGTAAATGACACTTCACCGTCCATTTCTTCCGAAAAGTAGGAGCCATCAATAAACAAATCGATTTTGGCCTCAGCACCATCAAATAATTTGTCATCAATCAACAACTCCCCATCCGTATTGAAATCCTTTTCATAACTTGGATTTTTAGGCTCCAGATAAAGTGGATAATTGTCTTCGTAATATACCAAATTGCCATCCTGATCCGTGTAAGTGTACGCTCTGTAATATTGGGCTGAAATCTCATAATAGTTTTCCCCTGCAGGATCATCAAAAGTCAACTGAATATCATCCCTGGAGGACCAGGAATCTACCTGTACCTGACCTTGGTAAACGAGGTTTTTTATGGGTACTATAGTCGGAATAATTTCGGTGGCAGTGACCGGCTCATATCCTTCCACCAGCACTTCGATCCTGTATTCGTTGCCTTCCGAAATCATATGGTCCAGACTGATGAACTCTCCGGTGGCTTCATCAAAATCGAGCAGATAAGTTTCTCCCTGATGGATCAGCTTTACCTCAGCCTCCCTGATGGGCTCAAACTCCCAATTGTTATCCAGAATGTGCTTGCTGTAGGTTACCCGCACTTTAGGAAAAGTATTGTGCGCAAGGCTGGAATTGACCGTAACCTGCGGTTTCTCAAATGGAATGTCTATGTCCACGGTAGTCTCGCAGGAGGAATAGACAAAAAGTACCCCAAGGATCACCAGTGATCGGAAAAATTTAAATGTTTGTGGAATAGCCATAAATCAGAATTTAAAACTATAAGAAAAGGAGGGAATAACTGGAAACAGGCTGTATTGCATCACTTTCCGGTTGCCCTGATTGTCACTGCCCAGGTCCATAAAGAATGGATTCATGCGATTGTACACATTATAAATGCCCAGGGTCCATTTTCTTTCCCCCCAGCTTTTGGTTTTCCACCAACTGAAACTCAAATCCAGCCTGTGGTAATCCCTGTTCCTGAAATTATTTCTGCGTTCGTAATATTCCACATTGGGCCTGGAGAACCCTCCATACCTGCTTACTTCCAATCCCTCGTACCGCTGCGTAGGGAGAGAAACCGCATTGCCGGTACCATAGACCCAGGCCAGGGAAAAATCCTTATTGTCCCTCCACTCATGGGTGAGGGCAAAACTTACATCATGCCTGCGGTCATACTTGTAGGGAAACCATTTGCCAAAATTAACCTCATCAAATCTCCTCTCCGTATTGGAAAGGGTATATCCCAACCATCCGGAGACTTTGCCTACTTTTCGCTGAACCAGGAATTCCGCCCCGTAGCTCCTGCCCTCTCCTACGGCTACCTTGTCCTGCCAGTCCTCATCCAGGTTGAGGTAAGTGGCTCCATCCTTGTATTCAATCAGCCCATCCATGGTCTTGTAGTAGGCTTCCAGCGTTATTTCAAAACCCTTGAAATTGCGTACCCCTCCCAGTGCCACCTGCATGGCTTCCTGGGGGCCTATTCTCGGGGTGGCCGGCACCCAAAGGTCGGTGGGCAGCCCCAGGCCTGCATTGGTCAGGAGGTGAATAAACTGGACCATGGTCACAAAGGATGCTTTTAAGGATGTGCTGGAATTCACCAGGTACCTGGCTGCAATCCTTGGCTGAAGGCTGTTGTAATGTTGGTCTTCTGTAAGGAAACCGGAATAGTGCAGTCCCAGATTGGCCTTTAACCTGGAGCTGAGGTTGATATCATCTTCCGCATACAGGGCATATTCCACGGAATTGAGTTCATCCGCACCCAGTCTCAGGTCATTTTCCGCTTCGGTGCTTTTGCTGGCATACACACCAGGCGAAAATTTATGGAAAATCACATTGGTACCGAACCGGATATAATGGTCCGGATTGGGAATATAATCGAAATCCGATTTAACTGCCCAATCCCGGATGCCTGAAAAGTACCGCTCTGAATAAATATTGGTTTCGTTTACACCAGCACCGGTAATTTTCTCCTCGTAGTTACTGAAAAGGTCAAACTTATACCTGCTGTGGGTAAAAGTATGGTTACTGAACAAACGGCTGTTGATCACATTGTTCCAGCGCAAGGCAGTGATGAAATTGCCCCATTTCAGGCCAAACTCTTCATCGTAATCCGTCCTTTCATTGTTATTGACATAGAAGTCCTTGTATTTGGAATAAGCCTTGTCGTCCCCGGAATAAACGCTCAGGTACAGCCTGTTTTTATCGTTGACAATATGGTTGATTTTGCCGTTAAGGTCATAGAAATAATAACCTACATTTTCATTGCCCGAGGTAGCCGCCTTGATGATGGGCCTGGCCAAAAGATCCAGGTAGGTTCGCCGGGCTGAAAAAATAAAGGAGGTCTGATCCTTTTTGAGGGGGCCTTCCACGGTCACTTTGGAGGCTATCAGGCCAATAGAACCCTCCCCTTTGAATTCCTGCATGTTGCCTTCCTTCATGCTTACGTCAATCACGGAAGACAACCTGCCGCCATACCTGGAAGGGAAGCCCCCTTTGATCAACTCGACATTGTTGATGGCGTCGGCGTTGAAGATGGAAAAGAAGCCAAAAAGGTGCGAAGCGTTGTACACCGGTACCCCGTCCAGCAGGATCAGGTTTTGGTCCGGGCCCCCTCCCCGGACATATAAACCGCTTCCTCCCTCAGTACCCGATTGCACTCCGGGAAGCAACTGCAATACTTTAAACACATCTACCTCTCCCATCAGGGCCGGCAATTCCTTGATCTGTTTGATGGGAACATTGATAGAACTCATCCGGCTCACTTCCTGGATCTGGTCCATTTCCGAAGCGGACACCACCACTTCCTGCAGGTTGCCATCTGGCATTAAGTCTACATTGATCACCGTATCCTTGCTTGCTTTTAGCCTTATATGCTGGGTCTGAAAACCCACAAAGCTGAAAAACAGGTCCAGACTATCACTATTGGTTGTGTAACTGTAAAAACCAAACTGGTTGGCTACGGTACCTTTTTGCGAAATTTTATCATAAATATTCGCTCCTATCAGGTGTTCGCCAGTACCTTCTTCTGTGATGGTGCCGCTTATAGTTATTTTCTGAGCCAGACCAGGTAGGTTCAAACCAAAAAGGAAAAGTATAAAAATTAAATTTTTCATGTGATCAACACCCTAAATTAACAAAACAATAACCTGAAAATTTTTGCGAATTTAATTGAATTAACTAAAATAATATTTCGTTCTTGATAATAAATAATTGTTCAGGGCTTCCTCCTGCAAGACGATTTCTACCAGGAGATTGGATATCAGGAATAGAAAAATCACCAGTAGACAATTTTCTAAACCAAACCTGATTTAAGCCCTAAATATTGGACGAAGGGAAGCTTCATTTTGCTACAAGACTTACCATCTATTTAGGATTTAAAAAGGAGATCTGACATATCTTTCCAGGTATACCCTTTTTCCAAACTAATTAATTTGTTTTCAATTGTTGCTATTGAAACCTTTTTCTCAGAAAGACCAATGCACCGAATCCCAAGCCGGCGAGCAGCATCAACAGCAAACCCTGCCCCGGACTTCCCAACAAAAAACTACCGGTGCCAAACAAAAAGGCATAGACGCCGGTAATACCGGCAGCAAAGGCCAATACCGCCGCCTGAAAGTCAAAATAACCCGAAACAGCTGCTTGTTCTCCCTTTACCTTCATCCATCCGTAAACCCTTTTCCATCCCGGACCAGGGGCATTCGTTTTGCGGACAAATGCCTTCAACACTCCTTTATCCGTTGCTGGTGTCAAAAGTGCCACCAGTATCCAGCTTGTGGTGGTAATCAGGATACCTGTGATCAACTCCACCGAATTGGATAGGGGATCAAAAAAATAATCGTGAAGGAATGCAAAATACAGGGCTATCAGAAAGGAAACGGCCATGGCCACAATCTCACTAAGGGCATTGATCCTCCACCAATACCACCTCAATATATAAATCAATCCCGTACCAGCCCCAATCTGCAGCAAAATACCAAAAGTTTGGAGGGCATTTTCTAACTGCAGGGCCACATATCCTCCCAAAACCATGATCAGTACTGTGGAAAGCCGGCCTACGGTAATCAGGTGTTGCTGTGAGGCTTTGGGATGAATAAACCTCAGGTAAAAATCATTGACCACATAGGAAGAACCCAGGTTGAGCATGGTAGACAGGGTGGACATGTAGGCCGCCACCAAAGAAGTCACCACCAGCCCCATAATCCCCACAGGCATAAAGGAAAGCATGGCCGGATAAGCCAAATCATCCTGAACAATCGCAGGATCAACACCCGGGAAAGCCTGTTGCAGGGTTTGCAAATCAGGGAAAACAATAATGCTGCACAAAGCCACAATGATCCAGGGCCAGGGCCTGATGGCATAATGGACAATGGTAAATAACATGACGGAAGAAAGGGCGTTTTGTTCGTCCTTTGCTGCCAGCATCCGCTGAACAATAAATCCACCCCCTCCGGGTTCCGAACCCGGATACCAAACCGACCACCATTGGATAAAGAGGGGGATCAAAAATACCGCAAGGAATATCTCCCTATTGGAAAAATCAGGTATAAAGTTCAGCTTTCCCACCACCATGTCATGGTTGACCAAATTCTCCAAACCCCCGACTGCGGGATGATTAACCGCTACCCAGGCGGCTGCCGTGGCTCCTGCCAACGATAAAATAAACTGAATAAAATCAGTAAATACGACTCCCCTTAACCCGCCCAGGGAACTGTAGATGACGGTGACCAATCCGGAAACCATCAGCGTGGCCATGGGGCTGATGCCCAACAAGACTGTCCCGATTTTGATGGCAGCCAGGGATACTCCTGAAATGATGACGATATTAAAGAATACACCCAGATAGATGGCCCGGAATCCCCTGAGAAAAGAAGCTGCCTTTCCACTGTACCTCAATTCATAAAATTCAATATCCGTCAACACGCCCGATCTTTTCCAGAGTTTGGCAAAGAAAAAAACGGTGAGCATGCCTGTCAATAAAAAACTCCACCAAACCCAATTGCCGGAAATACCATTTTTCCGGACAATATCAGTTACCAGATTAGGGGTATCTGTAGAAAATGTTGTGGCCACCATGGAAGTACCCAATACCCACCAGGGCAAGTTGCCTCCGGCTTTAAAAAACTCATTGATGTTTTTTGCTGATTTCCTGGAGCTATACAAGCCTATACCCAAAGAAAGAACGAAAAAAGAAAGTAAAATCAGCCAATCTATCCCCTGTAGTAACATGTCGGGAAGATAAGGGTTAATGGTTAAAAAATTATCAGGAAGAACTTTAAAAGACTGGTTGTCTTTTTTTGAACCATATGTAAGGGAAATATATGGTTTGGGTTAGAGCCAGAAAAAATAATCCTTGAAAATCTGTGCCCATCTGTGGTGACCCAAAAAAACACACCACAGATTTCTCGGATTAACACAAAGAAAACCCACCACTGCTCTTCTTATATGTCATATATGGTTCCCTTTTTTTAAAACCATATAAGACATGTAAGGGAATATAAGGTTTGGGTTGGACACAGGAAAAATAATCCGTGAAAATCTGTGCCCATCTGTGGTGAATCAAAAAACACCACAAATTTTTCGGATTAACATAGATAAAATCCACCCTTATATGTCCTTCTATTCCTTATATGTTTCCCCTTTTTTTGAACCATGTAAGGCATGTAAGGGAATATTAGGTTTGGGCTCAATCCAGCAAAAAATCCGTGGAAATCTCTGTTCATCTGTGGTAAATTAATATTGTCCACCATAAATTACCACAAATAAATGCTTTAACAGCCCCCACTTATATGTTCTTATATCCCTTATATGGTTCACCTCTTTTTCGCCCTAATTCCTTCTTCCAGCTTAATTATTCGCTGGATTAACCCTTCTGCTGTTTTTTGATGGTAGCTGTCAAAAGTAATGCGGGAATGACGTACATGTGGTGTAGGGTAAATTCCCTGACGGTAAAGCAGCATTTTAAAAAAATGGATGGAAATCTCCAGGTGCTGATTGGAAAAAGCCAGGACCGGAAGGATGTTTTCGAAAAGCTCCACTGCCTCTCTGGTTTTCCCTTGCGTCCAAAGTTGGAAAATCTCCGTATAGATCCAATGCATGCCGGTGGGCATAAAGGCATGGACTCCCCTTTCCAAACCCTCTATCAGCTGGGTTACCGCCCATCCCCCGCTGACATTCAAAAGCCCCTTGGTCAGAGAAAGTATCCTGGAATACTTGTATCCGGCCGGAACCGTTTCGATCTTCAGGCATCGGAATGCTTCCACGCTATCGAATAATTCGCAAATAAGCCTTTCAGGCAGACCATAGCCGGTGGCATCCCAATCCTGCAACATGATCATTTCTGCGTCGATCTCGGCCAGTCGAAAAAAATCAGCTTTAAATTGCACCTCGTTTTGATAGGGGATTTGAAAAAGCACCTGCCTACAACCCAAATCAATGTAAGATTTTAACAAGGATTTCGCTTTTACCAGGTCCGTTTCACCTGCACCGGCAATCACAGGAACGGCCTGATTGACTTCTTCCAAAACGGTTCCTACTATTTTGATCCGTTCCGGATGGGAAAGGGAGTATACTTCTGCAGCCATAGCCGGCACCAGAAACCCGGCCACGCCCGCATTCATTGCCTGCTTTACATTCTTTCTTAGGGCCACAAAATCAATGGCCCCATCGGTTTTGAAGGGCGTATTTAAAACCGTTACGATGCCAAAAAGCGGATACAGTGTTTTGTTCATTTTGTCCATATTTAAAAGCAGGAAATATAATGTGCATTAGGGCTTTACATTATTTTTCCCAAGATAAAGGTTAACGGTATGGAAATGAATAAAATATCACGCACCTACAGGGCTCAGGCCGAGTCAAATTGCACTCCTCGGACGTTGGGCTGCACCCATCGCTGAGGGATGTCGCCCTTGCATGGCTAAAATGGAAAAACTATCGAGAATTCGAAGATCATACATCTTACCAATAAATGATGCAATGTGCCCAATCAACTTACACAATCTAAGCCCTGAAAAGGCAACAGATTCCTCCCATTCACACAGATAAAATCCGCCCTTACTCCTCTTATATGCCCTTCTATATATGGTTCCCTTTTTTTTAACCATAGAAGACATATAAGGGATCATAAGGTTTGGCTTAGGTCCAGAAAAAAAATCCGTGAAAATCTGTGACCATCTGTGGTGAATAAAAAATACCTCCCCTGATTATTCCCATCCACACAGATAAAATCCATCCTTACTCCTCTTATATGCCCTTCTATCCCTTATATGGTTCCCCATATTCATAAAAACCCCTCCTCAAAATCACCCGCCAAATGATCATCGGTGCGTTTCATTTCCCTGAGAAGCCGGGCCTTCAACCCGTCGGCGATTTCCTGGTAAGCCGGATCAGCCATCAGGTTGTGGAGTCCATCGGGGTCCTTAGAAAAATCATATAGCTCTTCAGGAACCCGGTACTCGTACATCTTCAGGCGTTCGGCCACGGATTCATCCTGAGGAGCCGCGTCCACCATGGCGGAATAGGTCCTGCCGCTGGCTGCATCACCGCGGATCTTGTGCTCCCCATCGCTCCAGAAATTCACGATGTATCCATAATCCCCCTCCTGTACACAGCGCATGGAATAATCAATGCCCGCGAAAATGCGGTGAAATTCAGTGAATACCCTGGTCCTGTTTTGTTGGGTCTTTCCCTGCAGCACCGGTAGGAAAGAAGTTCCATCCATATCCGGTACTACCGGTAAGTGAAGTGCGTGAAGAACAGTAGGCATATAATCAATTCCTGAAATAAAATGGGTACTATCCACTTTTCCTTCAGGGATCACACCCGGCCAATTTACGATCCAGGGGGTTTTGTTGCTGTTCAGGTAACAATTCGATTTGGCAAAGGGCAATGCCATGCCGTTATCGCTGATAAACATCACCAGGGTATTGTCCCCAAGTCCTGAGTCCTCCAGTGCGCTCATGATCGCACCGACTGTCTGATCCAACCTGTATACCGAGGTGTAGTACTCGGCAATTTCCAACCTGACCTCCGGCAGATCGGGAAGAAAAGCAGGTACGGTAACTTCTTCCGGTGTGATTTTTCGGGTAAAGACAGGGAGGTCTTCTCCCCATATACGCTTCTCCTGTTCGCTGTCGGCAAAAGGGCGGTGGGGGTCATGGCTATTGGCCATCAGAAAAAAGGGCTTGTCTTCCTTTTTGGATTTGTTGAAAAATTCCAGCGCATGCTGGTAATACAGATCCGGATCTCTGCCGATTCCAAGTCCTGAGGAAAGGTCCCCCTCCCGGATGTAATAATCCCAATTGAATTTTTCTGTAGGTTTCAGGTGTATTTCTTTTCCCAAAATCCCATTCAGGTATCCTGCCCTTGTAAGTTGCTCCTGCAGGGTAGGAACAGCCTTATCTATGGGATCGAAGGCCAGTGCACCATTGGTATGCGGATACCTGCCCGTCATGATGGATTGGCGGGAGGGTTGGCAAACGGCAATATTCACAAATGCATTGGTAAAACGCATGCCCTCTCGGGCCAGCTTGTCCAGGTTTGGGGTAATATCAGGTACCGTACAACCGTACACTCCCACTGAATTGTAATTCAGGTCATCTGCTGTGATCAACAAAACGTTGGTTGGGCGGTAATCCGTTTGCTTTTTTTCGACAGGGTCACCGCAGGAAAAAATCAACCAGCTTTGCAAAATCACCAGGGGAATGCTGGTTTTCAATTTTAAATTCATGCTTATTCAATTTTCTATTACTTGATAAATGACTATATTTTTAAGTTTTAATTTAGATTTTCACCTGAGAAGAGATCGATTTCAAGGTAAGTTATCCTACTTAAACCGATCTCAAGTATGCAAAAATGACAATATCATTAAAATCCATTAGCTGGAAATGCGAATGGTATATTCACCTTCTTCCAGTTCAAAATTGCCGGTTGCCAAACCCTTCACGTTTTCCGGATTAAAATCTCCCTCCCTTTTCTCAATTGACAAGCTTTGAGCAGTTCGCATCAACAAAGAGACCTTTGCGGTACTGCCATTGGGGATTTTTATTTCATAGGTGATGGACCCATCTAGCCCTTTTTTCCAATTAGATATGATTTCACCATGGGGTGAATGGTAGTTGCTGGCTATGGAATCCAACTCATCGGGCACTCTGGGTGCCAGTACAAATACCTTAAATCCGGGATTTTGGGGGTCCGGTCGGATTCCACCCAGCCAGCGATAAAACCACTCGGTCACCGTACCAAACATCGGATGACTATTGGTAAAAGTGTTGTCACTCTCCTTCCAGGTTTCCCAAATGCTTGTCGCTCCTCTATCGATCATATGGCCCCATCCCGGATAATCGGTACTGTTTACAATATCGAATACCCTGTTGATAGGGGCATGCCCGGAAAGGGTCTCCAGGATGTACTTGGTTCCAAAAATTCCTGTGTTAAAATGACCTGAAGGGCCATTGTAAACAGCCTTCAACAAGGAATCTCTTGCTGCTTCCAATTCCTGATCGGGAATGATATCGTGGTAAAGCAGCGTGGAAAACAGGGTTTGTCTGTTTATCGGTTCTTCTACAGGCTGATCCCAAAAAGCTGCTTTGATCCGGTTTTTCAAGCTTACCGACAGTGCTTCGAAATGCCGCTCGTTTTCTCCATCTTCCATGACAGCAGCAAATGTTTTCATGATGCGGGCACATTGCAGGTAATGGGCGGTACCTGTCAATTGTACCGGCACGGGCTCCAGGGACTCATGGTCACTCAGGCCACTTTCTACCAATCCATCCGGATGGATCCTGGCCACTTTTTCCATCCATTGCAGGTTTCGCTCATACAACTCCTCCACCAGATCCGTATCGTTGTAATACAAATACAGGTAATACTGGGTAATCAGGTAGGCAGATTCCCAGCTGATACCACAATACTTGATGCCGGCATAGGGAGCCGTATCCACAAAAGTCGAATCATTCATGGCATCCACCCAATCATAAACCGTTTTTGTGTAAAAATCCTGCATGTCAAAATTGTAAATAAAGGATTCGTTCGTCGCATTGAGATCTCCCCCATATCCAAATTTCTCCCTGACGGCACAGTCAGATTGCACACTTACCAAATTGGAAAGAAAAGTCCTTTTTACGGCATCCTGAATATCATTGAGCAAGGCATTTGAACTGGTAAAATTATTTTTATCCGGAACGTCTGAATAGATAAACAAGCCCTGCACATCAGCCAGGGCGGGCTGCTCTTTTAAGCCGTCTATCTCCATGTAGCGGTAAGTTCTGTAGACAAAATCCGGTGTAAAAAAGGCCTCTTTATTACCTGAAATATAACTATCCGTTTGCCAGGCTACGGGAGGGGCACCCGGGCCTCCTATACCCTCCCGCTTGATTTGCCCTACTACAGTGGTCATCGGATTCAGTGTTCCATCTTCGTACACCCGTTCTCCAAACCTAAAGGTAATGGTATCCCCCGCATGGGGAGGAATTCTTATCCTATAGGTCCCCGTAAAATTTACTCCCATGTCCACCATGTGTTTTCCATTGGAAAGGGTAGAAACGGCCTTGGGTTGGATTTCCTCCATGATCCGGACAGGAGGAAAAAAGGCGGGTTGTAGCTCACCCCCAGGGCCTTCTCCCACCTGGGCAGCTTGCCAGGATTCGGGCTTAAAGCCAGGCAGGTCCCATCCTTCCATTTGCTTTCCCTGGTCGTACACGGCACCAATGTAGACACTGTTTTTCACCAGGGGGCCGTATCCGTAGGTCCAGGAAGCGTCTGTTTTTACTTCATTTATTTCCCCGTTTGGATAATAGATTACAAGCCTCGCCATAAAAGTGGGCTTGCCAACCGTAAGGTCTACCCGGGGGTTTCTCCTTCCCCATTTTCTCAAGGGCAGTGGATTATAAAACCCATTCCCCAGGGTCACACCCAGGCAATTTTCCCCCTGCCGAATTTTATCGGTAAGGGCATACCGGGAATAATATATTCTTTTACTGTAATCCGTCCATGCAGGATCCAGCACCCTGTTCCCAATGCTGTCTCCATTGATAGAGGCTTTATAATATCCCGCGGCAGTGATGTATAGAATGGCGCTGTCTATTTCTGTAGCCACCGAAAATTCCTTTCTGAATATGGGTGCTGGCCTGTCTTCATAAAAAAGCGAATCGTAAGCCGGAAGGGGCTTTTCATCCTGAATCCACTCCGCGCCCGTTTCCGCGCATAATCCACAATCAGGCTGCTCTACGGAGGCTTCCTGGCAGGAAAATAGTAACAAAAGGAATACTGAACAGCAAAGGCAAATTACTTTTGGTAACCTTAATTGTAAACGACTCATTTTTAGGTTTTTTTCTTTTTCTTAATAATTATAACCGGATTTTTATAACTCATAAACCGTCCGGATCAGATGAACCAGGTGTCATTTATTCTTTCCATCGATTAGACTTATGAATAGTCTACATCAATACTTTGCCGGTTCACCTTTCATGGGGATTGTTTGTTGAATAAACTCCCGGAGATCATTGGTAGACTTTACCAAATCTTCCTCCCTCACATACATCATGTGACCACTTTCATACACTTTAAAATGTAAACGGTCTTTCATTTTACCGCTTGGATCAAGCTTCCACATACCATTTTTTTGTCTAAAATAATTGACCAACATATCGTAATATCCTGCTTGAAATAATACTTCAAGTTTGGGGTTTTGCATCATGGCATTACGCAATTTCTCTCCTGTCCCATCAGTAAATCTATCCCATGGCCAGGGAAATACAGGACCAGAAACAAGGTATTGCAGGTCTGTTTTAAAATTTAAATCCTTTCGAAGATACGTATTAATGGCAGGCATGAAGGCATTATCCCAGGCAGCTGACTCAGGTGGAGTACTTCCGGTAAAGGTATCGCCAGCATCCATTTTATCAATACCCTTATACCGTGCATCAGAAAAACCCAGGAAATATCCTTCATCCCTTAGTAACTCTTTTCTGAACGCTTTAGTGGGGACTGTCAGGTTGTGGTCCAATATGAATTCCTTTTTGAGACCGGTGTACCGGGCTACTTTTTCTGCAACGGCTTGTTTCTGATCTTCATCGATAAATCCCCCTCTTTCGACTGCAGGTAAATATTCCTCGATGGCGTACTTTTCAACTTCTGAGAGAATTTCAGTAAGATCTTTTTTCTGTAAATCTTCAGGTAGCTTATTGTGATACCATGCTACCGCCGTGTAGTTAGGTAATTGAAGTACTTCATTACTTGAGATAGGTAGTTCCATTTTAGTCCCGGAAACAATAACTACTCCGTTGAGGTAAATCCCATGCATGTCTTGCAGTTCACCTGATAAACCCGCTACGCGTGTTGCCGAATAACTCTCCCCAATCAGATATTTTGGGGATCTCCAACGTCCTTGCCGTGATAGGAAATTGTCAATCCAGTCAGCCAGGTAGGTAATGTCCTGATACACCCCAAAAAAATCTTCACGCTTGCCGTCATTCAATATGCGTGAAAAACCCGTATTAACCGGATCAACATATACGATGTCGGCTACATCTATAATTGAATGCGGGTTATCTACGATACCATAGGGTTGTATGGGATATCCCTCATCACTTATTTCCAGCCGTTTCGGACTTGTATAACCCAAATGCATCCACAACGATGCAGCTCCCGGCCCTCCATTGAATGAGAATGCAATGGGTCGATTTTCTACCTGATCGACATCACTTCGCTTGTAATAGGTATAAAACACTGCTGCATCAGGTGCTCCATCTGCACCGTATACCGGCTGCGTGCCTACCGTCACCTGATAGGATATTCTTTTCCCATTAACGGTCACTTCATCAGAAGAGACAATAGTAGTGTCTGCCGGTAACGTACTCTTTTGGGCATGCACAGAAGTAACGCAAACGAGTAGTAAAAGAAAAGGGGAAATTAGTTGATAGAGAAATTTGCCGGTTTTATTACACATGATAAGGTATTTATTTAGGGGTTAAACTTTTTATATTTTTTCCGCAAATGCCCTAGGCCTTGTACAACGGCTATTTATATGCTTCAAGCGCATTTCGCATGGCAGTCAATAATGGCCTGGAACTTAAAGGTTCACCGGTTGCTTTTATCATCCACAGATCGGGTGTAAGCTTACCGATTTTGCATGTTCGTATCATTTCTGTTGCAAAATCCTTTCCCTCGAACTGCTCTTCCAATTGCATGACGACTATATTTCCAATGGGATAACTGTGCAAATAGAGCGCTCCGGAAATGAAATGATTATAAATGGCTAAGATTGGGACATCTCTCACACCAAAAATTTCTGCAAAATACTGGTTCCAGATATCCTTCGCAATAGTAATGGTTGCAGCCTTAAGCTCGTCAACAGTAGCATCCGGATGCTCATACAGCCAATGCCAAACCCTGATCTCGTGGAGCGCTTCCGATCCCATTTCACAAACAAACCAAAATGCAGCCAATGCATTATCCTGCTTTTCCCGGGCGCTGTATTCCTGATTTACTCCTAAGGCAATCAAGTTGCGGTAAGCAATAAGATCTGCCATGGCTTCTGTATAGGGGCTGCCTGGGATGCCTTTCAGTAAATAATAATCCGACATGTAAGTGCCTACATTCTGCTGAATGGTATGGCCGATTTCATGCATGCCTACCCTGTAATTCTTGTAATCTAGGCCATCCTTTTCAAAACGGATACGCAAATGTGCTTTAGCGCCTTTCATTTGAGGTCCATTGGCATGTCCTCCGGAGGGAATTGGATCAACAACCACGTGATTGCCAAAAAAATCGGCTTCAAAATCCGGAAAACCAATTCTTTTGAGGATGTTGGGCAGATCTTGCTGGAATGCCATCGGTGTAGGATATTTTTCTTTGATC
This sequence comes from Cyclobacterium sp., assembly GCF_014762705.1. Taxonomy (GTDB): domain Bacteria; phylum Bacteroidota; class Bacteroidia; order Cytophagales; family Cyclobacteriaceae; genus Cyclobacterium. The sequence continues at coordinate 32,031 of NZ_JABURL010000119.1, read as the reverse complement.
AGCTGATCCAGTTCATCCATTTTGTAATTGGTATTGTCGCTGAATCCGTTGTACCAAATATCGAAGGGTTCTAACTTTCTCCCAATCTTTTTTTCAATCAAGGCCGCTACGGCTTTCTTTTCTGCAGCGCTTAAAACTGATTCCAGCAAGGAGACAATTTTTTCTTCACTGAGTTGACCGTTTTTAAAGGTTCGGGTCAAATAGGTTGATCCTTCAGGATATTTGGCATCCTGTTGCATCTTCGATAACATGTTGTGATGTAAAACTTTGTACCTATTATCAGGTTCCGCCTTAAAATCTGTTTCTATAAAGTTTTCTCCTTCTTTCAGATACACCTTATTGGCTATGGGTTCCCAATAATAAGAAGTTTCTCCTACCATGCATTCGGGTATGGTTTGATGGATGATATGCATCACTATTGCACTTATTACTCGCTGCTTTTCCAACGGGTTATCCCTAAAGTAGAGCCCTTTGATTTCATCCCTTAGTCCATTATGGCTGTTTAACCGGGTACCTTCAGGAAAAAGAATTTTATGTTCGGGTGATAACACGTGGTCCATTGAAAGAATGTAGCGGGTGGTGTAATCACGAAGCTCATCGGGAATCGGCATGGAGTCGGGCTCCTTATCCGGATCGGACCTAAAATCAAATTTATCTCCCAATCTTACCATTGCCCACTTTTTCCGACTCCAGTTTGGCCCAAATGCTTCCTTTTCTTCATTGGTGTAATAAGGGAAATTAAGTGCGATGGCGAGGGCAAGTTTACTTTTGAAAAAATCAATCGTAATTTTTGAATCGCTGAATAATCTGTCGAGCTCAGTGATAGGTCTTGTCATTGTTACCAATGGGTAATCGAGTGCAAGGGAGAGTTCCCTCTGATACCCATTGATGGCACTAAATTGTTGTTCAGCAATAAGCAGCGCATGATCAAGCTCGGGACCGGAAGGGATAAACTGTTTCATGCAGAACTCCTGAAATTCAAGCCCATCACCGTTTTCTTCAAACCAAAGATCAGAAAGGTGCCTGACACCACGACCGATGCGTTCAGCATTTTCATCTCCATATTTCGTGACCAGTTTCTCAGTAACCTGATTTACATCGTTCTGTAGACTGTCATTGAAAATCTCCTGTCCGAAAGTATTAAACGAGACAAAGATCAAGGAAATGATAAATAAGAAATAAATGCTTTTCATTTTGATATTTACAATTGGATGGAAGGCTTTTTAAAAACCCACTGATTTATAATGCTATTTGTTACTTTCCTTTGCCCTTTGCTACATATTTTGGATTTGCTTCGCTGGGAATCGGCGCATCAATCTCCTCTTGCCAGTTTATAAGATCGTCAAGTAACTCATCTCGTTTATCAGTTTCGACGGCTGATAGGTTCTTCGTTTCACCAATGTCAGTCGCAAGGTTATATAATTCAACGGCATTGTTCTCCATCAAATTCTCCCGACCGCCATCAAGCACCCACTCTTCGTGAAACTGTAATAACTTCCAATCTCCTTTCCTTATTACACTCACCGGCCTTGATCTGAAAAGCGTATCCCGTGACTCCTTTTTCATTCCCTCATAGGATTGCAAGTAGGCAGGGAAATGCCAAAAAAGTGCCTCCCGGTTTAGGGTTTTTTCTCCATTTAACAAAGGGACAATACTCCGGCCGTCCAACACATAACCTATTGGTTTTTCCACACCGGAAAGCTCCAGAAAAGTCGGGTAAAAGTCGATGCCGATAACGGGCTCCTGGCATACTGTTCCCGCTTTTATTTTACCCGGCCAGTAAGCAAACATGGGTTCCCGAATACCTCCTTCATAAAACATTCCCTTTCCTCCACGCAAAGGTTTTTGGCTCGTATAGGTTCCATGTCCACCATTGTCTGAAAAGAAGACCAGCAAGGTGTTTTCAACCAAGCCGAGCTCCTCCAATATTCCATTTATTTTAGCCACACTTTGATCCACACTTTCGATCATGGCTGCATAGGTGGAATTATTGTGATACGGGGTTCCCTGCTTTTCCTGGTACTTTTGAACCAGACTGTCTTTTGCCTGTATGGGTGTATGAACCGCATAATGGGCCAGGTAAAGAAAAAAAGGATTTCCTGTTTTTTGCGGATTGTTTTCTTTGATAAATTTTACTGCCTTTTCCGTCAAATGGTCCGTAAGATATTCTCCTTCCTCATTGAAATGGCCTTGAAATCCTGACCCGGGTATGCCCAAATCAAAACCTTGTTTTTCAGGAGAATTTCCTACATTCCATTTCCCTATTGCTGCAGACCGGTACCCTGCAGGTTTTAAAGCTTCTGAAATCATCACATGCTCAAGTGGCACCGTTCTGGAATTGGGTATAGGGATCAAACGCCTGTCCTCCGGATCTCCACGATCTGGTCTGGCAACGGTATTAACACCATGCCGGGCTGAATACTGACCACTAAGCAAACAGGCGCGGGTTGGCGCACAGTTGGCCGCATTGGCATAGGCCTGGGTGAATACCATACCCTTTTTTGCCAATTGATCGATATGTGGTGTTTCATAATATTCTGAACCCATAAACCCTACATCTTTCCATCCCATATCATCAATAAAGATGAAAACGATATTGGGCTTTACCCTTTTTTCTTTTACCTGATTGCAGGAAAATATACCCGCTATAGATAGGAAAAGGAATAAAATTAATTTGTGAAATGATTCCATATTATTATAAAATGTTATCCCACTATTTTGATTTATTCACCATCAAGCCATTCTTCAGGGAAATAAAGCGTTTGGATTAATTCAATTTGCTTTATCGATTGCGTAGCAAATTCTTCGTTCCAACTGCTATAAATAAAGGCCATGTCCCGCTCCAGGTCATGCCCATCGGATGAAGGATGGCCGTCTTTTGGAAACATTAGCTTTGCATGGGTCCTGGCCTCGGATAGAGTTTTGGGAAGGATGGATTTATAGTGTTCCAGCGTCTCAAATATTTCCCTTGAAGGTGTTAATCCTGCCACATCAAGGCTGTCAGCCAATGCCTTATTGTTTTCGGGTGGCCTGCCCCAAAAGTGAAGCAATGGGCGGAGGTCTACCCCTGCCGCAACAGACATGCGCAAAATCCTGTCATCGGTTGGATGATGGGTCTTTTTGATGACAATACCCCGGTTATAGTCCTCATTCACTTTTATAAACATGTCTCCCAAGGCATCCCATCCAAATAGGCGCACCACATCCACATACTTGCCGTGCCCCCGGTGTTGGTACGACATGCGGTCCCTGTTTAAGGGTTGATTGTTTCGAAATGGATCCGTAACCATTAAATTGATGGCAGCCACGTCCAGATCTACATCAAGCCGATTGCTTATCGACGATCCGAAAGCCGAATCCAGTTCCATACCAAATCCGTCATTTGCCACGGCTACATGTAAGAGGTTAACAATAGATTCCGTTTCGTCAACAAAAAAGGAAGGAACATGAGAGTGGCCCATTTCGTGGAAAATGACCCAGGGCTGCTTTACTGGTGGCTGCAGCATGATATGATTTCCTTTTCCGTCCGATTCTTCCGTAGGGTCATACCTAACGTTGATCTCCGGATATCCCGGGGCATGAACCCCTGCCCGCATGATCGCATCTACCTGACGAAACATAAAGTGGGTACCCTGTGGCAATGGCTTGCCCAAGAGATCGGCAACGGCATCCATCGCTGTATCGTACTGCTTCAGCATGGTCTCCGGGTCATCAAAATCATCGATCCAACTTGTGGGCACCTGCATTAGAAATTTATCGGTTTCAAAGTCTGCCCATGCTCCGGTGTAATGGCGCTCGGTTTCTTTCCATTCTTTCAGGCTGATTTTGTTATAATCCCTGGTCGAAAAATAAGGAGAGCGTACGGCTCCGGTAATTTCCAATTCAATGATTCCATCCTCTTTTCCTTCGGGGACTTCAAAATAAATGTTCCCCCCAAGGGGAGAACCCACTGTGATGGTTTCATCTACCACAGGATAGATGATGGTAGCCCTGTCCAACCGGGCAATTCTGTTCCTATATTTTAAATCCCAAAAATGAGTACCTACCCTAATGGTGTAATCCTTATTTACAACAGCAGATGGTACTTTTATTTTGACAATAGTGCCCGGCGCAACATAAGCTCCAGTCGGACGTCGGGAATAGGCATCCTGGTGAAAATAGATGGGCGTTCCCCAATTGGGGGCTTGTGATGCCTTTACCTTGACCCGGTAAACATTTTGCTGGTCTTTAGGGGGATCCACCTTGCCCGGAAAATAAGCTGATGTCTTGAACATCGCTCCCTCATATACCTGCGGGAATTCTTCCAGTTTTGCAGCACTGTAGCTGCGGGTAATGGCATCCATGATATAAAAAAGGGCGTAGTGAATCTCCATACCTGGCTGTACTTCCCGGGGTAACATTATTTTTTTTCCATGGATATCGAATAGGGGGCCTGCCGTTTCCTCATAGGTCCTTATCAGATCAAAGGACTGCTCAATGATTTCTTTCTTTATCCCGATCGCTGAAATATTGGCCTGAATAATGGTGTCCTGCTCCATTATCTGATCCGGGCTAAGCACTGATTCACCGGTCAAATGCTTTTTTAACCTGGCAAAGGCTTGGGCAAGTTTGGCAGATGGCCCCTCCACATCCATTTCACTAATGGTTTGGTACCATGCTTTTTCCACTTTTGCCGAACTCGGCCCTCCAAAAAACTGTCCCCGAGAAAAAACCATCGGCCCCACCTGATTAAACAGGTATTTGTAATTCCCATCACTGCCAAAAGCAACATTGGTGGGTTCTTCAAAAGTTTCCTCCATTTTGCATTCCACATAGCCTACCGGCCCCTGACCCATTGTAGGTATTGCAATCAAAATAAACAGAATACAAAGTAAGATGCCTGTAATGGGAGGTTTCTCGGTAAATAGTTTTGAATTCATATATTTTCTTTCCTTCGTTAGACGCAACAATTGCGGACCTCGCTTAAGGGGAATTATTGATTAAAACATCCTTTTTGAGGTTTAGCGGCCACCTGGCGGCAAATGCGAAAGCAAATACCTCAAAAGATGAAGCCTCATATGCACAGGAGTTCCTTTCCCTTCATTCAGACCATGGTCTCTATTGGGATAAGCCATGTAATCAAAGGGCTTCCCCAATTCGATGAGGCGATCAACCAGTCCCTCGGTAATTTCAATATGCGTATTGGTTTCCCCTGTTCCATGGATTATCAGCAAATCTCCCTTTAGTCCCTCTGCGAAGTTAATTGGAGCCGACTCCCGATATCCTTCAGGATTGACTTCAGGAGTGTTCATATATATCTCCTGAAACCAGGCATTGTAAAGCTGTGGTTGGGGTTTAGGGGCAACAGCTATTCCCACTTTATATAATTCCGGTTTACGGAACATCGCATTAAGGGTATTTGATCCTCCTCCGCTCCAGCCCCAGATGCCCACGCGGTCAAGGTCACCATAGTTGTAGGTCCGGCCCAATTCTTGTAAACCTGCAGCCTGCTCTTCGGTAGACAACGGCCCCAAACTTCCTGCAACTGCCCTGCGCCAGGCTGCTCCTTTGGGACATGGCGTGCCGCGGTTGTCAATGGATACTACCAGATAACCAAGATCGGCGATAACACGATGAAAATCAGTCATGGCATGTCCCCAGGAATCCATTACTGTTTGCCCATGAGGTTCGCCATAAACATAAACAAATACAGGGTATTTCTTGGAAGGATCAAAATCCCGGGGTTTGATCATCCATGCATCCATAACCACACCATTGCCGATATCAAGGTTGAAGAATTCCTTTGGCTGGAAATCCAGTTCCTTAATTCTTCCATGCAGCTCATCATTCTCCTCAAGTACACGCTCAACTTTATGATCCGGTAGGCTGACAAGCTCAGTTACCGGAGGTGTATTTGCCGTGGAGTAGGTATGAAAGGCCCATTGGCCATCAGGGGAGATGTTGTAGGTATGAGTCCCTGGTTGATCCATCGGTGTTATCCGTTCAGCTTTTCCTTTCCCGTCAATTCGAGTCCGATACAAATACTTTTGGGTACCATTATCAGGCGATGCATAATAGTAAAACCATCCTTTATTTTCATCCAAACCGGCTCGTCCGATGACGTCATAATCTCCAGAAGTCAGCAATACCTCTTTCTTTCCTTCACGTGAACACAAATAGGCATGTCTCCAGCCGTCTTTTTCAGAAAGAACAATAAAATTACTGTAATCATGGACCCAATCCACTCCTCCATTAGTCCGGTAGCTTGCTACAACCCAGGCCGGATCAGCTTCCTCGTAAATAGTAGTGACTTTACCATTGTTAACATTAGCCATTAAAAACTTCCTTTCGTCCCTGAAACGGCTTCTCTTTTCTAAAAGTACTTCTTCCGAATTCCCTGCCCAGGCTACTTCTCCCAAATAATACCCTTCTTTTGGCATGGGTATTGAAAGCCATCGCGTTTCTTTTCCCTCAATGTCCAAAATGCCTACCCGTAGTTTGGAAATAGCTCCACCTACCCTGGCAAACCGTTGTTCTATTACTTCCGGATAAGAGGGATCACCCGGAATAAGCGAGGATCTCTTTCTGACATCCGATGCATCAGATTGTACAAATGCAATCCTTTTTCCATCGGGGCTCCAAACAGCCCTTGCGTTAGAAATCGTTTGGGCAACTGCATCATTGGTTAGCTGGGTGATTTTTTCATTTACAAGGTGATACATGTAAAGGTCTCCCTTTTCTGCATAGAGAATTTGCTTGCCATCAGGGGAAATACTGTTGTTTGTTCCGGCGACAATCTTTTCAAGATCTCCCGTCTTCCGCTCAAGCATCCAATAATCCGGCTTACTGTCATCCTCCTCCTTACTGGACAATTCTACGAGAATTCTGTCCCCGTCCGAAGACAAAACGTAATTTTTGATCTTAAAACGACCTGTATACCCTTGACCATCAAAGTTGGCTTTCGATAACAAAACAGTACGCTGGCCACTATACACATCATAGCGGACAAGTGCCTGTGTGTCTTGTCCGGGTAAATCCTCAAGATCAAGATACCCCGAACCATCAGGAAGCCAGCTCCCATTGAATGAATTTACCGAAAAAATATTCTCTTCATAAATTTCTTTCAGCCTTTCTTTCGCATTATCCGGAACAATAGTGCTGCTATGCGACTGGGAAAAATTTGACTGAGAATAAGCAATAGGCGACAATAATAACCCCTGATACAAGAACATTGCTGTTATCAATGTTAACTGTTTAATCTTCCTCATCCTGGTTTTTATTATCATATCGAAAGCATGTTAAATAATTTAAAATTTATCGTTTGTTACAACTTTACTTCAAGGTCTTCTAGTTATGGGTATAAGAGGAACTTTTCCAAAGTTTAACCTTTTTTATCATTCCTCCTGATTGTTAGGACCTAACTTTGGAAAAGTTATTTACCTTGACTTTTATTTTTACTATTCTCCAAATTTTATAAGGAACTTTTCCAATGTTCAACCTTCTTTACCATTCCTCCCGATTGTTGGGACCTAACTTTGGAAAAGTTATTTACCGTTCGAATCACGAATAAGCTCAATCGCCTGCTCCGCAGCATTTTTTAATGTATTGCGAGGCGACCTGACTTTTGCGGCTTCATTGAGAAATTTTAGATGGGACGCATTGCCATTTGCCCCGATGGCTATAAGTGCCTCCGCCCTTACCAGAAAGCTGTCATCCATTTCATATATTCCCTTGAAATCAGGTAGCATTCCAGGATCTTTGGATCTCCCCAATGCCTTTACGGATGCTGCTCTGACTTTTGAATTGCTGTCACCAATGGTCTGTAAGAAAATAGCTTTACTACCGCTTTCATGGAATTCAGACAGGTACTGAACGGCAGCTTCCCGAACGGCCCAAAAGGGATCGTTTGTGGCGAGATCGGTCCATTTCTGAATCGTTTTCGGAGAGCTGCTAAAGGCCTTAAGTTGGTCAATGGCCCATAATCTGCCGGGTACATCATCGTTTTTCACCTGAAACATTAACTCTTCCTCGCTTTTAGGATAGGTCCATTCTTTAAGCAGGTGGTTACCCTCATCAAAACGAACCATCAATGGTTCCGCATCGAATTTAAATGTAAATTTCTCCACAGGATCTTTCAATGCAACTTTTTCAATCGTCTTTCCCTCCTTGTGGTAAAATCCAATGTTGACTGGAATCGTGTAAATGGGCACATCCTCCCACTTATCCTGCGTTTGTTTTATTTCCAACACGAGCGTCCTGGTTGATTCGTCCCAGTTTTTGCTGACCTCAAATACAGCATGTCCCGGATGAAACAGGAATTGCTCGAAAAACAAATCCATATTCAGGCCACTGACTTCTTTCACACATCGCATAAAATCCTGGGTGCTAACTGCCTGAAATTCGTATTGATGCAGAAACTGACTGATCACCCTGAAAAAAGTGTCATCACCCAAAACAAACCGAAGCATGTGCAAGACATTGGCCCCCTTGGGATAGGCATGGCTGTCAAAATTCTGTCCCGGATTTTCATACCGGTTAAAGACAATGGGTCGCATATACCTGTTATTCGCTTCGCGCAGGTAGGCGTTCTTTTTACGCAGCAAGTCATATGCCGCCTCATCTTCACCCCAGTCGTATCTTTTGTACAGGTAGTCGGAATAGGTGGCAAAACTTTCATTTATCCAGGAATGCTCCCAGCTTCTGAGTGTAACCAGGTCTCCCCACCACTGATGCGCCACCTCATGAGCGAGAATACCTTCAAAAGAAAAGTCGATTGCTTCGGCTACAGTAGTTACGGCCCCTTCTCCAAGTAGGGTTGCCGACGTGGCTTCGGCTCCCCCTCCCTGATGCGCAGAGACCACCTGGTCATATTTTTCCCAGGGATAGGCATAGCCATATAGCTGGTTAAAAAAATCAATCATATAAGGTGTCTTGGCAAATGATCTTTTTGCGTCCTTCTCATGCCTTTCATATACCCAATAGTTTACCGGTAGCGCGTCCAGAGAATCTTCGATGACCGTATAATCTGCAATGCTAAGGTTTGTGAGATAGGTGGAGTGTGGCAGGCTTTGTTTCCAATGGTAGGTATGTTTTCCCCTCTCCTGGTCTTCCGTAATGCGCATTAGCTTACCATTTGACAATACCTTGTAGGCACTGTCAACGGTGACGATCATTTCCTGTGTTACTTTGTCATGGGGATAGTCATAACAGGGAATCCATTGCCTGGCTTTGTTGGGCCAGCAATCGGAAGAAACCTGCAAGGGGTTGGTTTCCGTTTGATCTATAAACTTCAGGCCTGGTACTTGTTTGGAGAGATTGTACTTTATCGTAAAAGTGAGGGTGTCTGAGTAGGAATACGTGCGGGAAAGGTAAATATGGACTTTGTCTTCGCCCTGTGTAAAAGCAAGGGGAAAACCCTTACTGTCGAGCACATCGCTTACAAGCAGGGATTCCGCATCCAGGCTGACCTTGTTCAGATCACTTCTGAGCGGTGTCAGGGTAACCGTGTTTTGTCCCTTCAATTGCTTCCCCTCCACATCGATATCCAGTTTTATGCTGTAATGTAGGGCATCGAAATCCCTGTCCGGTTCGAGGGTAACCGGCCTTTGATAAATATCCATCTGTTGTGCAAAAAGACCCGAATGAACGACTATTAAAAAAAATAAAACAAAAGTATGCTTCATGGTAGTGGAGAATTAAATGGGGTTTTGTATCAGTTGTTCTTCATGAATGCTTCAATTTCATCAATGGTCCGGGGCAAACCTGCTGACAGGATTTCAAAGCCATCTTCAGTGATCACCACGGTGTCTTCGATCCGTATACCGGTTACCTCGTCCGCTTTTCCCATAATATCACAGGCAAAGACAAACCCGGGTTTCAGCGGTTCTCCACGGTCGAAGTCAAGCATCCTGTCATGCACGGCCATGCCAATGCTATGGTTGAATCCGCCGTCCCGAATCCATAACTTAAACCGGGGATCGGTGGTGTCAAAACCCAATTTTTCAAGCTCTCCTTTCACTACCGCACCGATCTCTGTCAAAGAAATCCCCGGCCGGTAAAGGCTCTGGCATATTTCCCTTATAAAAAGACCCAGCTCGTAAATTTCCCGCTGTGTTTCGGTGAATTTTCCACTTGCCGGAAAGGTGGTTGAAACGTCTGATGCATAATACCCCACATTGGCACCACCATCCAGAATGATAAAGTCCTCTTCCTGCAATGTGCGGTCATATTGCATGTAATGACCATAGGCATGGTTTTTATCCGACATGATAATGGTCCCGAATGCCAATCCTTTTGCCCCGCCGGACATGCAAACCTGCTGGAAAAGGGCGGCCAGTTTTACCTCCTCCACACCCGGCCTGGTATTTCTTATGACTGCTTTGTGTGCTTCGACAGAAAGTTGGGCTGCCTGACGCAGTACATCAATTTCAGCTTTGGACTTGATCTTTCGCAGTTCCCATATAAATGGTGTACAATTCAACACCTGATTGTCTGGGAATCGCTGGTTTAAAACGGCCACGAATTGCATTTCCCGGGTTAGCCTGCCATCCCATTCATTTTCGGTTACGGAACGCCTGAATTTGTTGTATTTTTCCATGGAATTTTCGCCTATATATTCCTCCGGACTGAAGGGCGTATAAATTACCGTACTGCGCTTTAATCTGTCCTTTAGCGTTTCAGAAAAATCTTCGTAGGGAAAATAGTTTTCAATTCCGGTAACTTTTACAGGCTCCCTGACCAGGTCAAGGGGTATATTTTCCCCTTCGGCATACTGCTCACTGATAGTGAAAAACAGAGCACTTTCCCGCCTTTCTCCATCCACGATAAGAATGGCATCGGGAATTTCAACCCCGGCAAAATACATCATGTTGTTGTATTGGCTAAAAGGCGTATCGCCCAGAGGTTCGGATGCACCCCGGATGATGGCAATTCCATCAGGAATATTATCCATAAGCTTCTCCCTGCGGTAGGCGTATTCATCCTTTTCAAAGATGAGCTGCGCCTTTACCTCAATTACCGAGAGGCATAGCGTCAGCGTTAGAAAAAAAACAGATTTTATCATGTGATTATCGTTGTTTTCATTCGATATATAGCCTGCACAGCTGCCAGACGGTTGGAACACCGTCAGACAGGTAAGCTGTCATGGGTACATTAGTTGTTATTATTCGATCAAAAGGAAGATTAAAACAATAAAAACCTAATTTACTGGTTGTTGTGAAGCGCAGCCCATTTGCTATCATTCCTTAAAATTAAGGGGTTTGAACTGGCTAACCCTCAATCATCTTAGCCAAAAAATATGGTATGTTAACAATGATGGGGCTGGGTTTAAAAATTTTCTTCGTCTTTCATGAATACTCAAATTTGATATTCAAAAAAAAATCCTCAGAGGAACAATCGTTTCGGAAACCTATTTACCTGAGTCATTCTATAACGATGGGCTGCACCCATCGCTGAGTTATATCGCCTTTCAGAGCTGAGTTGAATGTTAACTTGGAGTAGGGGAAATTTAAATTCCTAAACTCTTTTTAGGGTATAAACGAATTAAAATTGCTCGAAACCCAAGCACTGAAAGTGCGGAATATCAAAACACAGGGTGAAGCCCTGTGAAATACCTATTACCGCTACCCAAGCCCTGTAGGGGCGGAATATATTACCCGTTCTATATTTCTGTTAACGGTAAAAATATCTCGCCCTTTTAGGGCTGGAATATAACCTTGGCATTTATTTAATCCTCAGCGGATGCCCCTCCTCAAACAAAACAGGATACCTCTTTTTGATCATTTCCTGTTCTTCTGGATAAAGTGCTTCTATTTTCATGGGCACATCGTGCGGCCTGGTCCCCTTTTGGTTCAGGCGGTTCATCAGGCTCCAGTTGCGGATCGGCTTGCCCGGCTCGGGATTACCAGGTTCCTCTGCTTTCAAATCATATCGGGTAAAATCAATCAGCTTTTCAGGAGTTTGGGCAATCCAATCCCTGAGCGTGGCCATTCGGAAATCCTTGTTCATGAACCAGCGGATCTCCAGTTCCGGTTCGGATCCGCAGATGCCGGACCCCCGGTGTACAAAGCGATAATCCAATTCATCATTGCTTTTGAAATGCTCCCGCCAAAGCATTCCGAATTCTCCATGGGTGATGGCCTTTGCATCCGGCCAGCGCCGGCGAATTTCACTAAGCCAGATATCCAGCCCTTCCATACCATTCCTTCCCTGGTAACCGGGCCAAAGCTTCCGGGCTTCCACAAGGCTAAGTTCCCAAATAGAGGTTACCCATGCGAAACCATTCAACTCGAATCCCTTGTCGAAATGAGTTGCTGTAGTTGAAAGCATTTGCCGCACACCGGGTTCTGTACCCAGTCGGATAAGTGTTTCTATGGGGCCTACCCCCATCCGGCTACCACAATTGACGCCATCGATTCGTCTGGCGCCAGGATACCTGGCATTCAGAAAATCCACTGTCCAGCCATCCAAATTTACACAGTCGATGAAATCGGCATCTCCCTGTGCCGGTTTGTTGAAATGTTCGGTAGAAGGATAATAGGGATACACAATGGATCCGTCACCATCGCCATTGTCCACGGCATACTGGCTCCAGATGGTCCCTTGGCTGACGTGTATGTCTTCTTCCTCTGACAGGTACCGGAGGTTATCGGCAGATAGGAAGCCTCCAATGACAGCCTGGGGCCTGTACCCATCCCCCACCATTTCAGCCACCATTTGCAAGCCATCATGCAAGTCACGGTTGGTTTGTTCCCGAGAGTTGTACATCGGTGAAAAGTAGGCACCAGGTATAAAGGTGATTTCATCTCCATATTTTTTATGGTAAGAGACGATAAGTTCCCTCAAGTCCCTATAATTCTGGCGTTCATCCTGCAGGGCAAGCCAGCTAAAGGCCCAGGTCATTCTTGCTCCGGGCCAGGCTTTTTCGATGGCTTCCCGGAAGATGCGGGCCTCGCCGGGACTGTGTACGGCCGACTCATCCACGCCATGAGATTCGGCACGGGTGGTTTCGATTTGGTTTACCCGAACCACAGAGGCAAAGGTAAGGAATCGATTGCCCATTAGTTCTACCTTAGGTTCGAAACCATCGATGGCTTCATTGGCTTTTGAAACCTGATTTTCCGTCTGCCCGATTCCTATTCCCAAAGTAAGCAGGATAAGGACCAAAGCAATCAATAACGGGATAACAACGGACTTTGTTTTTCTTTTTCTCATGGTGCGATTCATTAGGTACGTCTACTTTTCAATTGATGATTTTCAAAACAATTATACAGCTAGCTACTCTCCCTAAAGAACACACTATTTCTATAATCCATAATTTCTCGTTCTATGGAAGGTTAGTCGGGTTGAATAAGCTGGTATTCCGCATCATAAAACTTCAGGTGACGGATCCGCCAACTGGGTGGCTCCAGAAAAAGAGGTTGTGGTAACTGAACCTCCCAGCTTCCCAGTTCTTTCAGGATGGTGTTGGTCTGCTCCAAGTGCTGCAGGGCAACATTGTTCTTTTCGGAAGGATCTTCCGAAAGATTATAAAGCAAAGGTAGGCGGTCTGGTAATCGAATGAGTTTCCAGTCTCCCTTTCGATAAGCCATGGATACGGTATACCCCCATTTTAAAGATCTGTCGGGGATCTTAAGTAATGGCTCCCGCAGAAAAGGAATGAGATCTATTCCATCCAACTCGTCACCCGGCATCACTGTTCCTCCGGCTGCTGCAACAAAGCTTGGAAATATATCTAATGCTGAAATAACTTCATCGATTTCCTCCCCGGCGGGCAGTACTTTCGGCCATTTTACTATAAAAGGCACCCGAATCCCTCCTTCAAGCAATGTGGTTTTTTGCCCCCGAAAGGGTGCGTTTATTGAACCATTTGATATTGGATCTACCGCAGGTCCTCCATTGTCACTTAAAAAAACAACCAGGGTATTCTCTTCCAATCCTTCTTGATGAAGTGCACCGAGTAGTTTCCCTACATTTTTGTCCAGGCGATAAACCATAGCACAATATATTCGTCGTAAATCATCTTCAATAGCAGAGAATAATTTTAAATCCTCTTCAAGTGCGTGCATTGGAGCATGAGGTGCGTTAAATGAGGCAACCAAAAAAAAAGGTTCATTCTTGTGACGCTTAATAAAATCAACGCTTTCATTTCCAATATCATCGGTCATGTACGTGAGCGGTGCCGGCTTTTTATAGTTACACTGAATAGGGGAAAGCAAATCATTTCCGTTTGGTTTTGCCTTGAAGTAGTCATGTCCGCCACCCAGAAATCCCCAAAAATTGTCAAACCCTCTTTTTAACGGATGAAATTGTGGCTTTTCTCCAAGATGCCATTTACCTATCAATCCGGTCGCGTAGCCAAGAGAACCAAGCCGCTCCGCCAAGGTTGCTTCAGTCAATGGAAGGCCTTGGTATGCAGGATCAAATCCGGGTTGGGTGGGAGCAAAATTATTATTAAAACCGAATCGAAGCTGATTTTTTCCAGTTATAATACCAGCTCGTGAAGGAGCACATACCGGGGAGGATACATAGGCACTTTTGAAAATAATTCCTTCTGCTCCCAGCCGATCGATGTTTGGCGTTGGAATTTGTTTGCTTCCATGCATTCCCAGATCAGCATACCCCAGGTCATCGACCAGTATTAACACTAAATTTGGTTTTTCAGGGGCCTTTTTGGCTGAGATAGGCCCTATGCAAATAAACAGAAAACTGAGTATTAATAACATGGGGTAAAGTATAAAGCGCACGGGCAAATTAATTATCTGGTTAATCCGGGAGATTGGAATTTTTCGGTGATTGCCAAAATGTTTCGAACTTTTTTCTATTTTCGATTTTTAATCAAAGTTTTGTTAAGATTATGTTGCGGTAGGCTACGGGTCCATGGTCACCTTGGAGCATTAGGGGCCCCAAGGGTTCTTCCTTTTCATCTAAGGAAGATGCTGTAGGCCCTGTAACCGCTGCATTTTCGTGCACAGTGATGCCATTAAGCTTCACCTTTTTAAACATTGCATGCTTTGTTTTTTCTCCATTGGAATTAAACCGGGGGGCGTTAAATTCTATTTCCAGGTGCTGCCATTCCCCTGGTGCTTTGCAAGCATTTGTCGATGGAGCAATTCCTTCATAGGTTTTAGTACCATCGTATCTGGCATAGATGCCTCCACAATCCCAGGAAACCGGGTTTTCTTTTCCCCAGCTATCAAAAATCTGGATTTCATACCTTCCCTGTAAATAAACTCCTGAATTGGATCCCAGAGACACCATAAATTCCAGTGTTAGATGAACATCTTGAAAATTTTCTTTGCTAATAAGATTGATGATCCGGCCAGCCTTTCCATTAACAAATACTCCCTCCCCTCTCAGGCTTGTTAATCGTTTAGCGTCTACCGAATTCAATTTTGCCTCCCCACATTCAAACCATTCTCCTATTGGTGCTTCAAAATCATCCAAATGCATTTTTTTTTGCTGGCACCAGACTTGGTTGAACATGAGGAGCGGAAAGAGGATACCGAAAAGAATTTGCTTTTTATTCATGGTTTCCTGATTTGATTGATGGCTTGCAATAGTTGAAGCAACTTACAATTTTGTATCATTGGGTATAGAAATATTTACATCAATGGTTCAATCCCTATCGATTCAGGAAAATGAGCATAATCCTGGATCTGGTTGCGGAATAAACTGGAAAAAACACTCCAGGTCAAAGGACCTTTAACCTGGAGTGTTGAGATGATGTTCTTTCTTTTATGTAGAAAAAGGCATGTTTTACCAGCCCGGATTCTGATCCAGGTTGGTATTTAAGGTCAGTTCATTGGTAGGTAGCGGCATCAGGTAATCCCTTTCCGGATCAAATCCATATCCCCCATCCGGTCCACTTAACCTGTTCTGAAAGGGATCAAAGAAACCGTCAGCATTGACCGGAACATTGGATAATTCCTTTAACCCGGGAGTGGCAAATGTGCCTACAAATCGTTCTCCCATCCAATATTCGTGTGCTCTCCAACGCATCAAATCATCAAAACGAAACCCTTCAGCAAACAATTCCACTACACGTTCTCTTCTGATTTCTTGTAACACGTCGGACAAGGGATAGCCATAATCAGGCCAGTTGGGGTCGGAAGTTATATTACCGATAGTTAAGTGTGGCATTCCCACCCTATCTCTTAACTGATTGATGGTCATGTCAACATCTGCCTGTGTCAATGTACCCAATTCGGCTTTCGCTTCAGCATAAATCAGCAATGCTTCGGCATAACGCATGAAAATATAATCCACATTTCCATTGTTAATTCCTACTGCAGGGTCTACCACAATGTGCCGGAATTTTTGTGATTCTATACCAGTACCACTGTTGTCCACATCCGGGTTCTCAAAGTAAAGCGTATCGGTTCCTTGTATTCTTCTGATGTCTCCCGGAACCATAAATGTTTGGGCAAGTCGTGGATCTCTATTCACTTCGAGAATATCCAGGGTTTCATCTCCTATAAAATTGGGGCTAACGGCTATGGGCAATCCATCATTGCTCAAATAAAATCTCGATGCATCGTAGGTATAACCATAACCATTTGGCCAGTTCCACAATTGATTGCTAAAGCTATCTCCAACTGCTCTGTCGAAATGCTGGTAGAAAATCACTTCGCGGTTGCCCGAGTAGTCTACCTGGTTAAAGAGATCAAAATAAACGCTGCTGCTATCCCCTGTAATAAGAGAAAAATTCCCCTCGTCAATGAGCTGCTTTGCGGCATCAGCGGCTTCCTGTAAATAGGCCGAACCATTGGTTTGCCCTTCAAAAACAGATCCTTGATGGTATTTCTCCCAGGTACCTGCGTATAGCGCTGCCCTTGCTTTAAACAATAAGGCAATATCTTTACTCAGGCGGGTTCCTGGTGTTGCCAGTTGGTGGCTATGATCCATCAGAGAGATGGCCATATCGATATCACTGAGAATAAAATCAAAAACCTCTGTTCTGTTGGCACGGCTGCCATAAAGAATATCTTCATCTTCAGCTGTAACCGGTACGGTAATAATTGGAAGAGCACCAAAATCCTTAAACAGGTCAAAGTAAAACCAAGCCCTGAAAAAATGTCCCTCACCAACATAATGGTCTCTCATATTACCGCCTTCGGGAACACGATCAACATTAGCAAGGAAATAGTTGATGTTTCGGATATTTCCCCAATTCCAGCCACCGCCGGAACCCGGAACATTGACTACCCCATCCATACGTTGCGTAAAAGTGCCACCAAAAGCATTGAGTCCTTCTAATGCAAAGTCTGTTCCCTCGTCTTTGGTCGGTGCCTTACCACCGCCTGAGGCTGGCCAGCCCTCAAATGAGTCATAAAACGAATTTAGAAATAATTCCAGATCGGATTGACTGTTCCAGAATTCCGGGTCAGATATCTGATCAAGCGGTGATCTCTCCAGAAAATCTTCCTGGCAGGAATACATAGCTGTTCCCATTACCAGTATTAGCATATAAAATATCTTTTTCATGGTGTCGTTTTTTAGAAATTAAGGTTTAAACCTGCAGACATAGTCGTGCTCAATGGATAAGCATCGCCAGCCCCATACCATCTTCCGGCAAGTGCCTCCGGGTCAAAAAACATCAAATCGGTAAAGGTCAATAGATTCTCACCAGACACAAATATCCTGGCATTCGTCAATAACACTTTTTCCGCAATTTTTTGAGGAAGTGAATAGCCAATCTGCAGATTTTTCAGCCTTAAGTAAGCGGCATTTTGCAGAAGGTGATCGGTGGGAGTTCCATAATTTTTTGCATTTTCACCAAAAAACTGGGCATAGGGTCTGGGGAAATAGGCGTCTGGATTGGCACCTAAAGCACTTGTCTCATCACGCCAGTAGTCCATATGGTCCTCTAAGACATTATTGTGCATGGGTCCTGCTGCAGGCCCCCTGAATACAGAACTGTTTCCAAATGTCCAATCCCTTTTGGCCACTCCCTGGAAAAACAGAGAAAAATCAAAATTCCTCCATTGGGCGTTCAGGTTAAGACCATAAGTGAATCGGGGGGTAGTATTTCCTATGATTTCAAGGTCTCCGGGATCAGTAAGTGTATTGTTTCCTATATCAATTTTACCATCTTCATTCAGATCTTTGTACCTGAAATCACCCGTTCTCCACAAGCCGGAATAAATAAAGCTTTGGTCTACTCCCTCGTTAATTTCAGCTTCTGTTTGAAAATGTCCGTCGTAGCGATATCCCCAGATTTCATTAAGATCCTGTCCCGGGTAAAAGGTATTCAACAATCCGGTCGGGTTATTATAATTCACTACAGTACTTCTGTAATCCGCCAATTGGCCTCTGATTTCATAACGGAAATCCGGGCTAACCTGATTTTTCCAGGAAAGCTCCAGCTCCCATCCACGTGTTTTTATTTCTCCTTCATTCCTTTTTGGTACTGTTGATCCCAATACCGCCGGAAGGGGTTGTCCCGGTCCAACCAAGTCGGATGTCCTTGTTTCATATACACCAAATGAAACGCCCAATCGATTATTCAGCAGGTAGGTATCAATGCCCAAATCAAGGGTGGATACAGTTTCCCATGATAAATTCACACTATTCAGATTGGGTGCACGAACGGTCCAGGCCCGCTGATCACCAAATAACCAATTATTGGTTTGACGAATGGGCATGGTCGGGATGAATAAATAATTGTCCACATCCTGATTACCCAATGTTCCGTAAGAACCTCTTAATTTTAACAGGTCAAATATACCAGATGATGACATGAAGTTCTCTTCCGAAATAATCCAACCGGCCGATACCGACGGAAATACGCCCCATCGCTCATCTTCTTCAAATCTGGAGGACCCATCCGTCCGCATGTTTACTTCAAGCAGGTACTTTTCGTCAAAAATATAATTAAACCTTCCAAAAAAGCTTCTGGTAGACCAGTGTCCAATGCCGTCATTCACCAGTTGATCCCCAACTGCGGTACTGATCGATGGAATGGCATCACTCAGCAGGAAGAAACTTCTTGCACCTAAATTACTGAAGGTATATTCTTCTTGTTGATATCCAACCATCAACTGAAGATCATGATTACCCAATACCCTTGAGTACGATGAATAAATGTTTGGGGAGAGATAGGTATTTCTTCTCAGTTCATTGTGATATTCTGTTGATTCCCGGTTTTGTGGTATAAATTCTATATCACCACCGGCAAAATTAACACCATCTCCGGGCCTGACCCATGGATATTGTAAACCAGTTCTTGTGTCTTCGACCTGAGTGGATGTGTAATTCAGCTGTACGGTCGTTACCCAACCTTCTATGGGTTTTATTTCTATTTTGGGTGAAAGGACCAGCTGGTTATCTGTGATCGTTTGGCGAACTCTTCTCCAGGCCTCCACATTGGTTTGTTGCGTCCAAATATCTGTCCCGGGATACTTGGCAGGTGTGCCAAATTTTATTTTACCAATCCAGTTCATGTACCAGGCACGACCATAATTCTGGTTCCAGGGGAAATCTTCATTTTCAGACTTGTATTTCACAAATAGATCGAGGTTCATCCAGGGAGTGACCTTTGCCCCGATCTTGGCATCCACATTAAATCGACTAAATGACTCATCACCAAATCTCAATAGTCCTTCTTCATCATACATGCCGCCGGACAAATAATAATTCATGGTTTCATTTCCCCCAGAAATAGACAGGTTATGTTTCACTCTGAAGGAGTTATTCTTCATGATCAAATCTCTGATACCATCATTGGCTACACCCATGGTACCGGTGTTCAATATATCCCAATTATCACCTGATGCATTTGGCAACATCCCGGGTGCACTTCCCGGATTGGCCAGATTCTGCTCCAAACGGGCTATGGCCTCTTCCGGATAAAATGGAGAAGCACCAAAATTGGTTCTTGCATCATTCAGTGCATGTGCCCAGTCCGTACCTCCCTGTAATTCGGGCCATATGGTAGGCGAACTAAACCCGGCATTTGTGGAATAGGAAATCCTTGATCCTTTACTCCCCTTTTTCGTGGTAATCAGGATAACTCCGTAAGCTGCCCTTGCTCCATAGATAGAAGTTGAGGCGGCATCTTTCAATACAGAAACGGACTCTATATCGTTAGGGTCGATGTCGTTGATACCCATCGGAACCCCATCCACAATGACAAAAGGAGCTGTATTTCCTTCGAACGATGCTAAACCCCGGATGGTCATGGCCATATCCGCTCCCGGCTCCCCACCTGCCGTATTGGGGGTAATGACCAGATTACTTACCAGTCCTTGCATCGCCTGCTGCACGTTAGTTACCGGACGATTTGCCATGTCCTCTCCACTTGCCGTAGAAACGGCCCCGGTCAGATTGATCTTCTTTTTGGTACCGTAGCCTACAACGACGACTTCATTCAGGGAGGATAAATTGGCCTGCAAAGTGATATCTATTTGCGATTTGTTGCCAACAGCCACCTCCTGAGGTTCGAACCCTATGAAGGAAAAAACCAATGTGGCGTTTTCGTCCACTTCCAGCGTATATTTCCCATCTATATCCGTAACCGTACCCATGGTGGTACCTGCTACCGTAACAGATGCACCAGGCAATGGATCCCCGTTATCATCCTTTACTGTCCCGGAAACCTGGATATCCGCTAAAAGAGCAGATAAATTTTCATCGAATTTATCGTAGGAGGCATTTCCAACAGTAAGATGGGATGCACCATTTTCTTTCCCAATAAAATTACTGCCTGGGTTCGTTGAACCAAACGAAGCCACCGGAAGGATAAACACCAGTGATAAACAATAAACGGCCCAAGCCCTTGTAAAGGGAATAGGTTTTTGCCTTATCTGGTTTTGATCAAAACAGCAACCAGCTGCTTTACTTTTTTTAGTATAATTTGTTTTCATAACAATATGATTAATTGATGATGCTAAAGCTATTAAGATGCCCCTGACCATGCATCCAATATCTTAACCATATTGTGTGGTATTTTGCCTTTTGCCACAATAATGCTTGAATTATGAAATTAGTAAACTACCTAATTTTCAAAAAGATACTGGGTTTAAGCGCACATTACTTTGCACTGTAAACCTGATTTTGCCTATAAAATAGACAAGCATTACGTGGGTGTTCAAACTTACATCCTTTCTTTGCAACAGCTAATCGAAAAGGTATTTGGGATTTTCTATTAAAAGGGTTTTTCGGACCTCCGGACCGTACTGTTCGTACTGCCCAAGGGCCTTTCTTTCTGCCTGGGCCATTTTAAACAAGCGGTCCACCATTTCAGGATGCTCATCAGAGACATCCAAACTTTCCCCCGGGTCTTCTTTCAAGTTGTACAATTCAATGTTTTCCGGAAAGCGGGTCAAATTATAGGTGCTCTTCATGATATTCTCCCGCTCTTGAGCAGAAAATTCCCCCAAAAGATTGAGTTTCCAATCACCATTCCTTACAGCCATCAGGTATCCTGCATGCCAATAAAAAAAAGGCCTGGCTTCTCTGACTTTTTCAGGATCAAAAAAATAGGATGAAATATCAGTCCCATCTCTTTTTATCTTTCTGTCTATTTCCCTATTGGCCAATGAAGCAAAGGTGGGTAACAAGTCTAAAACTGATGCCTGCGCATGACAGGTGGTGCCCGGGGCAATTTTACCTGGCCACCAGGCAATAAAAGGGACCCTGATCCCACCTTCGTAGACCAAACCTTTATTCCCTTTCAATACACCATTACTGGCTCCAAACTTGACCGCACCCCCATTGTCCGAAGTGAAAATTACCAGGGTGTTTTCTGCCAGTTGTGTTTCCTTGAGGTAATCCAATATCTCTCCGGTCGACCAACTGATTTCGGCAACACTAGCTCCATAATGGCTATTGGGGTGATTGGTTTGCTGATAAAAAGCTTCTCTGGCGGCTACCGGGACATGAGGCATGGTATGAGAGAGGTAAAGAAAAAATGGCTGTTCTTTATTTTCATCAATCCACTTTACCGTTGCTTCGGTATATTTTTGCGTCAAAGTGGCCTGATGTTCCCTATTCTTCGCTCCACCTTTTATCCTTTCTACAATTTCTTTATTTCTCATCAGGGGAAGTGTAGGCTCATCATTTACACGAATCCCCATATCATTGGAATAGGGCAAACCGTACCAAAAATCAAATCCATGGTTCATTGGTAGAAATTCCCGTTGATCGCCGAGGTGCCATTTACCAATGATGGCGGTGGCATATCCGGCATCTTTAAGGATTTCCGGCATGACCACTTCATCAGGGTTGATTCCCTTCTGTGATTTTGGAAAAAGCACCCATCGATTAGCTGCATCCAAATCCAGGTCAACTCTCCGGGCATAGGAACCGGTCATGAGGCCCGCTCTCGAAGGGGTACATACAGGTGCCCCTGCGTAAAATTGGGTAAATCGGAGTCCTTCTACCATCATTTTGTCAATTTCCGGGGTTTGGTTCCAGACAGACCCATAGCCGGATAGGTCCCCATAACCCAAATCATCGCAAAAAATCAGGATGATGTTTGGGCGATCGGCTTTTTCTTGGGTAAGAGTAATACTGGTATACAACTGGACAAGAATAGAAGATAAGAGAATAAATTTCATCCCTATTAAATTACTTTGATTTTCGACTCCCTTTCTTTTCTGAAAGCAGAAAGAAACATCCATACTGATGTATAGAGAATGATACACAAGACCACCCATTTGAGCATTAACAGGGGTAAAGATTTGACAACAAAGGCGGCCAGAAACACGCCTATAATCCCGGCAATCGATAGCGAAAAGGAAACTTTCCTGTCATAGGCCCCTTTTTTGACAAACTGGGCCCCGCCTGCTGCCATTAACATGGCAGTTGCGGTCATCATAATTGGAAAGGCAGTGAGCGGATGCATACCGAGCGCATAGACCATTGCCATGCAGGGTGCATAAAAGCCGACCCCTACGGTTTGCAGAGCACCAAAAATAAAGCTCATACCAACAATAAGCGCCAGCTTCCATCCTGTCAATCCTATGGCCTCTCCGCCTACGGGCATCAAATTTAAAAAACCAGCTATCATAATCAGGGCCACCGCCAACAGGCCGAAACCAAGTCCCATCTGTATACCGCGGCGTGACATCCTGGAAACCATATCCGCACCTAGCAATGCACCCAGAGGTGCGGCTGTTGCCATGCTGACCAGGGTGATGGGGTCCACCTGAACTACTGTCATGAATATAAAAGCCTGCGTTACAGTGGGAATAGTATTTCCAACATTCATTGTTCCGGGAATCAGGCGGTCATCGACAAGCTTAAAAAACTTAAAAATGGCAGTCTGCTGCGCAAAACTCCCAATCCCCAGAGTGTCAAAAAAATTGGTAACAAATCCGGTTGCTAAAAGACCTGACCATGGTTTACCGGAAAACAGCTTTCTATGTCTAAAAACATCTCTAATATAATAGAACCCAAACGTTCCCGTCATGATCCCCAAAATTACTTTTAGAATGATACTCATAACCAATCGCTTTGGAAGGTAATGGCATTCCCAATTGATACCATTTTATAATCGAACTTATTTATGGATAAAAGTATTAAGACCTCCTGTCTTAATTATCCAGTATTTTAACCAAAATGTGTCGTATGTTAACACCGCTAGTTTGCGGAAAAAACGGAGAGTTACAAGCGCCAAATAATCATTGTCAGCGGGCCTGAAACGAAGAAATTTGGGGATTTAATGCATTTTTTTCCATGGCATTCCCTGGATGAAAGTTGTGTAAATAGCTCAAGGACAATTCTTACTGCTGGCTGTCAGCCAATTCCATGCCCCTGAAACCCGAGGTATCAACGGCAAAAAACAACCAGGCCACCGACTTTTGGGAGCAGGTGGTAAAGTCTTTCTGCTTTCGCTGGCGAAGCCTTAAATAGCCGCTCCTCAGTTCAACTCCATGAGATTCTTGCAGGCAGGACCCGGAAAGCTATCGATTTCCCCAGTCAACCACCCCTACCCGATTGGCCCATTCGGTGTACTTTCGAACCATGGCCGCTGTAATCTTGGGTTGTACCTTTGCCAAATCCTGTAGTTCCGTACGGTCAGCTTCTATGTTGTATAATTCCCATTCCGCCCCCGGACGGTTGGTTGCCACCAACTTCCATTTTCCATCCCTGAAACCACGGTTCCCCTCATGCTCCCACCCTATTGCATGGTGATCAAAAGTTTGATTGCGGAATACCGGCACCAGACTTTGTCCTTCCATGGGCTTGATCTTTTCCCCTTTGTATTCTTCCGGATAACTGGCTCCAGCCACTTCTACAATAGTAGGCATGATGTCGGTGATGTGCCCCAGTTGACCTGAAATCCGGGAGGCTTGCTGTATACCTTCCGGCCAGTAGGCAATCAATGGCGTGGAAATGCCCCCTTCATGGATATAGTGTTTGTAAAGCCTGAAAGGCGTATTGCTGGCATTTGCCCATTCGGAAGAATAACTCATATAGGTACTTTCAGGACCAGGCATCACAGTGACATCGTTGCCCCTGAGCAAGGGGCTGCCATCCCGCTGAAAGGCAGGGAAATGCAGGGACCTGGGCCAGTTATCAGTCAACACCTCGTGACAAGCCCCGTTATCCTGCAAAAAGAATATCAAAGTATTGTCCAATTGGCCGGTTTCTTCCAATGCCTGTATGATGCTTCCAATTCCCTGATCCATCCTGTCTACCATGGCCGCATAGACTTCCATACAAGCCGCCCACCAGGCCTTGTCTCCGGTTTCTTCCCAGGAAAGATTATTCGGGTCCCGAACACTCAGTTTCCATTCGGGATGAATCAAGCCCATGGCCTCCATCCTGGCCTTTCGCTCTTCACGGATCTTATCCCAGCCCCGGTCATACTTACCTTTGTATTTTTCAATGTCCGCGGTCAAGGCATGTAAAGGCCAGTGGGGCGCCGTATAGGCGATATAGCCAAAAAAGGGCTTTTCATCCCTGTCCCCTTTACCAAGTTTTCTGATTAGCTCCGAAGCATGTTCACTAATGGCATCTGTATAATAAAAGTCCTCCCCTGCATCTATTGGCGTATTGTTTTTGGTCAGCGTCGCCGGATTGTAGTAACTGCCAGCGCCATGGATGGTCCCAAAAAAAGTGTCAAAACCCCGCTGTAAAGGCCAATTGTGCTTGGAAGTCCGGATTTTTTGGTCCTCTGTTAACCAGGTTCTCCAAATATCCACGTGCTTGGTCACATGCCATTTTCCACTCATAAAGGTTTGGTAGCCGCTATTCTTCAGGACTTCGGCAATGGTCACGCATTGATTGCTTAGGTCTCCCCTGTATGCCGGCAGCCCCCTGTCATTGGTCATTCCACCTATTCCGGCCTGATGGGGATATAAGCCTGTCAGCAAGGAAGCCCGGGTGGGACAACATCGGGCAGCATTGTAAAATTGGGTGAATTTAATTCCCTCCTCTGCCAGCCTGTCCAGATTTGGCGTGGCTATCTCTCCCCCAAAGCTCCCCATATCGGAATATCCCATATCATCTGCCATGATGATCAGGATATTGGGTCTTTTTTGAGCCAACAGGTGGGAAAATGGCCATGCATTTAACGAACAGGCAAGAAGGAAAATGGCAATAATTTTCATGGTATTCCTGCTTTAATTTTTTTTGTCGCTTGTAAAGTTGATTATTCTTCGCTGCCCTTTTATCCATTAATGACCTTCAAACCAGTGCCGCTCAAAATCATTTCGGATCAGTTCCAATTCCTCCTTATAACCAGGGTCCCGGGTATAATGGGTAGTCTCATAAGGGTCCTTCTTCAGGTCCATCAACCGCTCTTCAAACCCGGCGGCATCATAGCGGATGTATTTCAGCCCGTCTTCCCGGATCACCGCCCTGCTGATCTCCCCTTCAATTCCCAAGGAGGTTCGCCAGTCAATATCCCTGCCCTCAAATAAGGGTCTTAAACTTCTCCCCCGGGGATCCGCTTCCGCTGGTATCCCGGCATAATCCGCTACTGTCGGCAAGATGTCCAATCCCACGGAAACCAGATGTCGGTCATCTACCTGACCTGCCGGAATTTTCCCTTTCCACATGGCGGTAAATGGCACTTTTATTGATTCTTCGTACAATACATTTTTGTGTTCCAGTTTATGGGATCCATCATTGTCTCCGTGTTCGCTGCTGAAAATAACCAGGGTTTCCTCCTCGGTTCCACTCTCAATTAGCGCATCGAGGATTACCTGAACATGGGCATCTGCCATTTCTGTCAATCGGGCATAGGCCCACCGGTGCATGCGCCATTGCTCTTCCGTATATTGATTCCGCGCCCCGCTGCGAAAGGAACGGGGATCCCGATCCAAAAAAAGCTGGATGGCCCTGGCCTCATCTTCCTGGGGCTCAAAATTGGGGGGCAAAGGTGGACAATATTGTTCAAAAAAGGCCTCGCGACTTACTCCTTCCGGCAATTCCAGGGCCTTGTCCAGGTTCGTTAACTCCGTTTGAAAATTCCGTTGCAATTGCTGCAAATAGGTGGAATCGGCAAAATCCCGGATAGCCATGAAACAGATATCGTGTGGGTTGATCAGGGAGACCAGCATAAAGTAGGGATTTTCGTGGTCTTCTTTTATAAAGCTTGCAGCCCGGTCAGCCAATTCTCCTCTGGCATCATCGGTCAGTATCTGAAAGCCATGCAGTTCAGGGTCCAGAAAGGAGGGCAGGTGTCTTTTACCTCCATAAACCAAATCGTAACCGGCATTTTTTAAGTATCCGGTTAAATTTTCATGGGATGCCTCAGGGCTGTTTGCTGGAATATCCATGGAGCCGGCATTATTTCTTACCAGATTGCCATTGGAATCTTTGTAAAAACCCGGAAATCTGCCTGTCATGATACTTACCCGGGAGGGAGAACATACCGGATTTGTCACATAGGCACGGGTAAAGCGAATGCCATTGTTGGCAATATAATCCATGGCTGGGGTTTGCAGGTAGTCATTGCCGGAACTGCTCATCATGCTTTCACTTTGCTGGTCTGTAAGGATAAAAATAATATTAGGGGTTTTCGTTTGCTCTTTACACGAAATAAAGGCGATAACCGCAAAAAGAAGAACTCCCCGGTATTTCAGGATTTTCATTTGGATAAATTAAACCTACTTTTTAATTCTAAGACTGTTCATATGATTGAATATCCATCATATTTAGGTTTCTAAGATAGTATAATTGAAAATGAATTCAGGCATTCATTTTGAAAATCCGAAAAAACAACGTGTTTAAAAGGGATTAACTGTAATTACCGATTTTGCCTTTTTACCTTGTCTGTAAGGATAGCTGTGCATTGGCCAGCCTATCAGATTCGGCTAACAAGGTGAACGCTCCTGCCTTTCCTGTTGATTTCAGAATGACCAGGCATTTTCCGTTAAAGGGTTTTCGTGAAGGACTGTCAAAGCCCTCCTCATGTAAAGGATCACCATTATCTAACGGAATTATTCTTGCATCCCCTTCTACCTGAAATTGATCCGGTTAGATGCATCAGGTATAAAGTTGTCGTCTTGTTCCAGCACATTCACTTCAATATGTACCAGGTCACTTTTACTCTAATCCCTGCTGTGTGACTATAGGAACATAGCCAACTTCAAACCCAGCCGGAGGCTTGACGATAAGGGCCGGATCCAGCTCCGCCAATTCTCCTATCAATGGAGGAGGAAGGTATTCGCGCTCCGTTGTCCAGTGTCTGTGGAGCAACTCAGCCCGTCTCTGCATTTCTTCACGCTCCTCTCCGCTCAGATCAGCATTGAGCAATGCAGGCTGGTCGGCAAACCGGTACCAATAATAAGTTACTGTACTACCGTCTCCCAGTTTCGCTTTAAAAGGCCCAGCTGCCGGGCCAGGGGTCTTCCAGCTGCTTTCTGGATCCTCAGGGGTAACGTAAGGCAAGGGGTTTCTTTTGTCAGTGCTTCTAAAATCAACTTCGTGCAATCCTGTTTCAGCGGGTACATCCCCGGGAGCCACAGCCACCCACTCCCCGATATCGTCATTTTCGGTTTTAACCAGTTTATAATACTCAGGAAGTACCACCAATGTACTCTTGTTTATTTCTCTCCTTGAGACGTGCTCACCTTCCCAAATAACCCTCAAAGTAGCTGAATCAGTTACACTGGCATCTAAGTAAGAAGTGATATTCAATAATGCACGTTTGTCTTTTTGAATGTGTTCGCCATAAAAACTCCAGTTTGACCTGACTCCCTTTTTAAACCTTTGCATGGCCGCCTCCTCTATATGTATGTTTCCATTAGCTACTTCTCCTCCCATAAACCAGGATTCAACATCATCCCAGAGTGCTTTCTTGTTATAAACCATCAGGCGGTGCAATAACGCCGAAGATCCATCCGGTCCTGCGGGATATTGTGTAGTTGCCATACGGGCGTAAGTCTGACCCTCGGAGTCAGTAGCTTCTTTGGAATGAATGTGTTGTGTTTCCATCTGAAAGGGTTTGTTGGCTTTTGAGGGGCGCTGATCTAAAAACAAACCACTCAGCCGTGGATCCTCTGCAGATGCCTGAGTCCAAAAATAAGGGGTAAAGAATGCAACCGGGCCTTTGAAATTTCCAGTGTTTAAAAACAGGGTCCAGCACTGATTTCCGGTAGGAACCGCTATTCCGGCAGTAGTAGGTTTCGGCTCAGTAAGTGGCAAAGGCAGGTATCCACTTCCAAATAATTCACCGGAGGTACCCTGCTTCAGGTTCAGTCCATCCGGAGGCCACAAGACCCATGGACTCAGCTGGGCAACTCCATATTTTCCTTTTGGATCGCTCCAGTCTCTTCCCCTTCCGGCACCCGGCCCGTTAGCCCACCCTGCAAAGTTTAGTTGAACACCTCCCATAATGAATTTCGGCGTTTCTGTTGCGAACTCTGTATCCCGCCACCAGCCAAGGCCTCCTTCAATATCGGTGTAAAGTCTTTCTACAGGCAAGGGCCCGTCATGTTGCGGATGCATCCAGGTACCAAACAAGCCCGACTGAAAACTCCTTCCCGGATACTCCCTGACCAAAGGCCAGGCAGCCATATACATGGAGTATCCCGCATTGTAAGATTCATCTACTTTCTCCAATTGGCTAATCAGGTACCCACCGACATTTAGGTTCCGCATTTCATCTTCCTGAGTCGTTTGCTGTGCAGAGAGTAGGCATATATGTATAAAAAACAAGATAGAAGCTCCTACCCGTTTTTTTATAATAAGGTTTATTTTCATGTGTTTATAATTTGTTTTTAATAGGCCACATGACTGCCTGTCGACAGACAGGGAATCTCGCATGCTTAATAATCATCTCAGTGTGTGACGTTCTCGTCATGCTCGATTTCATCACAATATTTTTTTTATTTCTTGGTGAATGTATCCAACCCGCTTTACTTAGAAATCCCGGCAATGAGCTAATGCCATCCTTTACAGATTCAAACCTTTCGGCTCCATTAATAGCGTAGATAAAATCCTGTAATCCATGATTACCGACAAAGTAGGCAAAACGCATTATCCAAATGGGCAATGGAGAGTTTTATTCCAACAGACAGAACTAAACTATACCTATGAATATGGCTTTTTTTTTAGTTATGGCATCACTTATTAGAAACCAAAGTCCGCACACACTGAAAAACCGGATAAGGGGGATAATAACAGACTACTGACTAATTAACCTAATTTAATCGAAATAAATCCATTTATTTTTTTCAGTATCCATTCCCTCAAACAGCTTTCAGCATGCACGAAACCTTAGTTGTTTCTTTTCAGCAAACTAATTCTGTGTTTTTTTATGTATCAAGACCTTTTTAGAAAACTTAATTAGTTAATAAAATCCAAAAGTAAATGATAGGCTAAAAATTACAGTCCTTCATTTTACCAAAAACGTATGGTATTTTAGCCAGTTTAAGCCGGATCTCTCCATGATAATCATCCCAATAGCTGAGGTATCCGTCCTGCCTAATATTAAAAACCTAAGAAATTAATTGATCAATTCACCACTTAGAAATAGCTTGCTGATTACGGTGCAATTATCACATAAAATTCGGTGTTTTATAAATAAAAAAAATTTAATTTGTAAAATACTTGTATTTATATCGGTAGACGGATTATTCCGTTCCAAAGTAGCAACAGGATTACATTTGAGCAAGAAGCAATTCATCTACTGAATTTTTTTGAAACCAACATTTTTAACCGCTTCTCTTCCCCATTCTCCTGAATAACCTCCTGCCACTCCATCCTTCCAAGGGGTAGAATTCTCCTTTTTAAACCCTTTGTTTTTTTCTTATATTTAAACAAATTTTCCAGAAGATGAGAAAAAGAACCTTCCTGAAAAACCTTTTGGCACTGGGTGTTACGGCCAGTCCCGGTACCAATTCCTTTGGCCAGCTCCTGTCCCGTTTTGAGCACATTCCCCCGGCTCAACTTGCCTCCAACGAAGACTTCTGGGCGGGGATAAGGGCTGGTTACAAGCTCAAACCCGATTATATCAACCTGGAAAATGGCTTTTATTGCTTTGTACCACAGGAAACCCTTGAAAATTTAATCGGGCACGTGCGGGAGGTAAATTACCAGGGATCCTGGTACATGCGAAACGAGCGCAAGGGAAACAAAGCGGCCACCACTGCCCGTTTGGCGGAATTGGGGGGCTGTAGCCCCGAGGAGGTGGTCATAACCCGAAACGCCACCGAGTCGCTGGATTTGATCATCACAGGTATTCATTGGAAGGAAGGAGACGAGGCCGTCATGGCCGAGCAGGACTACGGCGCCATGTTGAATCAGTTCAAACTGGCCGCCAAACGGTACGGGGTGGTAAATAAGGTGGTATCCGTGCCAAACCTGCCCCAATCCGACGAAGAAATTGTAGCGCTCTATTCGGCCGCCATCACACCCAAGACACGGCTATTAATGATTTCGCACATGATCAACATCACGGGCCAGATCCTGCCGGTGCGGAAAATTTGTGACATGGCCCATAGCAAAGGGGTGCAGGTGTTGGTGGACGGGGCGCATGCCTTTGCCCATTTCCAGTTTAACCTACCCGATCTGAACTGCGACTATTACGGTACCAGCCTGCACAAATGGTTGAGCACACCGCTTGGTGCGGGCCTCTTGTACGTAAAGAAAGGGAACGCGGAGCATGTCTGGCCCTTGCTTGCCCAAGGAGAGCGAGACCCCAACGACATTCATCGCCTGAACCATATTGGTACCTACCCGGCGTATACCGACCTGGCCATCAGCGATGCCATAGATTACCATCATGCCATTGGGGGGAAAAGAAAAGAAGAACGCCTCCGGTATTTGCAAACTTACTGGACCAGCAAAGTCAGGGATATCCCGGGGGTAATTGTAAACACGCCCGAGGATCCTGCCCGACATTGCGGCATAGGAAATGTTGGAATTGAAGGCCTGAAACCAGCTGACTTTGCAAAAATCCTGATGGAAAAATACAAGATTTTTACCGTTGCCATCGACGGATCAAATGTACATGGTTGCAGGATTAGTCCAAATCTCTATACGACACTGGATGAGCTGGACGTACTGGTAAAAGCTTGTAAGGAGCTGGCAAAGGCCTAGGTGAATGCTGACAATTGTTTTATTTAAGAAAAACCCGATCTCAAACAGTCATTGCAAGGCTTGACATTTTAAAAAACCCAGAAATCGGGATGACGATGTGGGCTTTTCAATGTGTTGATTTACAGGTATTTAAAAACACGTCATCGGTAGAACTAACATTTTAAAAAACGCAGAAATTGAGATGACGATAGGTTTTTTGCATTATATGGGAATATAAACTTCTCATTGTTTAATGGATAATGGTGGGTCAAAGGCTATTTATGGTATTTTAGCTTGTTTCTATTGTACTTTTTGCTTGATCAAAAAGTAGCAAAAAATCAAGACAAAAAAATCCTTCTCCCCACAACCCTGCCGCACCCCCGGTTTTTTGTCGGGCCAGCGCGCTTTGCGTATATAAAATATAGTTCTTCTTTTTTTTAAATTTTTTCACAAGCAATACCTTATAGAAATCAATTTTAGATCCGTCTTCGGTAAATTGGCAAATCCCCCTTTTAAGGGGGCAGAGCCTGTCCCGACCAAAGTCGGGAGGGGATTTTTTCGGTAACATTTTAA
>NZ_JABURL010000039.1 GCF_014762705.1 Cyclobacterium sp. | reverse complement strand
AAACTAATGATTTTCCGAAACTTATGCTATTACTTTTGCAAACATATGGCCTTCGGGGTAAATTTACAGGAAAATAGCAATTTTGGTATAGCCAAACCAGTAATCATTTTAGGAGAGATAGAATTGAAGGTGTAACTAGAGAACATCCAAAGGAAGCAAAAATTAAAGCCGGGGAGACCATTCATAGTGCCGGTAAGCAGGCTGTTAATTAAAGATGTGGTCTAAATGTTAGGTTTACACCATTATTTCAGAATTTCCTTTACATTATTATTGATGTTGTCTGCTATTTTTTCCATAGGCAGGTCATTGATATCCGTACCAAAAGGATCCTCGATTTCTTCAGCAATCAATTCCAGGCTGGCCAGCACATAAAAGATGAAGGTTGTCACAGGGATGGTAAAATACCCTAAAGTCAACGCCAACCCAAAGGGAAGGGTAATCACATATAAAAAAATAAATTTTTTGATAAATGAACTGTAACTAAATGGTATGGGTGTATTTTTTATGCGCTCACAAGCCCCGCATATATTGGTAAATGAGGCCATTTCTTCATTTAGGGTAATGAGTTGGTCACCTGAAATGACCTTGTGTTTGTACAGGTCATTGATTTTAAAGATGATGCTTTCTGCAACCCTGTTTGGCACATGGGTGTTGTCTTTAAAATCAGGAAGTTCAGGATGAGGCTTTTCATCCAATTGAAATTTTGTGCTTTGCTTTTGCAGGTGTTTTTGCAAGGAAGCGGCATACAAAGGGATTACCTGTCTGAAAAACGTTTTTGTCCCCTGATCATCATCAGGCAAATATACCTGCATCTTTATCGCCAGATTTCTGCTGTTATTCACCAGGCTTCCCCAAAGCTTCCTTCCCTCCCACCAGCGGTCATAAGCAGTGTTGGTCCTGAAAACCAGTAGCATGGATATGGCAAAACCCAAAAGGGAATGCATGATGGTCAGGTCTTTGGCATAACTGGTTTCAGAAAGCCTGAGGAAATAGACTTCCAGGTACACGATGCCCCAGGAATACAAGGCCATAAAAACCAAACTGGGCAATAAGGTCCGTATGGTATCTGACTTGGTGATTCTGAAAATGGCATTCAGCCAATCCTTGGGGTTATAATAAAACATCTTGAAAAGCTCGTTAAATAATTTTAAGAAGGTAGCTTAAAAAATATAACATTATAAAAGGCAGTTTCCAAAATTCCGGGCTGCAACACAGCGTTCTTTTTTTTCCAAAAATTCCAATAATTGGGTTATGCTACGATGATTTTTCAGCTTGTACCCTACCAATGCTTGTCCGCAAAAATAAAATATTGGTGCATGTCAAAAGGCAACATGCCATGTCCCCCACTTCTTACATGGTACCCAATATCTCCCATTATGGGTTGGTCAACGGCAGGTTGCTTATTTTCGGGCATGCCTGTTTTGCCAAATAATTGATATACCGGGTTGGCATACAGCCCACTTTGAAACTCTCCCTTTGGATCTGCCCATCGGTCCTCCTCTCCACTGGCAATGTATACCGGCCGGGGAGCCATCAGCGCAATGAGTTGGTGCTGGTCGATGGGAAGTGCGGCTTCATTTTCGCTGTACTGATCAAACCGTTTTGCAAACCAATGCGGAAAGGCCCTGTTGATCCTTCCTACAGTTTCCCCGTACTCCCTTCGTGAGAGGGCTGCCCCGCCGCAACCAGAATTATTCGATATCACCAATGCAAAACGGGTGTCGGTGGCCCCGGCCCAAAGGGCGGCTTTGCCCAATCGGCTGTGGCCTAAAATGGCTACTTTTCCAGCATCTACTGCGTCCAGGGTAACCAGGTAATCCATCACCCGGGAAAGCCCCCAGGCCCAGGCAGCCACAGCTCCCCAGGAACTTTCGTTTCGCTCTTCCTGATAAAGTGCATGTACCCCATTTTCAAAACCATCGTCAAAATCAGGGTCCAACTCTCCATAGTACAGGGTTGCTATTCCATAACCCCTGTTGATGGCTTCTTCAACTGCCCAATTCTCCCGCCTCAAACCTCTGCCTTTCTCAGAAGCCTTGTGATCTGTAGCACCATAAGTGGCATTGTTTCTGATCCAGGCATCCGTAACCCGGATGGTCGGGTCATCGGACAAGGTATGGTTGCCATAAAAGTTTAACCCCAAAATAACAGGGGCTGCCTGTTCAATCTTCGGCAAATAAATCAAAACATATATATCAACTTCCTTCCCATTGCGCTGTAAAGTCAGTTTTACTTCCCTTCTTTCTGCCTTGTCTCCGAGAGCATTTAGATCTTCGGAAATAATTTCTGTCCCAATTTCACCATCCCAGGCCGGACTAATGCCATATACTTCTGTTTCGAAATACTTTATAGTTTCGACACGCTTTTTTTCCCAGTCCTCCAGACTGTTTACCTTTTCCCCGTTTTCAAAGGCCAAAGGATCAGGCAACTGATAATCAGGAACTTTTGATTCATCGTAATTGGGTATGAATTCCTGTCCAAAAAGGAGGGTGGGAAAAATGAATAGTAAAAGGCAAATGGATCTCATGTCAATTGGGTTTATTTTTTCCAATTTACAACCAATCTCTCAAAAACTGCAAAATATCCTTTCTCATCTCAGCTGTTTCTTCATGGGCCACAGGGTAAATATTTAATTTCCAGGCTTCAGGGGCACCATCTTTTTCATAGACCTCCTGTAGATTTTTATCGATAATTTTAAGCCCTTCCATGGGCGTTAGGGGATCGAACTCCCCTGCCAGACCCAAATGTGGCCTGGGGGAAATCAGGGCATTGATGGATGAAGTGGTAAAATGATTCAGCAAGTCCGGAACGTAATAATAAATACCATGAAGCCGGAGATCTCCCTGCTCCATCAGGGTGTGAAAATCTGTCAGGCAGTTCAGGTCCACACAGACCTTGATTCGCTCATCCAAAGCGGCCAGCCACCAGGCCATGGTGCTGCCCATGGACATGCCCATGGTGGCGATGCGGTCCTGATCAATATCATCCCTGGATACCAGGTAGTCCAGGGCCCGCAAGTTGTCATAGACCATCATGCCAAAAAGAACTTGTCCCTGCCAAATCATCTCTTTAAAAATATCCAATTCAGCCCTACCCGACCTTTCACCAAAACCCCAGGAATCTATGCACAACCCGGCATAGCCTTCTCTGGCCAGGGCAAAGGCATAAGGAGGTGATTGCATTTCTTTTCTTCCCTTCACAAATTCATTTTTTCCTACCTCGTATTGCCCAAAATGGGAATGGTTGAAGAGTACCACAGGCAGTTTGCCGCTTGCATTTTTGGGTTTGGAAAAGTAAGCGGGAACCAACTCCTGCCCATT
Organism: Cyclobacterium sp.; assembly: GCF_014762705.1. GTDB lineage: Bacteria > Bacteroidota > Bacteroidia > Cytophagales > Cyclobacteriaceae > Cyclobacterium. The sequence continues at coordinate 4,617 of NZ_JABURL010000039.1, read as the reverse complement.
CAAATCCAATAAAAGTTTTTGTATGATGACCCCTTCTTTCTCTTCAGTGGAAATGAGCTTTGCCTCAATAGGCCGGTCTCTCTCAGGCAGCCGCCCCAACAAATTGTACAATTTTTCCCGGTTAAAACCCATGTTTTCAACTACCTGCATGGCTGATGGGGCTACTTCTTCCTGGCAAAACACAGCGTTGGAAGACATAATAAACAACAAAAGAATGCAACAACATTGGCTTATACGGGTCATTTGGGATCAATTTGATGAAATTTAGGGCTTTGCAGGCATAAAATAAAAGCTTTTCCCGCATTTTATTTGAACCGTAAGAATGATGCGTAAAATTTTTTACTTATTCAATTTATCGTAATATTGCAATATATTAATAATTAAAACAGGCGATTCAAGCCTGGACGGGCAAAACCAGGACCTAAGACGATTCCTGATTTGTGACAACTACAAATAGTAACATACATGGGGCTAACCAAAAGTGATTTGTTCAGTGCCACCCAGAATGAACTGGCGGCAATAGCCAAAGTATTGGCACATCCGGCCAGGGTGGCCATCATTCAATACCTGCTAAAGTCTAATACCTGCATCAATGGGCATTTGGTGGATGAATTGGGCCTTGCCCAAGCCACCATTAGCCAACACCTAAAAGAGCTTAAAAACAGTGGTATCATACAGGGCACCATAGAGGGGGTCACGGTAAGTTACTGCATCAACCCGGGGCGTTGGGAAGAAATCAAAGGTATTTTCAATACCCTTTTTGAAAGTTATCCCAGCCCTGATCCCAATTGTGGTCCAAATTGCTAAATCAAAAGAAAATGAAAACATCAGAAGGATTAAAAAAACTGGTTCAGAAAAAATATGGCGAAATCGCCCATCAGGAAAGTGGTTCTTGCTGTTCAAGCGCTGCCGGGACAGAAGAAGTTTATCACCTGATGACCGATGATTATGCCAAAGTAGAAGGGTATCATGCAGCCGCAGATCTGGGCCTGGGTTGCGGATTACCCATCCAATTCGCCAAAATTCAGAAAGGCGATACCGTTATAGACCTGGGTTCTGGCGCGGGTAATGACTGCTTTGTGGCCCGGCATGAAACTGGAGCCCAAGGAAAGGTGATCGGCATTGATTTTACAGCCCCTATGATCCGGAAAGCCCGTGTCAATGCAGAAAAACTGGGGTATAATAATGTGGAATTTCGGCAAGGAGATATCGAGGACATGCCTGTTTCAGATAATGTAGCAGATGTAATCGTCAGTAACTGTGTGCTCAATTTAGTACCGGACAAGCAAAAAGTAATCGGAGAAATTTACCGTACCCTTAAGCCTGGAGGACATTTCAGTATTTCCGACATTGTGTTGGTGGGAGATTTACCCGAAGCTTTAAAGACCGATGCTGAAATGTATGCCGGATGCGTGTCAGGTGCCATTCTAAAAAATGACTATATCGCTTACATTCAGGAGGCTGGGTTTATAGATATTGCCATCCAAAAGGAAAAACCAATTACGCTGCCTGATAGCATATTGGACCGGTACATGGATGCGGATCAAAAAGCCGATTTCAAATCCGGGGAAACCGGCATATTCAGTATCACCGTGTTTGCCAAAAAACCTGGCATCAAACCCCTAAAAACCCTTGCAAATGCAATCGGGGACCAAACCAGTACTTGTGTTCCCGGCAATTCATCAGGATGTTGCTAAACCATTACCAGCCACCAACTTTACTTCTCACTTCCATGTCAGTATCCAACAATGAATTATTTCCTGAAATAGAAACGATCATAAAAAATTTGGATTTTCATTCTATTTCAGCCGACAGAAAGAAGCTATTACAATCTCTGGTTGATTATATTCAGGATAAAGTAATGCATAATAAGGCATTAAGAATCAACTTTATATGCACCCACAACTCACGCCGTAGCCACCTGTCTCAGGTATGGGCACAAACACTGGCTACCAAATATGGCGTACCGAATGTGAATTGTTACTCGGGGGGTACGGAAGCCACAGCCCTCTTTCCCATGGCTGCTAAAACATTGACGCATCAAGGTTTTGAAATCAGTACCCTTTCGGAAGGCAATAACCCGGTGTACAGTATCAAGTATGGTGAAAATGCCCATCCTGTCATAGGTTTTTCCAAAACCTATGATGATACTTTCAATCCAAAATCGGACTTTGCGGCTATCATGACTTGTTCGCAGGCAGATGCAGGTTGTCCTTTTATTGCGGGAGCAGAAAAGCGCATCCCGATTACCTATGATGATCCAAAGGCATTTGACGATACGCCACAGCAAGCTGAAAAGTACCTGGAGAGAAGTCTACAGATCGCTACTGAATTGAGTTTTGTATTTTCTAAAATAAAGCTGGAATGAGCACCAAAACCGAAAAAAAAGAAATTGCTTTTTTTGAAAGGTACCTGAGCCTTTGGGTAGCCTTGTGTATTCTGGGAGGCATAGGTATTGGCTTTGTTGCCGGTGATGCCATGGCCTTTCTCAGTTCCCTGGAGATCTATCAGGTAAATATACCCATTGCCATCCTGATCTGGTTGATGATCTATCCCATGATGCTTCAGATTGATTTTTCCAGTTTGAAGAAAATCGGAAAAAAACCCAAAGGCATTGTGCTCACCCTGGTGATCAACTGGCTGATCAAGCCTTTTACCATGACTTTTTTCGCCTGGCTGTTCTTTTCCAATATTTATAGTGCCTTTATTTCGCCTGAATTGGCAGGAGAATACATTGCCGGGGCCATTTTACTGGGAGCCGCTCCCTGTACCGCCATGGTCTTTGTCTGGTCTTATCTCAGCGATGGAGACCCCAATTATACGCTGATGCAGGTATCTGTCAATGACCTGATCATATTGGTGGCTTTCGTCCCCATTGTAGGCTTTCTCTTAGGGATTACTGACGTGTATATTCCCTACGAAACCCTGATCATCAGTATAGTTATTTATGTGGTAGTTCCTCTGCTAGCCGGGTATTTGACCAGCCGGACTTTGATCAGGGCAAAAGGTGAAAGCTGGTTTACAGAAAGGTTTTTGCCAAAATTTAAACCTGTTAGTATTCTTGCCCTGCTATTGACCCTGGTTTTACTGTTTGCCTTTCAGGGTGGAAATATCCTGGATAACCCCTGGATCATTTTCTTCATTGCCATTCCATTAGTGATCCAAACCTACTTTATTTTCTTTATTGCCTGGTATTCTGGAAAAAAGCTAAAGCTGACCCATGCCGTTTGTGCGCCGGCTGCCATGATAGGAGCCAGTAATTTTTTCGAATTATCGGTGGCTGTAGCCATTGCACTATTTGGCCTGGAAAGCCCCGCAGCCCTTGTTTGTGTGGTAGGAGTACTGGTAGAAGTTCCGGTGATGCTTTCCCTGGTAGCCTTTGCCAACAAGCAGAAATATTAATTTCCAATTCAATATTTTGAAAGTGGGAAATGGTAGGCCAAATAAAAAAGTACCGGCCAGGGTTTTGAATTGACGTGCATGTAGGGGTTTTGTTCGATTTCCTCCAACCTATCTTTATAACTTGAAGATCTCAGAGGAACCAGGAAACCTATGTCCCAAAATACTCCGGATTGTACCAAAGAATTAATTTTGAGCCCTGATCCAAAACTTGGACCCCCAAAGGCACCATTCATCTCTTTGGCCCCTTTCATTACAATGACGGCATTGTACCCATACATCCCGGTAAAGTAAAATTCATAATCCTTTTTACTTGGCACTATCAGTTTTAATCCCCCATTGACCCCTATTCCGGTCAAGTTATAACCCAATCCCAAAAATGCATTGACATTATTGGCAGTATTGTAGGAAATTTGTGTTCCAAACCCTCCATAAGGCAATCCAATACCCAGGCCCAGGGAGCTCTTGCCCTCGGCAGAACTCAGGTGTTGGGAAAATAGATCTTCAATACCAAGAGACAGCACAAAAATCAATAAAAAGAAAGATTTCATGACCAGTCTAATTATGGTAAAAGTTTGCAGGCAATTGGGTGATTTTCTTTCCCTTTTCCTTGTCAGAAAGGTACTTTTTCATTCCATTTTGAATATAATATTCCAGTCCCTCCGCTTCAGTAGAAAAATCTGATTCTTGAAGTGATACAGGGTCCCTTTTTAAGATTGTTTTCCCAAGTCTTTTTTTGGATCGCGCATCATCCCCATCAATTGGAATCAATCGCACAGCAGCCTTTAAAGCACCTGGAGTTGGCCTGACCTCAATAAAATAAACTTTGTCCGGCATCAGACTTGCTTCCACAAAGGCCCTGTTCTCAGAAGTAACCCAAAATACATGTTCACCAGGATCACATTCATACATAAAGTAATTTCTACCTCTGAATTTTCCCAGATAGTTTTCCCCATCAAAGTATTTGAAGTTAATCAGGGCTCCGGTACCTGAAGATCTGACAAAATAAACCAATGATTTGCCTTCAGCGGGAATAGCAAAATCTTGTGCCCTTGCGACAGATAATAGGCATAAAAAACAGAATAAAAGAATAAAATAAAAGCGTTTCATATAATTTTAGAATAAATTTAAATAAATACGTCGATAAATAATCCCTTGACTTAAAAATTGATTTTAAAAATGAACTGTGAGCATTTTTTTTCCACTAGCGCTCAATTT
>NZ_JABURL010000049.1 GCF_014762705.1 Cyclobacterium sp. | reverse complement strand
AAACCATTTTCAGAAAGGAAAATAGTAATTCGAAAACCATAACTTAATAGCATTGCCAAGGGGGTCAGGGGGATTTATTACCAAAAGGAAATTCGATCGAGAAATATAATTTTAATATCAAAACCAATTTTTAAAAGAAAAAATCCTGGAATTCTAATCCATTGTTTTTAAATTAATTCATGCACTTTGTTCCCTACAACAAGAAATTGAAAGAATTCTCAAGAGAATTAAGAGCTCATTCTACCTTATCTGAAGTTTTACTTTGGCAATAATTACGGGCATGTCAATTTCGAGGGTATGCTTTTAATAGACAAAAACCTTTGGGAAATTATATTGTAGACTTCTACTGCAGGAAATTGCAATTGGTAATCGAGATTGATGGAGATAGCCATTTTGATGGTGAATCTGTCGTTGAGGATCAAAGCAGACAATTAATTTTGGAAAAAATGGGCTTATGTTTTCTAAGATTTTTGGATAGCGATGTTAAGAAATCTATGCCTTTTGTTCTTCAGGAAATTGGCTCATTCATTGATGACTGGGAAGGTAGAAATGGTGTTCCTAAAACAGGTTTTTGAGGCTGTTGAGATAAAATATTAAAGTTCTCGTTGAAATCCCCCTCGCCCCCTAAAAGGGGGATTCGGATGCGATTGGATAGGCGGATAACGTAAAAAATTTCAAATGTTTCCCACGAGCTATACCTATAAAGTTCTTGCCAAAGCCATATAATTGAGGGGCGAAAGCCAGCCCCGATCGATGCAAGAGGGATTTTGTAGATTGGTCAGATTCCAGAGAACAGTACCTGAAAAAGCGTAGAATTTTGGTAAATTTATTTTCGATTCGCAGGGTTAATTAGTGATCTTCGCATTTAAGTCAACAAAACTAGAAAGGCAAACTTCCTCCATGCGCGCAATAGACACTCAAATTCTTCACGTTACGCGGGCCAGGACGATCAAAGGCAGCGAAGAGGTGCAAAGCTTATGGAGTGGATATGGATCCATTAAGCGCTATACCTTGGAAGGAGGGGCATATCCTTCTGTAATTGTCAAGCATATAGTACTCCCCAAGGACGGCAACCATCCGCGGGGCTGGAATACCGATTTGTCCCATCAGCGAAAAATCAAATCCTACGCCGTGGAAAGCTACTGGTACCAACATTATGCCCGGTTAACGGGCCCGGATTGTAAGGTGCCTCAGTTGTTGCATGCTGAAACGAAGGAAAGCATGCGTTTACTGATTATGGAAGACCTCAATGCCTTAGGATTTCCTGTCCGACTGGTACCGGAGACGGTATCACTGGCAGCTGCCAAAAACTGCCTGACCTGGCTGGCCCGTTTCCATGCCAAATTTATACAGGTACCGCCCAAAGGCCTTTGGGAAATGGGAACCTATTGGCACCTGGAAACCCGTCCCGATGAGTGGGCGAAAATGAATCATTTACCCCTGCAGCAGGCAGCTTCGGCTATCGATCAAAGGCTCAATGAAGCTGCTTTTCAGACCCTGGTACATGGAGATGCCAAGCTGGCCAATTTCTGTTTCGGCCCGGAAGATCAGGTGGCAGCGGTGGATTTTCAATATGTTGGCAAGGGCTGTGGCATTAAGGATGTTGCCTACTTTATCAGCAGTTGCTTTTCCGAAGAAGCCTGCGAAGCGTATGCAGGGGAACTGCTGAACCACTATTTTAATGCACTTGAAATGACTATGGATAACCATATTGATTTTCAATTGCTTAAGCAGGAGTGGACGGAGCTCTACAAATTCGCCTGGGCCGATCTGTACCGCTTCCTGGATGGCTGGAGTGCCGGTCATTGGAAGCTGCATGGCTATAGCAGGCGACTTACGCAGTCCGTATTGGAAGAACTAAATCACGTTTAAATGCTTACAAAAAACACCCTTATCACACTTTGCGAAAGCGCGATCAAAGCAAGCACAGCAGCGGGGAAATTGATTCAATCGCAAGTAGATCAATCCTATCAACAACATGAAAAGGAGGGGGGCTATTCGTTGGCTTCGCAGGTAGTGACTGAGGTCGATTTTAAGGCGCAGGAAATTATTTTAAAGCATTTGAAGCCAGGTATTGCCCAATACCATCTGGGCTTACTGACAGAAGAAGCCGCCGATGATCAATCCCGCTTACATACCGACTATTTCTGGTGTATTGATCCCCTGGATGGTACCTTGCCCTTTACGGAGCAGCGTGCGGGATATTCTGTTTCTATTGCGCTTATTTCCCAATCCGGGGATCCGGTGATCGGCGTAGTCTATATACCTGATGAGGATTTTTGTTACAGTGTCATTAAAGGAGAAGGTGTAGCCGGGAATGGTCAGCCTTTTAAATTAGGAAATTCGAGCGATGATAACGTCTTCCATATCTATATGGACAGAAGCCTGCAGTCGGCCGGATATTTTGAGGCATTAAAAGACCGGACAAAGCAATGGGCCGATGCCCAAAACTATAAGGATGTGGTTTACCATGTGGGTTTTGGTGCGGTCCGGAACGCCCTGGGTGTGTTGTCACACAAGCATGCCTGTTACTATAAATTTCCCAGGAAGGAAAAAGGAGGCGGCAGCATCTGGGATTTTGCGGCCACAAGGTTGATTTTTGAAGAACTGGGCCTTCCGGTCTCGACTATGAAAGGTGAAAGAATACATCTCAATATGCCGGAAACTACGTTTATGCATCAGCAAGGTGTGGTGTATGCGACAAGTGAAGGCATTGCAGAGATGGTATTGCGGTTAGATTTTTAACTTGAATTTCCGTATGCCTTTTTGGAGGCATTTGGTAACAAATCAACTATGAGTGATCGTCTAAGACTGGTAACAAGGACAAAGTGTTTCTACCTCCCGAGCCCAATTAACCACCCCCGAGCCCCCTCCTAAAACAGGAGGGGGAGTTAGTTGTTTTAAAATAGTGGTATTCTTTAAGCCACGGTGGTAGGTGAGGTGAAAAGAGATTATAAAAGAACCGTCCAAAATGGCAAAATGGGGATATAGAAAATAAATCGGAATATTAGTATCTTGGGAATAGGTGATTTTCGCACTTCTCAGGATAAAATAGGCTCTCTCTCGCCCCCTCCTGTTTTAGGAGGGGGAATAAGGGGGTGGTGGAAACATGGAGGGGAGGATTAATAAAATTTAATAAAGAAAATTCAATTCTTTTTTCAGCCATGGCAAGACTCAACAATAAAAAATCACTAAAAGAAACCCGAAAAGACCTGCGTAACAATTCCACGAAAGAGGAACAGCTACTTTGGCTACAATTAAAAGGAAGGCGTCTAAAGGGTAAGAAGTTTAGGAGGCAGCACAGCTACGGGGATTTTATCTTGGATTTTTACTGTCCGGAGGAGAAACTTGCCGTGGAGCTGGACGGGTCACCACATTATACGCAAGAAGGACATCAATCAGATTTGGAAAGGGATTCCGCCCTTACATTATGTGGTATCCGGGTGTTGCGCTTTGAGAATAGGGAGGTGAGGGAAGATATCTTAGGGGTGTTAAGGGTGATAGGGGAGTATTTGGAACGATAAAATCGCCCGTTGGTCAAAAGGATGATGAACCGCCAGACGGTAGTGTTTCTACCTCCCGAGCCCAATTAACCACCCCCCGAGCCACCTCCTAAAACAGTAGGGGGGGTTAGAGTAGGTGGAAAAATGGAGGGGAGTCAGAATAATATAAAACAAGAAGACACAACCTTAAAATAACCCAACCATGACATTTCACGAATTGATCCGAAGGCAACACTGGCTAAGCATTGAAACAGAATTAAATAGGCTATATCCAGATCAGGAAGAGCAGATCGATGCATATAGAGAGGTGTTCAACCAGCTAATGGAAATGAAACCTGATCCTTCCAGCGATATTGTCATCCGGCTGATTGAAATCAGGGAAGAAGATGAAAATTATGTGGATGTAGATGGGTACCACGCTGATGGAAGCGTGGATCCGTTATCTGGAAACGATGGATTGGCCCTTGAATTTACTCCCTGGAACAGTTGGCTTGGCATGAAGGTGGATGAGCGTGCATTTAAGGAGTTTACGGAATTGGAAATCATTGCCCATTGCCTGTATGAAATGACATTTTTCTCTTTTGACCAGGAGGAAATAGCAGCGCAACTTGAAGAGCTGAACAAGACTATGGCGAAATATAAGAATATGACCCCTGAGGAGAAAAGAAGAAACACCAAATCAATAGATGACTTTTTGAGTGGGTTAGGTGAGGGGGAAGATGAGTGAATTCGCCTCACTCAATTAAAGAAGTTACTCAAGTCGCTTTTTCAACCAATAATTAAGAATTGAAATATAGATTCGAAATATGAAAAAACTGATTCAGATCTGCTTAGCTCTCTTTCTTTTACAAGGCCTGGTCACTGCCCAAACCGGGCTTTCCTTACCACCGGCATTGGAGGGACGTATTCCCTGGGATTTGGAGAAATTATCGGAAGCACCAGAATTTAAATGGATCAATCAAACCTCACCGGTCCGATCACTGATCTATACCGGTGAGGTTTATGAAGGAAAGGTGACGGAGGTATTTGCCTATTATGCCAGTCCGGCAACATTGGGTGAACAAAATACAGAGACCGGGGAGTTTCCGGGCATCGTACTGGTTCATGGTGGGGGAGGGACGGCCTTCCGAATATGGGCGCAGGAATGGGCCGAAAGGGGATATGCCGCTATCGCCATGGACCTGAGCGGAAATATACCCAGCAATCAGCAGGACAACCCCTGGGGTTCCAAAGGTACCCGACTCGAGGCCGGAGGACCTAAACAGGACGATGGGCACAAGTTTTTCCGATTGGATGAGGATTTTAACGCGCAGTGGCAATTCCATTCCGTATCGAATATTATCCGTGCGCATTCCCTGATCCGTTCCTTTCCAGAAGTAAACCCGCATAAGACAGCCATCACTGGCATCAGCTGGGGCGGATACCTGACCAATCTGGTAGCAGGAGTAGATCACCGATTTAGCGCTGCCGTGCCTGTGTATGGCGCTGGCTATCTTCACGAAGGTAGTGCCTGGGACAATCAGTTTGATTCCTTGGGAGCTGATGCTACCCAGCGCTGGGTCGAACTTTGGGATCCTTCCAGTTATGTGGCCAATGCAACCGTACCCATGCTTTTTGTTAATGGTACCAATGATTTTGCCTATTTCGTTGAAAATTGGCAAAAAACAGCCAATCTGGCCAGAAATGCACAGTATTCCATGATACCGGAACTGAAACATAGCCATTTACACGGAGCAGAACCCGGGGAGATTTACCGTTTTATCAGTACCCAACTGGAAAATAAAACCGATTTTATTAGTTCAATTAAGCTGAAACAAAAGGGGAGTCAGGCCAGGTATTCGATTGCTCCTTCTCCGAAAGACGTTTACCTTGCATACACCACAGAGGACAAACGGAGTCCGGAAAGGGAGTGGAAAATCGTACCGCTGGAACAAACCAAAGGCCGTGTAAGCATACCTGCAAAAGCTAATTTATGGTATATCTACTGGATAGATGAATCGGGCAATCGAAGGAGTAGTGAGGTGAAGGGGTGGGAGTAAGATTTAGAAGGCACAGCATTAGATTTTTGTAAATATAAACGAATTTAAAAAAAATCCGGTACTATTTAAAGTTAAACCCGATTTCAAATTCTTACTATATGAATTTTGTTAGTATTATTGCGACCAAAGCAACTTTGCCGCCAAAATCCGGTTAAATACCCCTTTTTACGGATTTTTACTTTAATAGAACTAATTGGTTAATTTATTCTTTGTTATCCGCACGATTGCAAATTCCTATAATTTCTGTATTTTGGTCTGCTTAATGTTAATTTGCTTTAGTAAAGAGCGGAATTAATAGTTTGGTGTTGGCCTTTTAACATCAATTAAAAATGATTAAATTTTTCTAAGAAAAAGGGTGCACTTTTTCGGCATTTTCTGCAGGAGAAGGGTAGTGAGAATGGCAGATGTGTGCGGCTTTTCAAGCACTAATTAATCAGTCTAACAAATCAAAAACATCGTGAAATTTAAGATATATCTATACAATATTACTAACTTCCAATCTTTTTAAATTTAACGATGATGAATCGAATAAAAGCTGTTCTTGAAGAAAAAGGAATCACGCAAACGTGGCTGTCGGAAAAGCTTGGAAAGAGCTATACCATTACGAATTCATATGTTCAGAATAGAAGCCAACCTATTCTCGAAGACTTGAATACGATTGCTGATATACTTGATTTAGATGTCAAGGAATTAATTGTTTCAAATAAAGTTAATTCAAATGACTGAGGTTGAAGTAAGGAAACTTCTGGAGGACACACTTCAAAAGGAGCCTAATAATTATAATAGGATTTTAGAACTCTCCTCCTTACTCTCCTCATTTGATAATCAAAATATTAGATTCTCAGTAGATGCTGGGGTAATTAATCGGCTGGGTCGCGAATTAGTTGGTCGTCATGAAACGGCAGTCGCTGAATTAGTCAAAAATGCTTATGATGCTGATGCAACAAAGGTGGATTTGTACTTCGAGAATTGTTTCACACCTGGTGGAAAATTAACAATTGAAGATGATGGACATGGTATGACTCGTGATCAACTTGTCAAAGGTTTCATGACCATCTCATCGAGTGATAAAATCCATAATCCAAAATCTCCAAAATTTAATCGAGTCAGGGCTGGACAGAAGGGAATAGGTCGATTTGCTACACAGAGAATTGGCGAGGTACTAACAATTATCACACAGACCAAGGAGTCAAATATGGCTCTTAAATTGGTTGTTAATTGGAATCAATACGAGATGGATAGCAACCTGATTTTAATTTCAAATCAAGTTAAAGAGATTCAAAAACAAAAAGATGAAGGCACAACCCTAATTATTGAAAAAGTACGAGATGGTTGGTCAGAAGCGATGCTTAGAAGATCATTTAGATATGTTTCTGAGTTGCTACAACCATATCCACTATCCGAAAGACTTTCAAAAAGTGAAAATGATTCTGGATTCCTTGTGTCAATATTTAGAAACGGTGAATTGATAATTGATGATCAAAGTGAATTTTTCCAGCATGCACTTGCTGACATTGAGGCGTACGTAGACGAAAATGGTCAAGGATATTACGGATTTAGCAGTGATAAATTAAATATTGCCGAGGAAGTTTATCTCATAGGTAAATCAGAAAGAGAAACCCCATTTGAATCTCTTAAAAACATCCATTTAAAGGCTCATTACTTTATTTATAACTCGAACAAATCTTCCTATTTACCAAAATCAGTTAACTCATACATACTCGGAAATGCTCGGAAAAATGGAGGAATTAAGCTTTACCGAAATGGATTCAGAGTACCACCTTATGGGCAAAAAGATGATGATTGGATTGGGCTAGACGCATCGGTAAGACGAAATTCATTGATAACTCCACACGGTAATATCAACTTCTTTGGATTTGTTGAGGTTGTTGACCCAAAAGGTGAAATGTTTCAGGAGCAATCGAGTAGGGAAGGATTATTAATAAATCAATCCTTAGGAGAATTACAAGATTTTGTCTACAAGGCACTTACAGATATGACCATTAAAATTTCTCATATCAGGGAGAGAAAAGGAACTGCGGGTCAAAAAGAATGGGAAAAGAAGTCTTCCAAAGAATTATTACAAGATGTTAAAAAGGATGTCAGCGAATTGATAGAGACAGCCGACAGCCAAATTTTCGATAGCGTTTCAAAAGATAGTGAAGGAAATATCTCGGTTAAGTTGAAATCCGTGGATCAAAAGCTAAATGAATATCAAGAAACACAGCAGGAGGAACAGTCGCAAGCTGAAAGAGATAAACAGGAATTACTGAGAGAAATTCAATTGTTAAGAATATTGGCTGGGCTTGGGTTGACAATTGGGGAGTTCGTACATGAAATCGGTCATTATGAACCGGCATTTAAATATGATACCGAATTTTTATTATCGCTAATTGAATCTGAAGATGGGAAAAAAGCTGGATTAAGACTAAGTAAGAACCTTGAGTCTCTAACAGTGTACACTTCTTACTTCAAAGAGGCAATATCAAATAACATCAATAGAGAATTAGAGCCAATTGAAATAAGAGATGTTGTATTTGATTTTGAAAATGCTATTACTCCTGATTTGCTTAGAAATGGTATAGAACTAAAGTATGAGTTCAAAGGCTACAACCTGTTTACTTGTCCTATGCATAAATCTGAATGGTCATCAATACTATTTAATCTGTATACTAACTCTAAGAAAGCCATTTCAAAAACAGGACGTAAGGGAATTATTTATATTGAAGGAGGCATTGAAAACGGTAAAATATTTTTCACTTTTTCAGATAATGGAATAGGAATACCAGAGAAAGATCGTGAACATGTTTTCGAAGCTTTCTTCACAACAAGTCCTCCAACAGGAAAGTCCTCCAACGAAATTGAAGAATTAACAGGAACAGGTTTAGGACTCAAAATAATTAAAGATATAGTTGAAGGATACGGGGGGGATGTCTTGGTAGATAATCCTTCTAACGGGTGTAATACGACAATAAGAATAGAGCTTCCAAAACTTGATGAAAAATGAAAAAGATACTCTACCTAGATGATGAAAAAGATGATCTTGTTCTGCCAATAAAGAGAAAGTTAGAATCCACTGGCAAACTTGAAATCAAATGGGACAAACCTGATTTCTATGAATCAGAGGTTGGTAATTTGTTAGATAGCCTGAGTCATTATGATGGGTTACTTTTAGACCTTCAATTGAATGGCCCTCAAGAAGACGGGAAGCAAGTAAAATATCAAGCACCGACTATAGCCCAGACAATTAGGACCTACGCAACTGAGGGAAAGATTAAAGATATACCAATTATTCTCTGTTCCACGGAAGCTAGAATCAAAGAGACTTATGACAAAGATTTCACGAGCCATAATCTGTTTGATTGGACTTTCCTTAAAAAGGACATAAACGACGAGACAATTGAAAAGATAATTTGCATGTGCAACGGGTATTCTCTTATTGTCGATAAAAAAGGTGATTTTGAAGAAATTTTAAAAAGGAAGGTCTCTGAAATTGATGAACGAGTATTTTCAAGATTCATGAGTAAGAAATCAACTCCTCCTTCGCATGAAATAGCTAGAGTAATCTTTAAAGACCTAGTTCAACCAATTGGATTATTAGTAGATGAAAACATTTTGGCAGCTAGGCTTGGTATCGACATAGCCAAATCAGCTGATACCAAAAAAGTATTCGAAACATTCAATGATCAAAAATATAGGGGAGTGTTTTCGGAATGTTGGCCTAGATGGTGGTCAGATTTAATCGTGGAAACTTTTGAAAAGATTACGGGTAAGTCATTGGCAGTGTTAAATGCGAAAGAAAGGGTAGATGCTATTAAACAATCACTAAGACTAAATAATATAGTCAGCGCTAGCCCTGAAGAATTGAATTCGAGTACAGATTTTTGGACAATATGTCAAGTTTCAAAAAATCCTTTAGACCCTTTTGAAGGCTATCGGATAAATATGAGAGAGGAGCCTAAACCTTGGCAGGAATATTCCTATGCTTCACTGATTTCCTTTGTAGGAAGAAAAGCTCAAAAGGAAGGAATCGAAGTGCATCCTCTAGATGAAGAGCGACTTAAGCAAGATTCAGAAAGTTTGAGCAAATGACTATTGATCAATCAAATAAAAAATTCAGAATCAATTTGGCTAATCAGTACAAAGTGCTCTCTGAAATATTGGCTAAGCTAACTATTGATTCCAGCCCTATAACAACTGCAGTAACAAGTTTAAAAAACGAGAATGACCTGCCACTAGCAACCCCTACGAGTTGGGGTTATAGAGTCAAAAATCTTGTATTTAGACAAGAACCAATTAGTGGGATACAATACCCTAAAGAAGGAAAACTAAAAAGCATTAAGGTTACATTGGATATAGACGTCAAGGCAGAATTTAGAGAAAACAAATTAGACTTTAATCCTTTTCAACTGCTTGAGTTCAATCTTACAATTGAAGGACTTACTAAAAGAGATGTTAAACACATTCTTTGCTTTCACCTAGATCGACAGCCTGAAAATAGTCAATCAGATGAAGTCCACCCTGCATATCATATTCATGTAGGCGGTCACAGGTTAAAATCAGTGCCAGGGGAGAATTTCGGCAGCTCATTATTCATGGGAAGTCCAAGGTTAAAGCACTATCCTATGGATTTAATACTTGGGATTGACTTTGTTACATCAAACTTTTGCCCGGGAATTCATAAAAAATTGAGAAGTGAGCAAAGATTTATAAAACTCCTGAGACATTCTCAAGAGCTCATACTCAAACCATATTACTGTAGCCTCTCTAGACATTTTGGATTTGAGACAAATGTGGCAAACAGTTGGAGTGCAAAAGATATATTTCCCCAGTTAATATGAAAAAGGAAGTATTTTCATATCTCAGTACATATTCCTTTGATCCTTTAAAGATCAACCGCTTGATCGTATCATCCTTTTTGTATCAAAAAGATATTAAAATAGTTAAAAATAAGTTTATCAAAAATTTACTTATTCAGCGTAAGGATGCAGATTTTGAAGCACTAAAAGAGTTCAATACTTTACAAATACTCGATAACTTTGAGCAGCTGATTGAACTGTTTGAGTTCGTAATATCTCCTGAAGAGAAGATAGTAAATGGAGCAATTTACACACCAAAATACATTAGGGATTACATTATTAATGAGTCTCTCAGATCGAATAAAAAAGAGCGTGAAAACATAAAAATATGTGATCCTGCATGTGGTTGCTCAGCCTTTTTACTGTCTTGCGCAAAGCTGTTGAATAATGTTACTGGAAGACCTTTCAGTGAAATATTTAGAAACCAGTTATTTGGTTTAGATATTGAAGAATTTTCAATTGAAAGATCTAAAATCTTACTTAGCCTTCTTGCAATTTCGGAAGGAGAAGATGAAGAGTCATTTGATTTTAACCTATTTAAAGGAAATGCTTTAAGCTTCGATTGGAGCGATTATCCATCCGATTTTAGTGGATTTGACATAGTTCTAGGTAATCCGCCATATGTATGTTCTCGCAATATGGATCAGGAATCACTTGATTTAATTGATAATTGGGAGGTTACTAAAAGTGGTCATCCGGACTTATATATTCCATTTTTTCAGTTGGGATTTGAAAGCTTAAAAGCCGATGGAATTCTGGGGTTTATAACTGTAAACACTTTCATAAAAAGTGTCAATGGCAGATCACTGAGAGAATATTTTTCCAGGAACAAGGTTGACTTGAAAATAATCAACTTTGGAGGAGAGCAAATTTTCAAAAACCGTAGCACATATACATGCATTTGTTTTTTAAAGAATAGTGCAGGTAAAATCAAATATAAAAAGGCAACACCTGATAGCATAGAATCGATCAAGGATTCAATGTTCATTTCTTACGAATACGATACACTTCACGATCATGATGGATGGAATTTGGTTGATTCAAAGGATCAGCTTGAATACGTTAATAAAATCGAGGCTGTTGGTCGTCCATTTAAAGACGTCTATACCACAAGAAACGGAATTGCAACATTGAAAAATGACATTTATAAGTTTTTTCCTTTCGGAGAAGATGATAGATATTTTTTATTAAAGACCAAAAATGGATCGGTCTATAAAATAGAAAAGGATATATGTCGTGACATTGTTAACCCCAATAAAGCAAGAAGTGAAGAGGATATATTGGTTAACAATGAGAAAATAATCTTTCCCTATACGCAAAGCGAAAGGGAGATATTGATTCTAGAAGAACAGGTTTTTCAGGAATTATATCCTCATACTTACCAATACTTGTGCGGTAATAGGGAGATTTTAAGCACACGTGATAAAGGACAAAGAGAATACGAAAAATGGTATGCATATGGCCGTAGACAGTCCCTTGATATTAACTCATACAAATTATTCTTTCCTCACCTAAGTGAACGTCCTACTTTCACAATTTCAAAAGATAAAAAATTGCTATTTTATAGTGGAATAGCGGTAGTGTCTGATTCACTTAGAGAGCTAAGAGTTTTAAAGAGAATAATGGAATCAGATATATTCTTTGGTTACATAAAGAGTATAACCAAAGACTACTCGTCCGGGTATATATCAATGAGCAAAAACTATATTAAAAATTTCGGAATCTGTGAGCTTTCAGAAGAGGAAAAAGATTTGTTGCTGGAGTCAAGTGATCCAGAACGATTATTAAGAAGATATTACGGATTAAGCAAACCAGATGAATTAATTGAAGATGACTTAACTAGAGTAGCAGAACCAAACAAACAAAATTATGGATGATAATTTGTTAAATGCCCCGGATCTACATTTCAAACTTGAGTCTTTTCTCTACACCAAAGAGGTTTTGAAGATTACCAGAAATATCTGAGTTACGATTACGATCAGATAAGAATAAAATCAGAAAATGGCTTTATTAATAGTTGAAAATTGTCCTCTTTTTCAAAGTTATCTAAACTATAAAGGAGGTATTTCAAGGTGGTTAATGGTATAGGAAAGTCAGAATATATGATATCCTATGTCGTCACATTAATGTTGAGAAAACCAACTATGCTTTTGTGGCTAAATCTAATCTTGAATAGGATTGAGAGATGATCTTTGGATTGAACTTGAATTGTTTGTGGATGGTCAGAGATCATCAAGATTTCTGCTATCAAGTACAGTCATCTATGAACCGGATCTATTATTTTCAGACTCAACTTTTAGAATCCTTAGTATGGAGTCAATTTTAATGCACAGATTACAAAAGATATTGTTAAGAGATAACCTTTTAAGAAAAAGTTAATAAAAAAAATATGACTGTAGCCTTCGAACGTAAAAAAAACAACCTAATAAGAGAATTTAAAAGTAAATTAAAAAATAAAGTTCGATACGAAGACCTTCTTATTGAGAAAATTGACTGGTTATTGTCACTTGAATTAAGCATAGTCCCAGTAAGCAGCAGAGACGCAATTATTCAGAATAAGATAAGTTTTGGTGGAAAAATAGTTTGGGATAAAGATGCGGAACCGAAGAAGCCGCTGTCATTGTTTGTAAATGTTGTTGATTTTGAAGATACTGAGTTTATGACAATTCTATTACATGAATTTGGACATATAGCAGATAAAGACAATGATAAAATTGAGTTAGAGACTCCAACATCGGAGATATCAGCTTGGAAACATGCAATTGAAGATTTTAACACTTTGGAGCCTGATAAATCTGAAAAATTAATATTTATTGATGTTATGAAAAGAGGTCTGAAATCTTACAAGGTTGATAACGAAGATATTGAAAAGTTGGTATTTGCATTATGTTAAGGTGCCTAGGTGGAAAGAGATTTTTTTGCCTAGAGTTATTGATAATCTTTGGATCAATACTAAAAGTAGTTTGCTGCCCGCCATAAGGGTATATAACTTACTGCTATCCTGTGAGTAATTTTATAACTTCCTTGTTGATTGTAAATTACAGGGGTAAATGTTTTGTAGATGGAATTGGCAGGTGATCTGAAAATAGAAATATAAAATAAATCATTAGCAGCATGAAAAACACTCTTTTAACCGGCTTAACGTTGTTTTTTTTGAGGGGACTTGTTATTATTGCCCAAACCGGAATTATGCCTCCTCCGGCCCTGGAGGGCCGCATTCCCTGGGGACTAGAGACTTTGTCTGTAGCCCCGGACTTTAAGTGGGTAAACCAGACTGACTCGGTCTGGTCGCTGACCTATACCGGTGAAGCATATGAAGGGAAGGTGACGGAAGTATTCGCTTATTATGCCAGCCCGGCCACATTGGGTGAAAAAAATCCGGGAACCGGGGAGTATCCCGGCATCGTACTGGTTCACGGTGGGGGAGGAACGGCTTTTCGAATCTGGGCATTGGAATGGGCCGAAAGGGGATATGCCGCTATCGCCATGGACCTGAGCGGAAATATACCCAGCAATCAGCAGGACAACCCCTGGGGTTCCAAAGGTACCCGACTCGAGGCCGGAGGACCTAAACAGGACGATGGGCACAAGTTTTTCCGATTGGATGAGGATTTTAACGCGCAGTGGCAATTCCATTCCGTATCGAATATTATCCGTGCGCATTCCCTGATCCGTTCCTTTCCAGAAGTAAACCCGCATAAGACAGCCATCACTGGCATCAGCTGGGGCGGATACCTGACCAATCTGGTAGCAGGAGTAGATCACCGATTTAGCGCTGCCGTGCCTGTGTATGGCGCTGGCTATCTTCACGAAGGTAGTGCCTGGGACAATCAGTTTGATTCCTTGGGAGCTGATGCTACCCAGCGCTGGGTCGAACTTTGGGATCCTTCCAGTTATGTGGCCAATGCAACCGTACCCATGCTTTTTGTTAATGGTACCAATGATTTTGCCTATTTCGTTGAAAATTGGCAAAAAACAGCCAATCTGGCCAGAAATGCACAGTATTCCATGATACCGGAACTGAAACATAGCCATTTACACGGAGCAGAACCCGGGGAGATTTACCGTTTTATCAGTACCCAACTGGAAAATAAAACCGAATTTATTAATTCAATTAAATTGAAACAAAAGGGGAGTCAGGCCAGGTATTCGACTACTCCTGCTCCAAAAGAAGTTTACCTCGCTTACACCACAGAGGACAAAAAGAGTCCGGAAAGGGAGTGGAAACTTGTACCACTTGATACAGCCAAAGGTACGGTCACTATTCCTTCAGATGCCAGACTTTGGTATATCTACTGGGTGGATGAGTCGGGCAATCGGCGGAGTAGTGAGGTTAAGGGTTGGGAGTAGGGTTTAGTATACCCAGGCCTTGTTTCTTCATAAATGATTTCAAACCAATAAAAACACGTGCTATTGCAGGTAAACCGGGATTCGAGTTCTTTCCGTAGTGATTTTGTCAGCATTGTTGCAAAAAAAGGCAACAATACCGCCAAAATCATGTCAATATTATTTTTGAATCCATGGGCTAAAGCCCATGGCAACTTGGTCGATTTATTTTTAGTTATCCGTACGAAAAAATAGCAGGATTTAGAAGGAAATATCGAAGGCCAGGGAGCCCCTGTTCAAATTATTCTTCCTAAAGCAGCCCAAACCAAACCTGCTATCAAATATTGGGAAAAGTAAAAACCATGAAATAATTTGTTTTATTCTTTCAAATGAAATATATTAGAATGTCAAATGAAAAAAAGCAAGACATATAAAACCTTTAGGACTGAAGACCATATCAGAGATTATGAAAAGCCTTATGGCATTTCTGATACCTTTGTGGTCAAAAAGGGAGACCAGCAAGTCAGTTATGAGGTCAAGGACGGGTATGGTTATTTCTTAAAGGCTTTTAAATTTGCAAAGAGTTTGACTGAGGTGGGTCAAAAGCTGGAAGATAAACTGACTTATGCTGAGATTGCCCCGATTATTGATTTTTTGGAGCTTAAAATGGTTGATTTGGCCAAAGCGGCAGCTGTTTCCCAAAGCACTGTCTCCAGGTGGTCTGCTGACAGTAAAATCGGGATACCAGGTTCCTACCAGTTTTTCAAAATGGACGAAGTGATCAAAAAGGGGATGGATATTTTTGGTCGGGAATCCAGCTTAAAATCCTGGCTGAATACGCCAAATATGGCTTTAGGTCAAGCCAAACCTGTGGTCCTAATGGTATCCATGACGGGGATAGACCTGGTACATGAGGCCATAGATGCCCTTCACTTTGGAAATGTCATGTAGGCATGTTTACCTATTACCGCATGATGTCGGAAAAATACCACCGGGAGCCTTTCAGCAGTTCTTTGTCAGGGGGAAGGTGGAATCCCAAGGCTTATCCTATGATTTACACCGGTAGTTCGGCGGCGTTGGCGGCTTTGGAATACCTTTGTATCAAAGGTACTTCTACCACTTTTGGATCATGGTATGTGGTTATTTATGAAATCCTTGAAAGTGAACTGATTGGTACGCTTGAAAAGGAAAGCCTTCCACAGAACTGGGACATGCTGCCACATAACAAAGCAACACAAGATTTCGGCAAACTGTGGCTGATAGAAAATAGGTTTCCATTTTTAAAGGTTCCATCAGCCCGGTTGCATATCTCTTTTTACCCGGAAGAACACAACCTGTTGGTCAATCCCAGGTTCCCGGGTATCCAAGATTTGCTCAAGGTGGTGGATGTTAGAAATTTTGTTTATAAACTTGGGAATTAGCGGGTGGAATTTGGATCTATCACTACATAATAGGGTAATATTTAAACGGTACCCTGAGATTTGTTTTAACTTATGAACTGATCGTATGAAAATCATCCGATAGAGCGTCAACGTTCAAATCAGGAATGAATCTATAAAATTGCCGTGATTTGCTTTAACATAAGATCTGCCGTTATAAGACTGCTTCTTATAACTGATCTTATGTTAATCATCCGCTATTGCGTCTGAACGCAAATCCCTCCATTTGTTATATAATTTATATTATGTTAAATATAAAAAACAGCCTACCTCCTGTCATTTAATTCTTGCAGGATTTTTTGGGGTGTTGAATTGGTGCGAAACAATTCTTCCTTTGAATATTTTGACATCAGTAGTGAAATCTACAAGGGGTCCTTCTAATGACGGATATTAATGTATTAATTTTTTGTGTTAGGACTGGATCGTTTTTAACCCAGAATTGATAATCTTCCCAACCATGGGGTGTAAACTCAACATTCACGTTTCAAATGGAATTGCTTTTCCTTCTTTATCTTGTTGGATTGACTCTTCTAATCGTTTCCTATTCTCTCTTGTTGACATAAGATGAATGGTTTCGATAAGGGAATTATACTCATCCTCTGAAATCAATACAACTGAAGGTAAACCTGCTTTTCTAGGGACGACTATTGTACCGGAATCCCTGGAAACAAAATCAAGATGCAATTTCATTGATTTACGCAGTTCGGCCATTTTTATTGTTTTCATAATCGTGTGCTTTATGTAAATGTACATAAAATTGTAACGATTTGCATGGGCAAATCGTTTTTAAATTTCCTATGATGTATTCTATTTAACCTTTACGGTATAGGCACTTTTACCCATTTCCGGTATATTTACCAAAAACCAACAAATTCATGCAATACCGTTTTACTTCCAGCCTTTGGTTACGCTTTTTAATCTATCAATTCCTGTTGGTTTGCCTCGCCGCTGCCGCTGCATTCGCCCAGACAGAACCTGCTGCTATCCTCCTTACCTGGCAACAGGATCCCACTACTACCATCAGCATCGACTGGCATACTCTTCCGGAGAGCGAAGCAATGAAAACCCTTTCCTATCGCGCTAAAGGCACCACCGAGTGGACGACGACACAGGCCCAATCCTTTCCATTCCCCCATTCTGACCGTCAAATCCACCGTATCGAGTTGACCGGCTTGAACCCAAATTCAAACTATGAATTTCGTGTAGGGGAATTTGAGCGTATTTACTCCTTTCGCACCCTGCCCGCAAAAAGCGACAGGCCCCTCCGCTTTGCTGCCGGAGGAGATACCTCTCACGGAGAGCTATTTCGCCAGATGAACCGCGCCGTGATGCAATACGATCTGGATTTTATCGTCTGGGGCGGAGATCTGGCCTATGCCAATGGCAACAAGGACAATGTGGATCTTTGGTACGAGTGGTTTGATGGAATCCGGGAAACGCTGATTACCGAAGACGGACGCGTTGTCCCCATTGTGGTAGGTCTGGGTAACCACGATGTCATCAATCACCATTACCCGGCATCGGAAAGTGTGATCGATGCGGAGATGGGCATGCCGGCCTTTATTGCAAAAGTGAAAGCGGGCGAAATGGAGGAACCCACCGATGCCATGCGCCTGGAAAAAGCCCCATTTTTCTATCCCCTCTTTGCCTTTCCGGGCCAGCCGGGCTACGGTGTGCTGGATATCGGGGATTACCTGAGCCTGATCATCCTGGACAGTTCCCACAGTAACCTGATCAGCGGTACCCAAACGGACTGGCTGGAAAAAACCCTGCAAAGCAGGCAAGACCGGCCTCACCTGCTTCCCGTTTACCATAAACCTGCTTATCCGTCAGGTCGGGTGGCGCCTGGAGGAAAACGAATTCAATTCTGGTCAGAGGAAGTGTTGGATAACTGGATCCCGCTCTTTGAGGAGTACGGGGTCCGGGTGGCACTGGAAAATGACGACCATACCTATAAGCGAAGCTACCCCGTAAAAAACAACGCCATTCACCCCAATGGCATTGTGTATCTGGGTGATGGCTCCTGGGGAGTGGAGAAAAAGAAGCCTAAAACGCCCGAGGAGGTGTGGTACCTGTCAAAATCCGCCGAGGAAAACTCTGCCATAATCATTACCCTACAGGGGCCTCACCAGCATTTCCTGATGATCAACGAAAATGGCAAAATCATCGACGAATATCCGGAGACCTTAAAGATCACTCCCTAATTTGGTCGCTGTTCAACCCCTCCGGGGTTGCAAATTAGGTGGATGTTAGCTAGCCCTGGGTTTACACCCAGGGCTATTTTTGTTCAGACCCTTCAGTCCTGGCAATAGGTACAGTCTTTTACGCCACCGACCTTATTTACTTGTAACTAGCATTAGATCTATACCCAGAGTCAATATTTGTCAGGCTCTAAATTTTTGTAAAATTAAGCTCCGTTCAAACTTGAAAAATCATATTTACCGCTTAAAACCAACTAAAGAATACAAGTAAGTTTTAAATGAGTTAGATCGATTACCTACCATAAATAATTAACCCCTCAATTTCCATCCCTCCTTTCCCCCATTTCGTCACATAAATTTGATTGATGGTCCAAAGCGGTTTATTCTTGTGTGATGATTATTGCTTCCGTATACCGGGCAGAAAAAAATGGCCAAATACCATAACCTTGACAATCGCCATGAGCAAAGCTACAAAGAGAACCTATATTGCGCTGATCCTCGCCGGTTTGTTATACAATATCTATTTGACTTGCGGTGAATGTGAAGCGACGAATCAAAAAATCCCTATTCAAACTGAGTTCCGGATATTCGGAATAAATTTTAATTTTTAAATTTAATACATCATGAAAAACAAACCATTGGCATTTCCGGAAATTGAGTGGTGGATCGTCACATTTGTGTTTTTGATCATCGTATTGGTAAATATACTCAGTATCGGTAGCATGAACCATCAGTTCTCCCATGGCCCCCCTTCCGCCAATTTTGCCAAGGTGGTGATTCCGATTATCCTGTTTCTGGCATTTTACCTGATGCACCGGGTCCTGATACCCCGCTACCAAAAGGATGAACGTAAAGGAGCATTTATCGGCTATAGCTCGCTGGTATTTATCCTCTCATATGTTCTTGTTACCTTATTTTCTGCTGGAACGGGAATTACCAAGCCTCCCTTTACGCCTTTTTATTTTTCTATCATGGCCTTGTACGGGGGCTATCTAATCTGGGTATTGTTGTTAAAGCAAGTATTTTTACCTCCCAAAATGGAGGACTATCTCACCTATAACTTATTGAGATTGTGCAGCATTTTCTTCTTTGTGGTCCTGTTTCTATTCCAATTTGACTTTTTGGTTTCACGAAATATTTCAGTGGTACTGGCTCTTTTTCTTCCAGCCTCCATTTTAGTGGTCTTGTACAATTACTTTTTGATCTATCGAAAGCGGTTGCGGGGATCCCAGCGTGCTGCTCTTTGGTTCAATATCCTGTTAATCCTGGTCTTTCCTGGTTTTCTTTTATTTGCAGGACTTATGGACCAGGAAGCTGGTTTGGTTTTTCTCGGTTTGGGAACAGGCTTGGTTATTCAATTGGTGGCCCTCCCCCTCTCCGACATGGCTTTTGAAAAGTATTTTGGCATGGTCGGCAAAATCCAAAGCCTTAGTCATGAGGTAGAAAAGGGATCTGCCAACTTAAGCTTCCTCAAATCTCAGATCAACCCCCATTTTTTGTTCAATGCCCTAAACACGCTTTATGGTACGGCTTTAATGGAAAACGCAGAAAGAACCTCAGATGGGATCCAAAAGCTGGGAGACATGATGCGCTTTATGCTGCATGAAAACCAAATGGATAAAATCCCTTTGCGAAGGGAAATTGAATACCTGCGCAACTACCTGGACCTTCAAATGTTACGTTTTAAAAATGAAGATAATCTGGAAATTAGCATTAAATTGAATGAAGATCATTGTGAGGGTAATATTGCACCCATGCTGTTGATCCCTTTTGTTGAAAATGCTTTCAAACATGGTATCAGCACGAAAAACAAGTCCTGGATACGGATCAACCTGCGCTGCCTTACCGGTTCTGTGCACCTGGATGTGGTCAATTCCATTCACCCCCCAAAAGCCCAGAAAGATCCTTCCGATGAATCAGGTATTGGGTTGGACAATGTGCACAAACGCTTGCAAGCATTGTATCCTAATACCCATAAATTAAATATCATTGCCAATGATACGGAATATTTTGTTCATTTTTCTGTCCAAATAGACTAACCTGAAATCGAGCATGTCGGAGGCGACAGAAAGAGGAATGATGATCATTGCGAGATTCCATGTGGCCTATTAAAAAGCAAATTATAAACACATGAAATGAAGCATCAACTACAATTTCTATACCTGATCTGCTTATGGATAGGGCTAGCCTCTTGCCAGGGTTCAAAAAATCGATCCGAATTATCAAATGTAGCGGTCTTTTCATTTGATGAAGCAGTACCAATGGACATACAGGATTTCGTCGAGAAACAACATTACATCCTATTGAGTATAGAAGAGGAGGCTTTGTTTAAGAGGGTAGATAAGTTATTGGCAAAAAATAATCACTTTTACCTTTTTGATCATCTGAATAACTCAGGTGTATTGGTTTTTGATGAGGAGGGAATCTTTGTCCTTAAGATTGGAGACTTTGGTGAGGGTCCCAACCAAATAAATGGTATAAAAGATTTCCAGGTGCGGTCTAACGGAGAAGTTTTGGTTTTAGATGCACTTGAAAATAAAATCGTTGTTTATTCTCCGGAAGGAAATTGGATAAAAAATATTTCCATTCCTGTAAATGCGGGAGGTTTTATAGAAACGGAAACCGGTTGGCTAATCGCCATTAACAAAGATAATCAAAATGAGGCCATTGCGAATTATCCCAAGGTGGGAAATTTTGATTATGCCTTTCAGCAAGACAGTCTTTATTTTGGCTATGCAGCTACCGGCGAAAACGCGAATGTATATTACCATGCAGGACTATTGTCTGAAGCTTCTGGATATTTGGTATACAATAGACCTCCTGACGATACAATCCGTCTTTTTTCCAATGCAGGAAAACTGGAGCAACAAATTTTAATTGACTTTGGTGACAAAAAATTACCAGAACATGTCGTAAACGATTTAATGCTTAAAAATGAGTTGAAAGAAAATGGCCTGGACTACCGGTATCTTCAATTGCCTGTTAAAGTTGCCAACAATATGGTATTTGGCTTAATAGTCAGCACCAAGAATGATATTTGGACATTTTCAGTTAACTTAACGACCAAGCAGTTGCATGCCAAAAAAATTGACTTTTCCAGCCTTCATATTGGTTCGTTAATTCTCCCTACAGCAGTTACTCCTTCCGGTGAAGTGGTAACTTTGATAGAACCCATATCATTTGCGTCAGATTCCCGGCCGGAAAAATATCCGGTTGAAGTAATCAGGCACTTTGAAAACGAAGGCTCCGTATTGTTGTTGCACCAATTGAAACCTAACTGATATGCTCACAGCAATCGCAATAGACGACGAACACATGGCCCTGGAGGTCATCAAATCTCATGCTGCCAAAGTACCCTTTTTGGAATTGCAAGCCCTATTTTTCGATGCCATTCAGGGCTTTGAATACCAGAAAAACCAACCTGTTGACCTGGTTTTTCTGGATATCAACATGCCGGACCTTTCGGGGATAGATCTTGCCGCTATGTTGAATAAAGAAACCATGGTTGTTTTTACTACGGCCTATTCCGAATATGCTGTCAAGGGATTTGAACTCAATGCCCTGGATTATTTGCTGAAGCCTTTTTCCCTGAGCCGCTTTTTGCAGGCCTGTCAGAAAGCCAGGGACTGGAAGCAATTGCAGCCGGAAGCATTGGAGGGATCTGTGTTTATTAAAACTGCTGAAGGACAAATCCGGGTCAATTTTTCGGAACTGCTTTATGGCGAAGCCACAGGAAATTACGTTACCCTCCACCTCGAAGAAGAAAAAATAATTTCCCGAATGACATTCAAGGAACTGGAAAAGTTGCTTCCCTCCTTTTTTGTCCGGACTCACCGTTCTTTTTTGGTCAATAAAAACCGAGTTGAAAAGATTGAGAAACACCAGGTGCAGATCAGGGAACACAGGATTCCCATAAGCCTGTCTTATTCCGGTTTGTTGTAATGGGTTTAACTTTTCCAAAGTTCTAAACTTTGGAAAAGTTTGATTTTGCAACCCTCGGTTAACTCAAAAAAAACTGCCAGCTCATTTTAATAGGCTGGCAGTTTATTACTTCTTCTTATTTATTTTTTGTTATTCTCCCGCTTCCATGGGATGCTCTTGCAGCAATTCCGCCGGCGAATAGAATCCTTGTTTTGCTTTGGTAGCTTCCCGTACCTCAGCCACTTTTTCGGGTTTGATAGGGGAAGATTCGTTGCCAAAGCTATTCCTCACATACGTTGCCACAGCGGCCACTTCTTTGTCATTGAGCATACCTGCATAAGGAGTCATTGGAACCTGACCGGGATATTCTTTACCTAGCACTTCGATGGGGCCCATTAAGCCGTTGAGAATGATTTTTACCAGGCGTTCTTCGCTTCCATTTACCCATTTGGTGCCAGCCAGCGGCGGAAAACCGGAAGCACTCAGCCCCTTACCATCAGGCTGATGGCAGGTAATACAGAAACCTTCCCTGCTGTAGATGGCTTTACCCATTTGAAAAAGCGTCAATTCCTCTCCCTTTAAGCGGCTGTTGGATGGTTTCTCTTCTTGTGGGGCTTCCTGAAAGACGATACTGCCATCTGCATTAACCACCATATTGGTCACAGACATGCCGTTGAGGTGTGCCAAAGCGGTTTCAAAGGGCTTTTGCATCCACATATCTTTCGGATGCTCATCGGCTACTTCCAATATGGCCAGGCCATCTTCTTTGTCCAGCCAGGAGGCGGCCACAATGGCTTCCAGCCGAACCCTTCCGTGGGGGTCTGCAGCTGCTTTTTTCAGCATTTCTACCTGATCAGGTACCTGATGACCGGTATAGCGAAGAATTCTGGCTACTGCTGCCCTTACCCTGTGGTCATCAGAAGCAAACAGGGTTTTCATCAAATCCTGATTTACCTGATTCAAACCCCAACTCACCCAAAGTGCTTCAAGCAGGTGGTGTTCGTAGCGGGGATCATTGGCATCCAGGTTAGCGATCCACTGCTGCATTTTGTCCAGCACCTCTCCTTTGTCCCGACCACGCAATTCGGCACGGGTGCGGTACCTGGCCCGGAATTCGGGTAGTTTCAAATTGTCCAATAAGGTTTCAACGCTTGCTCCGTCAATTTTTGGAGGGCTGACCAAAGGCCTCGAGGGGTAAGTAATCCTGTAAATCCTACCATGTACATGATCTCTCAATGGATCACGCGCATTGTGTTGCATGTGGCCTACCAGGATATTGTGCCAATCTACAAAATACAGGGAACCATCCGGAGCGAATTCCATATCTACCGGACGGAAGTTTCTGTCATCGCTGCGTATCAGGTCAACCCGGTGTTCGCTGTCATAGCCAGTACCATCTTCCATCATTTTATGCATCTTCATCCCCAGAAACCCAATGGTATTGTTGATCAGCAGGTCTCCCTGAACTTCTTCCGGAAAATGCCTGCTGGAGACAAATTCAAGGCCTGAAGTTGGTCGAACACGGTGGGCATCTTCTATCAGGTTGGGTCCTTTGTGGGTACCTTCGCCATATCTGGGTTTGATAGATCCTGGCATCATCCAACGAACGTCTGGTCCGGAGGTCTCTGCAAAGAAATTCTGCCCCCAATCGTCAAAAGCAATACCCCAAGGATTGGGAATAGGCAATTGAGCAGTTCTTTCCAGGTGCTTCCTGGTGGGATTGTATCGATAAAAACCACCATTGGTCGCTCGAACCGGTCCGTAGGGGGTTTCTACGTTGGTATGTAAAAACACGCCTTCACCCATGTAGATGGCTCCTGATGGATCGGCCACAAAGGCAGAAATGTTGTGGTGCGTATCGTGGTCGTCAAATCCGCTGAGCAGGATTTCACGCTCCTCGGCATAATCGTCTCCGTCCTTGTCCCGGAGTATGATGAGGTTTGTACCCTGCGACAAATAAACGCCTTCCTCAGCAATTTCCATCCCAATAGGCAAGTGAAGGCTATCCGCAAATACAATTTGCTTATCTGCTTTGCCATCGTTATTGGTATCTTCAAGGATAAGTATCTTATCGTTGGGTTTGGGGTCTCCAGGTTTGTAATGCGGATAGCTGGGCATTACAGCCACCCAAAGTCTGCCTTTGGTATCAAAGGTCATTTGCACAGGGTTGGCCAGGTCGGGAAATTCCGACTCGGAAGCGAACAGTTCCACTTTATAGCCTTCGGCCACTTCAAATTTTTCCAGGGCCTCTTCCCCGTAAAGGTATTCCAAATCACCATTTTTCTCCGGGTTGTAATTCGTTTCCACCTGAGGCAGCTCGATGGTGTTCTCGTCAGCAGCTGCAAGGTCAAACGATTCCCCCTGGCTCACATTCCAGATGGCCTGGTCTCTGTTATCCGTCATTTGACGGATCTTTTTTAATTCGTAAGGATAATTATCCGGTCCAAAGGGGTTGTACCTCCTTCCAAACACGTGCACTCCATTGGGGATTTTATAGTCATTGTGCCACATCCAGTTTTTTTCCAATACGGCGGCATGGATGGCGGCTCTCCTATCTTCCGCAATGGAATCATCTTTACCAAAAACCTTATCCGTCAGGAACTGGGAAAACTTTTTATACCCCTCCTCGGTAAGCTGAAACCCATCTATGGTCAGGTAATCATCCGTTGATGCATACCAGGATTGTGAGGGTTCGAAAGCATCGACAAACAAAACCTGATTGGCCTCAGCCACTTCTTTCATGGCCTGGGTGTACATTTCCAGGTTTTGGTTTTCCTTTTCTCCATTTGGAAGATCATAGTCTGCACTTAAGTTCTCAAAGGCAATGGGCGATACCAGAGCCAGTTGCGGAGCTGCCTCACCATTATAAATGGTATTTTGGGTATGGTTGATAAAAGCCTCCAGCTCATTTTTATAATTCTCCAGCCCTTCTTCTCCCTGAAAAGATTCATTGTAGCCAAAAAAAGCAATGATGATGTCTGCCTCGTGATTTTTTATCCATTCATCAGGGGATTCAAAATGACCCTCGCTACCGGATTTGGTGGCCAATTCATCCTGAAACTCCTCCGCACCGGGAAAAGCCCAGGGAGACACCCTGCCTGAATGAGGCCTGAAACCTGGTGTATCGCCTGCATCACTCATGTTCCGGATATACAATAAGGAATCCGGGTAGCGAACGTGCATTTCTGTTTCAAAATGACCATAATTCATCATTCTGGATCCAAGATTGTTTCCGATTAAGATGATGTGGTCTCCTTTATTCAAATCCAATTTAGGGCCTTCAGGGCCACATTGAAAAGCAAAAAATGAAATGAATAACAGGATAAATAGCGTTAAGTTTCGTTTTATGAAGTTTATATTGGGTTGGACCATTTGTGTTTTATTAGGTGTGATGTGCTGTATCTTAATGCTCAATATTACTATAATTTTCCAATTAATCTTAAATAAAGTATATAAAATGGTTTATTCTATCCTGCACTGTCCTGTAACATCCATAAATGGAAACCCAAAGAGAATAACTAAATTTTTGTTAATGTGTTTCCGCCCAATTATGGGTAAAATATTTTTGATTTCCATGTTTTATGGTTATTCTTAAGGATTAATAGATATTATGCAAACACAAAAAATCGGCTTATTCTTAGGCCCTTTGGTTTTTTTTGGAATTTATTTGACGGCAACGCCCGAGGGTTTATCTGCTTCCGGAGTTGCTTTATTAGCCATCACTTTTTGGATTGGGATATGGTGGGTTACGGAGGCGATACCCATTGCGGCCACGGCATTACTTCCTTTGGTAATGTTTCCCTTTACCGGGGTGATGGATATCAAACCCACAGCAATACCCTACTCAGACCCTATGGTTTTATTGTATATGGGAGGGTTTATGATCGCCGTGTGTATTGAAAAATGGAACCTGCACAAGAGGATTGCCCTGAAAATCATTTCCTACCTGGGAACAAACCTGGAGAGGATAATTTTGGGTTTTATGGTGGCCACAGCCTTCTTGTCTATGTGGATATCCAACACAGCGACCTCACTCATGATGTTACCCATTGCCATTGCAGTAGTGGTACAGGTCAGCCAATCCAATGATTCCATCAGAACTAAGTTGGGTCAATCCCTGATGTTGGGAATAGCCTATAGTGCCTCCATCGGTGGCTTGTCTACCATCATCGGAACCCCTACCAATATCATTTTGGTGGGTGTGTTAAAGAATACCTATGGGATAGAGATCAGTTTTGGTGAGTGGATGCTTGTAGGGTTACCAATTTCTCTGGGATTATTGTTCATTTGCTGGTATTATTTGGTGAATTGGGCATTTGTGTTTCCAAAAACCCTTAAGATAGCAGGTGGAAAAGAGGAGATTAACAGGCAACTTGAGCTACTTGGACCAATAAGCAAGCAGGAAAAGCGTGTTTTGTGGGTGTTTTTGGCTGTCAGTTTCTCCTGGATCAGCCGCAGCTTTATATTACAGGATTTGATCCCATCCCTTGACGATACCATTATTGCCCTGATCGGTGTTTTGCTGTTATTTGTAATTCCTGCTGGAAATGAAAATAAGGAGCAACTACTGGATTGGAAAGTAGCAGAAAAGATACCCTGGGGTATTTTAATATTGTTTGGTGGTGGATTGGCCCTGGCAAAAGGTTTTCAGGAAACAGGATTGGCCAACTGGATTGGCGAACAATTCATTTTGTTACAAAATGTACCTTTTTGGTTGTTTTTGTTTTTCATTATAGCCGCCGTTAATTTTCTTACAGAAATCACTTCAAATGTGGCAACTGCCTCCATGTTATTGCCCATATTGTCAGCTGTAGCATTGGCCATGGGAGTTCACCCTTACGGATTGATGGTGGCAGCCACCATGTCAGCCTCTTGCGCCTTTATGTTACCTGTGGCCACACCTCCCAATGCGGTGGTATTTGGTTCCGGGTACCTGACCATCCCTGTAATGATGAAAACAGGTTTTGCCCTCAACCTCTTATCGATCCTTTTTATATTGATTCTAACTTTATTTTATATACCCTGGGCCTGGGATTTTAACCTGCTTTCTTTTCCTGACGGCTGGAAATAAAAAAAGGGCTTTCCGCATTAGTGGAAAGCCCTTAATAAAAGTATTAATTTTATACTATTATCTGGTCAACCAATCTTCTCCTAGTATTTCAGATAGCATTTGATTGTATTTCTCCGCCTTGGCTTCGTTTTTCAACTGGCTATGAATTCGGAAAAGGATTTCCATTATGTCTGTATTCTCCGGTTGTAATTCAGAGGCTTTTGTAAAGTAAGGCAACGCCTCTTCATACAGTCCGTCTGCTTCGGCCAGCATGCTATCTGATTTTGCTTCCCATTCCTCATCAGAAAGGTTATTTACTTCGTTGATGATATTTCTGGCCTTATCCAGATAGATGGCTCCCGCATAGTAATTGCCCTCAAAGAATTCGGGATCAGCTTCCACTGTTCTTTTATATTCTTTTAGTGCTCCTTCCATATCACCTGATTTTTCTTTCAGGTAGCCATATCTCAATCGGATTGCGGGGTTATCCGGATCCGTTTCCAGCGCTTTCTCTATTGATGTCATAGCTTCATCCATTTTATCCAATTGCAATAACAATTGGATTTCGAATTCTGCCAAACCTTTGTCTTCAGGATAAAGCTCACGGGCTTCTTTCGCCCAACGATAGGCTTCTTCTGGATCTTTATCTTCTGCACTGGCAATCTGAATAAGAAAATAATACGCATTTAATTTGTTGTATTCTTCAATATCCAGCAGTTGGGTAAAATACTTTTTTGCTGCTTCCGTGTTTCCAATAGAGTTGGCAGTATAACCTGCATTGAATACCATGGAAGTATCTTTTGGATCCAGGTCGGCTGCCAAGGAGAAAAATTCAAAGGCATTTTCCATATCATCCGCATCATACCTTTCGGCTCCTTTATTTAATGCAGCATTCTTTAATCGGTAAACACCTTCTCCTTGCATGCTTGCAGGCAATTCAGGAACGACCTCCTTAAAAAGATCTTCACTGACCTTACTGGTAGAGTCCATGTCCTCCATCTCAAAAGTAGTCATAAAACTGCTCTCCGCTTCCCTGCCTATTGCAACAGTTTCTTCGTTATTGGAAGAATCAGCTTCAAACATTTGTGTTTCTATTTTACCTTTGATAAAATAAGTTTCTGATTGGCTACCAGTTTCTTCATCATTCACAGCAGCTTTAATATCAGAATAGGCCTCTTCAATATTGCCCCTTCTTAAGTTCTTTTCCGCTGAGCGGACGACCTTTTTCTGGCCAAAGGCAATTGTAGCAGCAATGCTCACCAAAGCCAACGATAAAATTAACTTTTTCATTTTTCGAGTGTGGTTCTTATTTGGTTATAAACTATTATTCTAAATCTGGGTTGATGTCATTTTCCGGATCTTGGGAATCATTATTTTCGGGTTCTTCTTCCAGGATATTCTCTATTTTTTCTACTGAAGAGATTTTATCCGTATCGTTTAGCCTGATTAGCCTGACTCCCTGAGTTGCTCTTCCCATTACTCTGACACCAGCCGCCGGGGTTCTGATAATGATCCCTGACCTGTTGATAATCATGAGGTCATCGGTATCTAGTACCTCTTTGATGGCTACCAATCCACCTGTTTTTTCGGTGATATTCATGGCTTTAACTCCTTTGCCACCTCTTTTGGTAATTCTGTATTCAGACAAATAGGAACGTTTTCCATAGCCTTTTTCTGTCACCACCAGAAGGGTTGCATCTTCTCTTTGAACACAAACCATGCCAATTACATGATTATCTCCCTCCCCTAAATTGATGGCCTTGACTCCTGTGGCTGTCCTGCCCATTGGTCTAACGTCTGATTCATGAAAATGCACCGCTCTTCCTGAGCTGGAGGCAATGACAACATGCGCATCTCCATTGGTCAATTCCACATTCAATAACTGGTCATCCTCTCTGATATTTAAGGCAATAATTCCATTTGTCCTGGGTCTGGAGTATTGTTCGAGGGTGGTTTTCTTGATGATTCCATTACGGGTTACCATCACGATATTATTGTTATTGATATAATCCACATCCGTCAGATCAGTGACCTGAATGATGGACCTGATTTTATCTCCACTCTGAATATTGATCAGGTTTTGGATGGGTCTTCCCTTGGACGTTTTACTGCCCTCTGGTATGGCATAGGTTTTCAACCAAAAAAGCTTCCCTTGATCGGTGAATATCAAAAGATAATTGTGAGTAAGGGCAGTGAACAAGTATTCGGTATAGTCGTCTTCCTTGGTGCTTACTCCTCTGGATCCTACTCCACCCCTGCTTTGTGATTTGTACTCCGTGAGGACGGTTCTTTTGATATAACCCTGATGAGAAACGGTAATGACCACTTCCTCATTGGGAATCATGTCCTCATAATTGAAGTCTTCGGCATTGTGTTCTATCTCCGTTCTTCTTTCATCCGAATAACGGGTTTTCATTTCCACGAGCTCATCTTTGATGATCTGCATGCGTTTGTCTTCATTCGCCAAAATTTCTTTCAGCTCCTCAATGAGTTTCATCAGCTCATCGTATTCCTGCTGGATTTTCTCCCTTTCCATACCGGTAAGCCGCTGAAGCCTCATGTCCAAAATGGCTCTGGCCTGGATTTCAGAAAGGTCGAACTTCTCCATCAGTCCGTTTCTTGCTGTTTCGGGATCTCTGGAATCTCTGATCAACTGAATGACTTCATCCAGGTTATCCAGGGCTACCAGGTAGCCTTCCAATATATGTGCTCTTTTTTCCGCCTCCCTAAGTTCATACTCTGTCCTTCTGATGACCACCTCATGCCGGTGATTCACATAATGGACGATTAGCTCTTTTAAATTTAGGGTAAATGGTCTGCCCTTTACCAGCGCCACATTATTGACACTGAATGAGGTCTGCAGCTGGGTATGCTTGTAAAGATTGTTCAGGATAACATTCGGAACAGCATCTTTTTTCAATTCATAAACGATCCGCATGCCTTGCCTGTCGGATTCATCCCTGATAGCGGAAATTCCATCCAGTTTCTTCTCATTGATCAACTGAGCGGTTTTCTCCACCATGGATGCTTTGTTGACCTGATAGGGAATTTCGCTGATGATGATCATCTCCCTTCCGTTGGATTTGGTTTCAATGGTCGCTTTTCCGCGCATGATCACCCTTCCCCTACCGGTTTCAAAGGCTGCTTTGACACCATTGTAACCGTATATGATCCCACCTGTAGGGAAATCAGGAGCTATGATGTGCTCCATCAACTCCGGAATAGTGATCTCATTGTTATCAATATAGGCAATAATCCCATTGATGACCTCTCCCAAATTATGAGGAGCCATGTTTGTAGCCATTCCCACTGCAATTCCTGAAGCTCCGTTTAACAACAAGGCAGGAATCTTTGCAGGTAAAACTACAGGTTCTTTAAGCGTATCGTCAAAATTTAATTGAAAATCAACAGTTTCTTTGTTGATGTCAATCAATAGTTCTTCTGCGATCCTCCTGAGCCTCGCTTCCGTATACCTCATGGCCGCCGGATTATCTCCGTCCACCGAGCCGAAATTTCCCTGTGGATCCACAAGCGGATACCGCAATGACCAATGCTGTGCCATCCTGACCAGGGTTTCATACACGGCTGAATCCCCGTGGGGATGGTATTTACCCAGAACCTCTCCTACTATTCTGGCAGATTTTTTATAAGGTTTATTGTGGGTGACACCCAACTCCTGCATGCCATACAAAATTCTGCGGTGAACAGGCTTTAAACCGTCTCTTACGTCGGGTAAAGCCCTGGAAACAATTACCGACATCGAATAATCGATGTAGGCACCACGCATTTCTTCCTCAATATTGATTGGGATGATGTTTTCGTTCTCTCCTTGAGCCATATTTAAAATTTCTCGCTAATAACCTGCAAGATAGCAAAAAGAACAGGTTTTGAAAAATATAATTTTTCTAATATTTTAATTTAAAGGTATTCAATTTATTCTCATGGAGTTATTTTATTGTTTTTCAAAAAAATTTGGAATGTAACAGCTTGCATTAGTGGAATTATTCGCATTTTACCATTGACCGACTTTCCTGTTTTGTCTGTGCCAGATGGAACTTCCCCGGTATTCCACCCCATTGTGCAGGTGTTTCATGACTACCCGGCATCCGGGTACCTTGCATTTTTTAGTTCCCGGCAAACTTACGGAAACCCCTACCTGCAAGGAATAAACATTCTGATTGAGGGTTTGAATTTCCGGCACTTCGGGCAAACCATAGGCATAGGAACGTAACTCAACAGCGGGTCTGACAAATGCTCTGCTGTATTCCGAAAAATCATACTCCAACCTTAATCCTATTCCATAGTAAGGATCTGGAGCAGTGAGATTTTGATCAGGTGATTTTCGAAGCATCATTGATCCAAATTCTCCCTCTGCCACCAACCTCCAGGGGTAAATCTGTCTTGCCCGCTGCTTCAGTTCAGACTGCATATAAATATTGTTTCCGGAGAATTTTCTGTAGCGCCATCTGAGAAATGAATTTCTTTTGCCTGCATCCCAAAGCACAATTCCCAGGGTGCCATAAAATTTATCATAAACAAAACTTTCTTCCTGAAATGCAAAAACACGTCCTTCTCCAGTCAAGGAAGGTAATTTTCCCCATTCTCTACCGTAACCCGCTCCTAATGTGATGAAATTAAAGACATTGATCCTGACACCCAGGTTCAAAGGATAAGCCATGTTTCCATTTCCAAATGACAATGTATCGCCTGCCTGGATTTCCCCTGCACCATCGATTCCCATACTTTGAATCGGATAATCCGCCGGCGTATCACTGAAAAAAAGCAAACTATTGTCCTGGTAAGCAGCCCCGGTAGAAATTTCAAAGGAAAAATTACTGACCATATTTCTGAAAACGTTACCCAACTCATTGTCACTTTTTCTACCTTTTATTTTCCGCTCAATACCAAAAATATCTTCCTGGGCCATGGCAGCTGGGGTAATAAAGCCTAAAATAAGGCCAATAATGGCAATAACGAATACCTTTCCTTTTGATAAATTCATGGTTTAAAGCATTTATACTTTTTCTTTAACGTATATAACAAAAAAACCCTCTTATCCAGAGGGTTTTTTTTATTATTTGTTGAAAAAATACTGGTCATCCTGCATCAGTTCCTGCTTCGTCCTCAGTTTCAACTTGTCTTTTTTCTTTTAATTCGGCGATCATGCTATCGACTTTTTCCTGGATTTCAGGATTTTCTTTCATGGCCTTGTTTACCTTGTTATAAGTGGCGACACCAAGAATATCATCATTTTTGATAAGTCCGATTTTTAAATCCCTTACTTCATTGCTGAGGGAGCCCATAAATTCAAGAATTTCTTCATATGCTGCCTTCTCCTCATCAGTTATTTCGATTTCGGTTAATTTCGCTTCATCCTCCCATGCGCCTTTGATTTCATTGTAACGAGCTGCTCCTTCAATCACCTCATTATTTTTGATCATGTCTATTAATTCTTCATTCTTTTGCTCGTAAAATGCCATTACAGAATCTTCTACTGCCGCAAATTTTGCCAATTCTTCATCAGTGATTTCTTCCACAGCTTCTTCCTGGGCATGTGCCTGAAAACCAATTAAACCCAACATTAAGAAAGACAATACAAATAATTTTTTCATAATTTCCATTTCTATTAATTAAACGCTTTATACCTACGAATTAAATCAGAATCAATCTATTTCACAAATTTAAAAGCAAAAAATACGCCATTTATTATACCAAACCCCTAAAATTTGAATTTAAACGATGTTTTTTAGCTTTTTAATGGTTTCTGCTGGACTTTTCGAAGAAAACACAAAATTACCTGCTACCAGGATATTTGCTCCAGCCGAAAATAACTTGCCTGCATTATCCATACTGACTCCGCCATCTATCTCAATTCTTGCATGTGATCCTGTTTCAACGATCAATTTAGACAAGGCATTTACCTTTTTATAGGTATTATCTATGAATTTTTGTCCCCCAAAGCCTGGATTTACAGACATCAGCAAAACCAAATCCACCTCTCTGATAATATCTTCCAATAATCTTACGGGGGTATGGGGATTCAAAGCCACTCCTGCCTTGCAACCCAAATCCTTTATGCCTTGCACTGTACGGTGCAGGTGAGGGCAAGCTTCCAGATGTACAGTTAAATGTGATGCCCCTGCTTTCTGGAAGGTAGACAGGTATTTGTCTGGTTCCACAATCATCAAATGTACATCAAGGGGTTTTTTGGCATGACGGTGAATGGCTTCCACCACAGGTATCCCCAGGGATATATTGGGAACAAAAACCCCGTCCATTATATCCACGTGAATGTAATCAGCTTCAGAACTATTGATCATTTCTATGGCAGACTGTAGGTTGGCAAAATCAGCAGCCAATATGGAAGGGGCAATTAATGGATTCATGACAAATGGTTTAGGAACAGTTATTATTAATAAAGGACATTTCCTCAAATCCGAAGTGAATTTCTTATGGTAAGTTAATAATTTTAGGGAAAAACCCTCCAGGTTT
This sequence comes from Cyclobacterium sp., assembly GCF_014762705.1. Taxonomy (GTDB): domain Bacteria; phylum Bacteroidota; class Bacteroidia; order Cytophagales; family Cyclobacteriaceae; genus Cyclobacterium. Next base: position 30,962 of record NZ_JABURL010000049.1, on the reverse strand, counting down.
CACTCATTTGATTGTAACAAACAGTTTATTCATCAACAAAACCAAAAAAGGTTGCGGATTTTGAGAATAATGCAAAAAAAAGAAATTAAACCTGCATTTCCTTATTTCTTCCACATCTTTATGCTACCGGCTACGGCATCATCTTCTAGTTCAAGCCAATAAATACCGGGATGCAGGTTTCCCATGTCTATTTTATAAGGTTCTTCGTTTTCAACCCTGTGAAGAGATAAAAGACTCAACATTTTGCCTTGCGTATCATACAGCTTCATGCGGCAGCTAAACTCTCTCCCAAACTCAAGCATTAATTCATTTTCCTCCAGGGGATTTGGATATATTTTTATGGCCTTTTCTACAAGGGTTCCTGTATCCATGTCCATGGTGATTCTCAAATAATTCGGTACACCATAGCCCAGCTCGAAATCGGGTTGATCTGATTGGGAGCCGCTTTCCAATAACTTATCCATAAGCAGGGAACGGGACCATTTCGGATTGGCCTGCCAAATGCCAGCGGCAAGTGCAGCCACCTGTGGTGAAGAAAATGAAGTACCACTGGAAATACTTGTGCCTTCAATTCGCCGCCAAAGCGTCACTCCCGACCCAAATGCCACCAATTCCGGTTTGATCCGTCCATCACTACTGGGACCTGTGGAACTGAAACTAGCCTTGTTTAGGCTATTGTTGATCGCTCCTATGGCCAGAATATCTTTTGCATCCGCAGGAACAGTAATCGTTTTCCAACTGACATTTCCTTCATTTCCAGAGCTACAAACCACCAAAATTCCTTTTTGAGCAGCCATATTGGCCCCTATTGAAATAATTGCTGTACTACCATCGAGATCATCCCTGGAATAATTCATGCTGGGATCATCGAAAAAGTTGTAGCCCAAAGAACTGTTGATCACATCTACTCCCAGGCTATCCGCAAATTCGGCTGCCCGGACCCAATTGTACTCTTCTATCCTGTATTCCGAATAAACATCCTCTGTGATGCAAAGGATATAATCTGCAGCATAAGCCCCTCCCACAAGTTGGCTGGGATCATAAGAAGCCATCAAAGAAAGTGACCCTGTACCATGGGTATCCGTATGGAAAACATCCGTCGACCCCGGATTAACAAAATCCCTGGTGGCGAGGATCCTGTTTTCATTGAACAAATGCTGCAAACCACTGATTTCATCCACATTTAAAAAACCGGCATCAAAAACAGCCACTTTTATTCCCTCACCGTTAAAGCCGGCCCGGTGCATCTCAGGAATACCTAAAATATTGTTTTGAAATTCAAAGGCACTGTTTTCATTGGTTAGCATTTCGGTTTTGGAGGAATGTTTTGCCTGAATTGCTTTGGACCCCTCATTTTCATTTGGAAATCCTCCCCTTCCTATCAAGCTCACTTTATCCACGAATGCAAGTTCGATGATCCTTTCAATGGCCTTCTCATTGGCCCGAATCACAGAGGCATTCAACCATTTTGAGTGGTACAAAACCTCCTCAGCCTCCTTTGAAATTATTTGGGTATACTGCTTAGCAACTGGTAAATCCGTACTGTCCGCTTCCAGCATTTCTCTGTTTCTCCGAAGAAGGGCAGCCTCTGTCAATAATTCTTCTGGTCTGTCCAGGCTGTAATCCCTTGTTGGTTTATACTTGTAATGCACCGCATACCTGTCCTGAGCAAACAAGGTAAAACAAGCACCAAAAAGTAGAAATATGAGGAGTAGTACTTTACCCTTGGCCATAGTCAATCAGTTTTAGATGAGTAAAACGGCCTTCCTGAATGATTTGTTCTCCCAGGCAATCATTTCGGGAACAATACCTGAACACTTCATGGTAACTTTCGACCAAACCGATATCTTTCGCAAAGACTTCATACCTGTTATCCCTTATGGTAATCAGGTCGTCTTCTTCACTTTGACGGACAGTCACCGTCTCTGGGAAACTCAAATTTTCCAAAATATAATCTCCCAGCCTTTCCACCGAAAAAGTCTGTTTTGGAACGTTATTCAATGCATTTCCATCCCATTCCATACCTATTCCCAAAGGATATACCAAAACGATTTCCTGAAGGTTGTTGTAATGACGAATGATGCGGTTTTTACTAAAAGACAGGGTATAGACCCTTTCATTTGCCCAATTGTTTCTATCCGTTGAAGATTGCCTTTGGATTTTATACACCAGCTCATTCTCTGCGTTGAGATATTGACCTACCATTTCATCTCTAAAATAAAAAGTTTGGGATTCAGAATCATTTTCTCCAAAATAAACTGTCTCTGCAACCCTGTATTCCCAAAAATTACCCACTGATAGTGGATAAAATGGAGAAGAAATTCCTTGCGGTTCCTCCCGTTGTATTTCACAACTGGCTATAAAAATCAAGCACAGAAGGAAGGGCTGCCTTTTAAACAAAATATACATTCTCTATCTTTGAATTCCCGTGAAAATTACGCAAATATTACCCTAAAATAAAATGGCTTTAAAAACTTTTGTGAAGATAAGTAATGTGAATAACCTCAGCGATGCCAGGTATTGTGCAGGCATGTATGTAAACCTGATGGGGTTTTCCCTGGAGGAAAATAGCGAATACTATGTTTCTCCCACAGCATTCAAAGAGATCACAGATTGGTTGTCAGGACTGAAGTATGTGGCAGAGTTTCATATCAGCCACCCGGATCAAATTTTAGAAACGCTCCAGCAATATGAGGGGTTTGACTACATCCAGGTAAAAGAAAAATTTCACTTACAACTCCTACAAAATTCTGGTTATGGGCTTATTTACAATTACACCATTCAAGAGGTTGGGGATTGGGAAGATATCCTTTCTTTTTCAAAAAGCCTGGATACTCATAAAGTAATGCTGAACCTGGAGGCAGAAGGCTCAATACAATTGCAGAAAGAAGAATGGAATCACATTAAGGAACTTTCTGAAAGCTGTGAAGTTCTGCTGGGTTTTGGATTTGATGAGAATAATGTTGAGGAAATCCTGAATTACACCGGAGTCAGGGGAATCAGTATGAAAGGGGGGCATGAGATCAGCCCCGGGATCAAAGATTTTGACGAATTGGCGGATATTCTGGAAGCCCTTGAAGTAGAGGATTAGCTTTCTGTGAAACAAAACTCCAGGTACTTGATGGTTTCCCCTTTTTCCATAAACATGCTTTCATAACGGGTCATGATACCATGGTGTTCATCTTTCCATTCAGAAAAGTAAAAATCCGCTGTTTTTCGGATGATCCGGATATCAGGCCTGGAAGAAAGTACCTCTGCGGTATAGGTAAACAGCCCTGTATTGTCGGTTTTTAAGTGAATATTCCCAGCCCTTGCCATCAATTTTTTGTAAATATCCAGAAACCTTGGTGAAGTCAGCCTTTTTCTTTCATCACCATCCCTGGGTCTGGGATCGGGAAAGGTGATCCACAATTCATTGATTTCCCCGGGGGCAAAAAACTGTTCCAATAATTCAATTTGGGTACGTAGAAATGCAGCATTCTGCAGCCCCTCTGCATAGGCCTGGCTGCTTCCTTTCCAAATTCTGGATCCTTTGATATCCACGCCTATAAAATTTTTCTCCTGGTATTGACGGGCTAGCCCTACCGTAAACTCCCCCCTTCCACATGCCAGCTCCACTACCAAAGGATGGTCATTTTGAAATTGCAGGGTTTTCCAATTTCCTTTTATTGTTTCAAAGATCTCCTTTCCGGCTTGTACCACATGGGGATTGGCTTCATTTTGCCGGAATCGTTCTAATTTTTTTCTTCCCATACTATTTATAACTCATTTAATTCTGCTACCACGAATGTACTCCCACCAATAAAAATCAAATCGCTGCTACCTGCCTTTTCCCTGGCGAATGCCAGCGCCTGGTTGACATCGGGTATACTTGTTCCCCTTAATCCATGACTTCTTGCCTTCTCCATCAATTTTTCCGCAGGAAGGGACCTGGGTTGGTCCGCCTGACAAAAGATATAGACGGCATCCTTTGGTAAAAGAGCAAGAATCTGGTCATGATCTTTGTCCTCAACCATACCAAGCACCAGAAAAAGCTTTTCCGGATTAAATTCATTAAGTTGTGCAAATATTGAGTTAAATCCATCTGTATTGTGACCTGTATCACAGATGGTTAAAGGATTTTTTCCTAATATTTGCCAACGCCCCTTTAATCCGGTGTTAACCTTTATTTTTGACAAGCCTTCTGCTATATCTTCATCCCTGATGTCCATACCCATTTCCTTCAGTCGCTCCAGAGATTTAAGGATAGCAGGAAGGTTTTTCATCTGGTATTTCCCCAGCAAATCAAGGGTGATCGTCCTGAGTTTTCCAAAAGCTGGCTGTATTTGATAGGTTGCTTTAAAATCCTGGTCGGCTATTTGGTCCACTCCATCAAATGTCACTATTACAGATTGGTCTGCAAAACAGATCGGAGAATGGTTTTCTTCGGCCTTTTTCTTAAAAACAGGTGCCGTCTGGGGATGAGTTTCCCCTATAATGACAGGTACCCCGGCTTTGATGATACCCGCTTTTTCAAAAGCGATTTTATCCAGGGTATTGCCCAGGAATTGCATGTGGTCCATGCCTATATTGGTAATCAGGCTGAGGATGGGTAGGATCACATTGGTACTGTCAAATCGTCCCCCCATCCCTGTTTCTATGACGGCAATGTCAACTTTTTCCTTTGAAAAATAATCAAATGCCAGTGCAACGGTCATCTCAAAAAAGCTGGGCTTCAATGCTGACAGGTAAGATTGATGGTCCTCCACAAAAGCAATTACTTCGCTTTCAGGGATTTCTATTCCATTGATTTTAATTCTTTCACGGAATGATTTCAAATGTGGCGAGGTATACAAACCAGTTTTGTACCCAGCCTCCTGCAGAACAGCTGCAAGGGCATGTGCCGAGCTACCCTTTCCATTGGTGCCTGCGATATGAATGCTTTTAAATTTATTTTGAGGATTCCCCAGCCTTTCACAAAGCTTCAGGGTATTGCTGAGATCTTTTTTGAAAGCAGGTGCACCAACCCGCTGAAACATGGGAAGGGCATGGTATAAAAAGTCAAGGGATTCCTGATAATTCATGGATTCAACTTAGTCAACCCGTATAATAAAAGTAATTCTTCCGGTAGAATATTCAGCGGTGGGGTTTCCACTCTGCCGTTTAAAGGACAATCCATTGACCACTGTGCGGTAATAATTCAAGACTTCATTGCTGACATTATATTCAAGTGGAATCGCTTGAACAATTCTGCCGTCGTCGTTTACCGTAATCCGAAAAACAATCTTTCCATTTCTATTGGACAAGTTGTCCTGAATATTGGGTCTGGAAGCAAAATCCCAACCTGCCAGATCCAGGTTATACCCTGAACCATCCCCTGTATTACCCCTACCGGATTGCAGGATTGACCGGCCGTCTACTGTACCCTGGGGATTACCTTCATCGCCCCTTTGACTGGACTCGCCTTGCTGACTTCCGGTGGCGGGTTGATTGGAAGAACCTTTGGTACCGCCAGCTCCGAAAATGGCCCTGGGATCAACAGTAGGTTTTTTTTCTTCTACCTTTTCCGGAGTAGGCTCATTCTTTACCTGATTTTCAGGAGACGCTGTTGGTTGCTCAGTAGTTTCTTTTGGAAGCTCCTTTGCCTCCTTGGGTTGTTCTTCGGCTTTAACCGGACTGGGAACATTGGATTGAGCCTGTACCTGAGGCTGACTTGGTTTTGGTGTATCCTGAGCTGGGTTGGACTGCGGAGGACTTGCCGGTACTATGTTTTCTGAAGGTTGGGGAGCCGGTTCGCCCGGGGCAGCTGCCTCAGTGGCAGGTTCTTCGCTACTGGAAGGTGCCGTTGTGGTTTGGTTTTCACCACTTCCCAGGTCAGAGAAGCCCAGATTCAATTCCAGCCCAAATTGAGACATGGGAGGAACCGGCTGCTTCCAAACCACAATAAAATAAATACCGGCCAATAACAACACATTCATGATGAATGTAATGATGATGGCCTTTCTTTTAGTGGTTGCTTCTTCCCTTTGGTCTTCCCAAACTTCCATGATTTATTTAAATGGTTGCGTTGCTATGGTGACATTGGCTTCCAATGCGGCGGCAATACCTCCTATCTCTACCAGGTATTCCACTGGCACTTCCTTATCGATATGCAAAACCACATATCCTTTATTTTTATTTAGTAACGCAGTAAGTTCACTTTTAATTTCATTTCTATTCACTTGCCGGTCATTGACCGCATACCTCAGGTCTTTTGTAATACTGACGGTAATTTCCTGCATCACTATATCCGAACTTTCGCTTGAGGGAAGGTTTACCGGCAATCCGGAAGGAGTGATAAAGGAAGAGGTGAGCATAAAAAATATCAGCAAAAGGAAAATGATATCCGTCATGGAGGACATGCTGAAGGCCGCTTCTATTTTATTTTTAGATTGTAAAGCCATTTTATTTCTTATCCTGAAGTAAATCGATAAATTCTATGGTGGTATATTCCATGTTGTGGATCAATTTGGATACCTGGGTAACCAAATAATTGTAACCTAAATAAGCAACTATACCAACTACCAGGCCGGTTGCAGTGGTAATCATGGCTTCATAGATCCCCGTAGACAAAAGTTTGGGAGAAACCATCCCTTCCTCCTGAGCTACTCCGATAAAGGCCCTGATCATCCCAGCCACTGTGCCCAGAAAGCCTATCATAGGTGCTGCTCCTGAAACTGTCGCGAGAAGTCCCAGGTTTTTCTCCAATTTGTATATTTCTATTTTTCCTACATTCTCTATGGCTACTTCAATGTTTTTCAAAGGACTCCCGATTCTTTCCAATCCTTTAGCGATCATATGGGCTACCGGAGTTTCTTCCCCCTGGCAAATCATTTTTGCCTGTTCAATATTGCCACTTTGCACCATCATTTTGACCTGATCGATCATCCCTTTAGGTGTTTTAGAAGCCTTTTTAAGTGTAAGTACGCGCTCAACAAAAATAAAGATGGCTAAAATGAATAAAAGATAAAGGGGTATCATCATGTACCCTCCTTTTATCAATAATTCCAATAACCCAATATCCGTTGATCCATTCCCTTCCATTAAGGCAAGGGAATCCACTGCTTGCTGTCCGTCAGCTGTTGACAAAGTTTGTAATAAGATCATATTAGTATTTCAAAACCCATAAGTTTTCTTCATAATCATTTTGAGAGGATTCCATGGCCTCCAATGCCAGATCTAAATTTTCATATTGCCCAACAGCCAGCCGGTAAAAATGAATATTGCCGTAGGGATGAACCAAAAACGTATTTAATCCGGAATTATTGAGTCGGTTGGAATAATCTCTGGCAAGGTCATCATCAATGAAGCTCCCCACTACCAAAAAATACCTGGGTTGGCCTTCTCTACCTTCAATTTCTGTAAGCTGTGGTGTTGGCGGTTCTTCTTGTTCCTCTGTTTCGGCAATGGATTCCTCCGGTTCAGGGCTTGGTTCAGGATCGGGCCTTTCCATGGCCGGAGCTGTAGTTTCTTCTGAAGCGGTATCTGGGGTATTCCTGTTGAAATCATCCAAAAGACCGAAATGGTATACACCATATCCAATGATAAAAATGAAAAGCAAAATGAACAAAATCACCCAATTGGTACGGTCCTTTTTTTCTTTCTTTCCAGGGCTGGATGTTGTACCAGACCCGGGTGTACTTGCTTCATGGGTTAAGGGTGCGGCCTGCTCGGGTACAACAGCCTTTGGTGCATCTCTTTTTAATGGGCTTACATTTACCGGTGGAAGCCCAAAGTCCTCATCATTATCGGATTGGCTGTTATGATCCTTGGATTTATTTTCAGACATCTCAAAAATGGTTGATTTAATCCGCTAAGCTAAAGTAAAACCTTCAAATCGCCAATATTGCATCAAATTATTAAAGAATAATTACCTTCAATACTAACTGCAAATTTGCTGTAGCTTTTATAATATCGAATTTATCAGAATTTAAATCCGATTCCACCCAGAACTTGTATGGCCCTCACCGGATAGTAATTGAATCGTTCGTAGGATTGGTTCAATAAGTTGTTTCCTTGAATAAAGGCTGAAAATCTGCTTGTAAATGCATAATCCACACTCACGTGTAAATCCAAAATCGGATCCAATTTTCGCTGTCTGTCAGTAGCCAGATTAATGGCCTGAATCCCCCCCATCGCATTCAGGTTGGCGTGAAGCGTCCATTGCTCATTCGGTGTAAAGGTATTGTTGATCTGAATTTTCCATTCTGGCCTATGCCATGCAGTGGATATTTCATCAAGGGTGTATTGGTAATAATGGGCTGTTGCCTGCAGCTGGTAATATAGATCAAATTTATAATCCAATGCGGCATGGTATTCCAAAACCCTGGTATTGTTGTCATAAATAAGCTGAAACCTGGTACTGTCTGCGACATTGTTACCATAAAAATGCATATTGGTGAAATCCCCATACCTGAACCCTGCCTTGTAATTGGCTTCATCATTGGCTTTTCCTGAAATCCCCGCATCAACCTGAAAATTTTGCACTGTATTTCTGAGTTGTTCGGAAGGACCCAAAAAAGGATTTTCCCGTACAAAATCAAAATAGGTGTTTCGTTTTACATCGCCTTCATATCCGGCATAAATCCCAAAGGCAGGCACCAGATGATACGAAAGAGAAACCGACGGAAAAACGTAAAATTCTTTCAGTTTATTCGGGACAATATCATTTTCATGGATTACATTGGCACCGATTTTTACATGGATTCCATCTTTGATATACGTGGCATAAGGATGCAATTTGAAATAGTTTCTGTTGATCGCTTCATAATTAACATCCGTTGGAGAGGTAAAAGCAAGTTGGGACGTTATTCCGCCCTTAAGGTTTTCATTGGCCCTGAAAAGAGCCCGTACTTTTACCAGTGTTTCGGTTTCCCTGGCCTCATACCGGTCATTGAATAACCTCAATGAAAGACTGGCACCATAATCAAATGGCTCAGATTGATCAATTCTTTTGATCCCTACAGTAGTTTTGAGCGTATTAAAAACTTGTTTGATACTATCTGAAGGTATGGTTATTTCGGGATCAGGGGTGTAGCCATAAAAATGATACATGTCTCTCTGAAAATCCAGGTTGCCATAAATTTCTACAAAATCCTTGTACAAACTGCCGCTCAATCCTACTTCTGTATGATCTTCTGCAGAATTTTCCCCATCCACGGGCCCTGTATAAAAACCCTGGTGCTTCAAATGCAGGCCATAGGATTTTTCAGGATCTGGTAAATTATGTATATCAAGCTGCAGTAATGGGGAGGAATAATTTCCAAATCCAAGTTTGGCGCGACCCAGTGTTTGGTCATATACAGGCAATGGAAGCGGTTTTTGAAAGGCCTGGGTTTCCAAAACAACCGGTTCCAGGGGAAAAAAGAAATCCTTTACCTGGTAATTGTAATTAGTGGTTGCCGCTACCGGAGGAAGAACCGGGCTTTTTTCAAAAACCCTTGATTTCCTGGGTAGGCTCAATACCCTGTCTTTCCGGATAATGAATTCGGTATCCCTGATTTCTCCCCGGTCTGGCTCCTGCTGGTCCTGCCCCTTTGCCAGGCTTGAAACTAACATCCCCAACAGGGTGCATCCTACAAAAAACGATTTTATCTGATTCATTCTCCGCTTTCGTTGATTGTTGCTAATAACTTTTCTGCCTCCCCTTTGACTTCGGCGTCAGTCGAATTTTCTATGATGGACTCCAAAGTTGCTTTGGCCTGGAATTTTTCATCCATTGCCAGGTAATTTTTAGCCAGTTGTACAAATTGCTTCCCGTACCAGTAATCATACTGGCTGAAAGGCTGTGAGCGCTCAAAAATCAATTCATTGGAAGCAGTATATTGACCTGCCTCGGTTTTCATGCGGGCCAGCTCATACAGGCCTTCTGCCCCTTGAATGGTTTTATAATTTTCCACCAATGCCTGAAAGGCCTCTGTTGCTCCTGAGCTGTCATTGATCTCCTGAAGGGATTTCCCTTTGATCAGCCAGGCATTGGGCTCCGCATCGGGAGTGATATTGCCCAATTCAAGGATCTTATCGGCATTATCAATAGCTCTTTGGTATTTTTCTGTTTCATAATGAGAAATCATCAGACCAAAATAAGCTTCATATTCTTCTGCTATACTTCTTGCATTATCCGCAGTAAACTGGAAATAGGGAATGGATTTGGAAAAATTACCCCTTTCAAATTCAATGGTAGCAATTTTTTGAAACACCCTGTTTTTCAAATTTACATCTGTGGTATTTTCCAGTTCATAAAACAATGCCAATGCCTTGTCCTCATGCTGCATTTTCAAATTGGCATCGCCCAAATAAAATTTGGCTTCAGGGACCTGGGAAGCCTGGGGATAATTTCTCATGAACCCTTCAAGTGCTTTGATGGCTTGTGCAAATGACTGATTGAAAACCAGGCTTTTTGCGGCTTCAAATTCCACATTCTGAAGGTTACTGCTACTGGGGTTGGTTGAGCGGTATTCGGAAAGGTAGGTGGAAAATTCTTCAGACCTTCCCTGTAAGGAAAGGCTTTCCTGTAAACCCACCAATGCTGTTTCCCCATTACTTGCATTGGGAAAGCGATTCAATATCTGTTTATAATCTTCAATGGCTTTATCATATTCTTTAAGCGAATAATTGGCAACCGCCCTTCCCTCCAGAGCGAAGGGAATAAAGGGGCTATTGGGTTTGGAGGAAATTAACCTGGAAAAGACCTCTCTACCCTGACTGTAATTGAGTTCCTCCATGTGTATCTGGGCTTTTTGAAAAACCGCATCTTCCCAATAAAGGCTGTTGGGGTAATTGTTGATCACCTGATCGAGTTGCCGGATGGCAGCGGTATTGTCATTCTGAAAATTGGCTACCACTCCTCCCCTGAAATAGGCATAGTCGCTAAACTGGTTGTTTTCATTTACGGCCCTTCTGAAGGTAGCAGAAGCAGCATCAAATTTCTTTTGCACATAATAGACGTCACCCAACCTTAGCAAGGCGTCATCATATTGCTGCTTTTCATTATTATTTCTAAGTTTATCGGTATAAATTTTAAACTGGGTTTCTGCTTCTTCGTATTGCCCTTCATTGAAATAAGCATAACCCAATCCATAATGTGCTTTTATTAGACTTGGATCGTTTCCAGGGGGGCTCATGGCCAACAAACGTTCATAAGCCTGTATGGCAGCATCCGGTTTATTATGGATGGCGTTGACCTCCCCTTTCCAATATTGGGCTTGGTAAAGCAGACCTTTATCCATAGGGTAACGCATGGATTTATTCAGGAGATCCAGTGTTCCGTTATAATTGTTATCCCGCAAATAGGTCATCGCCTGATAAAATGCCACCTTTTGATAGGCAGATTTGATCCGATCTGATTTTTGCTGCATGCCTTCTATATGGGAAATGGCCCGCAGGTAGTTACTGGTATTGATCAAAGCGTCACTTAATAAACTTTCCGCCTCATTTACCTTTTCCCCGCGGGGATACTGTTCCAGGTAATTGTCTAATCCGGAAACGGCTTCCTGAAATTTGCCCATTTCCAAATTAACTTTGGCATAGTTAAACAATGCCTCCTCCTTAATACCAGGCTTGAAATCCATCTTATAAGCAGAACTAAAGCTATTGGCCGCAAAGGGTAAATTTTTCTGTTGAATGTAGGCATGACCTAAAAAATAACTTGATACCTGGCCCAGGTCATCATTTACCAGGGCCACATCTTTGAAAAAATTGCTGGAAGCCTCATATTGAGCTGTTTCATAATTGGCCACACCCGCCTTGTATTTCTGATCTCTGGACAACTGCCCCTTTTTCTCACCCAGAAATGACTGGTAATGAAGTGCTGCCTGGGAAAAATTCCTGTCACTGTAATAAGCTTCTGCCAGTAACAAGTGAATCTGGGCTTTATTTTCCAATCCGGATTTGTCCACCAGCGGGGCGGCATAACGGATCAGGCTGTCGAGTTTATCCTGCTGGTAATAAATGGCTGATAATATATAGGGTACCTTTAAACTGTATTCGCTGGATTTTCCGGCTTCTTTAAGGTCTGCCACGGCCAGGTCAAATTCATTTTCCTTAAAAGAGCTAAAGCCGGAATAATAATACGCACTGGCCAGGAAAGGCCCCCTGTACCTTTTAGCCCGCTCAAAATAATATTTAGATTGTGAATAATTTTTAAGTTGAAAATAGCTGTATCCGGTTTTAAAAAGATATTCGGGATGCCTGTCCTCCATGAGAGGTACATTTTGCAACAAATTAAAATTTGAAATGGCTTTGCGGTAGTCTTTTTTGGCCAAAAAATAATTACCCAGTTCCCAGGCAGCATCATGACTCAAAGGATGTCCGGGAAAATCTAAAATAAATGCTTCCAACACGGTAGGCCCTTCGGGAAAATCTCCCCTGAGTGAATTGAGACCGATATAATAAGCCACATCAACAGACCTTCCGTCACCCTCAGTGTCAATATCTAATTTTTCAAAGGCTTCTTTGGAAGAGGCGAATTGGTCTTTCTGGAATAATTCCAGTGCATCCTGAAAGGTGGATGTAACATCCCTTTGGTGCTGTGTGCTTTGGGCCATGGACGTATGAAGTGCCAACATGAAGGGCACCGAAAGCAAAATAAATCTGTTCATTCTAATCATTCTGATCAATGAAGAATTTTAAAAATGAGTTCTTTAAGTATCTGACTTTCTTCCAGATTGTTTCCAGTTACTCCCTTGGAACGTAAATCTGCTTCTCTCAGGTATCCGATGATATCAATAATCTTGCCTAAAGGATAATTTTTTCCCGCAGTGATGTATTCTTTTACAAAATAGGGATTCACTTTGAGCAGTCCTGCCAATTCGTTATCGCTCCTGGACTGGTTTGTTTTGAGCAACAGCAAACGGGTAAAGTGCGTGTAGAGCAAGTACAAAATAGGAATGATCGGATGGGATCTTGGATTTTGGGAAAAATAGCGGATGATGGTATTGGCTTTATTAACATCCTTATAGCTAAGTGATTTTGTAAGTTCAAAATTATTGTAATCCTTGCTGATACCAATATATTTTTGAATGTGTGCCGAATCGATTTGAACGGGCTCATCAAAATTAATGAGCATTTTATCGATTTCATTGGTTAACACTTCCATATTATTGCCGATAGATTCTGCAATAACCTGGCATGCCCTGGGCTCAATGGTAAATCCCTTTGATTTGATATACTTTTCAATATAAGGACCCAGCTTGTACTCCTGGATTTTATCCGATTTTACCAATACGGCTTTTTTACCCAGTTCTTTGGCCAGGGCCTTTCTGCCATCCAATATTTTGTATTTATAGGCAAACACCAGAATGGTACTGGGCAGGGGATTTTGGAGATAGGACAATAACTGCTGTACACCCTTTTCCCTGGTCAGGTCCTGAAGGTATTGCGCTTCCTTAACGATGACCAGCTGCCTTTCTGCCATCATGGGAAATCTTTTGGCATGGGTAAGGATAGATTCCATGCTGGAATCTTTACCGTATACTATGGTTTGGTTAAATCCCCGATCTTGGGGAGGAAGAGCGTGATTTTCAATAAAATCGGTAATTTTATCTATGAAATAGGGCTCCTCTCCCTGAAGAAAATATATCGGAGCAAATTTATTTCCTTCCAGGTCTTTAAGAATACTTTCCGGATTACTGGGCATACCTGAATTAAAAATATCTCTACAAGAGTGTAAATATAGAAAGAATAAAGGATTATCCAGGGTGTGAAGAAACAATCCCTGTATTATTTTTGTATGTATAATGGATCAACATCGAGGATAGTGGAAAGCATAGAAAAAGGAATTGCGTATTACAAAGAAGGGAAATTCAATGAGGCCCTTTTTATATTTGATAAATTGGTAAAAGCAGATGGCCAGAATCCCACATTACTGCACTATAGGGGAAGGGTTCAATCCCGCTTAGGGGCCTTGGATATGGCGATCAGCGATTTTGATAAATTGCTTGCTCTGGAGCCTTTTAATACCACTTTTATCAGCGACCGCGCAGTCGTCCTTCATTTGCTGAAAAGAAACCAAGAGGCCATGGAGGCCTTTGACCAGGCCCTGAATTTAGATCCTGACAATCCCTACCGCTATTCCAGCAGGGCCTACTTTAAAGACAGGATCGGAGATTTGGCCGGAGCCATAGCTGATTATGAAAAAGCCATTGAACTGGATCCTGAGGATGCCATTGCTTACAACAATAAGGGTTTGGTGGAAGAAAAACTGGGTTATCAGCAAAAATCGAGGAAAAGCTTTTCCGAAGCGGATAGGTTGTCCGGCTATGAAAATAGCCAAAATACGGAGAATTCTCTTTCTCCGGAAAAAGCATCAAGCCAGGAACCGCATTTTATCAAAGAAGATGAACCAAAGCCCATGAGTATGGGCCATTATTTTTCGATTTTAACTGATTTATTCACCAAAAAGACAACAAGAGAAGAATTCAAGCAGTTTTTAAGCTCAAAATTCAAAGGTTCTTGATTACAAATAGGGGTTTGTTGATAAAATAAGACATTTTTTTGGAGAGATTTTTGGTAAATAGTTGTTCAAACCAGGATTTCTTCATGCTGAGCGTAAATAATATATCCCCTTTAGCGGTAATCAGATAATTCTCCAGACCAAGACCGGGTTCATCACGGTAGCTTTTCAATACAAAATTTACCTTGTCGTATTGGATAAAAGGATTCAACTCTTCTACCATAAGCAGGTGCTGGGCTTTATCTATAGATTTAACCCGATTACTGACATGGACCACATCCACTTCAGCAGCATAAAATTTGGCCAATTCAACTACTTTTTGAATGGCCAGTTTGTCTTCCTCCAGGTAATCCGTTGCATAGACTAGTTTTCTAGGTGATTTAAAGAAAACTTTTTTAGGGACAATAAATACATCACAGGCAGCCTTCAAAACAACCTTACTGGACTTGGTGCCTATATAGTTCTTTTTGACTTCATTGATGCCCTCCGTTCCCATAATGATGAGATCCACTTGTTCATTTTCAGCATAATTCAAAATGCAGGGAATGGTCTTTCCTTCACGCAGTATGCCTTTACAAGCGGATAAACCATTACCGATACTTTCGTCCAAAACGGTTGCCACAAGCCGGTCTAATTTTCTCCTTGCTGATTGAAGGCTATCATCCACCATGTTTCCGGGGAAAAGTTTTTGGTAGTCCTCCCTATCAGGGACATGGTACAATATTAATATTGCACCCAATTTCTCACCAATTTTGGCAGCATATTCAATGGCATTTAGGGAGCACTCTGAAAAATCTGTAGGACAAAGAATTGTAAAGTTTTTCATAAAGAATTAATAGGTTTAATAGCCCTGGGTTTTACTAATTTGATTGATCAGGGGTTTGCCAGCCATCAGGTTGTTATAATTCTCTATAATTTGTGGGGCCGCAGCTTTATGGTTGGTGATGCTGGCAATATGTGGTGTTACGGTAATTTTATCATGTTCCCAGAAGGGGTGTGCGGCTGGCAAAGGTTCATTTTGGAATACATCCAGCAAGGCACCAGAAATAAAGCCTTCATTGATGGCGGGAATGAGGTCTTCTTCCAATAGATGTTTTCCCCGTGCCACATTGATAAGGTAGGTTCCTTTTTGACATTTTTTGAAGAAATCCTTGTTCAGAAACCCTATTGTCTTTGGTGTCAAAGGAAGCAAGCAAACAACAAGATTCACCTCATTTAAAAAATCCTGCAGCTGATTGCCATAGTAGTAAGGATGTCTGAAAGATGATTTGGGCGAATTGCCATAACCAACTACCGGAAATCCAAGACCTGCAACTTTATCCAGGACATCGCCGCCCAATTCGCCAACCCCCATCACTCCTACTGAAACCGGAATCTCAGGCTGGCTCATGTCCCAGGTTTTGGATTGATTGTCTTTGATATAACGCAGTATTTGACGGTGAAAATTGAGCACACCCATCACCACATAATTGGTCATGGAAAAGGTCAGCCTCGGATCCACTATTCGTGTAACCGGTACGTTTTCCGGGTAGTAATCTGTCATGATATGATCGACTCCCGAACCCATGGAACAGACCAAACGCAGGTTGGGAAAATCATGTAATATGCCTTTGGGGTGCTGCCAAAGTACAACCACTTCCACTGCCTCCTTATCTTTGATATCAGGAAAAACCTGCAAGTCTAATGTAGGATTGATTTCTTTAAAAACACCTGTCCAGGCGTTGATTTCCTCTGCTGATTTATTTGGAGCAATAATTGCTAATCCCATTGAAAGAATTTCGATTAAAAGATTAAAATATTCTCAAAAACGATCTCCAAAAAAGCATTTATGTATACCAACCCCCCAAACAATATCTCCCACGTCAATGCTAATATGACACAGCATTTATTTACAATTGCATATATTTACCTGACAATTAAATACCGATAAACATGTAATTTTACCTGTGCTGTAAACTCAAATTGTTTCGGATGATCACAACTACAATCTAATTATAAATTTCTATGAAAACAAAAAATGTGCTTTTTCTAATTACAATTTTGTCGTTAATCCACATAAATGGATTTTCTCAGATAAAAATGCCTCAGGCCAGCCCTAGCAGTAAAGTGGTGCAACAAGTAGGGTTAACTGAAATTCATCTCGATTATTCCAGACCTGGAAAAAAGGGTAGAAAAATTTTTGGTGAATTGGTCCCCTATGGAAAAGTCTGGAGAACCGGAGCAAACAATCCCACAACGCTTGAATTTGATACAGACATCAAGGTAAACGGACAAAATTTAGCTGCAGGTAAATACGCATTCTACACTGTACCAAATAAAAACCAGTGGACGCTGATTTTCTCCAATAAAACCGAACTATGGGGAGCTATGGGCTATGATGCCAAGGACGATGCCTTACGGGTAACTGTTCCCGTAAACAAACTAAAAAAGCCTGTGGAATCCATGACCATTCAATTTGCCGAGCTGACAGACTCCGGTGCTACCTTACAGCTGGCCTGGGATAAGAGTCAGATAGGCTTCAGGATAGAAACTGAAGTAGATCCGGTTGTCATGAAACAAATCAAAACAATGCTTATCGATCAGGACAGTGATAACCCCGGGCTTTATTTTCAGGCAGCAAACTATTATTTCACCAATGACAAAGACCTTGATACAGCTCTTGAATGGATCAATAAATCTGTAGATGCCGACCCCAAATATTATATCGTGCACCTGAAAGCAAAAATTCAAGCTGCCCTGGGTATGAAAATGGAAGCTATTGCAACGGCAGAACAATCCATGGAATTGGCCAGAGAAGCCAATAACCCGGATTATGTAAGCCTGAATGAACGATTGATTTCTTCTTTAAAATAGTCTTGTCCTGGAGTTCGGTTTTAGCCAATAATTATTATTTGATAAAAAAGGATTTTCCTTAAAATAGACACAGAAATCCCCCCAGACAAGTAAATCTTTGAAAATGAGTTTTGACCTAATTCTCAAATGGGTTGCCATTTAAGGCATTTACCTGGTAAAGGATTAGCAGCCAGCATCCGAATTTTTCTACTATAGAAAAACGGTTATTGAGGAGCTACTTTTGAAAGAAGCTCCTCATCTATTTTTTAAACTTTTTTTGCTTGAGACATGAATAATTGCAAAAATGCGGCTATCACCATGACCAGAATACAGCCGATGGCATTGTACCAGAGATATCCTACATCTACGGCAACACCGCCCACTGTTTTTCCATTGAAATAATGCAGGGTAAGGATCAATATCTCGGTAACGATGGCAGCCATAAAAACGGCTCTTCCACCTACCCACTTCAGGAAAAAACCAACCAAAAATATTCCCAATATGGTCCCATAAAAAAGAGACCCCAATAAATTGACGGCCTGTATCAGGTTTTCAAATAAAGTGGCATAAGTAGCAAAGAGTACGGCAAACAATCCCCAAAGCGCTGTAAACCATTTGGATGATAGCATATAATGCCTGGAATCTTCAGATTTTTTAATGGATCTTTTGTAAATATCCATGGTGGTAGTAGAAGAAAGGGCGTTCAGTTCCGAGGCTGTAGATGACATGGCTGCACTAAATATCACAGCAAATAACAACCCGACAATACCTTTTGGCAGATAATCCATCACAAAACGCATGAACACATAGTCTGTATCATTGGTTTCTGCCAAAGGATCATTCTTGACAATCAATGCCTTGGCCTTTTCTCTAAGCTCCTCCTGTCTGGCTGAATGATCAAATACTTCTTCCTGGTATTGATTGGTCTGTGATTCATCGTTTGATGAAATGGCTCCCAGTAGCTGCTGAATACTTTCCGTTTTGTCTTGGAAAACATCCGAATACTCCTCCTCCAATTCGGACAGATCGTCTACATATTCGCTTTGCTTGAGTTTATCCAACTGAATGGTATTGAAAATTACAGGTGGCTGGAAAAATTGGTAAAAGACAAAAACCATCACGCCAATGAAAAGAATGACAAATTGCATGGGGACTTTCAGGAAGCCGTTCATCATCAATCCCATCCTGCTCTGTGTAAGAGATCTCCCACTAAGGTACCGTTGTACCTGCGACTGGTCGGTGCCAAAATAAGACAAAAACAAAAACAATGCTCCTGTCACACCAGACCAGAAATTATACCTGTCGGAAAGATCAAACTCAAAATTGACAATATTCAATTTTTCCATTTTTCCGGCCAGGTGAAGTGCCTCCGTAAATTTGACGGGAATCATTTGAATGACAATGATACCCGCTAAAATCATCCCGCCCATCATCACGGTCATTTGTTGTTTTTGTGTGATGGATACGGCTTTGGTTCCTCCCGATACGGTATAAATGATTACCATAAACCCTATGAAGAAGTTGGTGAGCGTGAGGTTCCATTCCAGAAGAGTGGATAAAATAATGGCAGGCGCATAAATGGTAATCCCGGCGGCCAACCCGCGCTGTACCAAAAACAGAAAGGCCGTCAGAGTGCGTGTTTTCAGGTCAAAACGGGTTTCCAAAAATTCATAGGCCGTGTATACTTTTAACCTATAGTAAATGGGTAAAAATACAACGGAGATAATGATCATGGCCACCGGCAGCCCAAAATAAAACTGTATGAACCGCATCCCATCTGCATAAGCCTGTCCAGGAGTGCTCAAAAATGTAATGGCTGAAGCCTGCGTAGCCATTATGGACAATCCTATGGTCCACCAGTTGAGGTCATTTCCGCCCCTGAGATACTTTTCCATGTCTTTGGGACCATAGGTTTTGTATATACCATAGGCAGCTATGGCCAATAAGGTGCCAAACATGATGGCCCAATCCAGATAACTCATGAAAAAGTTTCGGTTAGTATATAAAATAAAACGACCAAAATTCCCAAAACGATCAACTGAAGCAAGTACAGTTTATTCCAATGCTGATATTCCTTCTCTTTCTTCACCTGCTTGTTCGATTAGGTTGACAAATAATTTAACGGCTCCAGGTACTCCTGCGGGCAATAGTCGAAACCAGGAGATTCCGGAATAGGTAAAACTTCCCTGACCATAATTGGTAAACAAAAGGGAGCCTTTAGTAGGGGTTTCATCGGGATCTTGCATCAGCAATGGTGTTTGGTAGGTGTCATCCCAATTTCCGGGAAAATACAATCCCCTCTCCTGCACCCATCCGGAAAAATCATCTTGTTCAATTTTATTGGGATGGTTCATTAGGGGATGATCTTTGAGCAGGATCTCCACAGGTGAATCTTCCACAGCTACCCTGTTCCGGGAAAGCTCCAGGGGAAAGGGCCCGAAATTTCTGGAAAGTAAAGGAGAACTGGTGTTGTATTGAACGATCAGGTTACCGCCTTCTTTTACATATTCCATCAATGCGGTAATACTGTTGGCAAAATTCTGGTTGACATTGAATGCCCTGATACCGACAATTATGGTATTATACTTACTGAAAACCGAAGGCCCGAAGCTATCGTTCTCCAACATTTCAACGGTATACCCTAAATTTCTTAAAACCCCTGGAATATCATCACCAGCACCAGGTATATAGCCAATGGTCTGATTGCTTATGTCCATTTTCATCCGGATCAGGTTAAAAGCAGCCTCCGGAAAAAAGGTTTGATTGGGAATATGCTCGTAAAGAATGCGGTTCATACCCCGTTTGAATACCATCCCATCCTCCGTCTGGAAATATACCGTATGACTTGATTTTTCTTCCCCATTGGAATTGGATAAAGCCACTTTGTAAAAATACCTGTTATTGACCTCATCTACCAGTCTTTCCTCTATCCGGTAGGCGGCACTATCCAAACCTTCAATGCCCAACTTTCCTTCCTTCATTTCACCCTCGAATGTCACCGTTACCCCTATGATGGATTCCTTTCCGTTAAGCAAAAATACATTGTCCATATCTACCGCTACTGAGGCCTGTGGTACAATGGTAAATGGCTGAATTATTTCACCATTTACCTGATCAGTGTACCGGTACTGGAGGGGAATATTGACTTCAAAAGAATGTCCGTTTATGTCGAAATACAAAGTTCCCGATATAGCAGGGTCATTAAAAGCTTTGCCAATCATGGGCTGTTCTTCTACTGCATACAGGTTGTTTTCAGGATCATTTTCAAGCCAATAGGGTTGGGAAATGGGATGATTTTTCGGGATCTGCAAGTCCATCTCCAATTCAAAAAGTTTGTTGTTGTTCACGCTGGCATCCAATTCAAAGGTGGCATCCAATGTCCTGAAAGCATGTAATTTGACTTCAGTGTTGTAGGGCTGATTTACCAAAAGCCTTCCCTTGATTTGTTCAGAGGGGTAAGACAACTCTTTATTGGCCAGGAATAATGATTTCCAACCCAATGCCGCCAAAATGATTTCATCTATCAACTGTCTTTTCTCTTTGACCCAGGTTAAATTTTCCTGAACTTCGTTCAAGGCTGATTTGATGGCGAGTAATTCTGATAAGTTTTTTTCCGGGTGTATAAAATTAAAATCTTCCTGCAAATCCTGGATTTGATGCTGAATAGTTGAGCCCTTATCCAGATTTTCCCACCTATTGGGAATCCCTTCAAAGGGTCCGCTTTCGAAAGATGCTCCTGCAACCAATTCGATAAAATCACTTCCTTCCCCAATGGCTGCAGTAGCGCCAAAACCCTGAGACTTATGCATGGTCCTGCTGTCAGCAGCAATTTGAGAATATGTGGTACCCAACAATGGATTGAATTCACCTACCGGAAAACTATGGTACTTTTTATCTGCTTTTGGTTCGTATTGCCCTCCCCAATTGTAGGCATTCCAAAATATTCTTTTGGGAGACCAGGGTTTTACCCATTTCATTTGTTCTGGAAATACATTGGGATCTCCTGCTTTTTCGAAGCCTTCTCTTGCCAGAATAGCAGAGGTGGTGTGGTGCCCGTGGGTGGTTCCGGGAGTAGTGTTAAATCTGGTAATGATGATATCGGGTTGAAAATTTCTAATTACCCATATCACATCTGATAGCAATTTTTCACGGTTCCAGTTATTAAGCGTTTCATTGGGAGTTTTGCTATAGCCAAAATCAATGGCCCGGGAAAAAAATTGTCTGCCACCATCGGTTTCCCTGGCTTTCAATAATTCCTGGGTCCGTATCATTCCCAACTGTATTCCCAATTCTTTACCTATCAGGTTTTGACCCCCATCACCTCTGGTAAGGGACAGGTAACCCACTTCTGCGTTAACGGCATTGGAAAGGTAAGCTATCAACCTGGTGTTTTCATCGTCGGGGTGAGCCGCAATGTACAAAACCCGTTTGGTCTCTTTTAATTTTAGGAGCTGGTGGTAAATTTCCGAACCACTTTGTGCCCGGGCGAATGGAGCAGCTAAGTATATTCCGGCCAGGTAAAAAACAAGCAACAGGCCTGAGCGTTTAAATAAGTTCATTGGTTGAGGTTTCATGTTTCAAGCTAATCAATGTAAAAACGATCCTGAAACTAATTTACATTAATGGAAATATAAGCAGATCAAATTGATTAAACAGCAAAATCTTAAGAATTTAGGATTTTGTAATATTAAATTTTTAATGCTATATTTTGCTTGTAAGATAAAAATTTTACCATGGCTATTAACAAAAACCACAAAGATATTCCTGGCAACCCCTCAACTGCCACATCGAGCAAGGTGTTTTTAAATGACCGGAGTAATGGTCGACCGTTAAAAGTATTGACCGAAAATGATTGGGATTTTTGGGTGGACAATGGGTATGTAATTATAAAAAATGCAGTACCTAAAGCTTTAACCACCCGTTTAAGCAAACTCTTATGGGAATTTGAAGAGAAAAACCCAAAGGATCCTGAAACCTGGTATGGGGAAGACAAGCCTGAAATGAAAATGAAGGAACTGACCAACAGTGGTATGGTGGAAATTTACAATCACCAGTACCTGTGGGATATACGTCAATATCCAAAAGTGTATGAAACTTTTACGGATATATGGGGCATAGATGAGCTTTGGGTGACCATTGACAGGGCCAATCTTAATCTGCCAGCCAGGCCTGATTTTGAATTCAAAGGCTTTATTCACTGGGATTATGATCCTGAAACAAATCCCCAGAACGTACAGGGATTGGTAGCGTTGAATGAACAGACCGACCCGAATGTCGGGGGATTTCAGTGCATCCCGGAATTATACCGGAATTATGAAACCTGGAAAAAGAGCCAGCCGGCAGACAGGGACAGGTTCAAACCTGATATCAGCGGATTTGAATTGACCAAGGTAAAGCTGGACGAGGGAGATCTTTTGATTTTTAACAGTAAATTACCTCACGGTATCCGGCCTAATATCAGCCGCGACAAGGTCAGAATGGCCCAATACATTTCGATGATGCCGGCAGAAAATGAAAACCAGGAGCTGAGAGATTGGCGCATATCTTCCTGGAAAAACAGGGTAGCCCCCGATGGTTACGCCTTTCCCGGTGATCCCAGAAACTGGGAACAAACAAAATACAAAACGGCCATCCTCAGTCCTTTAGGTCGAAAACTGCTTGGATTGGATCCCTGGTAGGCATCTTTTATCACAAGGTCCACCAGTAAGTAAATTTCAAGGCCAATGTTCTGTTTTTCACATAAAACGGGGCTGGAAGGTAATTATCCGTGAATACAAGGTAGAGGTCAGAAGCAGGCTTAAACCGCCATTGAAACCTTGTATTTAAGTTGATATTATCTATCTGCTCATTATACTGCGCAAAGGCTGTGAAAAACAAGGTATTGGTAAAGGTTACATCTACCCTGGGACCAACCAGCCAAAATCTGGTATTCCCCCAGGGCTCCGGCAAATCAATCTGGTTATAATTCCCTGTCATGGAAAGCCCTACGTATGGCTGAAACCTGTAACCAAGCTCACCGGAAACATTAAACCTTTCGCCCTGAGCAAAATATCCCCCGTATTGGGAAGAGACAGTATAGGTAAAGAGACTTTGGGGTTTGGACACGTATTCCATACCTATGGCATTCCAGGTGTGGTCAGTAAAAGCCGCCAATGTATCCCCGCTAAAGTTGGTGGGATCAAATGCCTGTTGCAACAATATCCTGTTGTAGGTATATTTCGCAGTCAGATTACTTTGGCTTCTGAACCTAATCGTGTAACCCAGTTCTGTAATATTATCCGTTTGCTCCCTATCCATATTATAAAACAAGGAAGTATTGAAAGTGGGGCCATGTCGGAGAATCTTCTTACTATTTGGGAAAAAGAGATAGGCCATGTTGGGGTTGATCCTGTAATAACCGTTTCGGGGCACATAACCCACTTCTGCAGTATAATTCGGGGATACATATTCGTGTTTCCACTCCCAGGTCAGGTTACCACTGGAATACCTCAGATTGGCGGCATGAACCATGCTCTCTCCTGATTCCACCGGACTAAAAGATTTTAGGAATAGTGCTTTTCCCGTCCAAAGGTTATTCGATGAGGCCAGGTTGTATTCCAATCCAATATTTCTATTGTAAGCAGGAACAGGTTCCGTGTCTGTTCCGTTGGTGCCGGGAATCTGGCTTGAATTGGCTTTGTTGACAAAAATTGCAGCAATATTGGAGCGTTGTCCTACTCTTCTTTGAGCTGACATAACCGTGAAATTTTGTGCGGGGGTTGCCGTTTCTTCTACTTGTCCCGTCTGCATGTTCATGGCACCAATACGCCAATCGCGGTTGATTTTGCCGCTTAGCCTGGCACCAAACTGTATTGGAGCATTTAAACCAATCCGCCTCGAAAAGAAAGGTCTGATGGTTTCATAGCCAAAATTGGCGAAAAGGTCGCCGTTTTCCAGAAAAAACTGTCTGCGTTCGGGGAAAAACAATTCAAAGCGATCCAGATTGGTGATTTGCCGGTCCACTTCTACCTGTGAAAAATCAGGGTTAACTGTGAGGTCCAGATTTAAAGAAGAACTCACGGCAATTTTAGCATCTACTCCTACCCTGTTCTGGTATTCGGTCGGTATTCCACCTTCATTGTTTTTTACACTACCCCCCATCACATAAGGGATAATGGACACATTCATACCAGCTTCCGGAGGTGCCTCATCCCAAACAAGGATACCCGTGTAGGCAAGGGATGCCGAAGGAAACTGCCTTGGAACAGGAGCCCAGGAAGACTTCTCGGTGGTTTTCAGATCTAGTCTGCTGAAGTTGATCCCCCATTCTTTGATACCTTTTTTGTACCTGATGGATTTGAAGGGTATGGCGGCCTCAAAAACCCACCTGTCATCATAATTCTGAACCTTGGATACCCATTTATTGTCCCAGCTTAAATCCACCTTTCCCCCTTCATACATGATACCATCCCATTGGGCGCCGGCAGCGTTTGCCCCAAACGAAAAGCCGTTGGTCTGGTCATCAAAGGTGTCCATGAACAAGAGGAAATTATCATTTTTTCCGAAAGAAAAATCACGACGCAATGACTCTACGTAATAGGGTCCGGGGACGGCATGGTGGTTGATCACCAGCAAATACAGCCGTTCATCATCGTAGGTCATCATGACGTCCGTATCCACCTGGGAAAAACTGGTATCCATGGGCAGGATCATGTAAAAATCACTGGCCACTTCAGCATCTTTCCAGGCCTTTTCATCCACCTTCCCATCAATGACTACCGGAGAACTGGCCCGTTTTATGTGTAACCTGTATGCATCATTGATTTTCTGACCCAAAACAGGGGCTGACAAAATCACCGCAAAAAGCAACAAACAGAACTGTCTGACTCTAAAATCTCCTGCTGTAAAACTCCAAACCATACCGCAAACCCAATATTTTCCTTTAAAACAATTAATTTTGAAGGGCAATATTAAGGTAAATAATCCTATTGTAGCCTTTTATTTCTACAATTTTCCGGAAAAACAGGGTAAATTATATTGATTGTCACATTTAGGTATCAATGGTTAATTTCTTTTCGTTTCCTGCTTAACTTCACCCGTTATTTTGTCTTTTAGTATTAATTTCTCGTCACCATTTGGCAAAAGCTCCTTTTTTATCAGGAAGTACTTTTCATCGTAGGAAACATAGGATTTTTCATGCAGGGAATCCGATTTTCCTCTCCAGTCTTCCAAAATAACTTTTTCCCAATTTTTGGTTTTTGCCGACAAAAGCGCAGCATCCAGTATGGCATTCACCACATATCCGTCATAAAAAGTTTCCAGGGGTGCTCTGCCCTGCTCCATGGCATCAAACATATCCGTAAACATGTGGGGGTAGCCCAGTTCATGGGCTTCATCTCCCACAGGAAATAACCATCCGGAATCAGACTCAGCTTTTTCTGCTACATATTTCCCCCCTTTTCCCGTAGTAAACATGTCAAAACCTGTTCTCAAAAAGCTGTTCAGCCAAATAGTACCCTCTGTTCCCATGACTTCATCCCTCAAATCCATGCCCCCGCGAAAAGTCCAACTGACTTCAAATTGACCAATGGCACCATTTTCATACCTCACTAGTCCGATAGCATGGTCTTCTGCTTCAATAGGGTGTACCTGGGTATCAGCCCAACACATGACTTCCACAGGTCGAACGGATTTGCCGATAAAGTTTCTTCCGATTTCCACACAATGACAGCCCAGGTCAATGATGGCTCCCCCGCCTGAAAGGTCTTTGTCCCAAAACCAATCACTGTGAGGGCCGGGATGGGCTTCCCTTGATTTGGTCCACAATATCCTTCCCAAACTGCCTGCCTGTACGCTATCAACAGATTTCAGAAACTTGGGGGTATAGCAAAGATCCTCCAGGTATCCTGCAAAAACCCCCGCTTGTTCAACAGCATCCAACATGCGCTTGGCTTCGCTGGCATTTCTACCAAGCGGTTTGGTACACAAAACTGCTTTACCATATTTGGCGCAGGCCATCACAGCTTCTTCGTGCAGGTGGTTGGGCAGGGCAATGATCACAGCATCAATACTTTCATCTTTGATGACTTGTCCCATATCGGTGCTGTATGCCTTCAATCCATAATTTGAGGCAAATCTTTTCGCATTAGTTTCATTTCTGGAATATACAGCGGTGATTTGATCCCTCCTTCTTTGAGCATGTAGGGTATCCGCATAAAATCGGGCAATAAACCCGGATCCAAGCATAGCAATATTCATGGGTTTTTATAAATTGGTTGCTTAAATGTACCAAATTTGTTGAAAAATGAAAATTTAGGATCATCAGCATCAAACGATCCTATTAACTTTAATTTTGATTAGTTTTCCCGGATGCCCCGGATTTGATACTCTCAATAAGCAAAACAATTTCATGACAATTTCAACTTTAATACAAGCATGTACTCACTGAGCAAAGCCGAAGACATAGCGCACTTTTTGGAATGGGCCGGGGAAAAGGGTATGTTTCTGGAATATGATGAGGCAAAACATAAAATCCGCATCATTTTAAAAGAAGCAAGAATTGCCGAGTTGAGGCTTCCTGTCTCAGCAGAATATACACCTGAGACAGGCCAATTAAAATTTGAAGAAAAAAATCACATCTTGTGCATGGTGAGAGCCGGGATGGCCGCAGTGGGATATTTTGAAAATGGCATCAATATTTCCCACAAAGTTTTCAGAGCCTATATGGTCAGAAAAAAACAGGGTAAAAGTCAAATAAAATACCTGAAAACCAAGGGTAAATCCAGGGCAGGATCCAGGGTAAGGCTGGGAGAATCCGAAAGCTTTTTCAACCAGATCAATGATAGGATATCATCCTATCTGAACAACTATCATGTCGATTTTATTGGTTATTCCTGTTCAAAAACCTTATGGCCCTTTCTCTTTAAACCAGATTCCGACTTGCAAAAAAACAAGAACCTGCTGTACAAAATCCCTTTCCATATCCAACAACCAACCTATGATAAACTATTAGAAATCAATAGGTTAATTCATTTATCAGCAATTAAAGTTGAAGAAAGTGAGAAAGCTCATTTTGCCGCCTACTTCAAGGAAGATTCGGATTCATCTCAGGAAGACGAGCTTTGGTAAGTGCCTGGATGAAGGTGACTTAAAGCCTATACAAATATTTAGTGGATAAAACTATAAAGAAGTTACCTTCCTACCCTTTATATTTGCCATTATAGATTCAAAAAATATGCAATACGATATTACCATTATAGGTGGAGGCATTGTTGGACTCGCAACAGGATTAAAAATAAAAATCCAGAAACCTGATTTAAAAGTAGCTATTCTTGAAAAAGAGGATGCCCTGGCCAGGCATCAAACCGGAAACAATAGTGGAGTGATCCATTCGGGCTTGTATTACAAGCCCGGAAGTCATAAAGCCAGAAATTGCATTGACGGTTACCGACAGCTGGTACAATATTGCAAAACACATGATATTCCATTTGAAATAACCGGCAAGGTGGTGGTTGCAACTGAAAAGGAGCAGTTGCCTCAGTTAAAATTTTTAATGGACAGGGGCTTGCAAAATGGTCTGGCTGGCATAAAATCCATAACCATGGATGAGTTAAGGGATTTGGAACCTTATTGTAATGGACTCGGTGCATTGCATGTGCCTCAAACAGGAATTGTAGATTACAAAGCGGTTGCCCTTAGCTATGGGAAAGAGTTCCAGGCACTGGATGGAAAGATACTTCTTGGTCATAAAGTACTGAATATAAGTAATTTAAAAAATAAAATCGTTATTAAAACTTCAAGTAATGAGTTGACTACCAAAGTGCTGATCAATTGTGCCGGTTTATATGCTGATAAAATTGCCGAACTCCACGAAAAAACGACCTTGCCCATAAGGATCATTCCTTTCAGGGGGGAGTATTACAAAATCAAAAAAGAAAGGCAGTACCTCGTAAAGAACTTGATTTATCCTGTTCCAGACCCAAATTTCCCCTTTTTAGGGGTGCATTTCACCCGAATGATGAAAGGCGGAGTAGAAGCCGGCCCCAATGCTGTACTTGCTTTTAAAAAAGAAGGTTACCGCAAAAGCGATTTTAACCTGAAGGAATTTTTGGAAGCCATTACCTGGCCCGGGCTACAAAAAGTGGCGGGAAAGTATTGGAAAACGGGTTTGGGAGAATACAAAAGATCGTTTTCAAAAAAGGCCTTTACTGCGGCACTTCAGCAATTGATACCCGATATCCAGGAAAGTGATCTGGAAAGTGGTGGTGCTGGTGTGAGGGCGCAAGCATGCGATAAGAACGGAGGGCTTTTGGATGATTTTGCGATACATGAGACGATCCAAGCCGTTCATGTGATCAATGCACCTTCTCCAGCAGCCACCAGTGCTCTTTCTATCGCAGATAAAGTGACTGAACTTGCTTTGGCCAAATTGTAAAATAAAATGCATCAGGAATGATGATGATTCTTCCAAAACTCAATAGTGGTACAGATCAGTCGCTGATAGGCATCAATCTGAAGGGGTTTTGTCAGATAAGCATTGGCACCCAATGACACAGATTTGAAGGCATCACTATTACTGGAACTTGAGGAAAACATGATAATTGGAACCAAGGCCAGTTGTGCGTTTGCCCTGATTCGCTCCAGCATTTCAAACCCGTTGATTTTGGGCATGTTGATATCAGAAATAATAATGAATTTTTCCATTTGAAAAATTTCCGGATTGATTCCTTCAATATAATTCAAAAATTTCTCGGGATGAGAAAAGCTCTTAAATTTAATAGGGTATGAAATATCGGAGATAGCGTCTTCGATAATTAAAATATCAACATCACTATCATCCACTACTACCAGATTTATGCACATGTGTGGACCAGAACGTTTTCGTTTATTGGATTAATTAAGGTATGTTTTTCTTTTAAAGATTAACTTTACCCCAATCCCGCAAAGATATTACATCCCTTTCACTTCAACTACATATTAATAAAATCATTGGCTGTTATCCGCTCAATATAACAAAAATTCAAACCGTATTTGGACAAAAAGGTTTTAAGCAACTACTACCTGTATGCCTTCACTTCCTCCAGGACATCATTTGTTGCTTCAAGGAATTCATTCTTATGCGCCTCAATGCCATCAGCAAAACCTTTTTCCAACATTAACCGCTTTCCATTCCCTATGATAATGGCTAATTTTTCCAAATCAAACAGACCCAGGGTAGGTTTGATTTTGTGTCTTGCCTGTTTGATCGTTGGTAGGCTCTCCTCTTCTATTCCTCTGATATAGGTAGTCTGGAGTTCTTCAACTGCAACATGAATGGCATCTAACAATTGATTTCTAAAAACCACATCATCTTCTACCATTTCTTCAATTTTTTTGAAATCAATATTTTTATACTTTTTCTCCATAATTATAATTTAGTTGAAGATTTCCCAGCCAGAAATCCGGTACTCCAGGCTGCCTGAAAATTATATCCTCCGGTTATCCCATCCACGTCAATTACCTCTCCTGCAAAAAACAATCCTGGTATCAACTTGCTTTCCATGGTGTTGGAATCGATTTGCTGGAGATCCACTCCCCCCGCGGTGACAAATTCTTCCTTAAAGGTAGTTTTTCCTGAGATTATTAATGAAAAGTTGAATAGGTTTTCTATCAATTTATTGATTTTTTTTTTGCTTATTTCTCCCCAAATCAAATTGTCCTCAATAGCGGCATGAGCGACTAAATATTGCCATAACCTTGCTGGCAAGTCAAAAAGTGCATTTTTTAGGATATTTTTTTTTGGGTGGGCCTGCTTAAAGGCATTTAATGCTGTTTTTAATCCGAACTCGGTAAAGCTTTCATCCCAATTGATTAATACCTTAGCTTTATATTGATGGTCATACAGCCAATCGGCTCCAAAAGCGGAAAGTTTCAGGACGGCCGGACCGGAAATCCCCCAATGGGTAATGAGGATTGGTCCTGAATATTGGAGTTTTGTCCCCTCAAACCTGATTTTACCATGAGGTACACTTATTCCCTTTAACAACTTTAACCCCGAATCAGGGGTATTGAATGTAAATAATGAAGGAATGGGGTCTATTATCGAATGTCCCAACTTTTCTAAAAAGGAATAACTATCCTTTTTGTTGCTTCCTCCTGAGCAAATGATTAAGCGATCTACTTTTTCTTCAAATCCATTTCCCTGAAGCAAAAAACTACCATCAAGCGGTAGTACCTTTTGAATGGCCTGGCGGGTCATCACATCTACCTGATGTTTCCTTGCCTCCTCTAAAAGTACATTTACAATGGTCTGGGAATCATCACTTTGTGGAAAAACCCTTAAATCCGCTTCCGTCTTGAGCAGAACGCCTTTGCTTTCAAACCAGGCCATGGTGTCGGATGTACTGAAATAGCGGAAAACATTTTTCAAAAAACGGCTGCCTCTAGGGTATCCCTTTAACAATTCGTTTGAAAAAAATGTCCCCTGAGTCAGGTTGCATCTCCCTCCTCCGGACACCAATACTTTCGAAAGTACTTTCGGACTTTTTTCAAAAAGTTTAACTTTATTGCCGGTATATGCTGCGTGAATGGCTGCAAAAAATCCGGCCGCACCGCCACCAATTACTCCTATTTTCATATTATATGTAAGGTATTCATAAATTGCACCGTTAAATTATTCATTTTTAGAATAACAAATGACAAA
>NZ_JABURL010000051.1 GCF_014762705.1 Cyclobacterium sp. | reverse complement strand
CGTCAGATGTGTATAATGGACAGTGATTGACATGCAAGAGGTATTTATCTTGTCGGCAGCGAGAACGCCCCTGGGTGGTTTTGGTGGAAACTTATCCTCCTTGTCTGCCACAGCACTGGGAAGTTTAGCCCTTAAAGGGGCAATAAACAAACTTGGTTTGAGCAATAATGTCCCTTTTGATGAAGTGCTGATGGGCAATGTTTTGTCAGCAAATTTGGGACAGGCACCTACCAGGCAGGCTGCTATACATGCAGGGCTGAATGTCAGCACTCCCTGCACCACAATCAATAAAGTTTGTGCTTCGGGAATGAAAGCGGTCATGCTCGGTGCCCAGTCCATCATGTGCGGACAGGCAGATTTGCTTCTGGCCGGAGGCATGGAAAGCATGAGCAATGCGCCTTATTACCTTCCCAAGGCAAGATTTGGGTACAAGTACGGACATGGAAGCCTTGTAGATGGGCTCAGCAGAGATGGTCTTGAGGAGGCCTACCATGATTTCCCCATGGGCAACTGTGCGGAAAACACTGCCAGAGAGATGAAAATCAGCAGGGAGGCACAGGACGACTATGCAATCAACTCCTATAAAAGAGCGGCAGAGGCCTGGAAAAAGGGCAGCTTTTCTGCTGAAGTGGTACCGGTTAACGTTAAGGATCACAAAGGAAACGAACAGCTTATCAAAGAAGATGAGGATTTTCGCAAAGTCCTATTGGATAAAATCCCCGGGCTAAAACCTGCTTTTGAAGCAGATGGAACCGTGACTGCGGCAAATTCCTCTACCATCAGCGATGGTGCTGCTGCACTAGTGATTGGAAGCAGAGAAATGGCTGAAAAACTAGACCTGAAACCCATTGCCAAAATAAGGGGATTCGCTGATGCAGCCCGCAACCCCATGTGGTTTACCACTGCTCCGGCGCTGGCCATTCCGAAAGCACTGAAACAGGCAGGATTGGCTGTAACAGACATGGATTATTTTGAGATCAATGAAGCCTTTGCTGCCGTGGCCATAGCCAACCAGCAATTACTCAAAATTCCTGAGGAAAAACTGAATGTTTATGGAGGGGCCATTGCACTGGGACATCCATTGGGTTGTTCCGGAGCCAGGATCCTTACCACCTTACTTTCTGTACTCCGTCAGGAAAAAGGCAAACTCGGGGTGGCCGGCATCTGCAATGGAGGCGGAGGGGCTTCTGCCATCGTTATAGAAATGATCTGAAATTGTGCTTTTTTCACATTACCAACCCTTTCAAGTTATGAAATCGAGCATGACGCAAGCGCCACACGGAGGGATGACTATCCAACATGCGAGATTCTCCCGAAGGTAGGGACGGGCATATGACCTTTAAATAACAAATTATAATCATATGAAATCGACACGATTAAAATCATCATTAAACACACAGGGCAATGATGATTTTAATCGTCAAAGATTCCATAGCCTGCCCCGACTAATCGGGCTGGCCTATTAAAAACAAATTATAAACAAATGAAATCAAGCCTGTTACTACTGGTATTTTGTTTTTTATTCAATGGCCTTTCAGTCAATGCCCAACAGCAAACCACCTATTACGATGATGAGCAAACACAGGTAAAGGAGCGTTTTCAGACCAAAGACAGTATACCCCACGGAGCTTACAGGTTTTACGACCCCTTTGGAAACCTGACCCAAATCGGACAGTTCAGGGAAGGTAAAAAATCAGGTAAATTTTATGAATTACATCCAGAGAGCAGGGACACCCTGAAAGTAACTCCATACGAGGAAGATCTGGTGAATGGAGAAGTGACTTCATTTTTCCCCAATGGAGCAGTTGCGCAAAAAGCATTTTTTCTAAATGGTGAAATCCAAGGCACCCTTGAAACCTACTATGAATCCGGTGCCCTTAAAAGCCGCACCCGTTTTGAAAATGGAAAACCCAATGGACTCAACGAGATATTTTTCGAAAATGGTGAAATACAGGAAACGCAACAGTTTGATCAGGGCATGATGGAGGGAGTACAGAAAAAGTACGCCGAAGACGGGCAATTGCTGACAGAACAACCCTATAAAGATGGAAGCCTGGATGGACGCTATATCAGCTATTTTCCGGATGGCACCAAGTCTTCTGAGGTGGAATACAAAAATGGTGTCCGGCACGGGACCTATATCAGCTACCATGAAAACGGAAAAATAAAGGAGAAGGGCAATTACCGGATGGGCTTGCGGCATGGCCAATTTGCTACCTACGATGAGGCAGGAAAATTGCTTGGCGAAAGAAAATTTAAAAGGGGAACCCCAGACTGACTTTCGTTCCGGAAATCCATTCGGAACAGGATAATGAAAATTTTACAGTTGGTGGCGATTATTTCTTATTTTTGCATCTTAAATCAAAAATCCCATGAGCAAAGGCATAAAAAATACACAATATCAATTTCCAGGTCAGGTTGATTTTTACCGGGGCAAGGTAAGGGACGTATATATTTTCGAGCGTACCATTGCAGTGGTGGCCACAGACAGAATTTCTGCTTTTGATGTGGTCCTGCCAAAACCCATTCCTTATAAAGGGCAGGTTTTAAATCAAATCGCCTACCATTTCCTATCTTCCACTGCTTCCATTGTCCCCAATTGGGTTACCGTTTGCCCTGATCCCAACGTCACCATAGGAAAAAAATGTGTGCCTTTCAAAGTGGAAATGGTAATCAGGGGTTATTTGGCCGGACATGCCTGGAGAGAATACCGGGAAGGAAAAAGAAGCCTTTGCGGCATATCCCTTCCGGAAGGCCTGAAGGAAAATGATCCCCTTCCGGAACCCATCATCACCCCTACCACCAAAGCGGATCAAGGCCATGATGAAGATATCTCCAGGGAAGCTATTTTGGCTCAGGGAATAGTAGGTGAAGCTGATTATGCGCAACTAGAAAAATATACCCGGGCTTTGTTTGAGCGGGGATCCGAAATGGCCAGGGAAAAAGGTTTGATTTTGGTAGATACAAAGTATGAATTCGGCAAATATGGAGATGAAATCCTGTTGATTGATGAGATCCATACACCGGACTCTTCGCGCTATTTCTATAAGGAGGGATATGCCCAAAGACAGGAACAGGGACTTCCCCAAAAACAACTCTCCAAAGAATTTGTCCGTCAATGGCTGATTGAAAATGGATTTCAGGGAAAAGAAGGCCAATCTATCCCCGAAATGAGCCCCGGGATAATCGAAAACATTTCCAACAGGTACATTGAGCTTTACGAACACATTACCGGCAAAACTTTTGTTCCCGCAAATGGTTCCGATATTGCATCCAGGATACAAAAGGCCATTCTGGAAAATATATAAATGAACCGATCATTTTGGCACCAAAATATTTTAAGCTAATTTTAAAACAAATTTGAAAATCAGGAAGCTACTGTTTTCTGAAGATATATAAAGACTGGTAAATTAATTTTCAAATGAAATCGAGCATGACGAAATCGTACCACAGTGGCATGATTATCATTGCGAGATTCCATATGGCCTTTAAAAAGCAAATTATAAACACATGAAATACGCTGTAGATAAAAAAGAACAATTTGTACTTTTCACCCTGATGGAAGAAAAACTGGACTCCACCCTTTCCCCTCAGTTAAAATCGGAATTGCTAACGGTTCATGCGGAGGGATATAAAAACCTGATTTTGGATATGGCAAGTGTGAAGTATGCCGATTCAAGCGGGCTCAGTGCGCTTTTGGTGGGCAACAGGGCTTTTGGAGAAGAAGGAGGGGTTTTTATATTGTCTTCACTTCAGGAGCATGTATTGAAATTGATGAAAATATCCATGCTGGATAAGGTGTTTAAGTTGGTAGATGACAATGAAGCTGCTGCTGAAGCGGTATTTATCCATGAGATCGAGCAGGGTGCAGAAAAAGATGAGGAAGAGTAAACGTTAAGCTACTTGGATTTCAATATCACCATTCTGGGTTCCAACTCTGCAGCTCCTGCCCATGGCCGAAACCAAACTTCCCAGGTGGTTACCTGGGGAGCTTATACATTTTTGTTGGATTGCGGAGAATCCACCCAGCACCAGTTGAGGAAATTCAAAATCAAGTATTTCAAAATCAACCATATATTTATTTCCCATCTGCACGGTGACCATTATCTTGGGCTGATGGGACTGATCGGCACCTACCACCTGAACAACAGGAAACAGCCCCTCCACATCTTTGGACCTTCCGGACTGGATGAAATCATCACGGTACAGTTAAAATACTCAGGTACCATTTTGAAATTTCCGCTGATTTTCCACCCCACCACCCATTCACAAAAAACCAAATTACTGGAATTGGGGGATTTGGAGGTATGGAGTTTCCCATTAAAACACCGCATACCTTGCACAGGTTTTAGTTTCGAGGAAAAAACAGGCAGGGTAAAACTCAACAAGGAATTGGTGGTCAAAAACAAACCTGGCATAGAGGCCATACGCACCCTCCTTAAGGGGCAGGATGTGCGGGACATGACCGGTAAGGTTTTGTATCCCGCAAAGGACTATTGCGAGATCAAGGCACCACGCAAATATGCTTTTTGCTCAGATACCGTTTATGATCCACAACTAACCCAATATATCAGGGAGATGGACATACTCTACCATGAGTCCACCTTTATGGAGGCAGAAAAAGACCGGGCAAGATTGACCAGGCACAGTACCACAAAAGAAGCAGCCTCCATCGCCCTGGCCTCAAAGGCTAAAAACCTGCTGCTGGGCCATTATTCTGTGAGGTATACCGACCTGACCCCTCTACTGGAGGAAGCAAGGGAAACATTTCCGAACAGTTTTTTAAGTGAAGAGGGCACCACTTACAGCATCAAATGAGCATGGAAAATCAGGAGAAGGTTTACCAATCAAAAAAAACCAATTTGTTCATCATATTGGGAGGGATATTCCTCACCAACGCCATCCTGGCAGAGATCATAGGCGTAAAAATTTTTTCAGGTGAAGAAACACTGGGCTTAAGTGCCGCAAACTGGACATTTTTCGGGGATTATATCCTGGATTTTAATTTAACAGCCGGTGCTGTCATTTGGCCGGTGGTTTTCCTTACCACAGATATTATCAATGAGTATTATGGCAAAAAAGGGGTAAGGAAAATCAGTTTTATCACCGCAGGACTGATCGCCTATGCTTTTATTGTCATTTCCCTGGTCACCCAATTGCCTCCTGCCCCCTTTTGGCTGGAAGTGAATGCCACCGACCCCTCGGGAACTCCCTTCAATATCAATTATGCCTTCAACACCATTTTCAGACAAGGGCTGGGTATCATCATTGGCTCTCTGGTAGCCTTCCTGCTGGGACAGCTCCTGGATGTATTTGTATTCCAGAAACTCAGGAAAATAACCGGCTCGAAAATGATCTGGTTGCGGGCCACAGGTTCTACCCTGGTATCCCAGTTTATCGACTCCTTTGTGGTATTGGGTATTGCTTTTTATGTATTCGGGAATTGGTCCATAGAACAGATCATTGCCGTGGGGATCATTAACTATATATACAAATTTTCAGTAGCCATACTGCTTACCCCCTTGCTTTACCTGGGGCATGGATTGATAGACCGTTATCTGGGTAAGGAGACTGCAAAAAAAATGACCGAAGAAGCCTCCGGAGACACCTCCTTTATTTAGCCCCTGCTGCCAATTTTTCCGCCAGAGCAGAGCCAAGGATCAGCTGAAGGGTATGGTAAAGCATTAATGGCAACAATACCACTCCAAAAATAACCGGGTCCGGAAAAAGAATTTTACCCATCACCGCGCCTTGTACCAGGGATTTTTTCGATCCGCAAAACAATACCGTGATGCCATCCTCCCTGTTGAAGCCAAGCCATCTGCCCAAACCATACATCACCGCCAGCATCAACAAAAACAACAGCAACATCAAAAATCCCAGGCCCAGAATATTTTGTCCCGCAAACATGTTCCCACCAAAGGATTGAGAAAAGGCGGAGAAGACAATCAGCAAAATGACCGTTTGATCGAAGCCTTTCAGTACCTTGCTGTACCGCTGCACCCAGCTACCCAGCCAGCGGTGCAGCATAAACCCTATCAGCACCGGGATGAATATTTGCTGCACCAGCTTCCATACCGTGGTCAGCAACTCAAAATCCGCCTGGCTGCTGCTCAAAAGCAAGCCCATCCAGAAAGGGGTAATGAGGATGCCAATGATACTGGAAATACTGGCGTTAAAAATGGCTGCCGGAAGGTTACCTCCAGCAATAGACACCATGACCACAGAGGAAGAAACTGTGGATGGAAGGGCAGCCAGGTAGAATGTTCCTATCCAGAAAAGGTTCTGCTGATTGCCAAATGCCGCATACAAAACCAAAATGATCAGTGGAAATACCAGAAAGGTGGTGCTTTGAATGACCAGGTGCAGCTTCCAGTTGGAAAGCCCGGTTTTGAGGGTGGCAGGACTGATTTTAACCCCATAAAAAAAGAAAATCAGGGATACTCCATAATAAGTCAGCACATCCAGGTTCAGGCCACTGGCACTTGTTTCCCCCCATTCCGGAAAAAGATAGGCCAGGAGAATGGTCAGCAACAGTAAAAAGAAAAAAGAATTGATACCGGCTTTGGCCAGGCGTTTTTTTATGGATACCATCATCAGGAATAATTCCCATTCACAAAATCATAAATCATTTTACTGATTTCAGCAATGGCCTGTTTCCCTGCCTCCATATCGGTCAGGTTTTTGGTCAAAATGACCAAGACATATTGCTTGCCATCAGGTAGGGTTAAAATAGCTGCATCGTGTTGCACTCCGGTAATGGATCCCGTCTTATGGGCTATCTTCACCTCCGCCGGCAATAATTTCGGGATCAGGTCTTTGTAATACTGATCATACAGGATATCCATCATCTGCCGGCTCTCCTCCTGTCCTACGGCTTCCCCGGTAGCGATGGCTTCCATAATCAGCATCATATCCAGGGCCGTGGTGGTATTGCTGAGGCCGGCATCAAAGGCTTTCAGGTCTTCTACACCCCGAAGCACTTCGATGTCTGCTGCACCCAAATCCCTCATGGTTTGGGTGACATTTTCCGCTCCTACCTCTTCGATCAGGATATTGGTGGCTAGGTTACTGCTTTTGATGATCATTTGGTACATCAGTTCATATACCGTGGCCTTTTCCCCGATACGCTCGTAAAGTCCCTCCTGGCTATCTACCCCCAGGTCCATGCTATATGGGCTGCCATCTACAATACTCTTGAATTCATTGACGATCAAAATCGAATCATCCAGGGAGAACTTACCGGAACCCGCCTGCTTGAAAATTTCTATCATTACCGGTGTTTTCATGGTACTGGCAGCGTGAAACACCTCTTTTTCATTGATCAGCAATTGACTTCCCGAATCGTCCAGCAATTTAAAGGCAATGCCGAAATCGCCTTCAGTTTCCTCAATCAAGGCCTGAATGGCTACTTTCAAATCTTCTGTGGAAGCATTCTTTTGCTGCTCTCCACAACCGAAAAAAAACAATACGGGTAAAATCAAAATCAATTTTTTCATCGAAGGATTATTTAGTGGTTGTTCTTTACATCATGGCCCTAACCTAAAACATCAGCCATACCCAGGCCATTACAGCAAGAAAAGCAATGGCCGGGCCCAGAAAGATAAAAAATAATCCGCCGGTACGGAAATCTTTTTGTTCCACCAGACCAGTGGCATATGCGATGGCGTTTGCAGGCGTAGACACGGGAAGCAACAAGGAACAGGAACAACTGATGGCCACCATTACCGGGCCGGCAAGGCCATACACACCCGGCAAAGCCAGGCTAAGCGGCACCAAAATGGAGGCAGCAGCGGTATTGCTCATGACATTGGATAGCAGTACCGCTACCAGGCAGAAGAAAATGGCAATAAACAACATGGGCATGGGCAGGTTATTGATTTTGGCCATGACAATTTCAGCCAGCCCCACCTCCACAAGCGCAATGCCCAGGGCCAGGCCTCCCGCCACCAGCATCAGGGTATCCCAGGGAAGACTTCTGACCTGCTCGGAATGAATCACCTGGGTCATGGTGAGCAGTACTATGGGAATGGCCGAGGTAGCGGCTACGGGAATCCCATGCAGCGGTTCGGTCAGCCACATCAGCACCGTGAGCGAAAGGGTAAATATGACCGCATACTTCTTAAAGAGATCTACTTCCCCTACCCCTTTGGGCAAAAGAGACAGGTCCAGAACTACCCCTGAAAAATCATGTTTTTTACATAGGAATTTCCAAAAAAGCCAGACCAGCAATAATCCGCTTGGAAAGCCTACGATCATCCAGTCTACAAAAGTGATGCTAATCCCCTTTTCCTGTAAGGCCCCAACCGCAATGGCATTGGGAGTACTTCCGATAATGGTACCTATCCCTCCCACCGAAGCAGCTGCGGGTATGGCCGTAAGCAAAGCTTTGGCATAAGCGGATTTTTTACCGATCAGCTGTATCAGGGGAATGATGGAAGACACCATCATGGCGGTGGTAGCTGTATTGGACATGATCATACTGGCGATGGCTGTAGTCATCATCAAACCCAAAAGCAAATATTCCGGCCTCTGACCAAAACTGCGCACCGTAAACCGGAAAAGCTGCCGGTCCAGCTCCACCATACTCATGCCCTTGGCCAGGAAAAAACCACCCAGCAAGAGCCAGACCACATTACTGGTCCAGGTGCTTATATACAGGTCCGGGGACATGGTCTTTTCAAAAAAGAAATCTGTACTGAACCCTACCAATAAGGCTGCGATGATAAAAATACCTACGGCAAAAGGAGGCATGGCCTCAGAAATCCACAGTCCTATGGCCAGAATGCTGATAAAGAAAACAAAGTTGACCGGAGGATCGTAACCGATTTTCCGAAAAAAATAGCTAACCAACAGGGCAATCAGGAAATTGCCAATAAATGTAGAGGTACTGAAAATCCAATTGAGCCTGAGTTTTCTGTAAAGAATCTGGGCCGCAGTCCTGGAATCTGAATAAAACATTAACACTTTGGTTTTAGCGGTTCAAAAAGATCCGGGTTCTGAAAAGTCCTTTTTAAAAAACAGGCTGGCTTACCTCAGACCTACTTATGGGGCAATTTACAGAAAATTTAAGAAAACTTTACCCGGTACTGATCCAAAGCCGGCAGCCACCTCGTAAATCCTGCCAAATAAGAAAATATCATAAACGACTAAATTTTAATTGACCATGAAAAAGTACTTGAATTTAAAAACGACATTAAACCTGGGACTATTGGTTGCAGGATTAGGGATTTTTGCTTCCTGTAACGATGATCCGGAACCGGAAATGCCATTTACTCCTGGAATGGAAACCTTTGATTATGGATTTAACGAAGGTCAACTGCTAGACAATCCAGCCACGGCCTACAACGGAGATGGCGAGGGAGACCATCCCAGGAATCTTTCTGCACAACTTGAAATTACCGAAATGGAAAACGGCAATGCAGAAGTGACCATTCGTCTGGAAAACGGTCTGGATGGCGTTCAGTATCCGGTTCATGTGCACGATGCTGCCGACCCCAGTACTACACCTAACGGCACCCCCTATAACGAGACGCCGAATGGAGATATTTTTGCCGGGATGATCAGTGTAAGCAATGGCATGGGTAGCGGAACCATGGAGACGGACATGGATTATAACATGTTGCTGGACACCTATGAGGGCTTTCTGGTAGTGCATGACCCCACTCAGGCAGTGAGCACTACAGACCTGGGTACTTATCTGGTGCTGGGTGTATTTGGACAGGACCTTGCTGCAGGGGAAGCCAACCTGAGAACAGAAACCTTTATGTATGACTTCAACGAAGGGCAGTTGCTGGACAACGCTGACCTGGCCTATGAAGGGGAGCATGCCAGAAACCTGATGGCGGAAATCATGGTGGAAGAGATGGTAGATGGTACTTCCAAAATCACCATCAGCCTGATGAACACCATGGAAGGCATGACTTATATGGTGCATGCACATGATGCCGCCGATCCATCCACGACCCCCAATGGTACGCCTTATAATGAAACGCCCAACGGTGATATCTTTGCCGGCGGCATAGCCGGTAATGGAGGAACAGTGATGGCTGAAAATGAGTTGGAGATTTCTTACAATGAATTGACAAGGATGTATGAAGGCTTCCTGGTGGTACACGACCCCACTCAGGAGATCAGTACCACAGATCTGACCACTTATCTGGTACTGGGTACATTCGCAAGATAATTTTTTAATAGTAAATGTTGGTCAAGAGGTCATGGGAGCGATCCCATGGCCTTTTTTTGTTTTCCCGGCCGGTTGCTGCCGAAGGTTTTTGCGGGAAGTAAAGGGGTGGTGAGCGTTTTTCCAGGTGGGATATTGATTCAATAAATTACCTGACATTAATGGAAAAACTATTATGAGCCATAAATCATTGCCAAAACTCCCTCAATAGGAATGCGGCTTTAGCCCATTCTAAAAATATAGTATTCCAAAATCCCTGGCTTTAGCCAAAATTGGAGAAATCCAAGGGAAATTGTTTTTTATGATTGAATAAGTGCCCAATTCAAAATATCTAAACACAAATTCACTTCCGCCTTGCAGGTTTTGGCGTTAAAAAACAGGGGTGGTGCGGAAGGATAGAACCGGAAAAAATTTAAAGGTTTGGAACCAAATTTG
The DNA here is from genome assembly GCF_014762705.1 of Cyclobacterium sp. GTDB lineage: Bacteria > Bacteroidota > Bacteroidia > Cytophagales > Cyclobacteriaceae > Cyclobacterium. The sequence goes on along the minus strand of NZ_JABURL010000051.1, from coordinate 54,665 downwards.
TGTTAGCTTTGTCTTTACCAATCATATGGGGCTGACCGGTTTTGACAGTAGGTGTAAGGACTGGGCTCGCATGCAGGCTGGAGTATGTACGGCCTTGAAAGATTCATACGAACCATACTTGGCGAATCTAATTACGCCATGGCTGCCTAATCTTACCCTTCGGGGAATAGATACTGCTTAAAGGGTTGAGCTTCGATAGATGCTCCCCGGCCACATCCCACTACCCGTTGCACTGTCCGGGTAGAGTTGGGGTGTCGACTTGACGGTGCTGCTCCCTGTGAGGCTACTAAGCAGGGCTAAGATCAGTGGCTAAGCCGGAAGTAGGTGTGTCACCCAGCAGCTTTCGGCCGACAATCCAATCGGTGACTAAGCATGTAGACGGTACGGTGTTTCCCTATCTGGACGCGGGTTCGAATCCCGCCAGCTCCACTTAAAGATCCCTCGCTCCCCTAAACTCTTCGAGTTTAGGGGAGCGAGGGATTTTTGTTTGGGAGGTTGACCTGATCTGAGGTCATTTAAGCCGGTTAGGATTTGAATACTTTTTGGGAATTCAGTTAACTGTCGAATGAAACCTGTTTCTACTGCCGCGGTACAGTTGGCCTATCTAACTATATCTGATCATTGATCAGTATACCATTGCTTACTTATTTCCAGTAGTGATGGACCATGATCAACAAAATCCCCCACTCAAAGAGTCCTGAAATCGCAAGGATGAACACGCAAGCAGGATCGCAAATCCTGTATTATCTGAATTTCCTGATTGAAAAGAGTTTCTCTTAAAAACCGGCCCTGGCTAAGAAACCTGCGGGTTTTGGAATAAGTCTCTGTTAACCGCGAACAAAATTTACTTTGTGTACTAAATCTCATTTTACCGTTTCAGCCCGCATGTTTTCTTAGCCGGTGTTGTAACAGTTTTTTTAATATTTAATTACGTATCCTTTTTGCAGCAATTCATTTGCCTCAGTCCAATTAGGGAGGCAATCTGTTTCTATCGTGATTGTCCTGATTTCCTTAGCTATCTTTTTACTTGCTTTCATAGCTTCCAAGTGAGCTCCGCTTCGGGCAAAATTTTTCAATTCATCCTCATTATTCCACAATGTCATAGTATAATGAGTTGTCCAAAATCCTTTCTTTCTAAAATCTTTACAATTCGTAGCTTTCAGCTGTCTAATGATTTTGAGAGCTTTTGAAGTTAAAGCGAAGAATTTTAGCGGACCTCTTAACTCGATTGATGTAATTGTCGCTTTCATTTTTATATTATTGCTAACATACTAAGTACCTGCAAACCCTATTTTTTCACCCTGTTTTTTTCATTTTCCTCCACCCTGAAAACCACCATTCTCTCAATCAGGTCAAAAGGAATAGGTTTGGTCAAGGGAAATTGTACGGATCCCTTGCCTTGCTTATAGGGAGCAAGTTCCCTTTCAAATTCAGCATGGCCTGAGGGAGTGGCATAGAAGCCGATATGGTTTTTAAAGGCCGCAAAATAGACCAGGGGCTTCCCCAGGGTCTTGTATCCGGGCATACCGCAGGAAAAAATTTCCTCCGCTCCTGGCGCGCAGGCTTTGATTATCTTCCGGATATGCTGCAAAATGTCTTGAACATCCCTGGGAAATCCGGCCATGTACTTGTCTATTACATCCATATTTACCTTTCCATAAGCCTTCCCGATTACAGGGGTTTTGCGAAAAAAAATTATTGAAATGAAGTCCGAAAAAGTAACTTGTAATGAGCCGGCAATTTAGAAACCTTTTAAGCCACAATGGTCAATTAAAAATACGGGTTTGGAATAAAAAATCCATTCATTTAAGCATTTTTTTTAATAAAAAGCCGCTCCGCGGAATTTGAAATTCCGTGGTACAGACAAAGGGGATTTGCAATCCCCCGGACGGGCACGTAAGTAGGATTACAAATCCTGACTTATCTGTGGACCGACATTACAAATGTCGGACAGCAAGGCCCCGTACCGCTCCGCGGAATGTGTAATTCGGTGGGGCAGACAAAGGGGATTTGTAATCCCCGGAACGAGCACGAAACCAGGATTGCAAATCCTGCATTATCTGTAGTCCGACATTACAAATGTCGGACAGCGCAGTTCCTTACCGCTCCGCGGGATTTGTAATCCCCGGAACGGGCACGAAACCAGGATTACAAATCCTGGTTTATCTGTGGTCCGACATTACAAATGTCGAACAGCATGTTCCCAGGTGCGGGAAATCCAGGCCTAATATTATCAATATTTTTAGTATTTACCGCTTTGTAACCAATTCTGGTGCTATATGGAAAAGGCCTATACCAGGAATCAGTAGGGCCCTGTTCCGAATACTCACCCTTGGAAAGGGCTTTTCAACGCAACAAAAGCCAATCCTGCCAACCACTCCCTTTACCCATCAACAAACGCCCATTCCCTCACGGGTTTACGGCCAAATCAATGTGGAAAATTTATGGCCCGGCTTTTGGTGGAAAAAGGATGCTGGGAGCAATGGAAAGGGCAAATGCCCGTACTGTATAACCGAGCCTGAAAAGGCGACTCCCGCTCATAAAACAGGTCTCGATAATCCTGTAACTACAACTGAACCCTTTGACTAACTAAATAAAATCGCACTATGAAAAATGCACCGTACACCACCTTTGTTCTGATGCTGGCCTGTTCGGCCATTTCCATGTACATCACCATGTATTTCAATACCTATGAGCTAAGTCATGTGTTTTTTAGCTGGACCAGAATGTACATGACCCTGATCGGTATCGGCGGCATGGCCATCATCATGTTTTTGTTTATGCGGAAAATGTACGCCAACAGGAAAAAAAATGTGGCCCTGATCCTGTGCAGTCTCTTATTGATGGCAAGTTCCACCTTTTTGGTAAGGCAGCAGATCCCCATTGAAGATGTGAAATGGATGCGGGCGATGATACCCCATCATTCCATAGCCATCCTGACCAGTAAACGCGCAGACCTGAAAGACCCGGAGGTGAAAAAATTAGCGGATGAAATCATCAAAGCGCAGGAAAGAGAAATAGCCGAGATGAAAGCGATGATCAAGCGGTTGGAAAATAATTAATAGGAAAGCATGGAAAATATTTGGTTTGATAACTGGGAAAGCCTGACCCGAACGATTTGTTTAACTACCCTGGGATACATTGCCATGGTGTTGTTATTGAGGATTTCAGGTAAAAGGACCCTGTCTAAAATGAATGCCTTTGATTTTGTCGTCACCATTGCTTTAGGCTCCTGCCTGGCCAGTGTAGCTTTAAACAAAAACATACCCCTGGCTGATGGGGTAACGGCAATTGGTCTGTTTATCGCCTTCCAGTTTCTATTAACCTGGCTGTCTGTCCGGATAAAGACCATTAAAAAATTAATTACCAGCAGTCCTTCCTTATTGTTTTACAAAGGTGAATTTCTGTATCCGGCCATGAAAAAGGAGCGAATTACCGTCGAGGAGATTTATAGCAAAGGCCGGCAGGAAGGCATGGCCAGCCTGGATGAAGTCGATATGATCATTTTAGAAACTACCGGTGATATCACCCTCATCGAAAAGACCATTGGGGGTAAGAAATCTACCTATGAAAACGTTAAGGTAGCCAGCTGAAACAGCTTCTCTAATCCAGGTCACTTTGGTTTAACTGGACATCTTCTGACCTGACAAGAGCTATCTTTTACAAAGCTACCTATTCAGCGGATATTCATTTATCCAATGAAATCCCCTGCTCAGCAGAAAATAATCTGACTTCATTTTCCGCTTTGCCTTTAGCGTAAATGGCTCATCTCCGAATCTGGCTGCCAATTGATACTCCTCCCCCTCTTCCTGTAAATGCAAGGTCGGAGTATCCTTCCCTTCAGCTGAACCGGACAGGGTAATCACACCGTTTTCCCCGACTTCTACTATGGAATAATAGGATCTGTCTCCGGAAACCCGCTCTACAACCAGCGTTTTTCCATCCAGAATCACTTTCGCCCAGGCTTCATTTGGCTGAAAGTCCTGCTGTCCGCTCTCCAGACCAATCACCTCATACGCCCCTTCCCAGGGGTTATCAAAACTTCGGTAGGATTGGGATAAAACATGACCTACCATCATGCTGACCGGCACAAACACCACCATGTAATATTTCACCAGCCGGTAAGCCCATTTCTTTTTCGGGGATAAAAAAGTCCGGGGCTGATAGCTCAGTTGTCCCGGTCTATGGAGAATAAGCAGGCAGAATAATTGCTTTATATAAGGAGCCAGGATCAGTACCGAGAATAGCAACAGGTGTGAAGAAAGGATTTTCACAGGAACGTCAAAGGAGAAATTGACCAGCACGATATTCGTCACCACGGCGATGGATAGCATCGCGCCAACCACCACCGTTCGCCGGAAAAGCAAGAGCGCCCCTGCTGTAATCTCCGAAAGGCCCATAAATACCTTGTACAAATCTGAATAGCCAAAAAACCGCCAGGCCAGTCCCATGGGCGAAAAATCGCCAAAAGATTCTTCCATGGAGATGAGGCTGGGACCGGGGAATTGCCCGATCATAAATTTGGCAACCCCATAATGGATCAAGGTGAGCCCAACAAAATACCTCGCATAGACAATCATGGAAGGGTAAGTCTTTCGGATCCAGGTAAGTTTGTTTCTCAACAAAAAGAGCAGTACTGCCAGCAGGAAAGAGAGCAGCAGCCAGGTTACGAGGTACACATAATCGAAGCGCGTATCCCCGCTTCCCCTGCCCCCGTCATAGGCCAGGTCTTCCAGTCCAAGGAACTGCCGACCCACCAAAAAATTAAGGTTTTCCATTCCCAATGAAATGGGAGCAGCAATCAGTTCATGGGCAAAGGGTATATGCCTGACCGGGAACGGCAGCATAAAAAGGAAAGCATATCCTGCTATCCAAAGCAGAAAAAAGGTGGGTAATGCGCTTGTTTTTTCAGTTTTCATAGGCTGCTGGCGAATGATTTGGGTGCTAGGCCCAAATTCAGCAACTAAAATAGTAAATAAAATTAAAGCAGCTACTAAAATTAACGGAGATTAACAATCGTCCGGCCTTATCGCTGGCTGAAGCCCTGCCCGGGCAGCTACCCTATCCCGGGGATTTGAAATCCGTGGCACGTAAACAACTCCTGCTAAATGGGTGCTGCAATAAATTTAAAATACCCGAAAAAATCCTTCCCGATTTTGGTCGGGAAAGACTCAACCCCTTGATATAGGGGATTTATTTTAGAAAATAGCAATATTCAACCAAACAAATCCTTTTCGGATTCAAACCCGGGATCACATTTCTATAAACTGTTTGTAGTGCTCATACCGCAGAAATATGTCCCTGACATAGTGGTAAGGTTCCGCTCCCCTCACAAACCCATGCCGAACCACATCATCGTAGTAGTATTCCTTATCCGCCAGTTTCAATATGAATTCTTCCACATTTTCGTCCCAGATAGCAGGGTCTTTTCCATACTTTTCTGCCAGCCGCATGGCATCATACACATGACCCGCCCCACAATTGAAGGCAGCGAGAGTAAACTTTACCCTTTGCACGGAATCTTTTACCGATTCGAAGTTGTCCCACATCTTATCCAGATACTTTACTCCTCCCTTTACATTCTGTGCCGGGTTATAACTATTGGTAACACCAACTTCCTTTGCGGTGGCCGGCATCAGTTGGATCAACCCACTGGCGCCCACCCAGGAGGTGGCCCTTGGATCAAACCTGGACTCCTGGTAAACCTGAGAACAAAGGAAACGCCAATCCCATCCCAACTCAGGGGCATTTTCTTTTATGATACCGTCGTATTCGCTGATCCTATTGCCGTTTTTGCTGTAAAAATCGCTTTGGATCCTACCCCTGAAAGATTTCCTGTTTTTGAAATATTTGTTGTAGATGACATAGTAGTCGTCTGACTTTTTCTCCTCTTTGATCCAATCGTTAATGGCCTGAAGCAATTCAGGGGAATTTTGTCTTACCGCCCAGGCAATGCGCTGGGAGAAGGAAATCCTGGTATCAATATGGAGGATGGGATAATAGGTTTTGTTGATTGCCGCAATATTGTAGTCTGCAACCGTCCTGTCAATTTCCCCATCCACTACCATGCGGATGATTTCATCTGTGGGTATATTTCCGTCTATCAGTTTAACAGGGATTTCCGCCCCAATCTCATCCTGAAGGTTTTGAAGCCTTTGGGAGTAGGAAGTGTTTTCTCTCACCCAAACGGTATCGTCCTCCAATTCAAGCGTATTGGAAATAAGCTGTTTATCAATCTTATAGCCGGGCAGCGAGCGCCAATTGTCTGGCATGCGCTGAACCAAAGCCTGATGGGTCACATAATGGTATTCTGTAAAATCCACCAGTCTTTTTCTGGGCTCCGTTACCGTCAAACCATAGGCGATCAGGTCCCCATCCCCATTGTTCAGCATATCGAATAAATCATCAATATCCTCCGCAACAGTAATCTCTAGCTCCAGATCCAGGTGTTCTGCCAGGCGGGACAATAGCTCATACTCAAAGCCCATGGGCATTCCCTTGTACAAAAAATAGCTAGTTGAGCTGTAAATGGTGATGGCATGCAGTACTCCATCCTCTTTTATGCTTTCCAGATCCTTGTCCACCTTGTAAGGAACGGTGTCCGGCAGCAATTGGCCATCTCCTTCCCCGGAACCTCTTTTTTCTTGAGAACAAGCTGACATTATCAATAATACAACAGCAAATAAAGTAGTAATTCTTATATCCATAACCTCCATATTATAAACAAATAAATGAAATTTGCAAGAAATTGTTTAACTAATTTTATTTGAAGCCTCTTTTTTTAAACGTTAAATTCCAAAAATTAAGTACTGCTAAACCCATGACCAGGTAAGAAGTGGCAATGGGTATCCATCGAAATAGGAAAGTTACTGGTAGCATGGAGTAAAATTTTATCATGAACGAATCTACTGGGTGAAGTATGCCACTTCACCCTGATATCACAGAAGCAAAAAACAGATTATTCTTACCAAAAAGCCATTTACAATGGCTGGACCTGCCCGTCTCCAATCATATTAATTTACAAGTGATCCGGCATTACAAATGCCTCGATGACATAAATCAATGGATAGAAGGGATGTAGATGCACCTACACCCAGTTTAAAATCGGGAAGTAGCTAAAAAAATAAGTAATCTAAGTGATTTTGAATATTTACATTGGATTTTACAGGTTGTACCTGGCCCAGACCCTTATTCCCTATATTATTTGGTCAAAAATAGATGTCCTTTCTATATCATTTTGCCCAAAAATGCCTTAAATTGAATTTGAATTTTCTAGGTTGAATATGGAAAGCATACAGTATATATCCGTAGTCAATATCATGATAGGTATTACCGTTACCTATTTTGTACTTGAGATCCTGCTCATGCTCAATGGAATTGATCAGGATACCTCGAATAAACTCCTGCTGGAATGGTCTAAGGGCAAGTCCTTCTTTATCCCCTTTGCCCTGGGGGCCATTGGAGGTCACCTGTTTTTGGGAACCTCAAATGCAGCCTTCAAAATGTCCAATGGCATGTTTCCGGTTTTGATATTATTCGGGCTGACAATAATCATGGTATTGATTGCTTTCAAGGTGCCCTTTAAGAAATCCAGGGCCTTCCTGACGGCTCTTCTGATAGCCGGTTTCCTGTACGGACATTTTTTCTGGTCCATGAATTATACGGTAACGCCATGAACAAACTCAAAAAGTTTTTAAAAAGGCATTTATCTGAAATACGAACGATCAAGATCATTGTGGCAAGCATGCTGGGATTGATGGTAGTGATTGATATTGTGCTTGTCACTTTGGAAGGAAAGGACTTTCCTACCTTCAGCTATGTGGTCAAAGACCTCCGGCACCGGCTGATCTGGTTTACCTTCCTCTTCGGAGGGCTGTTAGCCAAGATTTTTTATAACAGAAAAACCAGTGAAAAAAAAGAAGAAGTAACCGGAATGTTGGCTTTCTTTTCCATGGTGCTGCTGCTCTTTGTCATAGGCAGGAACCTGGAAACAGCACCAGGATTGTTTCTCCAGATTTTATTGCTGGTATGCGGTGGTGTCTTGGCCTTCAGGACATGGCCCCAATACCGGTAGCTCCAGGGCTTTTGAGTTTGATTCGTGCTTTGGAACAGATTCGACTACAAAACACCAGGATTTGATGATACCAATCCTTTCGGGAGCAAGTTAATTTTTCATTTTAGTCCTTGGGTAAAAATATGATTAGGTCTTTTGCCCTAGTTTTTCTATTTTTGGCCCGATAAGTTTCAAAAAGACAAAGGCATGCTCCCTTACACCATTAATTTGGCCCTTCGCTTAACCCGGAATGAAAGTGACCAGGGCTTGACCCCTTCCCTATTCCGTCCAGACCGCTCCCTGCACCAAACTGTTGGATATGAATTCAACTGACTTTTGGGATGTATTGATCATCGCAGGCTATCTGTTGGGCATTGTCCTGATCGGACTTTTGTCTGTGCGCAATAAAAAACGTAACAGCGAAGGGTATTTTTTGGCGGGTAAGTCATTGTCATGGGCCGTGATAGGCGCTTCCCTATTTGCATCCAATATTTCTACAGTGCACCTGGTGGGGCTTGCCGAATCCGGCTTTACAGATGGAATCGTTTGGGGCAATTTTGAGTGGTTTTCCGGAATCGAACTCCTGATCCTTGCTTTTGTATTCATCCCTTTTTACCTGCGAACCAAAATCACTACCCTGCCCCAGTTTCTTGAAAAACGCTATGACTCCCGGTCCAGGGTACTGCTGGCCATATTCAGTATTCTTGCTGCCCTCTTTATGCATATCGGAGTGAGCCTGTATGCCGGAGCCGTGGTATTTGAAAATGTTTTCGGTGTCAGTATCCCATTGTCCATTGTCATCATTGCCCTGGCTACCGGGATCTACACCATTGTGGGCGGACTGACATCTGTAGTGATCACAGAAACGGTGCAGACGGTTATATTGATTGCCGGATCCTTGACCATTACGGTACTGGCCATCTACCGCCTGCCTGAGATAGGCATTACTTCCTATGCGGAACTAAAGACGGCTGTAGATCCGGATCGCTTTAAAATTGTAAGCTTCGATGCTTCAAAAAAAGGCTTCACTTTCGCTGACATGCTATTCGGTCACCTGATTTTGGGGATCTGGTATTGGTGTACAGACCAGACCATTGTACAGCGGGTATTGGGTGCCCGCTCAGAAAAACAGGCTAAGCTTGGAGCCCTTTTTGCCGGCTTCCTGAAAATCCTTCCGGTATTCATCATGGTAGTGCCAGGTATTTTGGCCTTTGCCCTGTTCAGGCAGGAGATCGGAGCGGACACCAAAAGCGTCTTGCCAATGATGATCAATCAATTGATGCCGGTGGGGCTGAAAGGACTCATGCTGGCCGCCTTGCTTGCCGCAGTGATGAGCAGTGTGGCCGCTGCAATCAACAGCTGTTCTACGCTCATTGTGTACGATGTCTTCAACAAACTAAAACCCAACCTGGCCGATGTGCAAAAGATTTACATTGGGAGAATTACCGGCGTGCTGGTATTGATCCTGGCCGTCATTTGGTCTCCCTTTCTGGGGAGCCTGGGAACGATTTTCGAATTGATCAACCAAATGTTTTCCATCTTTGCCCCTTCTATAGTAGCCGTTTTCCTGCTTGGGATACTGTCCTCCAGGGGTACTGCCAATGCAGCCTTCTTTACGCTTTTGGGGGGAAGTTTATTTGCTGTTGCGGTTTTTTTGGTAGAAAAGTATATCCCGATTGGAGGGGTTTCGAATTACATCTCCAGTACTGATGGGCTTGGCATCAATTGGTTAAAGCAAACTTACCTTAACTTTATTTTCTCTGTTTTGCTATATGCGGTCATTTCCGTTTTCGATAAACAAAAACAGGTGATTTTCCCTGGTTTTTACCTGAAAGTCCGAAGTCCTTCATCTCTTGTCAATTGGCTGAGTGTCGTTTTATTGCTTACCATGCTGATTTTGTACTGGACATTCTATTGAGAAGGAATGACCTGGCCAAAAAAATTTAAAATTTATTCCAACCCATGCATTTGAATCAAAGACCGGTAATTCCTGATAACCCGCTTCCAGTTGTCATCATAGGGGCAGGTGGCATTGTGCGCGATGGCCATCTGCCAGCCTACGCCATGGCAAAATTCCCGATTGCTGGCATCTATGATCTAACACCGGGAAAAGCCAAATCACTGGCAGATTCCTTTGGTTTGGGGCAGGTTGCATTTGATTCTCTGGATTTGCTTATCCGGAAGGCCCTGGAGGTCGGAGCGGTATTTGACCTGGCGGTGCCCGCAGACCAAATTTCAGACCTGCTGAAGCAATTACCTGATGGCGCATCGGTACTGATACAGAAACCCATGGGCGAGAGCATTAAGGAGGCAAGTGAAATCCTCGCCCTATGCCGGGAAAAGTCCCTGGTGGCGGCTGTCAATTTTCAACTTCGGCATGCCCCATTTATTTTAGCTGCCATGGACCTGGTTCAACAGGGTCTGATCGGAGAGCTGTTTGATATAGAGTTTAAGGTAGCTGTGTATACCCCCTGGGAATTATGGGAATTCCTGAAAAAAAAGCCAAGGGTGGAAATTCTGTACCACAGTATCCATTATGTGGATACAGTCAGGGCTTTTTGGGGAAACCCATCAAGGGTGTTTGGCAGTACCATACAACATCCCAAAGCTGCTTCATTGGCAGCCACCAGAAGCACGATAGTTCTGGATTATGACACATTCAGACAAGCCCGTATCCTTACCAACCATGGTCATGATTACGGATCGAAGCACCAGGAATCTTACCTGAAGCTGGAAGGAACGCAAGGTGCCATCAAGATACAAATAGGCGTTTCATTCGATTATCCCAAAGGCAGGGCATCCAAATTGGAATATTACAGCAAATTGGAAAGTGATAAGGCTTGGCAGGAGGTTCCTTTGGAGGGGGATTGGTTCCCCCACGCCTTTATGGGCCCCATGGCATCCTTGCAAAGCCGTCTGAAAAATCCTACAGCTGCTTTCCCCAATGCCGTGGAAGACGCCTTCCAAACCATGCGCCTGGTAGAAAAATTGTACGATTCAAATGAACAGGGTGGGTTACCATTCAAATAAGAAAAGTTCGGGAAAAATCGCTTTGCATAAGGCTGAATAATCAACTTAGGCAAAACAGCAAACTTGAAAAGAAAAAGGAATGAATAAGTCAATACTAATTAAAACCGGAAGATCGCAGGATGTCCAGTTTCCTTTAAAAAATGGTGCCGGTTCTGATGCGGTGCATTCTACACCCATCTATGCCTATGCGGTGTGCAAATTACAAACGGACAGCTCTCTGGAAGGAATCGGGCTGGCTTTCACCCTGGGCGCCGGTAACAGGCTGGTCTGTGAAGCCATAGATTATTTGTTGCGCTATGTTGAGGGCAGGGAAATCAATGAACTCATGGCCGATTTTGGAACCACCTACAAAAAAATGGCAGATGACCCCAACCTCAGGTGGCTGGGACCCCATAAGGGAGTGACCCACCTGGCTCTGGCTTCGGTGGTCAATGCCTGTTATGATCTTTGGGCCAAATCCAGGTGCCAGCCACTCTGGAAATTGTTACTGGATCTTTCTCCTGAGGAATTGACCAACACCCTTGATTTTTCCTATTACGAAGATGTTTTAAGCAAACAGGAGGCCATTTCGCTGATGATTGAGCAAGAGGCAGGAAAGCAAAACCGGATGGGGATCCTTAAGGATGGATACCCGGGTTATGACACTTCTATCGGCTGGTTCAACTATTCCGAAGAGCAGTTGGTACGCAATATCAAAAAATCAATTGATCAGGGTTTTACCGCCATCAAATTAAAAGTTGGGTCAAGTGAAGTGGAAAGGGACATCCAAAGGGCAGAACTGGTACGAAAAACTGCAGGCCCAAAAGCCAGTATCATGCTGGATGCCAATCAGCAATGGAACCTGCCCAAAGCCATCACTACTTGCAGGAAACTCATGTCCATTGATCCCTATTGGATAGAGGAACCTACCCATCCCGATGATGTACAGGCTCACATCACCCTATCAAAAGAGGTACCCATCCCTATAGCCCTGGGTGAGCACGTACCCAACAAGATCATGTTCAAAAATTTTATACAATCAGGTTGCATGGCCTTTAATCAGGTGGATGCAGTCCGGGTTGGTGGCGTGTCTGAATTTTTACTTATCAGTCTTTTGTCCAAAAAATACAACATTCCTGTTGTACCTCATGTAGGGGATATGGGTCAGATCCACCAGCACCTGGTACTTTTCAATCACATTTCACTGGCCCATCCTGCCCTTTTACTGGAACACATCCCTCATTTAAAAACCTATTTTAAATTTCCTGCCCAAGTGGTAGGAGGAAAATACAAAACGCCCCAGGAACCGGGTATGAGTACCGATTTAAAGGAGACTGAAAAAGTAAAAAAAGCCCTTTCCTGTTAATTTTTGCCTACCGTAAAAAAGACCTTAAAACTTTTCATGGAAAAACTTAACCTAATATTAGGTCGTTTGGCCTAATGTTAGTATAATTGGGGCAAATGCACTAAAATAAATTACTGGCAATCAACTTCTAACAAAGCATTGCAGGTATTTTCCCTTCCAAAAGGGGCAATGCCTAAATGGGTAATCTCCCGAAGGAAAACGAAGAATTTCCAGATTCCGGTTTGGCCAGAAGGTAAAAAAGGCTGGTGAAATCCTGATGGAATTGGATTTTCCTGTTTCGTGGATTATGGTTTAGAATTAGAAAGAATGGACCAGGACTTAAATTTCAAATGATGGCAACAACATACCACAACACCTCCTAAAAAAAGCTGCAGGTCGAAATCTCCCTTAAGCATTGGGATAAGAAATATGCCTGCAAAAAAGCAAAATACAATCAATAATTATAAACCTAACATACAAAATTATGCTAGCAAATTTACAAAAGTCGATTTGGCTGTTGGCCAGGTATCTCATTTATGGCTTTGGGATGCTATTGCTGATGTTTCAGATAGTAATGGCAACCGGTTTCAAAGAAAAAGATCTTGCCTTTAACGCGCATTCCGAAAGCATGGTGGCTGAGGATGCTCCCATACAAGGCAAAGTAATGGACGAGGAAGGGAACGCCATTCCGGGGGCAGCCATCCTGGTAAAGGGAACTTCCACAGGAACTTCCACAGATATTGACGGAAACTTTAGTCTTGACGTACCCGATGGAGCGGTATTAGTGGTTTCTTTTTTGGGTTTTGTCACTCAGGAAATCGAAGTGGGGAATCGAACGGATTTGGAAATCACGCTCACCGAAGACATTGCTCAAATGGATGAAGTGGTTGTGGTTGGTTTTGGTACCCAAAAGAAATCGCACCTTACCGCAGCGGTAGAACAAATTGGAAGTGAATTGATCGAAAACAGACCCATTAACAGGTTATCCGAAGCCCTTCAGGGCGCTGTGGCCGGCTTGTATGTGACCCCGGTAAATGGTGGCCCTGCGCAAGAGTCAAATTTCAACATTCGCGGGTATACGGGATTTGGCCAGAAAGGCGGACCTCTTGTTTTAGTGGACGGAATCGAGCGAACCATGAGCGATGTAAATCCAAACGATGTTGAATCGGTTACGGTGCTGAAAGATGCTGCTGCTTCTGCCATTTATGGTTCAAGAGCTCCTTCAGGAGTTATTCTAATTACCACTAAATCAGGTTCAAAAGGAGAAAAAATACAGGTCAATTACAGCGGTAATTACAGTATTGGATCGCCCATAGGAATGCCCCAATGGGCCAATTCCTGGGAATATGCAGAAAAAATAAATGAGCAATATAGAAACTCATTACAAGCACCTATTTATACCGAAGAGGCCATCCAAAGAATGAGGGATTATGGTGCAGGATTAATCCCCAATAACATAGTAACCGAAAATGGCACCTATGGTGCACACTGGGACATGAATGGCAACAGTGACTGGTTTGATATCATGTATAAAAGTGTAGTTCCAAGTCAACAACACAATGCCAGCGTTTCAGGAGGAAGCAACAATACTGGGTATTATGTGGGACTTGGATACAACGAATCTATGGGTCTCATTAAAGGATCCGATGACAGACTGAACCGGTACAATGCGCTCTTAAAAGTAAATTCAGACGTTACAGATTGGCTTAGCCTCCGGATGAGCATGAATTATGTACGGACAGATGAAAAAGCGCCCAATTATCGGGGAGGGGGACCAAATTACGGTGACATTTGGCAGAATGCATCCGCATCACTTCCCAATTGGAATGATTTAAATCCAAATGGAAGCCCTTCTTTTTTAAGTAGTGGGCCCTCATTGCGCGGGGAAGGTGGAACCCAAACCAATCAAAGAAACGAAACCACGCTTACGGGTGGGTTTACCGTAAAACCATTTAAAGGGCTTGACATTCGGGGAAATTATACCTGGAGGAACCTTACTTCCCACCTTGAGCGCAACACATTTGTGATTTTTGTGGAAGAGGCAGATGGAAGCATCCGAAACTCCGCAAGGTCTGCACAACAAAGTAGTGTAATCCGGCAAATGAATTTTACCAATTACCACACAGCGGATATCGTAGCCGATTACAATAAGCAGATTGGAAAACACTCCATAAATGCATTGGTAGGTTACCAGGAAGAATACAACAATTTTGCCCGTTTAGCCGGTGTAGGTAGGGATCTGTATACCAATTCGGTTCCCAGTATCAGTACCACCTTCAACCCAAATCCAACTGTGAATGACATGTTAACCCATTGGGCTACACAGGGTGTCTTTGGCAGGATGGCATACAACTATGCTGAAAAATACTTTATCGAATTTAATGGCCGCTATGATGCGCATTCAAAATTTCCGGCAGACATAAGGTGGTCCTTTTTCCCCTCCGTTTCCGGAGCATGGAATATAGCAAAAGAAAATTTCTGGTCTGTCAATAAAGTAGATGCCTTCAAAATAAGAGCCGCCTACACCTCTTCCGGCGACCCTGGATCTGGTAATTACCTGTACCTTCCAACCATGGGTACCGGTATAGGAAATGGGGATGTACTGCTTGGCGGAGTGAAACCAAACATGGTCTTTATGCCACCATTGGTAAGTTCCGATTTAACCTGGTCCTCACCTCAAACACTTGGATTTGGTCTTGATGTAGTGGCTATAGAAAACAGGCTCGAGTTGACTTACGATTGGTACCAACGTACCATTTATAATCAACCAGGCCCTGCTAAAATTTTACCCCAAACCATTGGAACCGGTTTGCCAAGTATCAATAACGCAGTTAGTGAGACCAGAGGCTGGGAGTTTTCGATGAAGTGGAGAAATACGGGCAGGTTAGCCGGCAGACCATTTAATTATTCTGCAAGATTTAACATTGCCGATTATATAGGTTATGTGGTAGAATACGACGAAAACATCAATGGTCAAAGAAATGGTACCTGGACTCCAGGCGAGGTATTTGGACAGATATGGATGTACGAGTCCAATGGTGTGGCACAAAATATAGCCGATGTGGAAGCAAACGTCCCTCAGGGAGGCGGTTGGTACTACCCGGGAGATCTGATGATGAAAGATTTAAATGGCGATGGGCAGATCAATGCAGGAGAAGGAGGCAGGTGGTATGCACGTGGTGACCAGGTCATGGCCGGCTATAACTATGGGCGTTACCGATATGGTATGAATTTGCAAGCCAACTGGAATGGCATTGACCTTTCGGTAACCTTTACGGGTGTACCAAAATGGATTACCTATACCAACAACTTCCACGTCATTCCGGCAGGGATAAATATCTGGAATTCAAAATGGTTTACAAGCCACAGGGAGTTAGGTACATGGTCTCCCGAAACACCGGACAATTATTTCCCCAGACATTCCTTCAAAACCTATGGGGCAAACGACCAATATGTAGAAAACCTGGCCCATCTCAGGGTTCAGAATTTACGCCTTGGCTACAACCTTCCTCAAACACTGCTGGAAAAGGTAAAGATGAGAAAGGTGTATGTCTATACAAGTGCTGAAAACCTGGGAATGATCTATTACAAGTCAAATTTCAGGTATGAACCTGAAATATTGTCCAGATACGGTGGAAATGGTTATCCTCCACAGCGTCAAATTTCTTTTGGTGTGAACATAGGTATTTAATATAATAAAATTAACTATGAAATTTAATCTGAAATATATAAGGACATTGCTAATCCTATTTACAATGTCATTTTATAGCTGCGTAGAGGATTTTCTGGAAAGATATCCCTTAGATGCAATGACTGATGCCACCTACTTTACCTCCCCAAATGATTTAAAGGTAATGGCAAATGGCTTTTACAGACTTTTACCGAGATACCATTTTCAGGGACAGGGCAATGGAGCCCAGAACAATTTCTTAGATGCCAATACCGACATTCAGGTGGGCACCGGTCCTTCCGGCTTTTTGTTCCAAAGAGGGGCTTCAGGCCAGGCACCTGCAACAGATGGTAGCTGGAATGGCAATTTTAATTGGATAAGACAAATTAATTATTTGATAAATAACGCCAGACGTGTTGATGCAAGTGCCGAAGCAAACCAATATACGGGAGAAGCATTCTTCTTCAGGGCCTGGGTCTATTTGAACATGTTGGAGCGGTATGGAGATGTTCCCATTTACACAGAAGTACTGGATACGGATAGTGAAAGATTGTACAAAGCAAGAGATTCCCGGTATGATGTGGCTAAATTTATCATTCAGGACCTGGACTCTGCTATTGCAAACATGGGCTGGAAAAATTCCACTTTCGCAACTCCGGGACGGGTAACAAAAGAAGCTGCCCTCGTGATGAAAGCACGGACGGCTTTATTCGAAGGCAGCTGGGAGCGTTACCATGGATCGAAAAACACCCCATTTGCGGTCGAAGGCAGGGATGGAAGTGAATTTTTACAAATGGTTGAACCTACCATACAGGAATTGATTGACCATCAAGGCACCAATTTGTTTACCAATGGAGGCCCCTTTAATGAGGCTTATAATCAACTGTTTTCCCAACAGGATGCGGCTTCATCTGCCGGCGTATTTCTATATCGCATCTACGATGTGAATGAAATAGTGGGACATAATTTCTACGATTTGGTAGTAGATAATGCGCAGGCGTTAACCTGGAAACTGGTTGGCAGTTACCTGGATAAAGAGGGGATTCCGCAAGAACTATCTGCCTTGCCCTTAGATTATGCAAGTTTGAATAATCTGGGTGAGAACCTGGATCCGCGCTTCAGACAGTCTATCTGGACTCCTGACAGAGGACCTCACCAGCAAATTGAAGGTTATGGATCAACACCGACTCCGCTGCCTTTAAGGTATCCGCAGCTCAACAATGTGTTCTCGGCAAACTATACCTCAACGGGACTTCGCAGGTGGAAAGGAGCTATTTTAGATAACAATGAATGGCGAAATGGCTCAACCGATGAGGTATTGATACGTTATGCAGAAGGATTATTGGCGCTGGCAGAAGCAAAAGCCATATTGGGTACGATCAATCAAGGAGATCTGGACAAAACAGTGAATCTACTTCGTGAGAGGGTAGGTATGGCTCCCATGTCATTGGCTGACATTAATTCCTGGCCTGTTACTTATTCGGCAGAAAATGGCTTTGAGCCTTCCGAGCCAAATATTGTAAATGAGATTCGGAGAGAACGGTTAGTAGAACTTGCTTTTGAAGGACATCGGCAAAATGACTTGAAAAGGTGGGCCGTCTTTCATGAGGTAATCAATGATTGGAAACCTAAGGGTGCTCATTATCAGGAATTTGTTGATTATTATAATGATCCATCCAGGCTAGAAGCAGACGGTGTTAATCCTGGCAATACGGGTATTTGGGCCTTGACGATGGGCGAAGATTTTGATATCTTCAGTGATGGGCACATTAATCCATTTTTCCGAAATCCAGATTTTAGATCTTCTGGAGAGGGCTTCTTCATTGAACCGGGCCGGGTCTATTTATCCCCTATTCCTAGAAATGAAATTGAAGTATATAGCGATGCGGGATATGAATTGACACAAAATCCCGGATGGTTCTAAATTAATTGACTTTCAAAAAATGAATGATATGAAAAAGAATATTTTAATCCTATATATCCTGGTAATTGCAGGGGCACTATCTGCCTGCGAACCCAGGATTGACTTTGATGAAGGACAGTGGGGAGACACTGCCTTTATCACCAATGTAAATATATTTACCTTACAAGCAGATGAGCATGAGCTTCAGGAATATTATGAGAATGAAGAGTTGACACCGGCGCGCAGAAGACTCATTATTTCAACCGGAAATGCGGTGATTGAAGATGAAAATTTCACTGCAACAGTTACCGTACCAGCGGCTGCTGATCTTAGCAGGGCAGGGATCATTATTAACCATCAAAGCATGCGGGTAGAACCTGTTGGGCTTTCGCCGGTTGCTGGTATTATTACCGATTTATCCGATAGAGAATTTATTTACAAGCTTGTTTCAGCCGATGGAACAACACACGATTGGGTGATCAGGATTGTGGAAGGACAATAAGTCCTGAAATTTAAAATAAGTACTCAAATAAAAAACAATTCAAGCAGTCAAGTGTATCTTGGCTGCTTGATTTATGCTTGGCATTCAAATTATTGCCGAATAGAAAAATATACAACTACACAAAATCCACAGATTTAATTGCCCTAAAGATAACCTATGAATACCCTTAAAATAGCACTGTTTTTTTTACTGCTTCCCTCCTGGCTTGCTGCCCAGGAAACCGTTGATCTTTTTATCTGGGCCGGACAATCCAATGCGCAGGGATATATGGGTGATGCAACGGAATACCCAAAAGATGAGGAAGCATTGGATAATGACATTTTATTAAACTACACTGTATCTGGCAAAGAAAGTTCGAATGGTGATTGGATACCCATGCAAGCCCAAAAAGGGAGGTTTCCTTCCGGCCATTTTGGCCCGGAAGTGAGCTTTGCCAGGGAATTGAAAAAAGCCGGCTACCATCCTGCCATTTTCAAATATACCCGGGGTGGAACCGGGCTGAAAAGGGATTGGAAATCACCAGGAGAAGGGGGCATTTATGATGCCATGGTCGCAGATTTAAAAAAAGCCGTCGAAAATCTGGAGAAGAGTGGGCATCAGGTTAACATCAGGGGCTTTATTTGGATACAGGGTGAAACGGATGCCGGAGATGATGAAGCAGCCAAGAATTATGAAAAAAATTTAAGCCAACTGATCGCCCATTTGCGGTCTGAAGTTGTGAAAAACGATGCCCTTAAGGTTATTTTGGGAGTAGATGAACAACACTATTTTGTGGCGGAGCGGCCAATTGTTCTTGAAGCCCAGCAAAAAATTGCTCAAAGGGATACAAATATTATCTATACGACCATGCATGGCCTGCCAAAAGCGGATGTTACTCATCTGACACCTACCGGACTTGTCACACATGGCCATCGAATCTACAGGGCATACACGATTGCAGTAAGCAGCAGTAAGAATGATCTGGTCAGAACATCTTTTGCAGCTCATTGGCAATATGTAGGCCAGGCTGTAGCTGAACCGGGATATGCGGTATGGGGCACCTCTCCAGTCAAGGGAGATGATGGAAAAACACACCTGTTTGCCGCACGCTGGCCTGGAAGCAGGGTGGATCCGGGTTGGCGTTCCCACAGTGAGATTGCCCATTATGTGGGTGAAAATCCGGAGGGTCCGTTTGTTTTTTCGGATATAGCACTGAAAGGGAGCGGCAGTGATACCTGGGACAGGTATGGGATGCATAACCCGACAATCCACAAAATAAACGGTCAATATGTCCTTTTGTACATTGCAAATGACAATTACAAACAGCCTCCACATCCTTCCAATCAAAAGATAGGGATGGCACTATCAGATACCCCATATGGTCCCTGGAAAAAAGTGAACGGGGATGGATTATTGCTGGACGTTCCCGCAGACCCCGATTATTGGAACCATAATGCTAGCAATGGTGTCAACAACCCAGCCCTTCTGCAGCACCCGAACGGAGGATTTTACCTCTATTTCAAGTCTGAAAAAGCCAGGATGGGGATGGCTGTTTCAGAAAATTTAACAGGACCTTATGTACAAATGCCTTTTCCGGTTACAAATAACGACCAGGCCATTGAGGATGGGTATGCTTTTATGATGGACAATCTGTTTTGTCTACTTACGACAGACAATCATGGACTTATAGAAAAAGGTGGAGGCATACTCTGGCAATCCAAAGATGGAATAAAATTCGAAAAAAGAGCGCAAGGTTTCTATCCCGTCGAAGCCTACCTGGGCAGCGAAAAACTGGCCAATGCGATCAACCATTATGCTGGTGACATCATCAAATTTGAACGCCCCCAATTATTGATGAAAGAAGGAAAGCCCTGCTACCTGTATGTCGCCTCAGGATACAACTGGTTTGGCGGAGAGGCACCCGTTAGTTATATTTTTAAATACAGGGAGGACCAATAGATGATTTAGAATATCTTTAAGCGTATTGATTCAGGAATTCGAAGAAAAAATAATTAACAATGAAAAATATTTGTTACAGCTACAAATACCTGCTACTGCCATTGCTATTTTGGTCCAATTCAATTATTGCCCAGGATGCAGCCGACTATCTCAACAACATTGAATTTACGTTTAAAGATGTCGCCGGCATCGGCTACGAAAAGGGGGTGACTCGCAGAGATCCCAGCGATGTGATGAAAGTAGACCAGACGTATTATGTGTATTACACCAAAATACCTGATGCCCAGCCGGAATATTGGGGAGCTGGATACTGGGGAGCAAGCGTTTGGTGCGCCAAATCTGAGGATGAGGGATTTACCTGGACAGAGGTAGGTCAAATGTTGGACGTAGGAGAAAATGGAAAATGGGATTCACAAGCCGTTTTTACGCCAAACATATTTTTCGCAGATGGTAAATACTACCTGTATTATACCGGGGTAAAGCCAACACCGGGAAACCCCAATGGCGAGTTTGAGAACAACAATATCAGTGACATTACAGCGATCGGTGTGGCGGTAGCTGACTCTCCCACCGGACCTTTCAAGCGAATAAACGAGGAACCCATTCTGAAAGTAAGCGTGGAGCCTGAAAAATTTGATAGTTACCGGGTGGATGATGCCTCCTTGCTATACCGAAATGGTTTGTACTGGATGTATTACAAAGGCCGATCCTTACTTGGCGGACAGGGCGGGCCGGCGCACACCTGTATGGGCGTGGCCTATGCTAAATATCCGGAAGGGCCATACACCAAATTCGGAAAAGAAATACTCGAAAGGAGCCATGAAGTATTCATCTGGCCTCAGGGTACCGGTGTTGGTGCCTTTGCTTCCTTATCGGAAACATTTGAATATGCCCCTGATGGAATTGATTTTATGTCAAACAAACTTAATGCAAAGGTAAAAGAACGTGCGGTTGCCCCGGGAGGTTTTCGGCCTGATATAACCGATCCTGTGGTTGTAGGAGAAGGATTAAAATGGGGTATATCCATGATTCCAAACAAACACGAATGTTACCTGGTACGATTCGAATTAACCTCAAAATAAAAAAATGCAAATAAAAAGATTTATGAAATTGAGATCGATAATGGTAATCTGCTTTTTAATCTATGGATTAAAAAGTTGGGGACAGGCCGAAGTCCCCATTCCGACCCAAGCCCAGCTAGACTGGCAAAATGCTGAACTCGTGGCCGTTTTCCATTATGATCTACATGTCTTTGACGGGAAGCCCTACAACCAGGCAAAAAACAGGATTACCCCTATTCCTGATTACAACATCTTTAATCCCGTTAACCTGGATACTGACCAGTGGGTCAAAGCTGCCAAAGATGCCGGCTTTAAGATGGCCATCTTAACGGCCACCCATGAAACAGGCTTTGCGCTCTACCAAAGCGATGTCAATCCCTATTCATTGAAAGCAGTAAAGTGGAGAGAAGGCAAAGGAGATATTGTACGCGACTTTGTAAATTCCTGTCGCAAATACGGTATTGCCCCTGGCATTTACATCGGGATCCGTTGGAATTCCTTTTTTGGAGTACATGATTTCAAAGTGAATGGGGATAACGAATTTGCAAAAAACAGACAGGCCTATTACAATAAAATGTGTGAGGGAATGGTAGAAGAATTGACCTCCCGTTATGGTGACCTGGCCATTATTTGGTTTGATGGAGGAGCACATGGCCCTGAAAAGGGAGGACCGGACGTGCTGTCCATTTTTGAAAAGAACCAACCTAATGGTATATTCTACCACAATACCCAACGCGCAGATATCCGCTGGGGAGGAAGTGAAAGCGGTACGGTCCCCTACCCCAGTTGGGGTACGTTTCCCTTCCCTTTCTCGCATGCTGCCAATCAGGAAGTGGTTCTTAAAAATAATTTCCAACTACTTAAGGAGGGGGACCCAGACGGCAAACATTACATGCCCGCCATGAGTGATGCTCCTTTGCGTGGATACAATGGAGGGCACGAGTGGTTTTGGGAGCCGGATGATGAGCTACATATCTATCCACTTGAAAACCTTATGGACATGTACTACAGGAGTGTAGGACACAATACCTCCTTGATTATGGGATTAACACCGGATGCCAGGGGCTTGTTGCCCCAGGCAGATGTACAACGTTTGAAGGATTGGGGAGATGAAATAAAAAGAAGATTTAGCACGCCTCTGGCAGAAACTTCAGGAAGCGGCAAAAAACTGACCCTTAAATTAAAAAAAAGGACCCCCATCAACCACATCGTTTTGCAGGAAGACATTGCCCAGGGCGAAAGAGTCAGGGAATTTGTCTTAGAGGGTAAAACTAAAAATGGTTGGCAAACCATTTTTGAGGGTTCAGTTATCGGGCACAAGTTTATCCACAATTTTGATGAAATGGAAGTGGACGCAGTAAGGCTCAAAATCCTTGAATCAAAAGGGGAGTCCTCGATCCGGAATTTTAAAATATTTCACATAAATGAATAACCCTATGAATCGGAATGAGACATGTATCACATCCTTTTACCTTTGCGGTCTCGCATTGATCCTGTTTTTTGCTTTGGGTGGATTTACAAATAAAAAAATTAAAATTGCCTGTGTCGGAGATAGCATTACCTTCGGTGCCCGACTGGATGATCCGGACCAATACTCCTATCCTGCCCAATTGCAAGCATTACTGGGCGAGAAATATGCTGTAGAAAATTTTGGGGTGGGTGGCTGTACCCTTATCAGAAAAGGGATCCCCACCGTTTGGAACGAATTACCAAAAATAAAGGCGGCAAACCCCGACATAATTATCATCAGTCTTGGCACCAACGATACCTGCGGCATGGGCACCTGCGGGGACCGAAAGTGCTGGGAATACAAGGATGAATTCGAAAGCGATTATCGTGATCTTGTTGATGAATTATCAAAATTATCCTCCAGGCCACAAATTTACCTGTGCGCTCCATCACCAATGGTGCTGGAAACTCCCGGCCTCGATAGTGAACGCATAGCCGGACTAACTACCCGAAAGCCCAGGCTTCAGGAACTGATTGGCATGACAAAAAGCGTTGCAGCCGAGAAAAACGTCCATTTTATCGACCTGAATGCGCCGTTGGATCACCGACCGGAACTGTTTACAGAAAGTGATGGGGTGCACCCAAATAAGGAGGGGTACAAAGCCATTGCCGAACTGGTATTCCAGAAATTAGGAAATGAAATTAATTTCTAAGGTGATTTCAGGTCAAGTACATCTCAAACCGGTTAAATCACCAAACAAACAATATACTGTAGAAGCTATGGTGAGGCAGTCCCGATTTACCGGAGATTACCAGGGGTTCCACCGCACAAAACCCTTTTAAGCCTACCGATGAAGGTTTTAAGAGTAAATTAGGCCCAACTCATGTTACCAGGAAATGATTGCAATTATATATAAAAAAAGAAAACAATGCGTAATCGAGTGATACTCTCTTTAAGTTTATTTTTTGTGTTTTGCTTACAGGCAGGCGCACAACAACAGGTACCGGTTCCAAGTCCCGCACAATTGCAATGGCAGCAGGCTGAACTGACTGCATTGGTTTGCTGGGACATGCATGTATTTGATGGTGAATTTTATGTGCAGCCAAAAGCAAGAATTACCCCGGTAGAAGATTATAACACATTCAATCCACAAAAGTATGATATGGACCAGTGGATCAGGTCCTTAAAAGATGCCGGATTCAAAATCGCCATTTTTACCGTAAGCCATGAGACCGGCTTCTTCTTTCACCAAAGCAACGCTACTCCCTATTCCATGAAAGCCTTGAAATGGCAGGATGGAGAAGGAGACATCCTTCGGGATTTCAAAGCAGCTTGTGAAAAATACGATATACTCCCTGGAGTATATATCGGCACACGCTGGAACGCTTATTATGGCGTTTATGACTTTAAGGTCCAGGGCGAAAATGAATTTGGACGCAACAGACAGGAGCACTATAATGGAATGATTGAAAAAATCGTTACTGAAATATTTACCAATTACGGTGATTGGGCAATTGTCTGGTTTGACGGGGGGGCACACGGACCCGAACAAGGGGGCCCGGATGTATTATCCATTTTTGAACAACATCAACCCAACAGTATTTTTTATCACAACCTCCAACGGGCGGATATTCGCTGGGGTGGAAGTGAAACCGGAACAGTACCCTATCCTAGCTGGGGGACTTTTCCCTACCCGGCAATTGGTGCCGGTGAAAGTGCCAAAAAGGAAATTGGAGCCAATAATTTTGAGCTTTTAAAAACCGGAGACCCCAACGGCAGCTTTTACATGCCTGCCATGAGCGATGCCCCATTACGAGGACATGGCGGCCACGATTGGTTTTGGGAGCCAAATCGTGAGCATATTATTTATCCGCTTGAAAACCTGGTGAAAATGTATTATAACTCAGTAGGTCACAATTCAACATTGATCCTGGGGGTGACGCCCAATGCGGATGGCTTGATGCCGGAGCCTGATGTAAAACGCCTAAAAGAATTTGGAGATGAAATCGAACGGCGATTTTCCAGTCCCCTGGCCCGGATTTCAGGTAGGGGAAAAAACATTTCCCTTAACCTGGAAAAATCGCAAGCGATTGACCATATTGTATTGCAAGAAGACATATCGAAAGGCGAACTGGTACGCGAATTTATACTGGAGGCCGAAATAAATGGTAAGTGGGCTGAGGTTTATAGGGGCTCTTCCATTGGCCATAAGCACATCGTAACAATAGATCCGGTACATACGGATAAAATTCGGTTTGTGGCCAGGTCATCCAAAGGTGAGCCCCGGCTAAAATCCTTGTCAGTCTACAAAATTGATCCTCCACAGTAATATGGTTAAACACTTGCTCCGGTACGCATTTCTATTGGTACTGTTCCCATCTGTTGGCCACTCACAGGCTGCACCTGCAGGAGATGAGCCAACAAACATTCTTTTTATTCTGGTGGATGATTTGGGTTATCATGATCTGGGCTACACCGGGAGCCGTTTTTATGAAACGCCACATATTGACAAACTTGCCAATGAAGGTATGGTATTCACCCAAGCCTATGCCGCCAGCCCCATTTGTTCTCCCTCCAGGGCAGCCATCATGACGGGAAAGTACCCTGCCAGATTAAAACTTACCGACTATATCCCCGGAAACCGGCATTATGGGCCCCATCCGGACCAAAAACTCGCAGCGCATCCCTTCAAGCTATTTCTCGATCCCAAAGAAACTACCTTAGCCGAGGCCTTTAAATCAAATGGATATGCCACCTTTTTTGCCGGAAAATGGCATTTGGGCGAGAAAAAGATGCATTATCCGGAAAATCATGGTTTTGATATCAATAAGGGAGGAAACCATACCGGACATCCTGCTGGTGGTTATTTTTCACCCTATAATAACCCCCAATTACCTGATGGACCGGAAGGAGAGTACCTGACGGATCGGCTAACGGATGAAACCATAACGTTTATTACACAAAAAAGGGAGCAACCGTTTTTTGCCTTCCTTTCTTATTATACGGTTCATTTGCCACTGGAGGGAAAACCGGAAAAAGTAGAAAAATACAGGGAAAAGCGCAATGCCATGCAATACAAGGGGGAAGGATATGAGCAGCAAGATGAAACCTATATCAAAAAGCAGCAGGATAATCCCTCTTATGCAGCCATGGTAGAAAGCCTGGACGAAAATATCGGAAGGCTGATGCAGGCCCTTTCCCTATCCGGGCTTGACCGCAATACTCTGGTTATCTTTACTTCCGATAACGGAGGCATGGCCACCAGCAATATCATGGACCAAATACCAACGTCCAATGCACCCTTAAGGACAGGAAAGGGCTATCTGCATGAAGGAGGCCTTGGTGTTCCCCTGATTTTCCGATGGCCTGGCAACATTAAGCCAGGTAGCAAGAGCAATGAACCTGTAACCGGAACCGATCTATTTCCCACACTGCTTGAAATGGCAGGCCTGTCCCTTTTACCTGAACAACACAGCGATGGGATTAGCCTGAAACCTCTTTTAGGAGGGAAATCGATGGCGGAAAAGCCCTTATTTTGGTATTTTCCCCATTACAGTGGCGGGCTTGGCGGAAGACCTGCTGCAGCTATCCGGGTGGGGGATTATAAACTAATCCATAATTTTGAGTGCAATAGCAACGAATTGTATCATATAAAAAGGGATAGGGAGGAAAATGCTGACATGGCTGAGCAACTCCCGAAGAAAAGAGCCCGATTAAATAAAAAATTGCAAAATTGGCTGGGGGAAATGGGGGTACAATTGCCCTATCCCAATCCATCTTATCAACCCGAAAAAAAATGAAAATAAGAGAACTATCTGGCAATATCCTGGCATTCACCCTTCTTTGTTTGTTTGCAACAGCATCTTGTACCGGCAAGGAAAAAAAACAGCCATTGCCCTATTACATGGAGCTCAGTTTCCCCAATCTGGCCCAGAGCTGGGATGAGGGCATTCCACTGGGCAATGCTATGCTGGGCGCACTCATCTGGCAAAAGGAAGGGAAGCTGAGGTTTTCACTTGACAGGGCAGATCTTTGGGATCAGAGAGAAATGAAAAACCTGGACTTTGAAAACCATGATTTCAACTGGGTGAAAAAACAATGGGAAGACAAGCAATATGGGGCAGTACAGAGACAATATGACCTTCCGTATGACACCCTTGCCGGACCTTCAAAAATCCCGGGAGCTGCACTTGAATTTGATATTTCCCAATTGGGTGAAATAGCATCCGTCAAACTGGATCTTCAAAAAGCGAGCAGTGAAATCCGATGGAAAAACGGCACCCTATTGAAGACCTTTGTACATGCCACCGAACCGGTTGGTTGGTATCGTTTTGAAAACCTCAAAGTTGACCTGTTACCAGAAATGGTGCCCCCTCCTTACGTAGGAGCCGGACCATCAGAAGCCCTGGACCCGGTCAGTGGACAAGACCTGCGAAGGTTGGGCTATCCCGCTGGAACGCTTTCCGAAGAAGAAAATACCATTACCTATGAACAGGAAGGATGGGATGGGTTCCGTTTCCAGGTGAATACGAGATGGGAAGAAAATGGAAACCAACTGGAGGGTAGCTGGAGTATTAGCTCCGGAAAGAAAGGTCAGGAGCCATCCAAATTGGCCGAAAAGGTTACCGAAAAGGCTTTTAACAAGGGCATGGAGAATTATCAGGAGAGTCATGTGGCCTGGTGGGATTCTTACTGGCAGCAGTCCTCTATAACACTTCCCGATTCACTTTTGCAGCAGCAGTATTACATGGACATGTATAAACTGGGGGCTGCCGCCAGACAAGGGGCACCACCCATTTCGCTTCAAAGCGTCTGGACTGCGGACAATGGTAAATTACCTCCCTGGAAAGGTGATTTCCACCATGACCTCAATACCCAATTGAGCTATTGGCCTACCTATAAGGGCAACCACCTGAGCCTTGAAAAAGGATTTTTGGACTGGCTCAATCAACACAAACCCACCTTTAAAAAATACACCAGAGAATATTTTGACAGCAATGGGCTAAATGTACCCGGGGTAACCACCCTGGAAGGCGACCCCATGGGGGGCTGGATACAATATGCTTTTGGACCTACGGTAAGCGCCTGGCTGGGACATCATTATTACCTGCATTGGCGGTATTCCATGGACCGGGAATTTCTAAAAAACGAGGCCTATCCATGGATCAGAGAAGTCGCCATTTTTTTAAGGGATCTTTCTGTAATGGATAAAGATGGAAAAAGAAAACTTCCCTTGTCTTCCAGTCCGGAAATCCATAATAATGAAGCACGGGCATGGTTTGATCAAATGACCAATTATGATCTGGCCCTTGTCCGTTGGACCTATACCACAGCAAGCGAACTCGCTTTGGAACTTGACAATCCGGATGAGGCGGAAGAATGGAATACCATATTGGCCGAATGGCCGGATTATGCCATTGACGAGACTGGACTAATGGTGGCTCCCGGCGAACCTTTAAAAGAGTCACACAGGCACTTTTCCCAGATCATGGCGATTCATCCCCTTAGCCTGATAGATCCGTCCAATGAGGAAAAAGACCGTGAAATCATCGACAATACCATTGACAGGTTAGACGAATTGGGCTCCTCCTACTGGACCGGCTATTCCTTTGCCTGGCTGGGCAATTTAAAAGCAAGGGCTTATGATGGTAACGGTGCAGCAAAGGCATTGAGAGATTTTGCCTCCTCCTTTGTATTGCCCAACAGTTTCCATGTCAACGGAGACCAATCAGGAACCGGCAAGTCGAATTTCACCTACCGTCCTTTTACACTGGAGGGCAACTTTGCCTTTGCAGCAGGCATACAGGAAATGTTGATTCAGAGCCATGCTGGATTTGTCAAGCTTTTTCCTGCAATTCCGGAGGATTGGAAATCGGTAAGGTTTGAAAAACTCCGGACTGAAGGAGCGTTTCTGGTTTCTGCAGAAAGAATTGAAGGAAAAGTTGAAGAAGTCATCATTTACTCGGAAGCAGGGGGAGTTATACCATTGATCAACCCCTTTCCAGATAAAGCTATTGAAGTTCAGGGCAATGCGGATATTCAGTGGGAAGAAAACACCCTGCTCATATCCATGCTTGCCGGAACGGAAATCAGCTTGAAATTAAAATAATGCCAAAAGGAAGCAAAGGTGTAAAGGGTTCTGGAAGGAAAAAGGGTCCTTTGCACCCTTCAGATTGAAAATAAAAATATTGCTCCTTCAGGTGAAGGAGCTACTTTTATCCTTATGCGGGAAAGTAAGAACCGTAAAATTTAGTGTAAGTACTTGAGTTTTTTTACTTTTGTCCTCAAGGTTAACCCTACACCGGTTTAGCAGTTAAAATGACAAAAAAGAGCAAAACAAATACCAAGCAGCGAATCATGGATACTGCCGTAGACCTTTTCAATAAAGATGGGGTTCAAAGCATTACCAGCAGGCATATTGCCAAAGAGATGGGTATAAGTTATGGCAACCTTGACTACCATTTTAAAAACAAGGAAGTACTTTTGCTGGCCATATACAAGCAAATGAGGGCCGAAATGTCCGATTCCTACAAGGCCGCTGATCCTGCTACAGGGAGTTTTGATCAAATCCACCGGCTGCTGCTTCATTTGGAATCCTTTCAATATAAATTCCGGTTTTTTAACCTGGATGTATTGGAAATTTCCCGTTCCTACCCAAAAATCAACCGACTCCTGAAAAACACCCTAAGGATCCGGAAACAACAAATGTCAGACCTGTTTAAACGGGCTATTGAAGATGGCTATTTTATCAAAAGCACGGAAGATCACATCGAACAACTGCTTTTGTCCATCAGGATCATTATTACCTTCTGGCTTTCACAGGAGGAATTGCTTTCCAATGCCAAATCTAAAAAAAACAGCAGCGGCATGTCGGACAATATCTGGAAATTGCTTTTTCCTTATATGACGGAAAAAGGACAACTTTTATACCAGGAGCTGGTGGATGGTTCAAAGGTGTAGTGCAAAGAAACATTCTTATAAACCTTCTTCAGATTTATTGAATGATCAAAAATCCCGAAAAACAGCGGTGATGATTGGTGCTTTCCGGAAAGAGTCAGGAATTCTTGTCCGCTTGCGCACATTTTTGTTCGAATTACTTTCGTGAATGAATGGCAACATTACATTTTCAGCAAAAATGCAGGGTTTTGGACTGGCATGGAAGTGGAACAAGTTAGCTCTGAAATAAAACCGTAAATTGACCTGAAATGGAGTTTTATTTAGGGGACTAAAGCATTAACATTAGGCATCATGTGGAAAAATTATTTTAAAATCGCCTGGAGAAACATCAGCAGAAGTAAGCGATATGCATTTATAAACATTGCCGGACTGGGGATCGGCATGGCCGCTTCTATTCTCATACTTATCTGGGTGCAGTTTGAGATGTCTGTCGACCGCTTTCATGAAAATTCCAATCGGATATATGCTGTCTGGAGAAATGCAACCATGCAAGGCCAGGTATCAACCTGGGACTATACACCAGCTCCCTATGCCCCAGCCATGAAAGCGCAGTTTCCCGAGGTGGAAGAAGTAGCCAGGATCACAGAATGGGACCAGCAACTCTTAACTGTGGGTGAAAATAATTTTTACGAAGAAGCCACATTTACTGATCCCGGTTTTTTTAAAATATTTAGTTTCGAAACACTTGAAGGAGATCCGGTCGCTGCTTTGGCCGAACCGGGAAATATCGTTTTGACAGCCTCGGTGGCCAGAAAGCTCTTTGGGGAGGATACAGCTTTAGGCCAAAGAGTCTCGGTAGCCAAGCAACTGGATTTTGAAGTAAAAGCTGTAATCAGGGATTTGCCGGAAAATACCGATTTCCCATTTACTGTTTTTTTACCTTTCAAGAAGCTGGAAGCCATGGGCTGGGCAGATGATTATTGGGGCAATAATTCCTACCGGACCTTTGCCTTATTAAATGAGCATGCTGATCCCGCTTCATTCAATCAGAAGTTTGCGGACTTCACTGCCAGCAACTCCGACCTGGAAGACATTTCTGATTTTCTTTTTCCTATTCGTGATCTTCACCTTTATTCCAAATTCGAAAATGGAAAGTCTGTAGGGGGAAAAATCGAAATGATCCGGATGTTTGGCATCGTCTCCATCATTGTATTGGTACTTGCAGCGATTAACTTTGTGAATCTGAGTACCGCCCAAAGTGACCAACGGTCCAAAGAAGTGGGGATCCGGAAGATCTCCGGTGCAGGCAAAGGCATGTTAATTGGCCAATTTCTTGCCGAATCTGTATTCATTGCATTCACCGCTTATTTGCTGGCCATCACCATTGTATCCCTTTCTTTTCCCTGGTTTAAGGGTTTGGTGGGCCAGGAATTGCCCAACCCATTTACCCAACCCTACTTTTGGGGGATTTCTGCCTTTTATATTTTCGTGACAGGGGTACTGGCAGGTAGCTATCCGGCATTTTTGTTAAGTGCTTACCATCCCACAGCAGTTTTTAAATCCCAAATGAAAACAAGGAGTAACTTTGGATGGAATGCTCGCGAGGTTTTGGTAGTTTTTCAGTTTGCCGTTGTGGTCACCCTGATATCCTGTGTGTGGATTGTGCAGGATCAGATGAGGTTTGTCCAGAACAGAGATTTGGGATTGGATAAGGAGAATCTGATTTTTCATCCGGTAACCCAAAGTATAAGAAAGAATAAAGCGGCACTTCGTCTTGAATTGCTGGCCCTTCCGGAGGTAGCCGAGGTCAGCTATACCTTTTCTCCCTTAACCAATATTTACAGCGACACAGATGGAATGGAATGGCAAGGCAAAGACCCGGAATACAAGCCAAATATCAGTCGCATGGGAACAGATGCAAACCTGGTGAAAACAGCCGGAATGGAATTGATCGCGGGAAGGGATATTGATATTTATTCCTATGCCAGTGATAGCCTTTCGGCAATCGTCAATGAAAAAGCGGTTGAGGTGATGGGGTTTGAGGACCCCATAGGTCAGGTGGTCAAGGATGATGCCTATTTCTTTACCATTGTGGGCGTAGTAAAGGATTTTATTGTGGAATCTCCCTTTGATGAAGTATCTCCGATCATGGTAATGGGGCCCAAACGCGACCTGAATTTCATCCATATTCGTTTTGAAGAAGCAGCTGATTATTTGAATTCGCTTGCCAGTGTAGAGACCATTTTCAATAAATTCAATCCCGATTCCCCTTTTGAATACCGATTTGTAGATCAGGAGCATGCCCGCAAATTCATATCCCAGGAGCGTACCGCCAGGCTGACATCCTTGTTTACAGGCCTGGCCGGGATAATATCCTGTATGGGGCTTTTTGGATTGGCAACCTATATAGCAGACCGGCGAAAAAAGGAAATCTCTGTTAGGAAAGTAATGGGTGCATCAATTGGCAGTGTGGTGGCGTTGATCTCTTCTGAATTCACCAAACTGGTGCTAATCTCCGTGATCATAGGCATCCCGCTTACCTGGTATTTTATGAGCGACTGGCTGGAGACATTTGCTTACAGGACTACCATTGATTGGTCCTTGTTTTTATGGACCGGTGGCTTGACACTTTTGATTGCCTTATTGACAGTAAGCGCCCAGGCGATCAAAGCAGGACTGGCCAATCCAGCTGAGACGCTGAAAAGTGAGTAGTTGGATGATTTATGAGTTCTGATTTAGGATTGGAGAATGAGAGATCAGAGATCGGGTGAGTTGGAGATATGGTGATGGATAATGGAGAGATGGGTGCAACTGAAAATTAATGCCTGAGTTAGTCAACAATCATAACTACTATTAGCATGTTAGAAAACTACTTTAAAATCGCCTTTCGCTACCTCTGGCAAACCAAAATAAGTTCTCTCATCCATATAGGAGGGCTGTCTGCAGCCATGGCCGCTGCTGTACTGATTCTTCTCTGGAGCCAAAATGAGCTGCGCTTTGATACTTATCATCCCGATACCGACCGTATATATTTGCGGGCAGATATTGACACCATCAAGTCGGAATACACATTTAATGGCTTTTCATCTTACCCTATTTACGAGGCCATTCAGCAAACTATTCCTGAAATAGAACAAATAACAACTGCGGGCACCGACCTGAGCAGAAAAGTTATAGAAATTAATGGGCAATCCTTTAAAGAGTCGAATGGGCTGATCGTTGGCAGGGACTGGATAGACATGTTCGACTATAAGGTCTACCAGGGAAGCCTGGATTATTTTTT
Organism: Cyclobacterium sp.; assembly: GCF_014762705.1. Lineage (GTDB taxonomy): Bacteria > Bacteroidota > Bacteroidia > Cytophagales > Cyclobacteriaceae > Cyclobacterium. The sequence continues at coordinate 21,554 of NZ_JABURL010000051.1, read as the reverse complement.
CAATCATCCCCGTACGGTTATCCTTACCAGGTCCAAATCCGCCCAATATTTTGGAGACCTGCCCCCCTTACAACAAACCCTATACATCGATTCTATACCCTATACCATTGCTGCAATTATCGAGGACATTCCCGCCAATTCCTCTTTCCAGCAGGACGTCCTTGTTTCAAATTCCATTTATAAAGAAACCAAGGGGGGTATTGAAAACACAGCATCATGGGGCATATTTTCACAAATTTTGATTTTAAAGTTACACCCGGGCGCATCACTTGAGGAAGCGGAGAAAAAAATAGCGGAAATCATAGCCAGTAATAGGCCACCATGGATGGCAGATTCTCCCAGGCGAACAAAATTGGTGGCACTGAAAGATTTACATTTTGAAAAAGGGCTTCTGGATCAAATCATTCCCCATGGAAACACCCTCAATCTTTGGGTTTTTTCTATTCTTGCCGTTTTACTGCTTGCGGTAGCCAGTGTCAATTTTGTCAACCTGTCCATTGCAAGGATTGGTAGCCGGATAAAGGAAATCGGGATACGGAAAACAGTGGGTGCCTCTAAACAGCACCTATTTATCCAGGCAATGGTGGAAACCTTTCTTTCCATCACCATGGCTTCAGGGCTTACCTTGTTACTGGTTTCCTTGTTGCTTCCTGAATTCAATGCATTTGTAGAAAGAAACCTTGTGCTCAACCTGATGGACCATCATGTATTGTTGTTAATTTTTGGGGTGGTTGCATTGGTTTTTATCATGACCAGCCTCTATCCCGCAATGGTACTAGCTACATTGAAGCCTATAGGTTTGTTAAAAAACCAGGTTTTGACAGGGATAAGCCGGCAGCATTTCCGAAAGGGGCTGGTAACCGGCCAACTTATTTTTACCATAGTAATGCTCATTGGAATCGTTACGGTCCACCATCAATTTACATTCATTCAGCAGCAAACCGATCATTACCAAAAGGAACAGGTATTCAGGTTACATGTGCCCTTGCCTTTGGGGTTCGGGTTTGGTGACGTTGAGGCAAAGGAACGCCACAGGAGCCGGGTCAATAGCATTAAAGCCCGGTTGCTGGCAAATAGTGCCATCCAGACTGTTTCCCAGGTAAATGGTACTTCCATCCTGGATGACAAAAGGAATCAGCCTGTTGAGATTTCCTGGTCAGGCTATCCCAAACCAACAGAACCAACTGATGCCGTTATTATCTGGGCGGATGAAGATTATGCTGCATTGGCAAACCTGACCCTGGTTTCGGGTCGCTGGTTTGAAGCGGAAAATACCGTAGACCTCAACAATCTTATCATTAATGAAACAGCTGTTAAAATTTTTGGGCTTCAGGAACCTGTTGTGGGTACTTCATTTTCTACTATATCATACCGAACAGGGTCGGAAGAAACCGGAAGAATAATTGGGATAGTCAAAGACTATCATCACAAGAGTCTTCATGAACAAATCGATCCCATTGTTTTTTCCCTTGATCCATATGGGGCCTCCTCTTATTTGGTGAAGGTAAATGCAGGTGCAGCACCTCAAGCCCTGGATCACGCCAAAAAAGTTTGGAAGGAATTTACCCCGGAGCATCCTTTCAGATATACTTTCCTCGATGAAGAATTTGACCGCTTGTACAAAGATGACCGGAAGGCTTTGACCCTGAGCCTGGTATTTGGCGGACTGAGTATTCTGCTTTCCAGCCTGGGGCTGCTTGGAATGATATCCGTATCCATACAGCAACGTACCAAGGAAATTGGTATTCGCAAGGTGATGGGGGCGAATGTCACAGGTATCCTGACCCTTTTCAGCAAGGATTTCGTGAAATTGGTACTGATCGCATTTGCCATAGCCAGTCCAATTGCCTGGTATGGCATGAACCGCTGGTTGGAAAACTTTGCTTACAGAATTGAATTGGACTGGTGGATATTTGCCGGGGCAGCAGTGATTACCTTGCTGATCGCAGTCCTCATCGTAAGCTCACAAACCCTGAAAGCCGCCCTTAAAAATCCTGTTGAGTCCTTACGCACCGAGTAGGTACATTAGGACGAAAACCTGACGTAGTCAGGGTTGAGTCAGTCCGAACGGAGTGAAGAGAGACAAAAAAATTTTATATCAATAAATTTGGGTCAAAAAATCTCTTGGATGAAATACAGGAAGTGAAGGCGAAGAAAACATATAGTCTTTGGTATTTCTGGTGATGAAATAATCCGAACCAGAATGAAGTGCCGTATAATATTGAAGTGCATCTTCTTTGTCCTTGAATTGAGATGCCAAAGCTTCCATCAAAACAGGTTTACCGGCAATAACTATATTACAGGCACCCATAAAATGCAATAGTCTTGAAGACGCTTTCTGTAATTTATATATGTCATATGACAGATAAATAAGGTTTGCTACACTACTTTCAGCAATTTGAAGTGCCAGTTGATCTTTAGCTGCCAATTCAAGCAGTTTAGCTGCATCTGCGAAATGGGGAACTCTTTTTGAAATAATATCAAAAGCCACATCCGTATCCAGAAATACATTAGGCAAACTTCCTTTTAACATGCGATTTAATTAATGCTTTATCATCTTTCGTTGGTATACTGCCGGAATTTTCAAGCAGTTGAAGCAATCGCTCTGCTGCCCTTTGTTGCTCAGTCTTTATTTCGTAGGATCCCTCTTCTTCAAAAATCTCCTCAAACATCCGGGAAAGGGAAATCCCTCGACTTTTGGCTCTCCTTTTTGCTGCATCTATGATGCTTTTGTTTACGGTTAAAGTCAATTTCGTTTTCATAGTAAATAGATATGTACGTGTAAATGTAAATATACGTATTTTTGTGTAGCTGTTGAAATTCCGGAGTTTAAAGTTCCAAAATTGAATCTTGTTCGGGGCAGGTGGAGTGATCAGGGAACCTGAATGTGATAGTAACAGCTTACTGGTTGAGGGTTAAGAAGAATTCGTATTATTTTGCATCATCTTTCATGTTAATATTCAATTAATTATATTTAGGTATGGAAAAAAAGGTTAGCAAATCTCTGCTGAAAGAACCCGATTTGAGCTACGGGAACTATACCTATGCGGATTACCTGACCTGGGATATGGAGGAGATGGTCGAACTGATCAAAGGAAAAGTATTCAAAAAAGCCGCCGCAGCTCCAAAGAGAATTCATCAAAGTTTGGCTGGAACCCTTTATACGGAATTTCATCTGTTTTTGAAAGGTAAAAAATGCCAGGCCTATATTGCTCCCTTTGATGTCCGGCTTCCGGTAAATTCAAAAAAAGACGATAAAATTTTCACGGTTGTACAGCCGGATATCTGTGTGGTATGTGATATGGAAAAGCTGGACGACAGGGGTTGCATCGGTGCCCCTGACCTGGTGGTGGAAGTCCTTTCACCAGGCAACAAACAGCTGGAACTCCAAAATAAGTACGAGGTTTATGAAACATCCGGAGTAAAAGAATATTGGTTGATGGATCCCGAAGGACAGACCCTCCTGATATACCGGTTGATTCAGGGCCACTATCAGCCAACTCGCCTGATGACTTTAGGGGATACCGCAATATCCTCGGCTATCCCAGGATTTGAGTTGGATTTGGAGGCATTTTTCGCTGAAATCAATTGATTTATTTTTCTTTAGACATGCTGAACTCTCTGTTAAAAGAGGGCCATATTGTATTTTCCATTTTATGCGTTTTTATTTTGATTTTTAAGATCACATGCCAGCCTTTCGGCCAGCAGGGAATCTCGGATGGTTAATCAGCATCCCAATATGGGACGTTCTGCCTCATGTCTGAGACGGGCTCGATTTCCCCTATCAAAATTAATTCTTAAAGGTAAATTTTGGGATCGTTTCAGTTAATTTGCCCGAAAACGGACGGTTTTGTCCGAATTGATTTTCTATAACTTGGTAGAATTTAGCATTCCAGCCGTTTTAGTACTTTTTTCGATGGCACAGATGTAGCAGATCTGTTTATATTGGAAGAAATTGACCTATCCTGTTTGAAAAGCCTTATCCAGGTGGAAGCTTGCTGCATGTAGTCCTGAAGCATCCTGATAACCGATCAAAAAAATGTGGAAAAATCATCTAATAATCGCCTACCGCAACCTTAGGAAAAACAAGGTATTCAGCATTATCAACATTGTGGGACTGGCCATTGCGATGGCAGCGGGTCTGCTTATTCTGAAGTATGTTACCTTTGAACTGAGTTATGATGATTTCCGCAAACCGTCAGTCTACCGGGTTGTCGATTATGCCTATCTCAATGGTGAAATGGTCGGAAAAAGGGCGCAAACAGTCCCTGCACTTGCCCCTGCCCTGCTCAGGGAAATTCCCGAAGTAAAAAACAGTGCGCGATTGGTCCATAGCGGCCCACTGATGTCAGACCCGGTGATGCAGGTAGATGCGCGGAGTTTTCATGAAGACAAGGTGTACTATGCAGATGCGGCATTTCTCGACCTGTTCTCCTATAAAATGGTTCATGGCTATCAGGATCAGGCACTTACCCAACCTAACAACGTGGTCATATCCATGGAGATGGCAGATAAGTATTTTCCGGGGCAGGATGGTCTGGGAAAAGAACTTACCTTTTATATGGGTGACCGGGGAAATACCCAATTAAAGGTTAGCGGAATATTTGAAAATATTCCCGATAACTCCCATGTGCATACTGATTTTATCATCTCTTTTAATTCGATTCCCTGGAACCTGGATGATAACTGGGATTGGGGCAATTTTTACAATTACGTGGAACTAACTCCTCAGAGCAATCTGGCCGTAGTTGAAGGGAAGTTTTTAGATGTAATGGAAAAGTATCTGGGGGAAAGTTTGACCGAATGGCGCAATTCAGGTTACACCTCTACGCTAAATCTACAGCCCATACAAGACATCCACCTGGACTCCCACCTGGAGGCCGAGGCTGAACCCAACGGAAGCCGAAACATGGTTCGGTTCCTTACCCTTATTGCTATTTTTATTTTAATTATCGCCTGGATCAACTACGTGAACCTGACCATTGCCAAATCTGTTGAGCGGGCGAAAGAAATGGGCATTAGAAAAGTGGTGGGATCCAGTAAAGGACAATTGATCGCTCAATTTATGACTGGTTCTTTCCTGCTCAACGGACTAGCCGCTATTTTGGCTATTGCAATTTCGCATCTCATGATGCCCATTTTCCAAAACCTTACAAAAGTAGGTTTTTCTCCCACTCCATCTACAGCATTAAGCATTGGGGTAGCTGCGTTGTTTTTGACAGGCACTATTTTATCGGGCCTATACCCTGCGTACATCATGTCATCTTTCCAACCTTTACAAATGATTAAGGGCCATTTAAAAAACCCAAGTCAGGGTGTCCCCATTAGGAAAGCACTGATCGTATTCCAATTTGCTGCTTCTATCGCCCTTATTGCCGGTACCTTGGGGGTACGCCAGCAGCTTAGCTTTATGAAGGAGCAGGATAAAGGATTGAATATGGAGCAAACACTGATAGTAAAAGGACCGGGAATAAAAGATTCGACTTATCAACAGCATCTGGTTTTTTTCAAGAACGAAGTGAGCAAGCTTCCCCACATTCAAGATGCAAGCGTTTCCTCAAGCATCCCCGGAAAGGAACTGAGTTGGGCGAGGCAGTTTTACCATCCCGCACAGCCGGAAAGCGGCAAAGGCATAAATATCATCGCAATTGATGAAGATTTTTTTCAATTATACGGCGCTGATTTCCTTGCAGGCCGTAATTTTTCCCGGGAAGTAACTTCTGACCGTGGCAATTTGATCTTAAACGAAACTGCAATGCGCCAGCTTGGTTTCAAAAATGCGGAAGAGGCCACCCAAAAAACCATTATCTGGCATGAATCTGACGAAGATAAACATGCCAAAACAATTATCGGAGTGATCAGGGACTTTAATCAGGAATCGCTTCATAAGGAAGTGGTACCGATGGTATTTGCACTAAAGGAATACCTCAATGCGCCCTGGGCGGGGGAGTATTATTCTCTGAAAATACGTTCCCATGATTATACTACAGCCTTAAGCGAAATAAAGCTAATTTGGGAAAAAGCCTTTCCAAATAGTCCTTTTGAATACTTTTTTCTCGACGATTACTTCAACAATCAGTATCTATCCGAACAAAATTTTGCAAGAATTTTCAGTCTTTTTGCCGGTCTCGCCATCCTAATTGCCTGCCTGGGACTGTTTGGTCTTGCCTCTTACATGACCATACAACGAACCAAAGAGATCGGTATCCGCAAAGTGCTCGGAGCCTCAATGATACATATCATCACCTTACTTTCAAAGGATTTTTTCCTGCTGATCGCCGCAGCCAGTGTCATGACCTTGCCGCTCGTTTATTTTATCTTGAAAAGCTGGCTTCAAAATTATGCCTATCAGATGGATATCCACTGGAGGATTTTGCTATTGCCTATTTTGCTGGTATTTCTTGTCGCATTTTTCACTGTGACCCTGCAAACGGTAAAAACAGCGTTGGAAAACCCTGTTAAATCGCTGCGAAGCGAATAGCTGTCTTTGGGTTGCATGGAAGCCAAAGCATACACGATACAGGCCAAAATATCTTCACCAATTAAATCCGGGAATTCTTCCAATATTTTATCTAAACCTCCTCCTTCTTCAAGATATTCAAGTATCGCAGACACTACATATCTTGTACCACGATTATTGAGTGTACCATGATATATTTCTGGATTAGTGGAGATAAGTGACAAAGGATTATTCCTAAGAATCTTCTCAGGCAACATTAAAATCCCTGGCACAAACACCTAAACGAATCCGTTTAATTTGTAAATTAGGAAGTGAATTGCTGATTTTTCTATGTCCAGGCTACTGAAATCCTCCTATTACTTCCCTTTGCAAATCAGCATTGATGACCGGGAACCTCCTGCACTGGAAGAGGCATTTTGTAAAATGGGAAACATGATTATCCATCGCCAACGTTTGTTGGTAGGTGACTATCTTCTTGACTGCGATTTACTGGTGGAAAGGAAGACCATTCCTGATTTCTGCAAATCCATAAAAGATGGTCGGTTGTTCCAACAAGCTAAAAAACTGTCCAAAAGCAAGGTGCCTGCCTGCTTAATGCTGGAGGGAAGGAAAAGGGATTTTAAGCAAACCGACTTTTTACCCCAGGCCATTCAAGGCATTTTGTTATCCATCTCCTTGTCTTTCCGAATCCCAATATTGAGGACTAAAAACACCAAGGAATCAGCAGCAGTTATGTTGCAATGCTTCAAACAACTTACCAAAGACAAGCTGGAGGAACAGCGGTTTTACCACCGGCCTGTACCTTTTAAACGGAAGAGTCAGGCCTTGCTTAAACAACGAATTCACATTCTGGAAGGCTTTCCGGGGATAGGCGTCGATCGGGCGGAAAGGCTGCTGATGAAATTCGGCAATCTTCATGGGGTATTTACGGCAAGGCAAGAGGAACTTCTAAAAGTGCCAGGTGTGGGGAAAAGGACGGTCGATCAGCTATATAAAATATTAAAAAAATAATAGCTTTCCATTATGCCCGATTGATCCATAATTGGACGAAGAAGCTGACTGTTTTCACAAACGGGCCTGCAAGCCTGTCCACAGATCAAGCTGATAAAATTTCCCGGAATAAAATTGGCATTTTAGGTAAACCTCTATCAGTTTTTCCCTATTTTAAAAAAATTACAATTTCAAGATTTGTAAATCGAAATGTTTGCTTATAAGATCGAAGTCAGTGTCATCATGTACCATCGAACATGAAAATTCAAGTGCATAAAAGGCAATAAGACAATCATTACTTTTCCTTACGGTCGCCCCCTTCTTTCGTAAAGACCTGTATAAATCGGAAGCTCCGATCGCTGCCTGAACGGCAGGTAAATCCAACATGGTAAAATAGGAAAGCATTTCTTTAACTTGTAGATATTTATAATCATCCCGTATACCTTGCAGAATCTCCTGTAAAATGGTTGGTGTCAGCAAAACTTCCATATCCTCCTCAATAAAATGCGCTAGCAAATTGGCTGCTGGTGTACTTTTTTTATTTAGAAAATCAATCCATACTGAGGTATCAAAAAGAATGGGTTCATTCATACTTCCCGCATTTGCCCTAAATCACCGATCCACGTATTCTTCTCACGAAGTGACAATAACTGTTTTTTTTTCAACGAAGCCACATATTGTTTCAATGCTTCGTGAACAATATCCTTCTTTGTCTTTAATTTACTGATTTTCAGTGCCTGTTGAACAAGTTCATCGTCCAATTCAATATTCGTTCGCATATTGATATAATTTTTATGTGTAAAGATACGACAATGTCATACACATTTCAAATGACGCAGATAGGGAAAAGTAAATTTCTGAAAAATCTATTGGGTTATTAGACAACTTCAATGCTTATCCATTCAAATGGAACAGAGAAGCGAGAAAGAACTTCTCCAAATCTTTTCTAAATGCATATCCAGAAACGGCGACAGCGGTTATCACCCCTGACAACTATGTACAATTTTTGACGGAGCTTTAAATGAAGGTTTACCCTTCCGGAAACGCCTCGTTTCTCACCTGAACCTCCATCTGCTCCAATGCTTTTTTTAACTTCAACCAGGTCCTGGTTTTCAGGGTGCTGGCAGCATAAATTTTTGTTTGGTAATCCCGGGTGATCAGCCTGAGTCTATATGGCCCCTTGCCTGGACTTTCAAATACAACCTCCTCAATACCACTTAAAGCATAAACATGTTTTTTCCAGAATAAGTAGTGGTAATGAACAAAAAAATATTCATTTGTCAAGCCAAAGTAATGCGTACCGAAGGCAAGAATAAGAAACCAAACGATTCCGACCAAAGCAAGAAAAATAAATACGTCATTGTGGTTTGGTGGATCTATAAGCAAATGCCATAGGAAAGTTCCGATGATAAGCCATAAAACTGAGGCCCTGAAATTGAAAAAAGGATTTCCCTTAAAAAGTTTCTTACCCTCGCTTCTAAGCGTATTAAAATCCCTGATTCCAGCAGCTTTTGGTGCAGATGTATTGTGAATTTTCCTTTCCAATAGCACTTTCAACTCCGGTCCATTGGCATACATCATGTCGAAAATGTATTTCTTTGTGCCATCTTTGAAGGAAAGGCAAGCTCCTTCTTCAGGAAGAGAAATACCCCAGCCAAAGGGAAATTTCCCTGTCATTTCCAAAGCCGCTACCTCCTTTAAATCATAGGATTCTTTACCAAATGCAATCCGATCCTGATGCAGCCTGATAATGGGTGCATTTTTGAAATACATGATCAAAAAGAAAACCGCAAACATTACCATAAAACCACCCAAAAACAACAAAAGATAATCCCCAACTTCAAAATCAGGTGTTCCCCACTTTCCATAGAAATCCTGGATAAAATAAATACCTACTCCGCCCATTAGCAGAAGCACCAGGACAAGTAAAATATAAAATCGAAAGAAATGCCTTTTGGTTGTAAAATATTCCATTTAGAGAATAGTATAAAACGTCTAACAACTAACGGATTAATCTCTGAAAATCCATTATTTGTAAGTTGGAAAAGAAATTAACGGCTATTCTCATGAAGGAAACGAACCTTAGGCTTTTGGGCAAATGCACCACGGGGGCAAGGAATCTTTTGCCCGCCAGCGAACAACAATGTACGATAAAAAAGCACAAAAAAGCCACTTCAGCCCTTAACAGCTGTTTGGAGATGTTTTTTACTGGTATGGAAGTAGATATGATAAATTGCAAGCCTCGCTAAGGCAGTAGCAGATCTTAACAAAAGTTGTCGGTTAATCATGAATGAGCTGCCTATTGTTAAGTTGGTAAAGAGATAAGGGAGGCTAAACTTGAGTTGAAAGAAAATCATTAGCTGTTGACGATGATAAAAAACTACATTAAAATTGCGCTAAGAAATCTGCTTCGGGACAAAACTTTCACTGCGATCAATATATTGGGGCTGGCCATTGGGATGGCCTCCTGCCTGCTGATCCTACTTTCAATAATCAGCGAGTTGGGGTATGACAGTTTCCATGACAAGGCAGACCGCATTGTTCGGGTAGTCTTTCGTGGATCCGTACAGGGGGGAACAATGAATGAAGCTCATGTCATGCCCCCGGTAGCAGCTGCCCTGAAGGCAGATTATCCTGAGGTGGAGCAGGCTACCCGTATCCGTAAAATGGGAAATCCAAAAGTTATTTACGGAAACAGCGCTTTCCGAAACAGACCAGCTGCCTTTGCAGATGCCAATTTTTTCCAGGTATTTACCTTTCCATTGATCCAGGGGAATCCGGCTCAGGCTTTAAAAGAACCCCACACCATTGTCATTTCTGCATCTACTGCACAAACCTATTTTAAGGGGGAGAACCCAATTGGAAAAGAGCTGTTGATCGGGGATGACGGGGCCCTGTTCACCGTTACGGCAGTCATGGCAGATATGCCGGCCAACTCCCATTTTCATTTTGACCTTTTGGCTTCGATGGCGACCTTCCCGCCAGCCAAAAACCCATCCTGGATGGTTTCAGAATTTTATACCTATCTATTGCTTCAACCCGGCTATGATTACAAACACCTGGAAGCTAAACTTCCCCATGTAGCCGAAAAATACATGGGCCCACAGTTGGAAGAAGCCATGGGAATCAGTTACAATCAATTCAAGGAAGATGGAAACAATATAGGCATGTTCCTGCAGCCACTCACTTCCATTCATTTGCATTCTGACTTGATGGGCGAACTGGGACCGGGTGGGGACATCAGGTATATCTACATTTCCGGGGCCATTGCCCTTTTTATGATCCTGATTGCCAGCATCAATTTCATCAACCTTTCCACAGCAAGTGCCGGCAAAAGGGCCCGGGAAGTGGGTGTTCGAAAAATACTTGGGTCAGAAAAGCAGCAACTTGTTGGGCAATTTCTGGCCGAATACACCCTATTGAGCCTTTTTGCACTGTTAATTGCCATGACATTGGTAAAATTATCGCTGCCCGTATTTAATAACCTTGCAGGAAAAGACATAGACATTCAGTATTTTTCCAACTTATGGACTGTACCCGCCCTGCTTTTATTTGGACTGATGGTAGGGATACTTGCCGGCATATATCCGGCTTTTTTCCTTTCTACTTTCAAGCCTGTTTCCGTACTGAAAGGGTCCTTTTTCCCAGGCTCAGGCAGAATGGGCAAACGATCCTTTAGTTTGCGCAGCGGATTGGTCACATTCCAGTTCGCCGTGTCTGTAATACTGATTATGGGCACAATCGTGGTTTACAACCAACTGGAATTTATCCAAAATAAAAACCTGGGTTACAACAAAGATCAGGTTTTGATTTTTCCAGATGCCCGGTACCTGGGAAACAATACTGAAGCATTCCGGCAACAGCTGCTTCAGGACTCAAGAGTCGCCAACGTAAGTATTTCAGGATATCTGCCTTCAGGGCCATCCTTCAATAATAATTTCTTTTTGTATCCGGATGGCGACGTCCGCAGGCAAGTGAAAACCTTGAGGTATGATGTAGATGCCGATTACATACCCACCCTGGGCATGGAATTGGAAGCTGGTAGAAATTTTTCGGACGCATTTGGCTCCGAACAAACCTCCATTATTCTGAATGAGACTGCGGCCCGGGCATTGAATTGGGAGGAAGATGCACTGGGCAAGACCCTTTCCCACCATGACAATGAGGGAAACCAAACAAATTACCAGGTCATTGGCATCGTGAAAGATTTCCATTTCAGGTCCCTGCATGAACGCATCTTTCCATTGGTAATGGTGAAAGGTAACCGTCATGGAGCTGTCATCGCCAGGATCAACACCGATGAGCCAGGAAACTTACTGGAGGATATCAAATTGAAATGGAATACACTCGCTGCAGAGGAGCCCTTTGCGTACTCATTTTTGGACGAAAGGTATTACCAAACCTATCAGGCAGAACGAAGGATGGGATACATCCTGATGGTATTTTCAGGCTTGATCATTTTTGTTGCCTGTTTGGGCTTATTTGGGCTGGCTATGTTTACCGCAAAACAACGCAATAAGGAAATCGGAATCCGAAAGGTTCTTGGTGCGGATGTATCCACCATTGTGAGCATGCTTTCCAGGGAGTATATAAAGTTGGTGCTTTTGTCAGCCTTCATTGCCTTCCCAATTTCCTGGTGGCTGATGAACCAATGGTTGGAAGGCTTTGCTTACCGGATAGATATTTCCATCTGGACCTATTTGGCTGCAGGAGGATTGGTTTTACTGGTAGCCTGGTTGGCCGTTGGCAAGGAGGCCATTAAGGCTGCTTTAGCGAATCCAGTGAAATCTTTGCGTAGTGAATAGGAGAAGTGGTCTGAAATGAATGGTATGGGATATTATTAGCCTCGGTTGATTTTCCTGCCTTGCCTGTCGCGACCAATGAAATACTATCTCAACAACAATGACCAAGGCAAATGATCAATCGATTTCGATACTGAATTTATTTTGGGTATTGTACTTTTCTGGTTTTCCCATCGATACCATCCACCGGTCATAGGCTGCCTTTTTCAGCCAATGGACCAGATAATGATTCTGTAGGTGTCGGGCTTTTGCCGCTTCTGAAGCCAATTTTGAAGCTATTTTATAATCTTTGCTATCAGCGCTATGGTGGAAGATAAAAGCAGCATAGAATTTTTCAATTGGGTCCAGATTTTTATTCCGTTCATAAATACTTTTAACCTGGTTAAGCCTTGATTGATCCCTGTCTTTCAATCCACTTAAAAAGGGGATATAGGATTTCAAATATTTTCTATCCGCCTGGTCCGTAACATAGGCATTTTCCAATTGCTCCCTTTCAGTGCCCAAAGAATGGGCCGAATCTTCATAGGGCCTGAATAATGATGCAAGCACTCCAATAATACAAATGCCAATTAACCGTAATGGTATTTGAATCCAAATACCCTTGACTTTTCTGAAGTAAGAGATTATCCAAACAAAAAATAAAAACAAGACTGCGACAAAGCACAAAAACAGCCATACAAATTCCAATCCTACAACTTCATAGGAAATAAAAATCACTGAAATACCATTCGCTAAATAAAATATGTTTTTTTTCATTGAATCATTATCTTTTGGTCAGGCGCCCGGAACCTGAAAACCTGACATCACTCCGTTCCGGGTTTCCCCTGTAGTAGACATCCCCTGAACCAGAGCCCCTGACAGATATAGTCTGACTAACTCCTATTGCCGTATCACCAGATCCTGATGTTCGAATTGAAGCTTCCTGCGCCAACAAGTCCAAGCCTTCAAAGTCACCGGAACCTGATTGCCTTATTTCTATTCCATCTACCTCCCCCTCATGAACTTCCATGTCACCAGACCCACTCAGAGTTACATTCAGGTTTCGGGCTTGAAGATTACTGAAACTGGCATCACCAGATCCCGACACGTGGATATCCAGATCAGTAGCCACAATAGCAGATAGACTTTTAAAATCTCCTGACCCGCTGTTTCTAATGGCTTCCAGTTCAGTGAATGTAATGTATACCTTGAGGTTCATGTTTCTATAATTCCCTTTTTCCAGATAAACCCTCAGGGTTTGGTCTTCCACCTCGGTGATCACTTTTTCAAGATCCAGGTTACTGGATTCCAGCCTTACCTCGGGCCGATCCCCTTTCTGGATAATAACTTCCCAACTGCCGCCTGTAGAAAGCCTGGTGAAAGGATCCAGGCTTCTGGTTGTTACGTTTTGGCTCATTACAGGAAAACTGACAAGGGCGAGAAAGAAGGTCAATAATGGTAGGTTACCTATTTTCATGGTGCTTCATTTTTTTGTGGAACAGTGATCATTTTACCAAAAAGGTGCCAATCTAAAAACGCTGATAGGGGCCGCCTAAACAAGGTTTAAAGATTCCTCTGTTCGGATCACTACACTGAATGTCCGGTTACGAACAGAGATTGATCTCTTTTAACCCCATTCCGTGAAAAGTCTGTCAACAAAACTTAGACTCATAAACTCAATCCGCTAAAAATAAACGAGTTAGGGCATAATCTTTGTTGTTAGTTATAAAGAAGGAAAGCCAGATTGGTTTTCGATACTTACTATAAAAATCTGTAATGCTATGGGAATTGTTAAAATAATAGAGGTAATCGCCAGCTCTGACAAAAGTTTTGATGATGCTGTTCAGAATGCGCTTAAGGAAGCCTCCAAGTCGGTAAAAAACATCAAGTCTATTTATGTCAAACATTTTAATGCCAATGTCGAAAATAACCAAATTGTCTCTTATGGCGTGAATGCCAAAGTCTCCTTTGAAGTTAACTCCTAATGAACCCAAAATATCAAAGAGGTTACTGTGAAGTCCTCTTTGGTACTTTTTATTCTGTTTTTAAAGTATCGACCACTTTTATTCTGGCAGCATGCAGTGCCTGAAAGGTTACCGTTAGGTATGCAATGGAAAAGGTGAGTTTGTACCTGGCAAAACCCCTTGTCGCGATTTTCAAATGGTTTTTGAACATGGTCTTCTGGATGAGGTAAACTAGATATGAAATTGTTCCCGGATATTTTCAGTCACCACTTTACCATCAAATAAATTGATGATCCGGTGGGCATAATTGGCATCATGCGGGGAATGGGTGACCATCACGATGGTGGTTCCCTCATTGTTCAATTCCTCCAAAAGCCGCATGACTTCCTCCCCATTGGCCGAGTCCAGGTTACCTGTAGGCTCATCGGCCAGGATTACTGCCGGCTTGGCCACTATGGCACGGGCGATGGCCACCCTTTGCTGCTGGCCTCCGGATAGCTGTTGGGGAAAATGGTTTTTCCTGTGCATGATATTCATCCTTGTCAACACCTCCTCCACCTTCTTTTTCCTTTCGTCGGAAGGAATTTTAAGGTACAGCAGGGGCAATTCCACATTTTCAAAGCAGGTGAGTTCGTCTATCAGGTTAAAACTCTGAAAAACAAATCCGATATTTCCCTTTCTAAGTTGTGACCGTTGTCTTTCCGAATATTTGGCCACCTCCTTTTCCAGAAAATGGTATTCGCCCTCATCGGGATTGTCCAGCAGACCAATGATGTTCAGGAGGGTAGATTTGCCACATCCTGAAGGACCCATAATGGCCACAAACTCCCCTTTTTTAATTTCGATATGAATATCGTCCAGAGCGGTGGTTTCTACTTCTTCAGTGGTATACCGCTTTTTTAAATGATTGGTTTTGATGATGTTTTGCATGTTATTAATTTATGAATTAAACCTATAATTAGGGAAATAGCTGTATTGGCTGTGAATTGGATTGCTACCCATTTTACTTTTGTATGGTGCTATCGATTAAGGTTCAGCACTTCATTTTTACCGAAGTTTTCGTATCCGCTGACGATCACTTTTTCTCCGGGCTGTAAACCTTCGATCACTTCATAATATTCCGGGTTTTTCCGGCCCAGTCGGATGTCTCTTTTTTCCGCATTTTCACTTTCTTCATCCACCACAAATACCCAATTCCCCCCTGTATCCTTATAAAACCCACCCGTGGGCAATAAGGTGGCCTGTTCACTTTCACCAAGTTCCAGCCTTATCCTGACCGTCTGACCCCGGCGAATTCCGGTGGGAGCATTGCCGGTAAAGACCATGTCCACCTCAAATCTCCCTCCGGTCACATTGGGATAGATTTTAGAAATTTCCATCTCAAAGGTTTCATCTGAGAAACTAAAGGTGCCTTTCAAACCGGTACTAATCCTGGGCAAATACAATTCATCTATGGGCACCCGGGCCTTAAATTTATCAATAACATCGATTTGTCCATAGCGCTCTCCTGCATTGATGGACTGCCCCACTTCAATCTGTTCTGTGGTCAATTGACCGGTGATGGGAGCTCTAACCAGGAGGTTATCCAAAATATGCCCCACCCCGTTAAGGGACTGATTCATTCTTGCCTCCGATTCCCGCAACTGCCTTTTTTGAATGGAACGGGCAATGGAGTCGTTTCGGTAAGATTCGTAGGTCAGCCTTTGCCTTTTCAAGTTGTATTCGTATTCTTCTTTCACCTCTTCCAGCTCCCGGTCAGAAATCAGTTTTTTGTCGTGCAATTCCCGGAACCTTTCATATTGTGGTTTAAGCAGGTTGATCTGATAATCGATTTCGGCGAGTTGAGCCTGTTGGCTGAGGTCATTTTGATCCAGAAGCAGCCGGGTTTGTCTGAGGTTATTGATTTGAAAATAAAGATCTGTCTCCCGTTGCATCACCTCCAGTTGAAGGTTGGAATTGGTCAGCATCAATATGGTATCCCCCTTTTCCACCATGGAGCCTGATTCCCGGATGATCTCCTGTATGTTTCCCCGCTCAATGGCATCTAGATAGAAAACTTCCCCCGGCTCTATGGTTCCGCTCACGGGGATATAATCAGTGAATTCTCCTGTTTTGACGGTGGCAATGGTAATACGTTCCCTATTCACATTCATACTGGACCGGGCATCTGCAAAAACCAATTGGTACAGCACAAAGGCCACCACCAGGGTTCCTGCGAGTAACATACCAATCAATTTTGGGGTCCAGGTTTTTTTTTCAAGCTTTCTGTCCATCTCTTGGAGCATCATTTTAATTCCTCTACTATTTGCCAATTAACATGCCATCTATAAAACCCTTTCCTATTTGCACTGAAAGCCATTTTGGCAACCAAAGCTCATTTTTTTCGAACAAATTTGTCCGCCAGCGACCAAAATTGTATAAGAGAGGACATGCGCTAGCTGCAGGAAAAAATAAGCAGGATTCAAAAAATATACTTAAATTCCCCCTAATGCCCGTTTATGGGAAAAGTTTGTCCGACTGTATCAATTCGGTACAGGTTTTGGCCTTTCCTGAATAACAGTAAGAAATCCAAGTCTATATTTATGAAAGCGCAAAAAGCCGGTAAAATCCTGATCATTGATGACAATGAAGACCTGCTGAAAGCAGCAAAAATTTATTTAAAAAGGCATTTTGGCCAGGTGGATACGGAAACCAACCCCGGCTTATTGCCGATCATGATGTCAAACGAACAGTACGACGTTATATTATTGGACATGAATTTCACCAGGGATGTCAGCAGCGGGCAGGAGGGGTTTTATTGGCTGGACCGGATACTTGAGCTGGACTCCTCGGCCGTAGTGGTGCTGATCACCGCTTATGGTGACGTGAATACCGCCGTAAAGGCCATTAAAGAGGGGGCCACAGATTTTGTGCTTAAACCCTGGGAAAACGAAAAATTACTGGCCACCCTTCACGCTGCCCTGCAACTCAGGCAGTCCAAATTGGAAATCACCCAACTGAAGGACCAACAGCAGCAATTTTTCCAGGACATGGACCATAAATTCAAGGACATCATCGGGCAGAGTCCGGCCATGATGAAAGTATTTGAAACCATAGAGCGGGTAGCAGGCACGGATGCCAATGTGCTGATACTGGGAGAAAATGGTACGGGCAAGGAGTTGGTGGCCCGGGCTATTCACCGGAACTCCAAACGGCACAGAGAGGCGTTTGTAGGTGTGGATTTGGGATCTATCACCAGCACCTTGTTTGAGAGTGAACTGTTTGGCCATAAAAAGGGCTCATTTACGGATGCCCGGGAAGATCGGGCCGGGAGATTTGAACAGGCACACAAAGGTACTCTTTTCCTGGATGAAATTGGCAATCTGCCCCTTCCGCTCCAGGCCAAGTTACTGGCCACCCTGCAAAACCGGGAGGTAACCCGGGTGGGCACCAATAAATCCGTTCCCATAAACATCCGGCTTATTTCCGCTACCAATATGGCCATCCACAACATGGTTTACGACAACAGTTTCCGGCAAGACCTCCTGTACCGGATCAATACCATCGAAATCACCCTCCCCCCCTTGAGGGAAAGGGTTGAGGACATCATGCCACTGGCCAATCATTTTATAGCCATTTATTCCAAAAAGTACAATAAGGACATCCGCAAAGCCGGGGAAAGCCTGATCAAAAGAATGCAAAAATATTCCTGGCCGGGAAATATCCGGGAATTGCAGCACAGTATAGAACGTGCGGTCATCATGTGCGACCGAAGTGTGCTTCAGCCGGAAGACCTGTTCATGCAAAAGCCTTCCGGGCCGGAAAATCAGGAAGAAACCATCAACCTGGATCACTTCAATATCGAGGATGTGGAAAAAATCCTGATCCGCAAAGCACTGCAAAAGCACAATGGACACATCACCCGGGCAGCAGAGGAACTTGGCCTCACCAGATCATCCTTATACCGAAGACTGGAACGTTATGGGCTTTAGGTCATTTGCTTTTGGGATCACGATCAGGGTGCTGTTGATCATTCTGATGGTGCATTTGGGCATGTATTTCTATATGAAGGAAAATAGCCTGCTGCAGGGTTTTATCTTTTCCCTGATCCTTGTATTTCAAACCTTCAACCTGATTACTTTTAGCAATACCACCAACAGAAAAATCACTCGCTTTCTGGATTCTATCCGCTATTCAGATTTTTCATCCACCTTTACCAAAGACAGCAAGCTGGGAAAATCATTTAAGGAAATGAACCTCTCCTTCAATGAAGTGATCAATGCCTTCAAAAAAACCAGGGCGGAAAAAGAAGAACAGATGCTGTTCCTTCAGATCATGATCCAGCACATCAACACAGGCATCCTTTCCTTTGAAAGCCGGGGACAAATAGGCGTGATCAACGGGGCTGCCAAACAGCTCCTTCAGATTCCCCAGTTTAAAGACATCCATGATTTGGGCAAGCTTTCCAAAGAATTGCTGAAAATGGTCCTTGACCTCCACCCGGGGGGTTCATTTTCCATTAAAATCAATGCCGACCTGCATTTAAACGTCCAATCCGCTGCATTCAAAATGGAAGGAAAAAGCTGGACTTTGCTTTCCTTTCAAAATATCAAATCAGAACTACAGAAAAATGAGTTAAAGGCCTGGCAAAATCTGACCAAAGTGCTGCGCCATGAGATCATGAACAGCATGACCCCCATTGCCAGCCTGGCCAATTCTTTGGGTACCATTTTAGAAGAGGACCTGGAGGAAGTTGCCAGCGGCTTAATGATCAATAAAGACAGTTACCTGGATCTTTCAGAAGGTTTGGAAACCATTTCAAAACGGAGTACAGGCCTGGTGGACTTTGTGAATGCATATCGGGATTACACCAACATTCCCCCTCCAAAAATCAGGCGGGTAAGGGTGAAAGATATGTTTGAAAACATTTGTACATTAATGAAGGAAGAATTACCCCAATCGGGAATTAGCCTGGAAACCAGTATTCAACCAACAGGCCTGGAAATCATCGCTGACAGGGAAATGATACAAATGATCCTGATCAACCTGATCAAAAATGCAAGGGAGGCCATGGAAAAGGCCAACATCCGTATGATCCTGTTAAATGCTGCCTCCGACCCCCATGGCCATCCTTATATTCAGGTTACCGACCATGGGGAGGGTATCGTTCCGGAAGCCCTGGAACGGATATTTGTACCCTTCTATACCACCAAAAAAACGGGAAGCGGCATTGGACTGGCCATCTCCCGGCAGATCATGAACCTGCACCAGGGAAATCTGGAGGTAGCTTCCGTTCCCGGTGTAAGGACTACATTTACCTTGTTTTTCGGATCAGGTTAGGGTTCGTATGGAAAATTGATAGAATCTAAGTTCGACTGAATTTCGTTAAAAAACGGTCATTCCGAGAATTAACATTTTACAAAACGCAGAGATCGGGATGACGGTATTTATTTATATCTATTGAAAATTCAACATATTATATAATACGTCATCGGTACACCTACCGTCATCGCGAGCACAGCGGGCTTCGGCAGGCTCAGCCTAAAAAGCGATCTGAATCGGAGCGGCGGCATTAATCCATCGGGAAATGGGAATAGGATCGAAAGGTCGTCCACGTACCCTTTCAAACTTTGCTTCCTGTTTTTTTAAAAAGTTAATAGAGACAAGTTTAAGAACTATTTTTACCTCAAATCAGTTTTCAGGTTAAATAACTACATAAAAACCAAATTATTATGGATATAACTAAAAAAGCAAAAGAAGAACTGGAAGACCGTCTTGATAAAATTGAAGCATTCATCGCCTCAAAAGGGATCGGCTCCACCTACCTAAAAAAAGCACAAAAAACACAAAGAGATATCAACCTGGCAATTGTATTAAGTGGTGTAGTTACCATTGCCGGTCTTGCCCTCTGGTTGAAACTCAGAAATACCCAGGATTAGATTTTTAAGGGATTAGGGAATACTTCCCATGGCATAATTCAATATGACTTCCTGGAAATACAGGGTATATTGGGCCTGTGCATGATCCGATTGGGCAGTGACCCATTGCTGATTGGCCTGGGCCAGGTCCACAAAATTGCTTATCCCTAAGCGGAACCTTTCCGAAATGGCCTCCCTGGCCTGTGCTGCTGCTTTGAGTTGCAATGCAGTGGATGCCTGCCTTTGTAAGGCACCTTTATAATTTTCAAGGGCCAACTTTACTTCCTGGGAAATTTTCCTTTCCAAGGCTTTACTTTCAAGTTTCTGGTTCATCATATTCGCCCTGGCTCGGATAATGGCCGCCTTGTTGTCGAAATTATTGAAAATGGGGATGCTCAGGTTCAAGCCAAAAATCCGCTGGGGGTACACGGTCAACAGCTGATCCCTGATGGTCCTTTCATCCAGAGAGGTGAAAAAGGTATTGTAATTGAAAAATGCAAACAACTGCGGATACCTGGAGCCTTTTGCCGCTACCAACAGCCTTTGGTTTCCCTGCTCCAGCAACTGCTGTTCCCTGAAATCCTTCCTCTGCTGTAAAGCCTGCTCATAAAGCGCAGGCAAATCCATGCCCAACCATTCATTCCTGATTTGCTTCAAATCAACAGCCTGAAGTCTGGGTAAAACATTGGGCCCCAGTTGCAGGGTTTCGGCCAGGGTCCACAAATCTGTTTCCCATTGAATCCTCGCATTTAAAGCAACTGTCTCCAATCTGGCTACTTCCGATTGTTGGTTGTACTGGTCCGAGAGGGTGCGGAGACCGGCTTCCACAAAACCTTCAATTTGTTCCAACTGCTTTTTTTGGTTTTGGAGATTTTGTTTGGCAATTGTATACAACTGTTCATCCAGTAATACCTGCAGGTATTGTTGCGCAATGGTAAATTTGACCTCTTCCTGAGCCCTTCCCAGGGCAAATTCCCCCGCCTCCTCAAAATACCTGGATGCCCTGGATTCATTAACCCGTTGAAAGCCGGAGAATACCGGCACCTGGGAATTGAGCCCGGAAGATATCCTGTTATTGATTTGGTTGGTTACGATCAGCTCGCCTTCCACCTGCTGAAATTGCTGGCCTACCTGCCTGCCTATGCTGTTATTGATATTGAGCGATGGCAGCTGCCTCAAGCGGGCGTTCAGGCTATTCATGCGGAGCACCTGCTGTTGGTTTTCCAATACTTTCAAATCTATCTGCTGCTCCAATCCGATGGCCACTGCCTCCCCGAAGGAAAGGGGAATGGTATCCTGTGCCCAGGTATTCATGCAGGCAAGTAGGATCATCATCGGGATCATCATTATTCTTTTCATGTGTTTATAATTTGTTCTTAATAGGCCACCTCGATTAGTCGGGGCAGTCTATGGAATCTTTGACGATTAAAATAATCATTGCCCTGTGTGTTTAATGATGATT
>NZ_JABURL010000003.1 GCF_014762705.1 Cyclobacterium sp. | reverse complement strand
GAGGCTGTCCGAAAAGTCGGGCAGCCTCTAATTTAGTTGTTTTTTTTCTCCAAAAATGGTATTTTGGAGTTGTACAAAAAAGCAACTATGGCCAAGTTAGTTTTTAAAAACCAAACCGGCAAGAGTCCTGAACTCTTCCCGGTCAACATTTTTGACAGAATTGCCGACAACCATCCCGTACGCCTTGTAGATTCGGTTGTGGACTCGCTGGATATCAGCGAAATAATAAAGATGTACAAAGGAGGCGGCACCTCCGCCTACCATCCCAGAATGATGATCAAAGTGCTTTTTTACAGCTACTTGTCTAATGTATATTCTTGCCGCAAGATCGCTAAGGCACTTACTGAAAATATCCATTTTATGTATATAGCGGGCAATTCCACGCCCGACTTCAGGACCATCAACGACTTCAGGGGAAAAATATTGAAGGACCACATCCAAAGGCTATTCGCCGAAGTGGTGAAAATGCTTGTCGGGATGGGCTATGTGAGCCTTGATGTGCAGTACATCGATGGCACTAAGATCGAGGCAAGATCCAACCGGTATACCTTCGTCTGGAAGGGTTCGGTAGAGAAGTACAAGGAAAACCTGGAAGCCAAGATCGGCACAGTTCTTTCGGACATCGAAAGCAGCATTCAGTCTGATAATCAGGAAATCAACAAAGAGGAGCTTCCCAGGAAGATCAATTCTGATGAACTGCGGGAAAAACTAGCCGAGCTGAACAAAAAGCTGAAAGAACCTACCAAAAAACAGGAAAAGGAACTGCGGAAGCTCCAGAAAGAGCATCTCCCCAAACTGGAAAAATATGAGCATGACCTCAAGACGATGGGCCGGAGGAACTCTTATAGCAAGACCGACCGAGATGCCACCTTTATGCGGATGAAGGACGACCACATGAAGAACGGGCAGCTAAAGCCCGCCTACAATGCGCAGATATCCACGGAAAACCAGTTCATCACACATGTTTCCATCCACCAGACACCTGGGGACACCACTACGCTGAAAACCCATCTGGAGGGGTTCGAAAACGCCTTCGACAGACAGAGTACCGAAGTGGTGGCCGATGCTGGATATGGCAGTGAGGAAAACTACGAAATGCTTGATAAAAAGGGAGTTACACCTTACGTAAAGTACAATTACTTCCACAAGGAGCAGAAAAGGAAAACAAAAGAAAACCCCTTTCTTGCCCAGAACCTGTTTTACAATGCGGAGGAGGATTTTTATGTATGCCCGATGGGCCAAAGGATGGAAAAGACGGGGACCGGCAAAAGGGTTTCGGCAAACGGGTATGAATCCCGGATCACATACTATCAGGCACGGCAGTGTGAAGGCTGCCCACTCCGGGGGATGTGCCACCAGGGGCAGGGAAATCGGAAAATTGAAGTAAACCACCGCCTCAACGGGCTGAAGGCGAAGGCAAGGGAGCTACTGACCAGCGAAAAGGGACTTATCCACCGCAGCAATCGCCCGATAGAACCTGAAGCCGTGTTCGGCCAGCTGAAAAGCAACAATAAGTTTAACCGATTCACTTTCAATGGATTAGAAAAGGTAACAATGGAATTTATGCTGATGGCACTCGGTCATAACCTAAGGAAGCTAATGGCAGCAGCAGTCTTTCCAGCTAAAATGGTCTTCGCATCTCCAAAACCGGTTTACATAGCGGTACTTTTGGGCGAAAATCCCACTTATTGTTTATCAGTGCTACGAAATATTGGAGATTCAAACTTTTCCGAATATTCC